>CAZKRM010000001.1:0-13800 GCA_964555285.1 uncultured Nitrospiraceae bacterium
GTATCCCACCGAGACGGACGGCAAGGTCAACCTGAACACGGCGGATCCGATCGTCATCCAGACACTCGACCCGCGCATCACGCCGTCCATGGCGATGGAGATCGTGCAAGGACGGCCCTACAAAACGACGCAGGACTTGGACACGGTGAGCAGCTTCGAGCCGATCGCCAAGGAGCTGCGCGTGACGCAGGCCTACGATGTGAAGAGCAACTGTTTCTCGGCCCGCATGACCATCACGGTCAACGAAGTGGTCCGCTCATCCGCCGCCGTCCTCCGGCGGGACGAGGCGAGGGGCGACAGCGTCGTCCTCTATCTGCGCACGCTGTAGGAGGATGCCTAGGCGACCTTGAGTTCTTTGACAGGAATCTGGAGCATTTGCTCAGCCTTCTCCGGAGAGTGAGCGACTTTTTCCATTTCTTTGATCACCTCGGATTTGAAGTACTGTTCGCCACACACCTGGCAAACTCCAGTCGGGACATTTCGGATCACCACCAACAGCGAATCCCCCCATCGGTAATCAACGGTTACCCGCTGTTCGACAACCTCTCCACCGCAAAAGTGGCACTGGTGATAGATTCTTGGCATGCCGTTACCTCCTTCTTCGGCGATACGAATCAGTCCAGTAGTCCGGCCGCTTGGAAGGATCATACACGGTGATAAGGAACAGTTCATCGGGAGCATACTTCAGCGCACAGACAGCATGGATCGGCCTGTTGCCCGAGAACCCCAAAACAAGGCAGCTCGGTCCACGAGGATCGTCCGGGTAATCCTCGATGACTTCGCAGTGCCTCAAGGCCTCTTCAAGTTCCGAGGTGAAGATCATATCCGCTTCTCGTTCGCGCTCGGCATGCTTCGAGAATACGTATGTGCCTCCTTCGACTAGCTGACGGATCGTGTTTGCGTTGATACCCACACTCTGATGCACTCCCCCGTTCGCGATGCTTCGACAGCTCTCCGCCACCAAGACAGTGGTCCGGTTTATACTGCGGGCCAGGGTTTGGAGCAAGTGCAAAGTGAGCGGGAACTCAGGCCGCCCCCAAATTTAACCTCGCCGTAACACTGCCGTCACCGGCACGACACACCCCTGCCCTATCCTCCCTGACAGAACACTATGACGCGAGGCTGAACGACTCATTGTAATTGTATGAGGGCTCGCGAACTCTCAACGTTCATTCCGACAGAAGGAGGAAGCGGTGCTGACGACAAAGACCATGTGGACTCAGACTTTCCGGCGATGGGTGTTGACGGTGGCCACGATGTTCCTTGTCCTGCCGACACTACGACTGCAGGCGCAAGAGCCTGCGGGCTCAGCGACGCCGGTTTCTGGGCCGGCGGTTCCAACCGCTGGGCCGCAGCCGGTCGCCGGCCCCGGCACGCAGCGGACGATGGTCTCCCCAGCGCAGCCTAGCCCGCTCGAAGATATCTTGTTGGAGAAGGGCGTGCTCACCACGGATGACTGGATTCGGATCAAGGCGCAGGAGGAGAAGAAAGCGGAAGAGGCGAGCGCAGAGGTCGGCATGATCAGTAGCCCCCGCTGGTACGAGCGGATTCGGATGAGCGGCTACATTCAGAACCGGTACGCCCTAGTCGGTAATCCGATGATGGACATCCCGCTGGGAGACAAGGTTGCCATAAGCGATCCGAACACCTTCTACATCCGGCGGATCCGGGTGGTCTTCCAGGGCCAGATCTCGGATCGCCTCGCCTTCTACTTTCAACCAGCGTTCGAGGGCACTGGGCAGAATCTGGTCAACAATGAAATTGTGGACGCCTTCGCGGATTTTTTCATCACGAAAGACAAGGAGCACCGGATTCGCTTCGGGCAGCACCGAGCCCCGAACGCCTTCGACACCTACCGGTCGAGCAGCAACCGCCAGGAACTGGACCGGCACGAGTCGATCCAGAGCGGCGCGCCTGGCGAGCGCGACCTGGGAATCGCCTATTACTGGAGCCCGAAGATTTCACAGCAGCGCTATGCTGAACTAGCCACGTATCACAACGGTCCAGGCGATTACGGCGATTTCGGAATCATGGTCTGGAATGGGCAAGGGAGGAACAAGCCGGAGTTGAATTACGACAAGCACGTCGGTCTCCGTCTGGCCCACCCCTTCGAGTTGCCGGATGGCCGGCTCCTCGAGGCGGGCATGTTCGCCTACCGAGGACAGTTCGTGGTGGACCCCGGTTCAGTGGCGAAGTGTCCCATCGCCGAGCACCAGCAGGATGGCAAGAAGACGGGCTGCCAAACGCGGGATGAACGGCTGACCTGGTATGTCTGGACGCCGCCGCAACCTTGGGGTGTACTGACGGAGTATACGGTCGGTCGGGGCCCGAAGCGGGACGCGCAGGGATTCATCCGTGAAAGTCACTTGTACGGCGGCTACATACAGCCCTACTACACCTACCGCTACTCGGACGTCGGCATGCTCACCGGGTACTTCCGGTGGGGCGAATACTATGGCGGAACCAAGTCCATTCATGGGGTGGATGGCCGCTCAAAGACCATCAATGTGGGTCTCGTCTGGGAGCCGGATACCCACTGGAGATTCGTCGCAGAGTGGATGTACAAAGATGGATTACACTCCTCCCTCATCAGCCCCAACGTGCCGCTGACGAGTTCCGCCCCCCAATCCGAACTCAACGCAAACCTCTTCCGGCTCCAAGCCCAGTGGTTCTTCAACTAAGGGTCAGACCCCCTTCCGTCCGGGGTCTGACCCTGTCCGGAAACACTTTTCAGGGAGAAGCCGCGGGGCTACGTAGGAGAGCTGAGTCTATGATGACCACCTTGCCGGGATCGGGAAAGTGCCACTGCCACTGGCCCTTGACCGGATGGACCTCCGCTTCTTGCGGAACGAAGGAGACGGAATAGCCGGCTCTTCTCAGGGGCAGCAGCGGGTCATCCACAGGATCGATCTCATAGGCCGGAATCCCTAGACTCATCGCGTCAGACGGCAATTGTCGGTGATTCGCCAGGATCACATAGAGATATTTCTCCCGCATGAACAGCCCGCCCGTAGTGTACGCCATCCCGGTCGAGCCATTGGAAAACCGCCGGTAAAAGGACACTATTTCGCCGGGCTTCGCCTCTGCTAATGCCTTGACGAGCTGGGGGGCCAGTGCCCACACTTCTTCCGCAGTGAACGCCGACCCGGCCTCTGCCTCGCCCGCAATCAACCGATGGACGGCCTGGCGGTCCTTCTGGACCCGGATTCCTGACAGGATGCGGGCCATCTGCTCGCGAGTCAGGGTGGCCGGGTGGCTGTGTCCGGTGCCGGCCTGTGGGTCTGCCTGCAATGTAATGACGGTCCTGCTGTCCTGATACATCGGACGCGGCGGCGGCTCGCTGATGCATGCTGCGAGGCTTCCGACGGCGCACAACAGAACGCCGGCGGCTAATCGCGTTGTCTTCATCCTCATGGATCGCTCCTCGTGTAAGGTTCCGTACTGTACACAACCCCGGCCAAGCCGTGCATCCTCTCGCGGCACAAAAAAAAGAGGAGCGCGTCCGCTGTACCGGACGCGCTCCCACCAACAGACGAGCAGCAGCTCAGCGCTTAGCCGCTGATAAGCTCGCCGTCACCGATCCGCCGCTCAGCACATCCATGTTTTTCGCCGCCATCGCGCTGGTGAGCGGGAAGAATCCCGCACGGGCCACAGTATCCTGCCCTTCCCGGCTGTTCACGAATTTCAGGAACTCCACGATGGCTGGATCCACCTTGTCCTTTACAGCCTTCGCCACGTACAGGTAAAGCGATCGGCCCAAGGGATAGGTACCGTCAGCGACTGCTTCCTGGCTCGGTGCGACATACGGCCGGCCGGCCTGTTCGGCGACCGGTACCGCTCGCACCAGGGAAGTCTGGTAGCCGGTGCCTGCATACCCGATCCCGAGGGGGTCTCGGGCGATCGCCAGAATTTCGGAGGCCGTCCCCGGCTGCTCATGGATGTTCTCTTTGAGCACCCCGCCCTGCAAGACCGCCTGGATGAAGAACTCACGCGTGCCGGATTTCTCGTTGCGTCCATAGAGATGAATGGCCTGTTTGTCCCACCCGGCTTTGACTCCGACCTGGCCCCACGTGGCAATGTCTTCAGAGTATCCACGCTTGCGCGCGCTCCCGAACATTGCATCGACCTGCTCCAGCGTCAGTCCCTGAACGGGGTTCTCCGCATTCACATAGATGGTCACCGCGTCCATTGCGATGGGAAACCCCAGCGGCTCGTACCCGTGATGCGAGGCGAAGGCCCGCACTTCCTGGTCGGTCAGCGCGCGAGAGGAGGCCAACACGGTTGCGGTACTCGCGCCCTCATGACCTTCGCGGGCCTTGTCGCCGCGCCGTTGCAGCGAGAGGCCGAGGGCGAACTCCCTGATCCCCTCCGTCGAACCGTGGCCTTCAATCTCGAATCTAACGCCGGGATGCTGACGCATAAACTCCGCCGCCAGTTTGGTAACCATGGGCCGCATGGTTTCCGATCCCGCGATCGTGACTTGCCCCTTGATCTCGGTAGCCGGCTCCTCTGCGCCGACCCCGCTTGACCAGACGACAGCGGCCATCAGCATGCCCGCGATGGTGGCGATCCGATACATCGGCCTAGCCTTCCCCTGTCCTGCATTGAATGTGTTCGCCACTGGTACCTCCCCTGTGTGGGTTTGAGTAGTTCTCTTTGTTTCCTGTGCAGTCTGCGGGTCCTCGTTCTGTGAGCAGTCCTTTCATTCTGCCGGAGCTAGTATCGTCCTGCAACGTTTCCGGTCCATGACGCGATTGTTACAACCATGTTAAATTTTCGTTTGCGAGCGGTTTAAGATCAGGCGATGGCACGCACAGCCGCAAAGTTCTCTCGCCCTTCTTTCAGGCGGTTGCGACAGGGCCACGCTGAAGCGTATAGTCGCGGCGACGAGACGGCCACGCCGCCTTGTCGCCGAAAGGACTCCGGCCATTCCGACGATCACCCCCTTTGAACGAGGAGGTTCCCATGGGTCGCTCCGCTGCGCTTCCTGTCAGTCTCAGCCTTAACCTGATCTTTATCACACTGATTCTCGCCGGGTGGGTCGCCCCGAACGTCCAGACGACCTTCAACCCCGATGTCGATGTGCCGACGATTGCCAAGACCGCGCGCATCCATCCGTTGGCCTCGGTCAGCGGCTCCGTCACCATCGGAGAGCATATCTTCGTCGCTCCCGGCGCATCCGTGCGAGGAGACGAGGGGCAGAATATTTACGTCGGCGATGAAAGTAACGTGCAGGACGGCGTCGTGATTCACGGACTGGAAACATTCGAGGGCGGCCACGAGTTGGTGGAGAACGAGGTCGAAGTCAACGGGAAGAAATACTCGGTCTACATCGGCAAGCGCGTCTCGCTCGCACACCAATCGCAGGTGCACGGGCCGGCTAGAGTCGGCGACGACACCTTTGTCGGCATGCAGGCCCTGGTGTTCAGAACCGAGCTGGGCGATCATGTCGTGGTCGAACCGGGCGCGAAGTTGATCGGGGTAAAAGTCGCGCCAGGGCGGTACGTGCCGGCTCTCTCGATCATCACCAAGCAGGAACAGGCCGATGCGCTGCCCCGGATTACCGAGGACTATGTCTATCGGAAGCTCAATGAAGGAGTAGTGCGGGTCAACGTGCAACTCGCCGATGCCGGCCAACCGCAACCGATCATCAAGTAGCTACTATTCTTCCTTCAGCACCCAGCCCATCTTCTGCACGCAACGCTCCGTAGCTTGCAGCACCAGGAGCTGGAGACCTTGCTGGAGCTTGGGGTCCCGCAACGCGTCGTTATTGCACTTGTTGTAATCGGTGGCGAAGGCGTCTTGAGATTTGGTCGGGTGGACCCACGTGCCGGTGTTGCACGCGGTGAGGAGCAGACCCGTGGAGAGCGCGAGCAATGGGAGGAACTTGGGCATCGGGCACCTCGTGGTTCGAATGGAATCAGACCGTGCACGAAGATGAAGCTCCCCGCAGCAGCCTACTCCGCCGAAGTAGTCACTTCGGCTACGAAGGCCGGAAGCTGCGGGGTATCCTGCGAAATTCTCCGACCCGTCGGCCAGAGCCTTTGGGCGGCGTGCCGAAGCCGCTACCCTCCTTCGCCAAGGCTACGGAGGGTTCTCCTCGCCTTCATCCCCGCAGCAGCCTACTCCGCCGAAGCAGCCGCTTCGGCTGCGAAGGCCGGAAGCTACGGGGTATTCGGCGAAGGAGAATAAACCGCGCCTGCGGAGCACGTCAAGACCGAGGGCGGGAATCGCGAGGGAGTGCGACTCAGGTGAGCGGCACGGTGAGAGTCACCTCATTGCCACGCTCGTTGTAGGCGATATCGGGAAAGAAGGAGCGCGCGAGGAACAGGCCGCGTCCGCTGCCGTCGCCCGTGGAACAGGCTTCGAGGTGGGCGCCGGTCCTCGCTTTCCAGTTGAATCCCTTCCCCTCGTCCGCGATCCGGTACTGCAGCACCTCTTGCGTCTTGTTGTAGATCGCGCGAATGGTGACGCGACGGTTCTTGAAGCGGGCTTCCTGCCGGCGCCGGCGGATCAGCTCGTCGTAGCGGTCCTTCGCGACGGCTTCCAGCTTGTCGTGGTAGCGGAGCTCGAGGCTGCCGTGCTCGACCGCGTTCATCACCAGCTCCTGGAGGGCTGCGCGGAGATGGAGCTGACGGGCTTCGGGCAAGCCCATCGCGGTCCCTTGAATCAGCCAGGACACGGTACTGTCCACATGGGACGGGTCCAACCCCATGACGAGACGATATTCCAGTTGCTCGATACCCGGCGCATCCTCCACGGTGGTGGGGAGCGATTGGATCGCCCGCTGCAGGACGTGCGCGAGTTCTTCTTCATGGACCGGCTGCTGCACGTAATCGAGCGCGCCGGCACGCAAGCCTTCGACAACGGACTCCACCTGTCCCGCCTCGGTCAGGATGACCACAGGACAAGTCGGGCGACGTTCGCGCACCATCCGCACCAGCGCGAGTCCTTCTTTGCCGGGCGGAAACAGATCGGTGAGGACGATGTCGGGCCGCGCCATCTCGAACGTCGTCGAGCCGACGGCGGGGTCCGAAGCGGAGATCACCGAGAACCCCTGTGCCTGAGTCTGTGCGAGGACGGAGGCGTGCGTGTCCTGGTTTCCGGCCACGACGAGAAGCGTGCGTGCCTGCGTGCGGGATCCGGCTGCGGCGATCATGACGGCACCCCCGCGGCCACGACTTGCCGGAACGCGGCGTGCAGTTCGGCCAATTCTTTTTCCACGGTCGTGCAGACCGGCGCAGCCCCTGCCAGGTCGCCCTGCCGGCCCAGTTCTTCCAGCCGCTTGGTGGTCTCGTAGAGGCGTGGCGCGCAAAATTGCAGGACGGACCCTTTGAGCTTGTGCGCGGCCGCCGTCAACCCGGCGCTATCGTGACACGCCAGCGCCGTGCGGATCGCGGCCAACTCTTTGGGGCTTTCTTGCAGAAACAATTCCACCAGGGTCAGAAACAGTTCCTGGTCGCCTTCGACACGCGCCAAGGCGTCCTCCAGATGAAACACAGCGGCTGTACTCATCGCGCACCCCTTTCCTTCACACCGTCAGTTCAAGCCCGATCACGGCGGCGTCATCGGCGAAATGTTCGGCTCCCTGCCAGGCATGAGCGGACTGAAAGCACCGTGTAATCGCCTCATCCATCGGACGTGCGGCCTCTTGTTCCAGGATCTGTTGCAACCGTTCTTTTCCCCACACCTCCCCGCCGGGCGAGAGCGGTTCATAGATGCCGTCGCTCATCAGGAACAGGCGATCGCGCGGCTGGAGCGGCACATTGTCGCTGACGAAGACAGCGGCAGGATCGAAACCGAGGGGCAAGGCCGGTCGGGCCAGCCACTGCGACGGCGCGTGGGGACGGCAGACGATCGCGCCCGAGTGGCCGGCCGTAGCGTACGCCAGCGTGTGCGACGGCAGGTGCAGCGA
The DNA here is from genome assembly GCA_964555285.1 of uncultured Nitrospiraceae bacterium. GTDB lineage: Bacteria > Nitrospirota > Nitrospiria > Nitrospirales > Nitrospiraceae > JBBIQV01. The sequence goes on from CAZKRM010000001.1 coordinate 7,916, forward strand.
ACCGATCCACAGCGTGAAGTAGTCGCCGTCGGCCGAGAGGGGAAACCGGCGGTTCGCTTCCGTGAGGATCCTCCCCGGATCGCACGTGCCGACCACCTGCAAGAGATCGGTCGAGCGTAGGAACGCGATGAGCGACGCGGCGCGGAGCGCGGCCGACACCCCATGTCCGGAGGCGTCGAGGATGAACAGGCCGAGATACTCCGGGCACCACAAGGCGACTCCGAACAGGTCCCCGCCCAAGGCCAGCGACGGCGTGTATTGCCAGGACAGACGGATATCCGGTACCGGTAAACCGGGCGGCGGCAGCAGCGATTCCACGAACCGCGCCGCGGAGTGCAGGTCCGCTTCGAGTTCCTCCTGTTTGGCGCGCAGATCGTCGCGCGTCTGCTCGAGCTGACGGACAAGCGCGTTGGCGCGGATGCCGGCTTGGACACGCGCGGCGATTTCCTGCTTGCTGGCGGATTTGCTCAAGAAGTCGTCCGCTCCACGCGCCAGCCCTTCCGCAATCTGTTCCGGGCGATCGTTCGCCGTCATCAGGATGATCTGACTGGAGGAAAGCGCCGGGTCGTTCCGGATGGCCTCGCACACCGTGGGGCCGTCCATTTCGGGCATGATCCAGTCGAGGATGATGAGGTCCGGCCGCACTTTCCGAATGATCTTCAAGCCTCGTGCTCCATCCTCGGCCTCCAGCACGGTGTACCCAAGACGCCGCAGTCGGTGGGCTGTGCTGAGGCGCGTCACCGGTTCGTCATCCACGAGCACGATCGTCGTGGTCTTGCCGACGGGCGACGGCGGTGCGCTGTGTGCGTCGACGCGAGGCTGGGGATCGATGGCCATGGTACGAGTTCCCTAGGCTGCCGGCCGAACGAGGCCGGCGAGGGCCTCTTGTTCGTTTTCAAAGACGGCGATCATCTTCGGAATGTTGGCCAGGCTCATGATTTCACGCACGTAATGTTGAGGTTTCAGCATGCTCACCTTGGCCTGGCCAAGTTTGAAATTTTGCGAGATGAGCGCCAGGAGGCCCAGCCCTGAACTGTCGATGAACCGGACCTGCTCCATGTTGAGGATGAGGTGCCGGCAACCTGCGTTCTTGACCCGTTCGACCGCGGCCTTGAACGCGGCCCGGTTGGCATAGGTGAGATCCCCCGCGAGGTCGAGGATCGTGGCGTTCGGTGCGTACCGTTCTGCGATCTGCATGGGCGTGTCTCCTTGGTTAGAAATTCATCCGCGTCGTCTGGGTCACTCGCATACGTGGCTCCTCTGCGTACCGAGCTGTGCCTGACGGCCGGCGTGGGCCAACAGAGCCGCCGGTATGTCCGTCAGCGGTAGGATCTTGTCGACCCCGCCGAGTTTGATCGCTTCTTTCGGCATGCCGAACACGACACAGGTCGCTTCGTCCTGGGCGATCGTGAAGGCGCCGGCTTGCTTCATGGCGAGCATCTCCCGCGCGCCGTCTCCGCCCATTCCCGTGAGGATGACTCCGATCGCGTTGCGCCCGGCAAATTTGGCTACCGATTCGAACATCACGTCGACGGAGGGGCGGTGACGGTTCATGGGCGGATGCTGATTCAACTCGACGTGATAGCGGGCGCCGCTGCGCGTGAGGGTCATATGGTAATTGCCGGGGGCGATCAGGGCGTGCCCCGGCAGCACGCTGTCCCCGTCTTCGGCCTCCTTGACCGAAATGCGGCAAAGACTGTTCAAGCGATCGGCAAAGTTCTTGGTGAACCGTTCCGGCATGTGTTGGGTGATGACGATCGGCGGCGTGTTCGGCGGCAGGACTTCAAGCACTTCCTTAAGCGCTTCGGTGCCTCCCGTCGAAGCGCCGATGGCGATGATGGTGTCGGTGGTTTTGATCATGGCCTGCGAATCGGTGAGGAGTGAGGGGTGAGGAGTGAGGAGTTGTTGTTGACCCCTTACTCCTGACTCCTTACTTTTCACTCTAGCGGAGGCGGCGGCTTTGACTTTGTCGATCAGGTCCTGCGCGACCTCTTCCATCCCGTCGCGGAGGTCGAGTTTGGGCTTGGTGATGAAATCCACCGCGCCCAGCTCAAGCGCGCGCAGGGTGGTTTGACACCCGGCTTCGGTCAAGGAACTCACCATGACCACCGGCATGGGGTGTCCCGCCATGAGTTTCTCCAGAAAGGTGAGCCCGTCCATCTTCGGCATCTCGACGTCTAAGGTCAGCACGTCGGGATTGAGCGCTTTGATCTTCTCCCGTGCGATGTAGGGATCGGGCGCCGCCCCGACCACCTCGATCTCGGAGTCCCGGGACAGGAATTCCGCGAGCACCTGGCGCATGAGAGCGGAGTCATCGACGATTAGGACGCGGATTTTGGCCATGATTATCCTATCTGAAACTCCTTGCCCCTAGAACAGCGTCACATCCCCTTGCGGCTGCTCCTGCTCCAGCCGGCGCGCATACTCGCGCTCGCGTTCGTGAACGGTCCGGTTCTTGACCCGTTCGATTTTCTTCATCAGCACGCGTCCCGAGTCCGTGAAGTAGTACACCTTCCTCGGATAGTCGTTGCCGAGGTCGCTGTTGACCGGGGTGAGGCCTTCGGTCTCGAGATACTGGAGCACCCATTCCTCGTTGCGGACGCCGACGTCGATGTTCCCCTCGTAGATCCTGCCGGCCCCGAACAGCTTGACTTCCAGGCGGTGCTTCATGCCGCCCCGTTTCAGAATTTCGTTGATCAGACGTTCCATCGCGTATGAGCCGTACCGGGTCGATTCACCCCAGGAATCGTAGGTTTTCCCCCTGGCTTCCGGAAGCATGAAATGGTTCATGCCCCCCACGCCGATCGCAGGGTCCCGGATGCAGGCTGAGATACAAGAACCCAAGACGGTGTACACGATCATCGGCTCCCTGCTGACGAAGAACTCGCCCGGCAGAATCGCCGCGATCTCGTATGGAAAGCGGCTGTCGCGCATCCGCCGGATGTGCGGAAACTCGTGAGGGGTGAGGGGTGAGGAGTGAGGGGTAGTATGTGAAACTTGTTTCGTCACGCCTGACTCCTTACTCCTCACCCCTGACCCCTGACCGTTCCTTCCGATAGATCGTCGGCGCGACGGACGTGAACGAGTGTTTCACCCACTGCAGACTTTCCGAGTGACCGATGAACAGATAGCCGCCCGGTTTCAGATAGCGGTGGAATTTGCCGATCACCCGCTCCTGCGTGGGCCGGTCGAAATAGATCATGACGTTCCGGCAGAAGATGACATCGAGCGGCGTCTTGATCGGAAACCGATCGTCCATCAGATTGATCCGCCGGAAGCGGACGATGTCCGCCAGGTGCGATTTGATCTTGACCGTTCCGGTATGGTCTCCGCGCCCGCGAAGAAAATGGCGTCTTGCGACGTCGGGCGGAACGCCGGCGAGGCGCTCTTCCTCGTACATGCCCGCAGCCGCTTTGGCCAATACCCGTGTCGAGAGGTCCGATGCCAGGATCTTGAAGTCCCACTGAGAAGGATGCGAGACCCCCTCGTAGAGCGTGATCGCGATCGTGTAGGGTTCCTCGCCGGTCGAACAGGCAGAGGACCAAATCCGAATCCGTCGCGTGTGCTTGAGTTCGGGCACGATCCGGTTGCGCAGGAATTCGAAATGCTTCGGTTCGCGGAAGAAATCCGTCTTGTTGGTGGAGATCAGATCGATCATCCTGGTGAACTCATCCCGGTTCGGGTCCCCCGTCACGAACTCGTAATACTGCTCGAACGTGTCGAGGCCCAAGTTGCGCAGGCGCTTCGACAGGCGCGACACCAGCAGCGGCTGTTTGCTGTCGTTCAGCGAAATGCCGCTCTCGTCGTACACCAGTGCGCGAAACCGCTCGAATTCGTCTTGCGTGATCGAATAGTCCATCCGGAAGACGGTTATGCGTGACGCATCACGTGTCTGGTCGTTCGAGGGGGTCAGGAACCGTTTGCCGGAACGGCCCGCAGGGTGCTGCGCACAAACGGTTCCTGACCCCTTGCTTGACGCGCCCGACCCTTGTTAAGGTATCGGTCGGTTGTGCGCTCCCCTTGAGGAGAGGTGTCATGTCGCTTCCACGCCGCGTTCGCTTCAATTACGACGACTTTCTCCTGTTCCCCGACGACGGGAAACGCCATGAGATCATCGACGGAGACCACTTCATGACCCCTTCGCCGAACACCAAACACCAACGGGCGTCGTTCAATCTTGCAGCGGCCATGAGGAACTTTTTGAAGGCTCATCCGGCCGGACATGCGTTCGCCGCTCCCTTTGATGTCGTCCTCTCCGACGAGGATATCGTCGAACCGGACCTTCTCTTCGTATCGGCCGGACGCGCGGCGATCATTACCGACAAGAACGTCCGGGGGGCGCCGGACCTTGTCGTCGAAATCCTCTCCGAAACATCCCGCAAAACCGATGAGATCATCAAGCGCAAGCTTTACGAACGCTACAGGATTCCTGAATATTGGATCGTGGACCCCGTATTGGAGACCGTCAAGGTCTATCGCCTGACCGACCAGGGCTACGTCCGCGCCGCAGAGCTCTCCCGGGAAGCGAACGATGCGCTGTCCACACCGCTCCTGCCTGGTTTCCAGGCGCCCCTCGCAGAAATCTTCGAGTAAGCCCTTCCACGGCGTCGTTCGTCGGCGAAGTTTCGGATTACAAGTTTCTAGTTTCAAGTTGCATGTTTCAAGTTGACCGAACTTGAGACTTGAAACGTGAAACTTGAAACTCGTTCCTCTTACGCCTCACGATTGACGCATCACGAGCCCGGATACCACACAAACAGCATGAGATAGACGAGATAGGCGGTCGCCATGGTGCCGGAAAATGTCCAGACCAGCAGCATGCCCAGTCGTCGATGCAGCGAAAGTCCCGCCGCCATCGCGCCGACGCTGCCGAAACGCAGGCGGTGGAGCCCCATATACAGGTTATAGGTGCCGAGACCGATGGTCGTGACCGCCAGCAGCATATGAGTGGAAAACAGGGGCACATAGAGTGTCCAGTACTCCTGCGCACTTCCACCGAAACGTTCCCGGCCGAACAGAAGCTGTTTGGCTACGTAGGAGACAAGCCAGATGCCGATGATCGTGCAGGCGATGAGCATGCGGCGGGAATGATGCGGCACATCGTGATGCTTCGCCGAACGTACACCGGCCAGGGCGACCAGATAGCCAGCGGTCACGCTGGTCAGTATCGCATACCAAAGGACGGCTTTCAGGTCCATGTTTGCCTTCCATTCGGCTTTCAGCTCTCAGCGATCAGCAATCAGCTTCCGATCTCGGCCCTGAGCTGACTGCTGAAAGCTGACGGCTGATGGCTTGGCTTAGAACTCCTCGAACTCATCTTCTGTTCGCCGCCGGTCCTTGCCGTTGCTATCGGCGACCCCGACCGCCTTCGCTTGGGGACTGACACCCTTCCGCACCGCGCGGGGTGTCTGTCCCCGTCCGACCGGGACAGGCACCGCTCGCCGACTCGCGGAGCCAGTCCCCCCCCGCTTCACGCGTCTCGCCGATCTTGAAGATTTCCACCTGGTGCAGCAGTTCTTTCGCCTGCTCCTTCATGGACTGGCTGGCGGAGGTGGCTTCCTCGACCAGGGCCGCATTCTGCTGCGTGGTCTGGTCCATCCGCAGGATGCCTTTGTTGACCTGGTCGATGCCGCCGGCCTGCTCCTGGGAGGCCGCCGCAATCTCGGCGATGATGTCGCTGACCCGTTTCACCGAGCTGACGATCTCCTCCAGGGTCTTACCGGACTGATTGACGAGCTCGCCGCCATCCGTGACGCGCTGGATGGATTCGTTGATCAGGCCCTTGATCTCCTTGGCCGCGGTCGCCGACCGTTGCGCGAGATTCCGAACCTCCGCCGCGACCACGGCGAAGCCCCGGCCATGTTCCCCGGCGCGGGCAGCCTCGA
>CAZKRM010000001.1:13900-285160 GCA_964555285.1 uncultured Nitrospiraceae bacterium
CCGCCGCGTTCAAGGCCAAGAGATTGGTCTGGAACGCGATCTCGTCGATCACGGCGATGATGTCGGCGATCTTCTTGCTGCTCTGGTTGATCTCGCCCATCGCCTCGACCGCCCGCGTCGTGACCGCGCCGCCCTTTTCGGCGACGTCGCGGGCCGTGATGGCGAGCTGGTTGGCTTGTTTGGCGTTGTCTGCGTTCTGCTTCACCGTGGAGGTCATCTCCTCCATCGCCGACGAGGTCTCTTCCAGCGAGGCGGCCTGTTCGCTCGTCCGCTGCGAGAGGTCCTCGTTGCCGCGCGTGATTTGCTCGGAACCCGTGGTGACGCTCTCGGCCGCCTCCCGCACCGCCGACAGGGTGGTCGTCAGATTGCGGACGGCGGTATTCAGGCTCACCTTGATGTCCTCGAACTCGCCCTGGTACGCGCCGGTCATCTCTGTGGTGAGATCGCCCTCGGCGAGGGCCTTCATGACCTGTCTCGCTTCGTGCAGCGGCGTCACGACGGCATCCAGCATCTTGTTGACGCTTTCCGCCAGGAGCTTGGAGAATCCATCGAACTCCTGAACGGCGATACGCTCGGACAGGTGGCCGCCGGCGGCTGCGTCGATCATGCGCTGGAGCGCGGTCTGCGCTTTCCGTTCCATGGACACGTCGTGCCATTCCACCATGTAGCCGACCTTGTCCCCCTGGTCGTCGAAGATCGCGCGGGTCTTGTGCGCAAAGATAAAGGGGCCCGGAGTGATGGCGCCCTCGCGCACGGCGCCCGGCCCCAACGCACGGAGGATGTCGCGAATGGCATCGGGATGTTTATGGTACCGATGGATCGAGCCTCCGACGATCTGATCGGCGTCGAAGCCGGGGAGATAGACACGGAGATCGTTTTCCAAGGTCTTCAGTGCGCGATGGGCGGCCGTATTCAGGAATACCACGATGTCGTTCGCGTCGGCGATCATGACGTTGGTGCTGGCGTTCTCGAGGGCCATCTTCAATCGGGCCATCACCTGATTCGCGTCCCGCTGCTGCGTGATCTGCGTCTGGATCTGTTCGACCATGCCGTTGAAGGCGCCGCTCAACTGCCCGATCTCGTCTTGTCTTGTCACGTCCACCCGAGCGGTGAGCTCGCCGGACCTGACCCGGTCGGTCATGGTCTTGAGGTGGGTCACGGGCACGAGCACCTGGTTGCGGACCAGCCAGAAGAGCACGGCGACCATCAATGTCGCGATGACGAACACGCCGAAGTAGAGTGAGGTCACATTGCGCTCGATCTGGGCCATCGGCTTGTCCATGGGAATTTGCAAGGACACTCCACCGACCACCTCTCCCATCGCTTTCTTCACGTGGCACCCGAGACAGGCGTCGCTGGTAATCTTGTCCGGTGTCACCCTTCGAAATGTCAGCACGCCGTTCACCGGTTCAACTCGAAGTGCCTCAGCCGCTCCTGCTTGGAGCGCCTGCAATGCCTCCTGCTCGAAGGCATCCCGCGGGCCGTTTGCCGGATTTAACGGAGTCTGGCTGATGACCCGAGCGGTATAAATGCCTTCTTTGGCCAATCCCTCGCTAATTTCGCGCGTGGCCGTGGCGGGAAGCGGTATCGTATCGGGTTGGTCATGCTCCTGCGCAATCTTCAGCACCCCCTGCCCCGCTTTCTTGACCTTAGCGACATACTCGGCCGTAATGTAGGCACGGGTGATTTCGACCTGGCGTTGAACGATGACGCTGCGCTCCTTGAACCGGGCGAGCAAATCACTTCGCATTTGTTCGGCCAGCCAGTGGGCGCCGCAGCCCATGAACACGATGACCGTCAGCAGGGTCGCCCCAAGAATTTTCGGCGCGAGCCGCAGCGTCATCCACTTTGTCAACGCACTCATAACATGCCCTCCATTCATGGCCCTCGCAGTTCTAGAATTCCTCGAAGTCGTCGTCCTTCTGCCTGCAATCCTTGCCGTTGCCCTCGGCGACCCCGACCGGATGGTTGACGACCGCTGGACGTGTCGCCTGTGAAAACGTTCGACGTTCACTGTTCGAAGTTCGACTTGGCAACCTCGAACCTCGAACCTCGGACCCCGGATCCGCTTTACGTTTCACGCCCCGCGCCGCGTCTCCGATCTTGAAGGTTTCCACCTGGTGCAGCAGCGCTTTCGCCTGCTCCTTCATGGACTGGCTGGCCGAGGTGGTCTCCTCCACCAATGCGGCGTTTTGCTGCGTGGTCTCGTCCATCTGCATGATGGCCTTGGTCACCTGATCGACGCCGCCGGCCTGCTCCTGCGATGCCGCCGCAATCTCGGCGATGATGTCGGTCACGCGTTTGACCGACCCCACGATTTCGTCCAGCGTTTTCCCCGACTGGTTCACCAGTTCGCTCCCGTCGGAGACCCGCTGGATCGACTCGTTGATCAATCCCTTGATCTCTTTCGCCGCCGTCGCCGACCGCTGCGCGAGGTTCCGCACTTCCGCCGCGACCACGGCGAAGCCCCGGCCATGTTCCCCGGCGCGGGCGGCCTCGACCGCCGCGTTCAAGGCCAAGAGATTGGTCTGGAACGCGATCTCGTCGATCACGGCAATGATGTCGGCGATCTTTTTGCTGCTCTGGTTGATCTCGCCCATCGCCTCGACGGCGCGGGTCGTGACCGCGCCGCCCTTTTCGGCGACGTCGCGGGCCGTGATCGCGAGCTGGTTGGCTTGTTTGGCGTTGTCGGCGTTCTGCTTGACCGTGGAGGTCATCTCCTCCATCGAGGACGAGGTTTCCTCCAATGCGCCGGCCTGCTCGGAGGTTCGCTGCGCGAGGTCTTCGCTGCCGCGCGTGATCTGTTCGGCTCCGCTTGTGACGCTCTCGACGGCGTTGCGCACCGTGACGATGGTCTTCGTCAGGTTCTGGATGGCGACGTTCAGACTGGTCTTCATCTGGTCGAACTCCCCCTGATAGGTGCCGGTCATCTGTTTGGTCAAGTCGCCGTCCGCCAGTGCGGTCAGTACCAGTTGGGCTTCATGCAACGGTGTCACGACCGCGTCGAGCATCGTATTGGTGCCTTGCGAGAGGACCTTGAAGAACCCGGTGAACTCCTCCGCGTCGATCCGTTCCGATAACTGCCCGGCTGCTGCCGCAGTGATCAAGCGGTCTACCTCGATCTGCGCTTTCTTCTGTGCCGTGATGTCCGCCCATTCCACCACATTGCCCAGATACTCCCCGCTATCCGACAGGATGGCGGCGGCATTCAAATCCAACGTCAGGGGGCCGAGCTTGATCTCGCTGTGGTACGGCAGGTTTTTTGGATTGTCGAGCAACTGCCGCTGATGGGCCGGATTCTTGTGGTACGCGTCCATGCTGGATCCGATCACCTTGTCCACGGCGAAGGTCGGGAACACCTTCCGGATATCCTGTTCCAGCTTGCTGAGCGTGGTCACCGAGGCCTTATTGGCATAGACGATCGTGTAGGAGCGGTCGCACATCATGACGTTGGTCGAGGCGTGGTCCAACGCGGTCTTGATGCGGGTCATGACTTTGTTGGTTTCCATTTCCTGCGCAATCTTCGTCTGGATCTGCTCCGCCATCCGGTTGAACGAAACCCCTAACCGGCCGACCTCGTCTTTCGTCGCCAGACTCGCACGAGCCGCGTAATCGCCGCTCGCCATACGATCCGCAGCCGCCCCGACCTCCTTGAGCCCGTTGCTGATGGCTCTGGCGATCACCCAGCCTAGGAACAACCCGATGCCGATGCCGGAGACGACCATGATGGACATGGTCAGCTTCGATTCATTGTAGGTGCTGACCCCCATCTCGTACTTCCCTTGGGCGATCTTCATTTTGGTATCCACGAGAGTGTTGATGGCTTCAACGGAGGATTTGAACTTCGCGGCGCCCTCCCCTTTCATAGAGGCGACCGCGCCCGCCGTCTCGCCGGAGGAGAGCTGCCGGAAGACGGTGTTGTCCCGATAGTTCCGGTAGTCGTCGTAGACCCTGACGAAGTCGTCGTAGGCCTTCTGTACCTGTTCCGCTTTGATCGATGTGGCGAATTCTGCGCGCAATTCATCTACCTGACTATTCAGCTCTTTCACTTTGGCGAGCGCCTCGGCCCGGTCGGCGGCACTCTGGGTGAGGAGGGCCGTAATGGTCTGTGACCGCATCTGGTACACCAGACCCCGTACCCTGGTCAGGGTCATGAGGGGCTTGAGCTGGACGTTATTGATGTTGTCCACGCTGTCGTTGATCCTGCCCATGTTCGCCACGCTCAGATAGCCGGCGACGGCGAGCAGCGCGCCAAGGATGCTGAAGCCCAGCATGAGCTTGGTCATTGTTCTGAGGTTGCCAAACCAGGCAGACATGATGTTCAATGCCATCTTCCCCCCCCCTTCTACGCCTCTCGCATTTCGTGAAGCGTGTTTCTGGTTTCGAGTTTCATGTTTCTAGTTTCAGGTTCGACCTCGGAATTTCAGCAATCCGAAACGAGCAACTTGAAACCAGAAACATGAAACTAGGAACCAGAAACTAGAAACACGCTTCACGAGATCCGCTTCACGCAGTCGCCGCAGCGGCCGCGATGTCCTTGAGTTCACCGTCGGCCAAGAGGCGGTCGATGTCGAGCAGGGCGATCAGTTTGTCCCCGCATTGGCCGATTCCATTCAGAAAGCTCACATCCACTTTCGCGCCGAATTCCGGCGGCGCCTGCACGTCTTTCTTCGTCAAGTCCACGACGTCCGAGACGGCGTCCACCACGATGCCGACGGTCTTCTCGCGCACCACGACCACGATAATCACGGTGAACATCGTGTACTCGGCCTTGTCCATGCCGAACTTCGTGCGCAAGTCCACGATGGGCACAATGGTGCCTCGCAGGTTCAGCACGCCTTTAATATCGGACGGAGTGTTCGGGATGCGGGTGACGGCGGTGTAGCCTTTGATCTCCTGCACGCGCAGAATATCGACCCCGTACAACTCGTCTCCCAACGTGAAGGTCAGGAACTGGCTCCCGTCCGTGGTCAGTCCGGCTTGTTCATCCAGCGCCTCCATACTCGTTCGACCTCCTATGGCCATCATGCCCTCCTCAAGTGCGTCGTTCGTTACCGGAAGTTTCGGGTTTCAAGTTGAACCCAAAACTTGAAACCAGAAACTCGAAACCTGAAACTAGAAACGGGAAACTTCTTACGCGGCCACAACTTCTGCTTGCCGTGCCAGCTCGATCAAGCCTCGCACGTCGAGGATGAACCCGACCGTCCCATCGCCCAGGATGGTGGCCCCCGCGATCCCCTCGACCTTTCGGAAATTCCGTTCCAAACTCTTGATCACGACTTGCTGTTGCCCCAGCAACTCATCCACGAGGACCGCCACCCGTTCTCCTTCCGTTTCCAGAATCACCAGAATCCCTTTGGCGGCATCCGTGCAATCGGCTGCGATACGGAAGGTGTCGGAGAGTCGCAGAATCGAATGGAACGTTCCGCGCACGTTGACCACTTCCCCCTTGCCGGTGACGGTCTTGATGCTGGTAGCCTGCGGTTGGATCGATTCGACGATCGAGACCAGCGGAACGATGTACGTCTCCGATCCGACCCGCACCGTCATGCCCTCGATGATGGCCAGGGTCAGCGGGAGTTTCAGGGTGAAGGTGGTGCCCCTCCCCTGCGCCGTCCGAATGCCGACCGTCCCTCCCAAGCTTTCGATATTCCGCTTGACGACGTCCATGCCGACGCCGCGGCCCGACACATCCGTGACTGCGTCGGCGGTCGAGAAGCCCGGCCGGAAGATGAGGGGCCAGATCTGATCGTCGGACAATTTGTCCGACTCTGCGATCAGGCCCTGCGCGACGGCTTTGGCGAGGATCTTCTCGCGATTCAGGCCGCGCCCGTCATCCTCGACCGTAATACAGATATTCCCTCCCTCATGGAACGCGTTCAGCCGGATGGCCCCCGCCTCCTCCTTTCCGGCGGCCAGGCGTTCCTCAGGCGGTTCAAGGCCGTGATCGGCTGAGTTGCGGACGAGGTGCGTCAGTGGATCGCCGATCGACTCGATAACGGTTTTGTCGAGCTCGGTTTCCTCGCCGGACAGGAGGAGCTGGATTTTCTTGCCGTTCTTGGTCGAGAGATCGCGGACCAGCCGAGGAAAGCGATTGAAGGCGGTGCCGATGGGTACCATGCGGATGCCCATGACGCGTTCCTGAATTTCACGCGTATTCCGTTCAAGCTGCGCCACGCGTTCGAGGAGGACGGATACCTGCGTCATCTCGAACCGCTTCCCCAGATCGCTGAGCATCGATTGGGTGATGACCAGTTCCCCGACCAAGTTGATCAGCTTGTCGATCTTTGCCGTATCGACCCGGATCGAGGCGGTATCCGGTTTCTTGGCGTGGGTCGTCGCTTCGATCTGTTTCTGTTTTTCGAGGGCTTGCGCGATCTGCTGAGGCGTGGCAGCGTGCTGTTCGACGAGGATCTCGCCGACGCGCTTTTGCTGCGCCAGGGCCTTGTCCAGAACCTCGCGCGTGACCACCCCGCTCTCCACCAGAATGTCGCCGAGCGGTTTGGGGGCTTCGCCCTCTGAACGATGAGCGCTGAGCGCTGAACGCTGAACTGAAGAGTCGGTGTTCCGTGGTTCTCGTTCATCGTTCAGCGTTCCGCCTTCCTCGTTGATTCTCAGCACGCTGTCTCCGCGGACGAATTCGAAGACGGCGGCGACCGCTTCCGGGTCCTTTGAAGACTCCAGCTCTACCACCCAGGCGAGGTAACATTGCTCCGGATCGACGGCAACCAAATCGGGCAACCGGGCGGCATCGAGCGTGATCTTCGTGATACGGCCCACGTCGCCCAGCTCTTTGAACATCTGCAGGGGATCGAGGCCGCGCTGAAAGAGCCATGCCGGCGGAGTCCAGGCGATGGTGTAACGGCGTGACGAGTGAGGGGTGACGGGTGCAGGGGACTGGCTCCGTCCGTCTGCGGCGGTGCCTGTCCCCGTCCCGGTGGCCCTGGGAGCGGAGTCGGAGGAGGCTTCGAGCTGTCGGCCCAACGCTTGGACTGTTGCGTCGTCCGCCGGTTGCCCTGCTTGCGCGGCCTCGATCAGCGTCTTCAGGCAATCTGCGGATTTGAGGAGCAGGTCCGTGAGGGCTTGTGTGACCGTCATCTTGCCGTTGCGCAATTGGTCCAGGACCGTCTCCATTTTGTGCGTAAATTGCCCGACGGCCGTGAAGCCGAACATCCCGCTGTTGCCTTTGATGGAATGGGCCGCGCGGAAGATCCGGTTGAGCAAGTCCAGATCGCCGGGGCGCTGCTCGAGCTGCAACAGTCCCTCTTCGATAGTGGACAGGTGTTCGCTCGCTTCTTCAAAAAATGCGTCTTGGAATTTGGAGAGATCGGTGCTCACTCCTTACCCTTCATGCCTTTACGCCGGCAACACCTTCAGAATCGTCTTCAACATCTGTTCGGGGTTGAACGGTTTGACGATCCAGCCGGTGGCGCCGGCCGCCTGCCCGTCCTTTTTCTTGTCGTCGGTCGATTCGGTCGTCAACATCAAGATCGGCGTGAACTTGAGCGCCGGCATTTTGCGAAGCTCCTTGATCAGCGCGATTCCGTCCATCTCCGGCATGTTGAGGTCCGTGACAACGAGGTCCGGCCTCGATCCCGCGGTGATCTTGCCGACGGCCTCTTTTCCGTTCCCCGCCTCGACGACTTGAAACCCGGCGTTGGATAAGGTGTAGGCGACCATCTGGCGCATGGTCGGCGAATCATCGACGACTAAGACCGTTTTCCCCATAGGAAACCCTCCTGAATACGGATCACGCTGTCTAGCAGGCTGCGGAAACACTCTCGTCACTCCCGCGAATGCGGGAGTCCAGAACATTCGCCCTCAGTATTTGCAATGACTTCCTGGATTCCCGCTTGCGCGGGAATGACAACAACATAGTTCCACCGTGTTTTTCCGCAGCCTGCTAGAACAAGGTCACGTTCGTCTCTTCACCCTGCGCGGTTGCAGTCACAGGGATGCCGTCACTTTGCGCAACGCCATTGTGAACACGGCGTTCCTCCTGCATGGTGTACGTCTTTGCGAGGTGAGCCATGACCTCCACACCGCCGTTGAATGCTTTGGGTTCCTGTCCGGCCATCAGGGCTTGGATATCGACCCGGACGGTTTCCAGGGGCTCTACGACATGTTCCAGTTTCTGCCTGGTGATGTCCTGGAACTGCAGGGCCATCACGATCTTCGCCACATCCGCCGCCAGAGCCTCCGCCCTGGTCTTGGACTGTAAGATATTCGTCCGCAACGCGTCGTTCTTCCGTGTCAACTGCCGCGTCATCCGATCCAGCCGGGCTTTCGTGTCCAGCGTCTTCGTCATATCCAGTGAAGCCAGCGCCTGAATGTGGGCCACCGCGTCGGCGCTTCGCCGCTGCACGTCCTTGACGAGCTTGCTGATGCTGCTGGCTGCCTGACCCGACCGATTGGCGAGCTTCGCGACCTCGTCCGCGACGACCGCAAATCCTCGCCCCTGTTCGCCGGCGTGGGCGGCCTCGATGGCGGCGTTCAACGCCAGCAGCCTGGTCTGGTCGGCGATAAACTCGATCTCTCCCAAGATCCCGGAGATCGCCTTGGTGCTTCGATCGACCTGGTCCATCACGGTGGACACGCTCACGGCGACCTGAGACGCTTCGACGACGTCCTGGACGAACTTGTCCAGCAGCGCCTCGGTCCGATCGAGGAGCTTGCCTTCCGTGATATCTTCACTATCTTCCTCGGTGAACAACGATGCTGCTTCCGATGCCTGTTCCACGGCCCGTTGGGAAATCGTCCGGAAACGGCTTCCCAGATCCAGCGCCGCCTGCTCGGTTTGGCGGATCACACTACGCATCTGTTCGTTGAGGATCGGGATCAGCGGCAGCACGCCGGCGGCGAATCCCTCCCACCTTCGGCAACGGCGATCGAGTCGCGCTTGTTCAGCGGACCACGCGGAGGAATCGACCGCTGCCACCACACGGACACGCCGGCGCATCCACCACGCCGCAGTGCCGGCCCCAACACACGCGCCGGCAATACACACCCAGATGGTCGCGCCCGTCACGATCGTCCTCGGTTCTCATCGGGAAGCCAGCCCAAGCGGCCCATCTGGTCTTTGACCTTGTCGGGGATCCCCGCAACGGTCAACCGACCGGACCGGTGCGCCGACATGATCGCCTGGATCGCCGATGTATCGATCTGCCGAACCTCTTTGAGGTCGAGCGTCACGGGGCCGTCCTGGGAGAGGTGGGTCAGAAGCGCCTGCTTGAAATCGGAGACCTCGAAGATGGTGAGGTCTCCTTTCGGGACGAACACCGACTGCCGGCTTGTCATGCTGCCGCTCCTGAACGAGTCCTCTCGAAGCCGATCGCATCGTCTTTTCCGCGATGTCGTATCGGCGCGTACTGAAGAAATCTTAACCCACGCGAACGCCTGCGTAAGACGGCGTGCCTCACGACGGCGGCACGCCGGTTTGGGGAGCGGCCGGCCTCGCCTCCGGCTCGGCCGCCGACTCGTCCTGCGACGGGAGGGATCGATCCGTCTCTTTGCCGAACGGGAAAAATGGGGCCTTGTGGTTGTCTTCAAGAACGACGATTTCGACCCGCCGGTTCTTGGTCCGGTTCTCCGGGGTCAGATTGTCGGTCTTTGGCATAGAGTCGGCTCGTCCCATTGCGCTGAGATGCGGGGCCGGCACGCCATAGAGCTCGCTCATGACACGTACGACGATCACGGCCCGTGCGGCGGAGAGTTCCCAGTTAGAGGGAAATTGCATCGTGCGGATCGGAACGTTATCCGTGTGTCCCTCGACGCGGATGTGGCGATCCAGTTCGACGAGCACTTCCGAGAGCGCCTTCAAGAACGGCAGGGCTTCGGGACGGAGCGTGGCCTCTCCGCTGTTGAACATGACATGGTCGGGGATCGTGAGAACGATCTCGCCGGACGAGCGATCCGCGACCTGGACGATCTCGAACTGGGCGGTGTCTTTGACGGACTTCATGATGGCCCGCAGCCGCCGGATGACCGGTTCTTTCGCGCTCGCAAGCGCCGGCTGAATGGTGGCCGGCTTGTTGCTGCCGAGCGTGAAGGGCATCGTGCTGGACGGCGGACTCACGATGGGGTTGAGCGCGGCCTTGATGGAGTCGCTCACGGTGCGGTACTTCCCCTCGTTGACGGAAGAGACGGAGTACATCACCACGAAGAAGGCAAAGAGCAGGGTGATGAAGTCGGCGTAGGACACGAGCCAGCGCTCGTGGTTTTCATGTTCTTCGTGTTTCTTCTTGGCCATATGGAAACAGTGATTAAGTACTCAATCACTTCTTCTCCTTGGTCTTTTCGTTCTCCGACAAGTAGCTCTCCAGCTTTTCCTGCAGCAGGCGAGGGTTCTCCCCTTGCGCCAGCCCGACGAGCCCCATGATGATCATCGTGCGGGAGGCGGCTTCTTCCTTGAGCTTCAGCTTGATTTTGTTGGCCAGCGGGAGGAAAAACAGATTGGCCGCGCCCACGCCGTACACGGTGGCGACGAACGCGACGGCGATCCCGCCGCCGAGCTTGGAGGGATCGGCCAGATTCTCCATCACGTGGATCAGGCCGAGCACCGCCCCCAGGATCCCGACCGTCGGCGCATACCCGCCGGCCGCCTCCCAGACCTTCGCCGCGGTGACCCCTTCTTCCTCGTGGTGTTCCACCTCGATCTCGAGAATCTCGTGCACGACTTTCGGGTCGGTGCCGTCCACGATCAATTGCACTCCCTTCCTGAAAAAAGGGTCATGGATATTTTTGAGCTTGCCCTCGAGCGCGAGCAATCCTTGCTTGCGGGATACATTGGCCAGATCCAGGATCGTCGTCAGAGTCCCTTTGTTGTCGTGTTTCGGGCTCATGATGGCGAGGCCCAGCATGGAGACCCCTTTGAGCACGACGGACAGCGGGTTCTGGACACAGACGGCACCGATCGTCCCGCCCATCACGATGATGAACGCCGTCAACTGCATGATGGAACCAAGGTGCCCGCCTTCGAGCGCCTGTCCCCCGACGATAGACCCCAGGGCCAGCACAATTCCGAGTATGGTGGCGATATCCATGTGAGCGTAGAAGCCTTACAAATCAGCTTGTTCGTTTTGCAATACGGACGTTGTGTGACCCACTCTTTCGTATCATTGCGCTGCCGCCGAACGGTTTGTTACCGTGGCACTCCACCATGAAACACCAGGGAGGTGCGGCGTGAGTTCGATCGACCATCTGATCCTCGATGCCAAGCAGGCGATTCTGGACGAACAGCACCGGCGCTTCCAGGTCCTCCAAAAGGAAGGTCGCTGGCAAGAAGCGATGCAACAGTTTCAGACGACGATGAGCTGCGCATCCGATCTGCTGAACGAATCGCTTCGTGTGCTGGAACGCGCGATTGAACGACAAGGGGGGCGGCACCCTTCCTGATCCCCTCACGCCGCCGTCGCCGCCTGCTCGGCCGGTAATAACAACCGCTCGAGATCCAGGACGACGATCAGCCGATCGTCGAGCCGTCCCACGCCCCGTGTAAACTCCGCGCCCGTCGAACTTCCCATGATGGATGGAGGCGGTTCGATCGCCGAGAGGCCGATCCGCAGTACCTCCGCCACTTCATCCACCAGCAGGCCGACCATGCGCTGCCGGACCATGACCACGACGATACGCTGCCGGTCCGTGACGGTGGTCTCGGACAGCCCGAACCGCCGTCGAAGATTCAACACGGGAATGATTCGCCCGCGCAGGTTGATCACGCCTTCGACGAAGGGCGGGGCCTTGGGGAGTCGCGTCAGCTCCACGAGGCGGATGATTTCCTGGACGCTGAGCACGTCGATCGCGAATTCCTCGCGACCGATGCCGGCGATGACGAACTGAAGCGGATCTTCCGTCGACGCGGCCGTGTGAGTCGGCCCGCACGGTCCTTCACCAACGCCGGTTGTCGCGAGTGCCGTCGGTCGATCGGTCATGGCATCCCTTCTCTCTTGTGGTCGCGGTCAGACTGTGAACGACCCGACGATCCCCTGGAGTTCGACGGCCAGTTGGCTCAGATCCCGGCTGGCCTTCGCGGATTCGTGCGCGCCGCCGGACGACTCCTTCGTGACCTGGGCCACGGCCTCGAGATCGCTCGCGATCTGATGCGTGGCGACCGACTGCTCTTCCGAGGCCACCGCGATCTGACGAATCATGTCGGCGCTCTGGTTCACCATTTCGACGATCTTCGACAGGGCCGCGCCGGTCTTGTTGACCAACTCGACTCCGCCGGCGACCTTCTTGGTGCCGTCTTCCATCGAGGTCACGGCGCCTTTCGTGTTCTGCTGGATCTGACGGATCATGTCGCCGATTTCCTTCGTCGCCTTCGTCGTGCGCTCGGCCAGTTTTCGGACCTCATCCGCCACCACGGCAAAGCCCCGTCCTTGCTCGCCGGCACGCGCCGCTTCGATGGCGGCATTCAACGCCAGGAGGTTGGTTTGGTCGGCGATGTCTTCGATCACGCACACGATCTCGCCGATCTGGTCGGAGGATTTCCCCAGCGTGGCGATGATGGCGGCGGATTGGGTGACGGCCTCCGAGATGGATTGCATGCCGGTCACGGTGTCGCGCACGACGGTGTTGCCGTCGCTGGCGGTCTGGATCGTCTGTTGGGCGATCGACGCGGCCTGGCCCGAGTGCCGGGCGACCTGGCTGACCGTGGCGTTCATCTCCTCGACCGCGCTCGCCGTCTGCGCGGTTCTGGCGCTCAGCCCGTCGGCTCCTTTCGCGATCTCTTCCGCCGTGGCGGAGAGTTCGACCGAGGCCGAGGCGACCTTGTCGGTCACATGCGCGACGCGGCCGACCATCTGCTGGAGTTTCTCGATAAACGCATTGAAGTACCGGCCGAGCGTCGCGATTTCGTCGCGGCCCGAGACAGGAACCCGTTTCGTCAGGTCGCCGTCGCCTTCGGCGATGTCTTTAGAGATGGCCGCCATGGCGCTCAAGGGACGAAGGACGACCGCGCGCAGCATCAGATACACGGTCATCAGAACCATGAGCACCACGGCCACCAACGTTTCGCAGGTCCTTATCACCGATTCGTTGGAGGCGGCAATCGCCGCCGTTATCGGGATGGCGATCGACAGCACGCCGAGGACCTCGCCGACCTGCTTGCCGGCATGACATCCCACACAGGCCGAGGCAGTGGCTTTGTCGGCAGACGCGCGGCGGAAGGTCATCACGCCGTTCACCGGTTCGACCCGTTGATAGGTCTCCGCTCCGGCCGCGATGGCCTGCTGCGCATCCTGCTCGAACTGATCCTTCGCCACGTTGACGGGATTCAGCGGCGTCGTGCTGAACAGCCTCGCGTTGAACAGGCCCGTCTTTGCCGCTTCTTCCGCTATCTCGCGGACGGCGGTGGCGGGCAAGGGAATCGCCATCGGATTCTCCGCATGGTCCTTCACGATCGCGATCTCCGATCCGACGCGGGAGTTCTTCAGTTTTCCCACATAGTGTTTGGCGATATAGGTTCGGGTGAGTTGCATCTGGGTTTCGATCACCTTGGCGCGGGCTGTCAGCAGGAGCAACAGCTTGTCCTGTTCCTGCTGATAGACGAAGTACAATCCCGCCACGGTACTCGCCACGGCGATCGCGCAGACGGCCATCGCGAACTTGCGGCCGATCGGCATATCCCTCATCCATGCCCACATACTGATTCTCCTTTCTGACTGCGGTCGAGCCATTCGACCTAGACCATGTTGACGATTTCGCCTGCGATCTGCGACAACGGGACTACTTTGTCTGCGCAACCGGCATCCACGATCGCTTTGGGCATTCCATAGACCAGACAGCTCTTCTCATCCTGCGCGACCGTGCGTCCCTTCGCGGCCTTGATCGCCTTCATGCCTTCGAGCCCGTCGCGACCCATTCCTGTCAGGATCACGCCGATCGCCCGGTCGCCGTAGGCCTTGGCGACGGATTCCATCATGACGTCCACCGAGGGAGCATGGAGATGACGCTCGACATTGGGTGTCAAGGATACTTCCATGTGCAACGCCCGACCGGGGCCGACACGGAGCTGAAGTCCACCGGGCGCAACGAGAATCGTTCCAGGCTTCACCACGTCGCCCTCGACTGCCTCGCGCACGTCGAGCGGGCACAGGGTGTTCATCCGGTCGGCGAAGGGTTTCGTGAAAAACTTCGGCATGTGCTGGACGACGACGACCCCGGCGGGAAAGTCTCCCGGAAGATGAGGCAGGAGTTCCATCAATGCCAGGGGACCTCCGGTCGAACAGCCGATGGCGACGAGTTTGGCGCCGCGAGTCGCAGTACCCGATGGGGCGCTCAGGAAAGGGAGGCGGGGTGCGAGGTGCGAGGTGCGAGGTTGCACAGTCGAACTTCGAACATCGAACGTCGAACGGTTCATCCGGATTGTGTCCTTCGCGCCGGCCGCAGCCACGATCTTCGCGACCAGTTCCGGCCTGATATCGATGATCTTCATCGCGACGCCGTCCAGTTGCTTCGCCAGGTAGTCCACCGCGCCCAGTTCCAGCGCGGTCAGAGTTTCCACGGCGCTTTCGGTCGTGATGGAACTCACCATGATCACCGGCACCGAATGGCTCTGCATGATCCGGCGGAGCGCCTCGATCCCGTTCATGCCCGGCATCTCCACATCCATCGTGACGACGTCGGGATCGAGGGCGGCCGCTTTCTGCACGGCCTCCTCCCCGTTTCTGGCCGTGTCCGCGACCGCGAGGCGTCTATCGCTGCAAATCATGCTGACGATGGCCTTGCGCATGAAGGCCGAATCGTCCACCACTAAGACACGTATTGGCGCAGTCACGTTCTTCCTCTCGTCGCTCGTTCGCTCCGTGCGTCCGGACCTTCGTCCGACGGCCGGCCATCATTCATTTGCAATGAAGCAAGATCTTTTCCCCTAAGACCTTCGGATCGAACTTGGCGATATAGTCCGTCGCTCCGACGCCTTTGCCCTTCTCCATGTTGCACATGCCGGTCAACGACGAGTGCAGGAGCACGGGCAATTGGGCGGTGCGGGGATCCGACCGGATGTGCTTGGTGAGGGTGAACCCGTCCATATCCGGCATTTCGATATCGCTGATCACGAGCTGAATCTTGCTGAAAATCGTCTGCTGCTCTGCAGCCGCGCGATCGGCCAGCTCGATGAGCTTTTCCCACGCCTCTTTCCCCGTCGTCGCCTGGATAAAAGAGATGCCGAGCCGTTCCAGGGCTTTTTTGATTTGCGTGCGGGCGACGGACGAATCGTCGGCGAACAACACGCATTTGGCCTGCAGTGTCGATTGGGATTCGACTCCCGCGTACACGTCGTCATCGCCGTGTCGGACGATTTCGCAGAGGATCTTCTCGACGTCCAGGATCAGGACCATCCGGCCGTCTTCCAGCATGGTCACGGCGGTGACCATGCCGGTGTTGTTCTCACGGACGAGCCGAGGCGGCGTTTTGATCTGCGCCCAGGACATGCGAACGATCCGGTGAACGCCGGAGACCATGAACCCCTGAAGGCTGCTGTTGTACTCGGTGACGATGAGGCTGCCTTTCCGGTTCGCAGGCTCCCCCTCTGCGCCCGAGATTTCCGCCCCCAACCCAAGGATCGCACGAAGATCGATAATGGGGATGGTGACGCCGCGAATGTTCGCCACGCCTTTGATGCGTGGGTCGGCATCGGGGACCCGGGTGAGCGAGGGGAGCTTCATGACTTCGCGGACCTTGAAGACGTTGATGCCGAACAGCTCCGGTGTCCCGACGTGGAACAAGAGCAGTTCCATCTGGTTGGCGCCGGCCGATTGGGTCCGGGCGTCCACTTCATTAATCAGGGTAGACATGTTGTGCTCCTTCGTAACGCGTCACGCCGCCGCGGCCGCTTCGACCATCCACCCGCGTTGGGCATTCTCGACGAGTTCGGGAATGTCTAAGATCAGCACGACTTTGCCTTCGCCGGTAATGGTCGCGCCGGATATCCCCTTGATGCCGTCCAGGTAATCCCACATGGACTTGATGACGACTTCTTCCTGCGACCGCAGTCGATCGACGATCACGCCGACCCGCCGTTCCCCGACCGCCGCCACCACCACGTAGCACTTCTCCCTGTGCGGGTCGGCGGGAATCTCGAACTCCTCGGACAGCCGGAAGAGCGGGAGGACCCGTTCGCGGAGGTGGAGGACTGGCCGTCCGTTCAGCGTCCTGATGTCGGACTTACCGATTTTCACCGCTTCGATCACGGAGCTGAGCGGGATCGCGAACGTCGCCTGCTCCACCTCGATGAGGAGCGCCTGAATGATGGCGATGGTGAGCGGTAATTTGATGACGATGACGCTGCCTTTATTCGCTTCCGATTCGATCTCGACGGTGCCGTTGATTTTGCGGATGTTCGTGCGGACGACATCCATCCCCACCCCTCTGCCGGACACGTCCGTCACCTTCTCGGCCGTGCTGAAGCCGGGCAGGAAGATCAGGTTGATGACTTCCTTCGGCGGCATCGCGGCCAGTTCGGCTTCGGAGGCCAGGCCACGGGCCAGCGCCTTGGCCTTGATCTTCTCGATCGGCACGCCGCGCCCGTCGTCCTGAATGCGGATGACGATGCTGTTGCCTTCCTGGCTGGCTGCGATCCGCAGGAGACCTTCGGCCTGTTTGCCGGCGGCCTGTCGTTCGTGCGGTGTCTCGAGGCCGTGATCGATCGCGTTCCGAACCAGGTGCACCAGCGGGTCGCCCATCTCGTCGGCCACGGACTTGTCGAGCTCGGTCTCTTCACCCTCGAGTTCGAGACGGACCTGCTTGCCGAGTTTTTGGGAGAGGTCCCGGACGAGCCGCGGCAACTTCGCGAGCACCTTCTTGATCGGGAGCATCCGGGTTTTCATGACGGCGAGTTGCAGATCGGTCGTCACGAGATTGAGCTGAGCCAGGGTTTCGCCGAGGGCCCGCGCGTTCGGATCTCCTTCGTGCGCTTGTTCGAGTTGCCCGCCGATCTTGATCAGGCGGTTCCGTCCGAGCACGAGCTCGCCGACGAGGTTCATCACGCTGTCCAACCGTTTGGTTTCGACCCGGATCGTCCGGTCCTCTTCCGACCGGCCCAACTTGTCCTGCTTCTGCAACGCTTGATCCAACGCTTTTTCCGTGATGGCCTTCGCTTGCACCAAAATTTCGCCGAGCGGCTGTTTCGGTTCGGGCTGGTGCTGTTGTCGGTTCAAGGCGTCGAGGATTTGTCCCTTCGACACGAGACCTTCCGACACCAGCAGTTCGCCGAGCCTGGGGGCCGGTTCGGCAGGACCGTCCGTCTCGGAGGGAGCCGCCTGCGCGTGAACCGCCGGCGAAGCGGTCGGGTCGGGCGCACCGGCCGGCGGCTGCATCGGCGTGGGGTGGACCTCCCCGCCGGGGGCGTCGCCGGTCAGCACCGCGTCGAGTTTCTGCGTGATCGCCTCGGTCTGGACGCTGCTGTCCGAGCCGGACTCGCGGATGCTGCGCATGATCAGCTTGACGATGTCCACGGCTTCCAGGATGACGGTGATGACGGCCGGGACGACCGCCATCTCGCCCTGGCGCAGTTTGTTCAGGATGCTCTCGGCCCGGTGCGCGACGTCCACCAGATGCGTAAACCCGAGGAATCCGGCCGAGCCTTTCACGCTGTGCATGGCGCGGAAAATCTCGTTCAGCAGATCCTTGTTCGTG
Organism: uncultured Nitrospiraceae bacterium; assembly: GCA_964555285.1. Lineage (GTDB taxonomy): Bacteria > Nitrospirota > Nitrospiria > Nitrospirales > Nitrospiraceae > JBBIQV01. Next base: position 31,535 of record CAZKRM010000001.1, read on the forward strand.
GGATCGGCTTCGAGCGTGATGAATCGTTGATCGAGCTGCTCGATCATTTCGTCGGCTTCGGTCAGGAAGTCGTTCAGTATTTCTTGCATCTCATTGTTCATGGACAGCCTCGTTAAATCCGAACTTGGCGAGAATCTCGTCGGCCAACGTCTGATCGATGGCGGTGGATTTGGATTGATCGAGCTGCTTGAGCATCTCGGCCGCCTCCGACTGCTGCGGTGCTTTCTCCTCTTCCTGGGCCAGGCCGAAGACCACGACCAGCTCCAACAGCCTGTGCTGCACATGATGCAGGATGCGCATCAGTTTCTTGACGCGTTGCGCGGTCAGATCCTGAAACGACAGGGCGGTCATGATCTCCATGAGCCGCCGGTCGTCCTGCGACAGCGCGGCCTTCGCGTCCGTCAGGCGTGCGGAGGCATCCTTCAGGGCGGCATTCCCCTCGATATCGGCTGCGACGTCCGCCAACGAGGATGCCACCTTGCCGTGGTTGTCCTGGATCGCTTCGAGCAGGGCCATGACCTTGTGCGTGCCTTCCTCCGTCAGACGGATCAGGTCGGACAGATGCGCAGCCGCCTGCGGTATCTGCGCCATCGTGTCGGACATCGGGGCCACGGCGCCGGAGATCTGCCGCAACGCGCGGTCCATGTAGCGGGCCAGCGATCCCAGTTGCTCGTACAAGGGGGAGTCCGGACCGGCTACGCCGGGAGGAATCGGGTTGTGCAACGGTTCCACGAAGACTCCGCTACTGGCTGAAGATCTTGCCGATCTTTTCCTGCAACGTTTCCGCGGTGAACGGCTTCACGATATAGTTGCTCACCCCGGCCTGGATCGCCTCGACCAAATTCTCTTTCTGGCCCTCTGCGGTGACCATCAGGACAGGGATGTGTTTGAGCGTCTCGTCGGCCCGGATGGCGCGCAGCAGGTCGATGCCGGCCATCACCGGCATGTTCCAATCCGAGACGACGAACCCGTAGCGCTCGGCCCGGAGCTTGGTCAACGCTTCCTGGCCGTTTTCCGCCTCTTCGAGGTTGGCGAACCCCAGCTGTTTGAGGATGTTCTTGACGATCCTTCGCATGGTCGACATATCGTCGACGACGAGGATCTTCATGTTGGGATCGGCTGGCATCGTGAGGTCCTCCTTGCTTACGACAGGTTCCTGCCTGAGTTGACGATCTGAACGGTCATGGCTTTTGGTACACCACGGAACGCGTGGCGTGGATCGGGCGCAAGGTGTGCGCGACGTTGTTCAATGTTTCAGAGAATCCGATCACCAGGTACCCCTTGGGACGCAACGCGGCGGCGAGGTCCTGGACGATCTGCTGTTTCGCTTTGTCGTCGAAGTAGATGAGACAGTTCCGGCAGAAGATGACGTCCATTCCGCGGATCAGTTTGAGCCGCGGGCGATCGTAGAGGTTGAGGTGCATGAACTTGACGCAGCGCGTGACCCGCTCGGACAGGACATACCGGTCCTTCTCTTTCTCTTTCGTGAAGTGCTTGCGCAGCAACGCAGGCGGCACGTTACGCAAGGCATGGGAGCTGTAGACGGCCTTTCGGCCGATGTCGAGCACGGCGTTGCTGATGTCCGTGGCAAGAATGTCGATCGTCCAATCGGCTAAGGGGGCATGTTCGAGCAGCATGAGGGCGAGCGTATACGGCTCATCTCCTGTCGAGCAGGCGGCACTCCACAGGCGCAATTGCCTGGTCGCGTTGTTCGTTTCGATGACCGCGGGAACCACCTTGCTCAGAAAGGTCTCGAGCTGTGGAGCGTCCCGATAAAAGTACGTCTCATTCGTGGTGATCAGCGTGTAGAGGGTGCTGATTTCCGTGTCGCGCCACGTATCCCGCGCGACCAACTGGTAGTAGTCCTCGTAGGTGCGACACCGGCGCTCGCGCAGTCTTGGTTGCAGGCGGCTGGCGAGAAGATATTTCTTGCTGTCTTGGAAGAAGATGCCGGTGTGCTCGTAGATCAGATCCCGCAGTTGCGTAAACGTGTCCTGGGTAAGATCGAGCGACGATTGTTCGGGAGCCTGCTTCGAGAGTTCGTGTCCCATGGTGCGTATTCACCTAGACGGTCATGCCGAGTCACGCCGCGCTGCGACACTGGTCGGTCGCCGGGGCCTCACGCGCCGAACGACACAGGCGACCGATCGTGTCCCGAGAAGTTCGGACGACTCCGAACCGGATGCCCTATCCCTGTTGGGACCGGGTATGCATCCACTGGTGAATGTCACGGCGAAGAAAGCGCCAATGCTTGCCGATCTTGGAAGCCGGCAACTGACCCAGCCGGGCGAGCTTATAGACGGTGGATTTCGGGACTCGAAGAAACTGAGCCACGTCCATCACGGTCAGAATCTCGCTCTCCAGTGAAGCAGCACCATCTGCATTCATGTCGGTTACTGCGACCATTGCGTTGTTCATAGCGGATGCGATATCGGACTTCACGGCAGGAAACTTGAGCCGCGGGCTCAGCCTCAGCCTTTTCTCATCACTCGTCGCTTGTCGCCCGTCACGGTTCAGTTTTGTTCACGTGCGACCGATGAAGGGACCGGCATCCGATGGGAACGAACAGGAACTGGTCACGATGGCCACGATCATTTCGATCGCATCCGGTAAAGGCGGTGTCGGCAAGAGCGTGGTGGCGGCCAATCTGGCTGTGCTCCTTGCACGGCGCGGGAAACAGGTCGTGCTGGCGGATTTGGATGTGGGGGGAGCCGATGCTCACATTCTCTTCGGGATGCTCCACCCGACGCGCACGCTGACCGACTTCCTCAATAAGCAGGCAGACACGTTGGAGGCGGTCGCCCAGCCGGTCCCCGGGCATGCGCGGCTCCGACTCATCCCGGGAACCGGTGAAACCCTGGCCACGGCCAATATGCCCTATGGAACGAAGAAGCGGTTGATCGGCCACTTCAAGGATGTCGTCGCGGACATCATCGTGGTGGATATCGGCGCAGGCACGAGTTACCACGCGCTGGATTTTTTTCTGATGGGGGATCGGCAACTGGCGGTGGCGACTCCCGACCCGACCTCCGTGCTGGATCTCTATCGCTTCATCAAGCTCGCCGCGATTCGACGGGTGCTGTCGGCTTTTCTGTCCCGCGACGCCATCACGCAGGCGCTCTCAGAGCGGGACTTTTCGAGCATCGAAGAAGTCTTGGAGGTGGCGGGACAAACGAATGAGGCCGGACGGGCGACGGCTGAAGCGACGCTCCACCATTTTCAACCGTGCCTCATCTTGAACCGAGTCTCCGGACGATCGCGTGTCAACGTGCTGCAGCTCAAGAAACTCTTGAAGCACTACGTCGGCGGAGACTTAGCCATGCTGGGAGAGATTCCGGACGACCAAGCCATGGAACGATCCGTACGGGCCTACCACCCGGTCGTAGAAGCCGATCCCGACTCCCCTGCAGCCCGCGCGCTCGGCCGCATCACGGATGCGCTGCTGGCGCATATCGACAGCAGCACTGGGAACGAGTTCTGAGTGCTGAGTTCTGAGTTCTGAATCTTGACGGTAACTCCAAACTCAGAACTCAGAACTTCCCCTTCCCCCTAGCCTGTGGCGCTCCGGCGTGCCCGGAGTCGTTCGGCCTGAGTGAGGAGAATGTGGCGGATGAGGAATTCCTGGTCGTCTGCGCCGATGGCGGTGAAGTGAGTGGCGATTCGAAACCCTTCCCGGTCCTTCCGCAAGGGAGTCACGCGGATGATATGGGCGGTCGCCTCGATAGGAGTAAACGGAGGAAGGATCAGTCTGACGACCAGGTCCTGCCCTGTCTGAAATTCACGCTCGGTGTTGAACTCCATCCCGCCTCCGCTGATATTGACCTCGGCAACCTGCGCCATCTGAATACCTTCCGGATGCATCTTCGCCAGCGTTTTCAAGGTCACCCCCAACAACCAGTCGATCTTTCTCAACCACGGGACGAGTGGAGACCCGCTCAACATGTCGTCGGAGCGAGCGAGCAGATCGGCTGTCGGCTTGTCGATCAAAGCGTCGATCGACTCCTGCGTTGCGCGGAGCGACGCGGGCGCCGGAGCATCCGGGGATTCGGTGGTCAGCCGGTACTCGATCGGCAGGCGATCGTCGATGCGAACCCACTCGCGGCGTTCCTCGGGAAGGGCCGCGTGGCTTGTCGATTGAACCTGATCGTTCAGTGACGACCGCACAGGATTCTTCCATCGGTTGTCGTGAGCGCGGCAACGGTCTCTTCCATCGAGTCGGCCGTGGCGGCGCCGGCCGCGACGCGATTGCGTCCCTGCGCTTTGGCTTCATACAGGGCCGCATCCGCGGCGGCCACCCAGGCATCGGCCGTGGGCATCAGGGCTGCCGGGACTCGGGCGACTCCCATGCTCACCGTCAACCGCACACAGGCGTTGCCGATGTCAAAGGGATGCCGCTCGATCTGTTCGCGAATGCGGTCGGCAATGATCAGCGCCGGTTCAAGTTCGGTATGCGGCAACACGATTGCAAATTCCTCCCCTCCGTAGCGGGCGACGACGTCGACGTCCCGAACCATCCGGGAGAGAAGACGGCCGACGGCTTTGAGCACGTCGTCGCCGACCGGATGGCCGAGTCGGTCGTTGACGATCTTGAAATAGTCCAGATCGACCATGATGAGACAGGCCGGCGAACGATACCGCCGGCTTGCCTTCAATTCGCGGACGAGCACATCGTTCAATGCACGCCGATTGAGCAGATTCGTCAGGCTGTCCTGCCTCGCCAGGTCCTGAGCCTCCCGGTACGAGTCCACGTTGTGGAGGGCCAAGGTCAGCGAGGTGGCCACCGAGGTGACGACCTGCGATTCGAACGCGTCGAAGACGCGGCCGTTGCGACGCTCCACATACAAGAGGCCGCGAACGGTGTTGCGAACGACGAGCGGATGTTCGATCGCGCAGTCCTGCGCAGAGACGCTCTGTGTTATCCTCTGCCGAACCGTGCCGGTCTCGGCGAGGTCTCCCGATCGTGCCGACCGATTCGCGCGAACCAGGAGGCGCCGGCGAGTCTCTTCACAGGACACGGCGTCCTTCGCCGACGGAGTGTGGACCCAGATTCGCTCCGGCTTCAACCAGACCAGTCCCGCTGTTTCGAAGTCGACGAGAGGCTGCAAGCCGGTGCTGAGTGCTTGACCGATCTCATCGGCATCCAACGATCCGGCTATGCGCTGGCTCAACCGATTGAGCATGGCCAGCTTGTGGTTCCACTGTTGGAGACTGTCCCGCTCGTGCGCGAGTTCTCGATTGACGCGTGTGAGCCGTTCGGAGAGAGTGCGAACTTCCATGAACGCCCGCCGGATATCGAGCCCTTGGCGAACGGAATCCACCAGCTGTTCGGGCTTGAGGGGGAGCGTGAGATAGTCGAAGGCGCCGCTGCGAAGGAACCTGGCCGCCTGTTCCGCCCCATCATCCGAACCGACCAGGATCACACAGGTGTCGCGTTCCTGGAAGGCAAGTTGTTCCAAGAGGGACAAGACACGCCGGTCAGGTCGCTGAACCTGGCAGATCAACGCGTCCACCTTGCCCTCCTGGACGCGGCGCAGCGCCTCCGCCTCCGTGCGGCCGGCGGATACCTCATATCCAGCCTGGATCAGGCGTTCGCGCACGTGCCGGTCAAGTCTACCGGACCGGCTGACGACATGGATGCGCGCGGTCGGCGCGCTCGATGTTGGTTCCGCACTCATTTCATCGCCCCTGATTGCGGGCTCCGGTCGCCGGGGCACGCGGCTTGTCGTGGTGGTGCGACTCCCCTTCCAACTCACGCGCCTCTGCAGAAATGGACACGCGATCTTCCCGGTCCGTGGGTTCAAGCGATGTCGTCGCCTGTCTCTCAGGAAGGTGCAGCATGCGTTGATAGGTGCGGACGATGTTGTGGATTTGGTTGAACGCAATGCTCATGAGGTGTCCCCCTGAGTCGCTCCGCTACACGCTCCGGTCGATCAGTTGATACGGTGCCGGTCCTGCGCCCAGTGACGCTTTCATGTGCGACAGTATCCGGCGCGCGCCGGCGGTGTCGGCCAGCGTCGCGGCGAGTACCGCCTGTGCAACCAGGATCCGGCGTTCGATCTCGCGGTCGATCGTCGCTAACCGTTCGGCGGTTGACGGGGTCAGTTCAGGCCCATACAGCCATGCAGCCCGCCGTTCATAGTACTGTTGGACGGCATCCCACCGTCCCTCTTCAGCGGCCATCTGCGCGTAGCATGTCTCGCGTTCCCAGTCGTGCAGCGAGTCGGACATCGTGAGGCTCACCTCCCGACGGCTTGAGGCATGACCTGTTGCCGGGCGATGGTCTGCCACGCCTCACGCAGGGTGCTCAAGCAACGCAGTGGGCCTTCCAGATGGCGAGGATCGTTCCGCAGGTTGGCCTGGAGAAACTCGGCCAGCATGTATTGGTAGAGCCGGTGCAGGGACTTCGCGATATCTCCGCCTTGCTCGAAGTCGAGGACGTTCGAGAGCTCGCTGACGATCGCCACCGCTCGTCCGAGAAAACGGCTTTTGTCCTGGATGTTCTTCTGGAGCATACCCTCGCGCGCCAGCTCCAACGACTGGACGGCAGAGTCGTATAACAGGACGATGAGCTGCACGTCGGTGGCGGTCATGACGGAGGTCTGCTGATACTGGTGCACGGCTTGTTGAATCATGAGAAGGTCCCTTACTTGGATTGGGAGTTGGATTGGAGGAATCCGAGTTGCCCCTGGAGCTGGCGCAAGAGCCCGTCCAGCGCGGCGTATTGGCGCCGGATCCGTTCTTCGTACTGAGTCAAGGCGGACTCCTTCAGGGTGATTCCGGCGGTCAGATCGTCGATCTGATCGGTCAAGCCGTCCTTGCGCAACGTGAGCGTGCCGTTCGCGATGTCGTCGAGCGTATCGACCGCGGCGTTGAGCCGCTGGGCCACGCCGGCAATGCCGGTTTGGGTGTTATTGATGAACAGGGATTTGACGGCGCTGTAGTTGGCGCTCAACGCGCTGTCCAATTTGGTTTCATCCAGAGTAATCTTGCCGTCCCGCTCCGTCTTGAACCCTATGTGCCCGACACTGGTGTAGGTCGTGAGGCCGCTCACTTCGTTGGAGAGGGCTTGGCGCAGTTGCGAGAGGACCGTCCTGGCCGTGGTTTCGCTGAAGAAGATGCCGCCCTTTTTTGTCGTGACATCATAGGTGCTGCGTTCATTGACGAACGTGACGATATCGTTGTACGCCGTCACGAGCGCCTTGATATTCGTCTTCACGGCGCCGGTGTCGCGGGAGACGTTCACATTGATGGTGCTGCTGCCGGTCGTCTTGTTCAGGGTGAGCGTGACGCCGGTGATGGCGTCGGTGATCGTGTTGGAACTGCGTTGCAACGTCACCGGGTTCTGGGCCGGATCGCCGAGCACGACGATGGCGTCCTGCGCCGCCTGGAGCGTATCGGTGCCCCCGGTCCCGCTGGAATTCAGAAAATCCAGCGTCGTGTCATCGGCGACGATCGTGATGCCGTTGCTCGCCCCCGTGTTGGTCGCCGTGAGGACGAGCCGGTAGGCCGGCGACGCGTCGCTGCCCGTGTTCACGATCGACGCGGTCGCGCCGGCTCCCAGATCGTTCACGCCTGCCTTGAGGTCATCTAACGTCCCGGTGCTGCTCAGCGTGACGGTCTGGTTGGACCCTGATCCCACCTTGAAGGTGAACGTGGCCGAGGTGCCGCTCACGATGTCGGTCGTGGCGCTCGCGACCGCCTTGGCGGCTTTGTTCGTGATCTGATGCGCTTGGGCAAGTTGTGTGACCTTGATCGTATAGGCACCGGCTGTCGCGGTCGAAGACCCTGTGGCAGTGAGGACCGTGCCGTCGCTGACCGAGGTGCTGGATCGGTCGAAACTGGTCGAGAGCCGGAGCGCATCGGATGCGCTCTGGAGCGATACGAGTTTGGTGCCCAAGCTGGTGTAGTCCGTCAGCTTGGTTTGCAAATTCGTCTTGTTCTGATTCAGGCGGTCGATCGGGAAGCGTTGGACCTTGACCAGTTGTTCGATCACCTGGCCGAAGTCGATCCCGTTTCCTAGCCCTCCGAAACTAATGGCCGGCATCGATCGCTCCTTCTCTCTTCGCGTTCGTTAGGCCCGCTCTTTCAGCAGCAGCCCCTTGGGGTCGGAAAGTTGCTTGGCCAGATCGAGAAACTCCTGTGGAGGAATCTGCCGAATCACCTCGCCGGATTCTCCCTGCAGGATTTTCACCACAACCCGATCGAGGTCGGGGTCGATCTCAATCTGCAACTTGGACTCGGTCGTGCGAACAGCCTCGCGGACTTTCGCGACGGCTTGTTCGAGGTTCGCCCGATCCACCGTCCCTGTATCGTCGCCGACCGAGGTTTCCGTGGATGGTGTGTGGAATACGCCTGTCCGTCCCGGCCTTTCACTGGCGTGACCCGTCGGGAACTGAAGGTCCGGTTTTCCTGTAACATCCTGGACCATGGGGCCCTCCCTGTATGTATTCCCTTCACCACAACCCTCCCCCCGGCAGGGAGAGGGCGGGTGAAGAGATCGTCACGCTTAGCCCCGCAGCAGCGTGAGGGCCTGTTGCGGTAACGTGTTCGCCTGCGCCAACACCGCGATACCGGCCTGTACCAGGATCTGGTTCCTGGTGAAGACCGAGGTTTCGTACGCGACATCCGCATCCCTGATCCGGGATTCGGCGGCGGTTATGGTCTCGCCGCTGACCTGTAAATTCGCGATCGTCGCCTCGAACCGGTTCTGAATCGACCCGTATTCGGCTCGGGCGGTCGCGATGGCGCTGATCGCGCTGTCGATGTTGCCCAAGGCGCTCTGCGCATTGGCCGCTGTGGACACGTTGACCGCGCTGAGGCCCAAGGAACCGATGTCCAGGTCATTGAGGTCCAATGTGAGCGTGTTGCCTGTCCCGCTCTTGAACCCGATCTGCACCGTGAAGCTGTTGCTGGCGCCGCTCAACAGTACCTGACCGTTGAACTCGGTCACGGTCGAGATCCGATCGATTTCGGAACGCAGCGCGAGAAACTCCTGGTCGAGGTACGAACGCTCCGTGGCGCCCACCGTGCCGCTGGCCGATTGGGCTGCCAGTTCGCGCAATCGAGAGAGCAAGTTGCCGGATACCGCTGCGGCGCCGTCCGCGATCTGGGTCAAGCTGATGCCGTCGAACGAGTTCCGAGACGCCTGGTTGATGCTGCGGATGTGGGCGCGCAACGTTTCGGACAAGCCCAGGCCGGCCGCATCATCGGCTGCTCTGGTGATCCGAAGGCCTGAAGACAAACGCTCGACGGAGCGTCCCAGGTTAAACGAGTTCGTTGCCAAATTGCGTTGGGCTGAATTTGAAGCCGCGTTGTTATTAATGACTAACGACATGGAGTCTTCCTCCTTGAAGTGCTGTGCTCATTGAGCAATCGGGTGCTCTCTGGCGTCCGTGCCGAGAAGGTGAAGCGTGCGCGCGGTCAGGCTGTCGTCTGCCACCTCCTTTCCGACCGCAGTCTCTCTACTCATGGTTCACCTTATCGGCCTGCTTTGATCGGGACTTAAGCGCCACGAGCAAGGGGCCAGGAGAAGCCCTGACGGCACGAAACGGGCACCAACGACGCGCTAGAAATCAGCAACCTGAGCCGGCCAGACGAGGCAGCAGCTCGTATTCGAGCAGATCGGCCAGCCGGACGGAATCGGCGGCGGCGCGGGCATCCACCACTTCCTGAATCCAGGGGATCAATGAGTCGGCCGGTATGTCGGGGAGCGCATGGGCCCGCGCGGTTTCCGTCATTTCGAGGTAGTCGGCTAATTTCCCGAGCCAGGCGTCCAACGATCCTCTGTCGCCGGTTCCGATCCTAAGAGGACGGACCAAGGCAGCCCCTTCGTCTCGGAGGAGACCGGCATACTTGCGAAGCGAGTGTTGCGCCGCCTGCAGGACCTCGCTCATGGCTTGTGACGTCGCGTGGACGCCTCCGGCCTCCCCGGCTTTCGTTGCGAGCAGGGTCGGTTCGAGGTCCCGGTCGCTGAGGGAGCGACCGCCCACGATCAAGCTCGTCACGATGCGCGATTGGGCCTGGGCGCGATCGCTCACCTGCGCCAGGACATCGGCCAGCAGGACCTCGTTTGCAACTTCCCATTCTTCATGGTCGAGTATCACCTGCATGGTCGGTCTCCTTTTCGTGTCTTGGTCGTGACAAGAATGCGTCTACTGATCGATGTGTGATGCTCAACAATGGGCCGGCCACATCGTTCCGTTGAAGAGGTGTCTGGGTAGAAGGACCCGTGAAACCGCGTAGCCTGGTTTGGATGTCCTTGACGCGCGTGCGCCACAGTCCGTAGGCATGCGCATGGTGTCGCGCGAGCCGTTCCAACCCTTGGATATTGTCGTTATGAATGTCGCGCAGGAACGACACTGCCGGCGGAGCAGTCGCCGGCGATTCCATTCCTACGGTCACCGCCTCCTGTCGCGCTTTTCCTAGCTGCGCTTGGAGGGCCTTCAAGGTTTCGACCGGAACGGGACGACGGGACGCGACCCGTACTATGTCATCGGCGTGCCGGCAGAGCCTGTCCAACAGAGGGAGCAAGCTGCTCAGCCGCTCATTGGCCTCAGACAGGTCGGGCGGAGGACCGGTCGGCGCGGGAGTGCGGCTCGGCGTGCCCGTGAACGCTTCGTACCAGTAGCGCCGCCAGAATGAGGCGTACCACGCTGTCGTGGAATGTTCGGCGCCGGCGATCAGCCTGTACGTAGCCAGACCGTCTTCGTCCACGCCCGACTGGTACAGTCTGGCTGCGCCGGCGTGAACCGGCGCAGGCGCCTGCTGCAAGACGTGCCGGGATAGCATAGCGATCCCATCAATCGCCACACGATCTTTACAGCTGTGATGGAAACACACCTGGTCGAAGCTGCAGGGAGCGCAGTCCAATTCCGGCTGGACGACCCAATGGCCGGGACCATAGGGGCCGGTTTCGCGAAAGTCGACGTGCCCAACCGATAGATCGACGACCGGTGTGCCGACCGCAACCGCAAGATGCATGGGGCCCGTGTCGTTGGTGAGAAGCATCCGACACTCGGCCAGCAGGCCGACCAACTGGGGCAACGACGTGCGCCCCACCGCCTCACGCAGCGGGGCCCGGCCTCCCGCGTCCCGATAGGCGGCCTTGACCTGGGCGATCGTGTCCTGTTCGGACGCCGTACCGATCAGGACGAAACCGACCGGCAACGTGCGGCTGAGAAAGGCCATCGCCCGTCCGAAGTATTCGGGGCGCCAGGCTTTCATCACGTCGCTGGCTCCGGCTTGCACGGCAACCCATTGCGTGGCGGTTGCCGGTTCCGAGGCGAGAAACCGGCGAGCCCAGTCGGCGGCGTCGGCCGGTACCGTGATTTGAAGCGGTGAAAACGGCCCGATTCCACTTCCCCCAAGGGCATAAATATCCACGAGGTTGAACCGATTGAACCGGCGGTAGAGATGCATATCCGTGAAATACGCCATCCAGGGATTCTCGACGACCGGCCCGCCGTCCCAGGCACTGCGCACGCCGCGAATGTCGGAGGCGCCGACGTAGCCGGCGAGCAGTCCGCTGCACTTATTGAAGGTGAGATTGACGATGCGGTCATACCCTGTCTCGGCAAGGGGCTTCGCCCATGCCGCGATGTCTCGATACAATGCCACCACATCTTTCGCCCTGGCCCGACTGTCATCGATCAGGGCATGGAAGTCGTATGCTTCAATGTGACGCAACCCCGGCAGCAACTCGGCGACCGGCGCAAACCGTCGATCGACGACGAGGTCGATCCCGACGCCGGGCCATTCGTGCTGGAGTCTGGCCAGAAGGGGGCCCATTTGCACGAGATCGCCCATGCGGGTGATGTTGAGGATCAGGACCTGCTTGTTCACAACATGTCTCGCGTTTCAGTTCGATAGGTGTCGAGCATGAGAATCAGGAGTTCCTCACGCGCCAGCGTGGCGGTCGGTCCTCGCGAGCGGATGTGTTCGGCAAGGTCCTTCAGCTCAACGCGCTGGTCGGCGGGAAAGCGATGCAGCAAGGGAACCAATTCGGGCGTCGGCCCGCATCGCTCAGTCAACCGCTCGGCGTCGCGCCCGCCTCGCAGAATCGATCCGATACGATCCGGTTGGCTTATGCCGATGTGAGCCAACAACTCGCGCAGGCGATGGACATAGGTATGGTGATCGAGAACGCGCTGCCGTGCCGCCTCGGCCATGGCCGTCCGGCCGGCAGAGTCGGCCAACCATGTCCGGATGAGCGGTTGCAGCTCATCCGTCGAACGAAACGTGACCATTTCTTTCTCGGAAAACAACTCGGGCAGCAATGTTCGATGGTCGACCAATTGGAACGCTCCGCAGGCAGCCAGTTCAAACGTGCGCGGATTGACGAAGTCGGCGTGGGGATCGAGCCCCACGCCCGACGAGGAGTGCAGGTTCAGATTGACGGTCGTGGCGTTGAATACTTTCATGCAGGTCTCGGTCTCGATCCGCGTGCCGCTTCGCTGGAGGACAGGAAGAAGATCCGCTGCCCTCTCCCATTCGTTTCCCCAGAGTTTGAACGACCATTCGCCTGTGATCAGGCGGGGCAACAGCGCCCGGCGATTGGCATAGCCGGCCCCGACGAACGAGAGGTCTGAGCCGAACTCCTCCCGCTCCTCGGCTGTCAGAGACAGTGGGCGATGTACCGCCGGATCCGCCGCCATCGGCAGGTATGCGACCTGCTTGGCTCCGGCGTGGCGAAAGGCGTCGAGACAATCCGCTTGTTGGATGACAAACCAGTAGTCATATCCGGTCGCAAGTTGCTGCCAGTAGGTCAGATGGCGGAAATTCTCCACAAACCACATGGCGGTCGGAAACTTTTTCTTTCTGAGATGTTCGAGGACCGGGAAGGTCAAGGGCGCTTGAGCCAGCGCCAGCACAAGGTCCGGGGGATCCTCCGCCAGGCGAACCACCGTGGCCATGCTCAGCACCTCGGCCAATTTGCTCTGCACGGTGAGGCGGTGACGAGTATCGCGGATGTTCCCAAACGATTCGTAGCTGGTATGGTGGATACTCTGATCGAGCCAACTCACCCGATGCCCCAGTGTTTCGAGGGCGGAGACCACATACCTGGCGATCGGCAACGAGCCGCCATAAATGGGGCCGACGACCGCCACGTGGAGCTGCCCGCCCGACCGGCTCGCCACCAGGCGGCGCAAGACGACCTCCAGTTCTCCGTGGGTCTTGCTGTGCAGTCCGGCGGCCGGCGCATACGACAGGAAGCGGAGCCTCCGACCGGACGACGTCAATTGCTCGGCCATCTCGTGCGGGGTTCCCCAGACCCACTCGACTCGTCCGAGCCACTCTCCGAGAGCCCTGCTGCTGCAGGCGTCCCGCAGCACGTTCAGGTCGGGAACCACGACGACGAGCGATGACCCTAACGGTGCGAGCCGCCGAAGGACTTCCACATGGTAGAGCAGTCCCACTCCCAGCACGACGCCGGTTTCCCCTGCCTCCCATGTGGCCTGCTGCGATTCGGCCCAGGCGTGAGCTTCTTCCAGCGGATCATAGGCACTATGCACCCAACGACCGGCCTCGGTTGCCGAAGGCATCCCATTGCGGGCCTGGACGATCGTGAGCGCGCCCCCCTTGGCTTCGCGCACGGCATGCGCGAGGGCGGGGTGTTTCTCCGCGATCCAATGAAGATTGTCGTCCAGCACGCTCATCGGCAGAACTCCACGAGGTTCTCTTGATGAACGGTCTGCCACACCTGCTCCCGCTGGGGTGGCGGCGAAGGAGCTGTGCCGGCCTGAGTGAAAAATGCACCCCAACGGTCGAGGTGGCTTTCCCACAGTGACCAGCCTTCGGGAACCTGGTCACATGTTCCAGTGAGTAGCAGCCCTACGCTTTCGTGAATGGGCCAACCGCGTTCGATGTTCGATGTTCGAAGTTCCTCCAACCCCGAACCTCGAACATCGAACCTTTTTGGAGGCTCCGCTTGCCATACCCAATGGCCTATCCCATACGGTCCCGTTTCATGGACGCGGGCCTGGGCGAAATACAATCCCATTGCGCGAGCGCCGACAGCCGTACCGAGATGCAATGGGCCTGTGTCGGGACCGACGACCCATCGGCATCGGCTGAGGAGTCGTGCCAACTGTGGAAGGTCTGTTCGACCGGTCGCGTCCCACACCCGTCCCAACAATAACGGAGAAAGATCCTGTTGGATCACGTGCGCTCGTTCCCGCTCATGCCCGCTTCCGACCAACAGGACGCGGCCGGTCGGGTCGAGGCTGAGGAAGTGAGTGATCCAGCGACACCAGACTTCCGTTGGTATGTGTCGCGCCGCATCTCCGGCACCGACGATGATGGCCACCCACAGTCCATTCCCCTGCCCGATTGCGCGCAAATCCTGAGGCAGCTCCCTTCTCGGAGAAGCGAGACGGACCGAGATCCCCGGCGGTTCGATTCCACACATGCCGCAGAACGCATCGGCCAGATGCACGCGATTGGGACCCCGTTGACGCACCATCTGCCGCAGGTAGGCAGCCCAGGGCGACAGCTCCTCATCGAGGGGACCGCGAAGCGTGGGCCCCCGTAGCTGCTTCGCCAACAGCGCACCCGCGAGGAGCGCGCGAGGGTGTTGATTGAGCACGTACCCCACCTCGTACGATTCCGGCGAAAGTTCCTTGAGATGGTTCGTGACTTCGGCCAAGACGTCGTGTCGCAGACCTCCCGTCGAGGAACCGGCCCACGTGTGCCATCGGGCGCCATCCCAACCCAGCACCCGATCGATTCCCGGAAAGAGGCTCGCCAAACCGGCCAAGGCTGTCGGGCAAAGCAGGTCGAGCGGTCGGCCGGGATGCCGGGCGTTGAGGCCGGCGATCGCCGGCAGGCTTTGGACAAGGTCGCCCAGGCGAGCGAGTTGGACCAGCAGGGCGCGGGATGTCGCGTGTCCCTCAGACGGCATGGGAATGCGTCAGCGAGGCCTCCTTGTCTGCCAAGGCCTGCTCCAGCTCCGTCAGTCCGTCGAATGTCGGATTCAATGTCTTGATCGTGTCACACTCCTTCCGCGCGGCGGCAGGGTGGTCGAGGCGGAGTAAGACCCCTGCCAGCGCGAACCGGATCCCGATGTCGCCGGGGTTTCTCACCAGGTACGCGGTGACACATCGTTGCAGATCGTGCCAACGCTGCAAGGCTGTCCCGGCCCGTAGGAGCCATTGGATCGCTTCGACATCGTCCGGGTTCTCCTTCAATAATCCGGAGAACCCTTCCCAAGCCGATTCGGCCTGCCCCTGCCCCATCAAAGCCATGCCGGCCCCGAGACGGGCCTTCCTCGCATCGGCGCCGAACTGGAGGGCTCGCTCAAACGCGATCGCCGCTTCTCCATAGGCATGCCTCTGCATCGCGACGATGCCGCGCAGGAACCACCCCTCCCCATGCTGAGCGTTGCGGGACAGCAGCATGTTCACATGAGAGTCGGCCTGCTCGACCTGTCCCTGCTCGATAGCGAACCGCGCGAGAGCGGTCCGCGCATCCGGGTCATCCTCCATGTCCAGGATCCGTTCCCAGAAGGCCATCGCCAGATCCGGGACGCCGGCGTAGCGGCAGACCAGCGCGCCCCAGCGCAGGACCCAGACGTCGTTCGGCCAGTTCTTCACTTGCGTGAGAAGATCGTTCACCGTCGCAAGATCCTGACGCTGTGCGGCCTGTTGCGTCTCGGCAACGAGACGCCATTGCTCACGATCGTGCTCGGTCAACCGTCGTACATCGTTGTGGAGCGTCCCGTTCTCGGTGCGGACGTGGCATGCATAGCCGTCTGCAAAGTAGAGGGCATCTTCGTCGGAGATCCACCACTTGTGACCCCATCGCTGAAGAAATCGTCGCGCATTCTCCTGGTCGTGAGCTTTTCGTCCCTGCGTCTGACTCTCCAGGTGATAGACGACGCTCTTGGGTTGGTACACGATCTTCCAGCCCTCTTCCCCCACTTTCAGGCACAGATCCACGTCTTCGAAACTGTTTCGATAGCCCTCGTCGAAGCCCCCGACCTTCTCGAATGCCTCGCGACGGATCAACATGCAGGCGCCGGTGACGCATTGGAACTCGCGCCGATAGTTCACGGCCGGGATGTCCGCGTGGACCTTCCGATAGAGATGATAGGGGGTAAAGAAAATACGGGAGAAGGCGACGCCGGCATGTTGGATCGACCCGTCTTCGAACAACAATTTGCTGCCGACGACCGCGACCTCCGGATGCTGTTCGACCTCCTCCACCATCGCCTGGAGCCAACCTTCCAAAGGAATCGTGTCATTGTTCAGAAAGACAAGATACCGGCCTTTGGCCGCCCGTGCTCCTTGGTTGCAGCCCTTGGCAAATCCCAGGTTCTCGCTGTTCCTGATGATTTGCACGTCGCCCCCAAGCTCGCTCAGGAATTCTGCGGTGCCGTCGGAAGAGGCGTTATCGACGATGATGACTTCGTATTCCACACCGTGGGTCACTTCAGCCAGTTTGATGAGACATTGTTTCGTGAGATCGAACTTATTGAAGACGGGAATGACGATGGAGGCCGTGAACTGCTTGACCGCTCCCGCCTCCTGTCCGATGGGTTGCGCTTGTGAGTGTGCAGCAGCGGCTTCACAGACGCCCCACGCATAGGCCGCATGTACTAGCGCGCTGTAGAGCGGATAGAGAATGTTTCGGGTGTAGAAGTGATCGTACCCCTGGTTGTTTAACCGGACTATGCCGAGTTTGCCGAGATCCGGCTTCTGAAGTTCCGATATCGCCTCCAGCAATCCGTGGACATGTTCCTCTGTGTACCGTCCACGGTTGTGCAGGATGTCCTGCAGGCCGAGCATCATGTCGTCGAGTTCGGGATGTTTGCGAGCGAGGATGACGGCCATGTGCCCGGCCTTTCGCTGGCGGTGCACGAATCCTTCCACTGTGATCTCATGGTGATGACAGGTCACGGCCATAGGGTTGTAATGGATCTGCATCCCCTGCCGCGCCAAGCGATACCCCAGTTCGGTGTCGTCGTAAGCCGGATAGGTGAAGTCCTGGTCGAAGAGCGTGGCCTGTTTGAGCAGGAGACTGCGCTTGAGTGAGAGATTGCTCGTGTAGAACAGCCGGAAATCCGCTTTCCCGTCCTGCACTATGTGGAATGAAAACTGCTGTCCTCCTTCGGGCGAGACGATGAATCGCATGAACGGCGTGACGGTCATTTCCGGCGACCAGTCGATGAAGCCCAGCATCGCGTCCAGCTCGGAGGAATGCTGTTGATGAAATTTGAGGTGTGATTCCAGGAAGGCCGGCTCCGGAATCATGTCGTCTCCGGTAATGAGAACGATCTCTCCGCTCGCTTCGCGGATCGCCAGATTACGCGCGGCATTGGCGCCTTGGTGCCGCCGGCTGAAGATGCGGAGCGCGAAGGGTGCTTTGAAGCACTCCAGCATCGCCATCGTGTCGTCGGAAGAGCCATCGTCCACGACGATCACTTCGAACCGATCCGGTGCGATGGTTTGCGACGCAAACGCCAGGAGCGTCTTCCGTAGAATGGCGCGGCGATTGTACGTCGGCACGACGACACTCAGAGGCAAGGACGATGGGTCGGACGGTGTCAGGGGACGAGGCGCTGCTGTCGAGGCGACCGGGGCAATCGGGACCGGCGGACGAGGGGCCGGCGGCTGCGTGGCTTCCGACACGATCTGACGGAATTGCGCGATGGGGTCTTCGAGATGATACGCCCATCGCAACAGATTCTCGTAATGTTGCCGGGCCATAGCCTCCAACGGCTGGGAATGGCCGCCGACTTGCCGCTTCTGTAGAAGCCCGAACCCTTCCTCCAGGAAGCGCTTGCTCGCCACCATGTCTTCCCTCGTCATAGTGGGAGTGTGCATCGGGACTTGATGGCCGCCGTAATCCTTCCATTGGAGCGACTCGATCCAGCCTTGGCGGATGCCCTCCTCATAGAGCGGCGTCCCGGGGTACGGGGTGATGATGGTGACGCCGATCGTGTCCGGCTTGTAGCGCTGAATCAAATCGTAGGTCGCGACGATGGATTCGCGGGTTTCCTGCGGGAGTCCGACGATCAGGAGAAAATGGAGGCGGATGCCCAGTTGCCTGGTCTTCTCGCGGAGGTGAGCCAGTTTTGGGACCGTGAGGCCCTTTTTCCCTTCGCGATGGTGCATGACCTGCTCATCACCGGTTTCCACCCCGACGAGGAGGCCGACGCAGCCTGACGCCCGCATCTTTTCCAGCAATGGATCGCCGAGGCAATCGACTCTGGTTTCACAGACCCACTCCAGTTGCCAGCCGGCGGCGACGATGAGATCGCAGAGCTTGCCGATCCGCTCCTGATTAAGCGTGAAGGTCGCATCACGGAAATAGATCTTCGTGATGCCCTGTCCTTCGACGATGTCTTTGAGTTCGGCGAAAATTCGCTCAGGAGCTTGTGACCGCCATTTGACTCCTTCGACCAAGGGGTATGGGCAATAGTAGCCGCAGGGATAGGGGCAGCCCCGGCTGGTTTGCAGCGTCGCGACGGGAGTGCCGAGCAACGGATAGCTGTAGCGCTCGTTCGGAAGAAGATCGCGGGCGGGAAACGGCAGCCGATTGAGGTCCTCGACCGGCGTTCCTTCGTCAAAGTGGAATGACGGCGCGTGACCGGGTGAAGCGGCTTCAAGCCAGGCTGTTCCGGCTTTGCTCCGGCCGCAGGCCATGTCGGCGATGGTGATGTCTGCTTCACCATGGATCACGAGGTCGGCCGTGCTTTTCTCCAGCAGGGCCTTCAGCACGTGGTGGTCACGAACCAAGGTCTTCGCGAAGATTGTCGCCTTCGGGTAGCGGCGGCGCGTTTCAGCGAGGAACGAGGCGTCTTGATCCAAGGTCGGGAGCGAGACTGTCCCAACCAACAGGTCCCATGCGTGGCCTTCCAATCGAGCGTAGACACCGGCCGCATCCAGTCTTAGTGGGTCAGCGTCTATCAATTCGACCGTCTCGCCGGCCTGTCGCAGGGTGGCGGCCATGATCGCCAGATCCAGCGGCGGCAGGAGCATGTGGTCGTTGCCGTCGAAGCCGAGTCCACCGGCCATGCTGCGGCTGACCGGACGGACCGTGAGGGAGGGACTGTTGATCAGTGCAATACGCATGAGGTCTCCTGGGTTGTGACCGGCAGTTGCCCGAGCGCGACGAGCTTTTCTTCCGGTCCCCCTTCATACGCCAGAGAGATGGCTTTGGTGAGCCAGTCGTAATCGACGCCTTTCATCTTGGCTTCATTGGGCGTTCGGCAAGACCCGCTGTAGGAATCGACGATCGTCAATCCCTTCTTTTCCACTTCCGCCGCCATCCCACTCCCCGGCGTGGGCGTGAAGAAGCTGCTGCTCAGATGGTCGGGCTCGATTTTCCACACCATCCGGACTGTCTCCATCACTTCTTCCCTGGTCTCCGTGGGTGCGCCGAACATGATGTTGGCCCAAATTTTGACGCCATACTCCTTGCAGATCTCCGCTGCCTTGAGGTTTTCCTCCACCGTGGTCTGTTTTTCGAACAGATCCAAGACGCGCTGGCTCCCGCTCTCGAATCCGATCATGGCCCAGGCCAGCCCGCACTCCGCCATTTGCTTGACGACATCGGGATAGCGGCACATCAGGTCGGCTCGCATTTGACAGATGTAGGGGTCGGTAAACCCGGCTGCTTTGTACTGCACGCAGAATTCGCGGCTCCAGCGGTGGTTGATGAAGAACAAATCGTCGTGGGCCATCCAGCTTCTGAAGTTGAACCGAGCTTTCAGGTAACGAAGTTCGTCCACGACATTGCGCTGGCTGCGCATTTTGACGCGGTTGCCGAAGACGGCCCGCTCGGCCGGCTGGCAGAAGTTGCACTTGAAGGGACAGCCGCGACCGGCATTGGTCGTGACGAACGGCGTCGGCAAGCCGGGCGCCATCGGTGTGGCCAGCTCGCCGCTCATGTCGAAGAGATCGCGATCGACCCAGGGAATCTCGTCCAACACCGGCCCCTCACCGATGATGATCCGGTCGGCTTTCTCGCCGGTTGCGAGCGTATCGAGTAATTGAACGAAACTGATCTCGCCTTCTTGCGTGATGATGTGGTCGATCAAACGATTGGAGGCCACTTGCCGGGTCTGGATGGTCGCATGCACGCCGCCGAGAATCACGACGGCGTCTTCGTGTTCTTCCTTGAGAATACGAATGGCCCTGACAACGTCCGGGTAATGCAGACTCCAGGACGTGAGGCCCCACACGGTCGTCGTTCGCCGTCGGACCTCGTCGCGGAAGTGCTGCCAATCGCGGAGCGTTCGCAAGTCGATCAGGTCCACCGTGTGGCCGGCCGCTTTCGCCGAGGCGCTGAGTGACGCGAGACCGTGGTCGATGAAGTTCGCGTCGATCGTGCGCTTCTTGTTGAAGCTGTCGAATCCCGGCAGCGCGATGCCGGGAAAGATTAATGTGACATGCATGCGTAGGCTCCTCGCCGTCGGCGAATGGCATGGGTCAGCGCAGGAAGCGCGCCGGAGGTGTGATACCAGTTGAGCGTGGCGGCGAGACCTCGGGCAAGCGACCAGCGGGCGTAGTCGCCGATCTCGGCGCGGAGCTTCGCGTTGTCGTAAGAGCGATGGCAACGGTCCGGCGTGCCCATCAGGATATAGGCGAAGTCCGGCGCGAGTGCGACCGCGGGACGCTCTTGGGTATCCGGTGGGGTCCGGATCGCCTCGAACTGGGTGGTCAGTCCCGTGAGCGATGCCAGCTTCTGCAGATAGGTGCCGACCGTGACAGGTTCCTCGCCCGTGATGTTGTACAGGCCGGTCAGTCGCTGACTCACGGCGCGTAGGATGCCCTCGACCAGATCGTCGATATACAGGGGCTGGAACAGGCGATGTTGCAGGAGTGGCCACGCGTGTCGAAGGGGGCCGGCGCCGAGGAGCGCCAGCAACGAGGGTTGCAGTAACCAGGCGCTGCCGGGGCCGTAGATGTTCCCGATCCGCAGAATGAGGGCCTGGTGATCGTCGCTCCTGCCCCAGCGAGCCACCAAGTCCTCGGCTCTCGCTTTGGACGCTCCATAATCCGATACGGGTCGGCATGGCGCTTCTTCTCCAAGCGGAATGTCCTGATCGGACCCCAGGCCTTGCGCTTCAATGCTGCTGGCGAACACACAGTAAGGAACCTTGAGCTTGTCGGCCAAGGCCAAGGCTCGCGCTGTCCCTTCTACATTGGACGCCCAGAGCGTTGGGCTGCTCACCGACACATCCGCAGCCAGGTGGTAGAAGACCTGGGCCGAGGACAGAGCGCTCAGACTTGGAATGCGATCCGAGGAAGCAAAGTCACAAGGGATGATCGTAGCCCCTTGCTTGGCCAGTTGAACGGCACGCGGGGCGTCGGCATGCCGCGTGAGGATGGTGACTCGAGTTCCTCCCCGGAGTAAGCGCGCGCTGAGGTGAGAGCCGATGAAACCGGCGCCGCCGCTGATGATGACGTGGGTCTTGGAGGTGGGGGTGATCGGTTCCATTGTTCGACGGCTCCTCAGCGTCGTGTGTGGTGTGGAGTGTGTGGAGAGTCGGTCATCCAGCTTTCGGATAAGCAAACCATGAGCCAGCATGGTCGCGTATAAGAATAAGCGCGTTTCCTCGTGATGGACTTAGGCGGCGTTTCAGACTGTGGCGGCAACAGTCCTGTCAGGTCGGCAAAGTCTGCCGGTGGCTCGGCAAGATCAGCCGGAGGTCGAGGAGGAAGAGATGGGAAGAATGCCGGGCTTTCACGGTATCGCAACAGAGAAGGCTCACGTTGTTTCGGGCACGACACTCAAGGAGCTCTGTTTCTGGAACACACAGTGTTCAATGGCGTTCTGGACGGTTCCGCCCCACCCGCGGAACTCGATGTACTCCATGTTGTTGAACCGAAATTCGAGGCCGATCAGATAGTGTTGCTCCTGTTCCTGGAGATTCTTCACCACGCCGCTGAGGTTTGTGACGTGCCCGAGGCCCGGCAGCTCGAACTCCAGCTTCATCACCGCGCCCGGGCGGATGCCGGGAGCGAGTTGGGACAACAACACGCTGCAGCCGCTCAGGCTGAGGTCCTGCACAAGGCCGCCCAGGAGAGCCTGGTCCGTTGGTTGGCACGACGTGGATGAGCCGGTCACCTGCATCAACGAGATGGGCTCATTGCTGGGCACGCGAAGATGTTTGCGAAGGTGGACTTCTTCCACTGTCTTGGGAAACGACAGGAACAGCAACGGCGCCGGCGTGGCAAGCGTCTCGCGCACCTCGCTCCGGTAGCCGATCAATTTCCCCGCGTAGACATAACTGACCAGGCACGTGGTGCCTGCGGGGCACGCGACCTCGTGCCGCACCTGCGCGGGCCATTCGCAGATCAGCCAGGCATTCTCTTTCCACCCCAACAAGGTGGACCCGCATTGGACCTTGCCCTTCACCGTCTGGATGGTGAGCTTCAGCGGGAGCCCGACCGACAGAAAGGATGTCGCAGACGCATGCGTGACGATCTCATCGGTCATATCAGCTCCTTGTCGAGATAGACGCTGGGGTTCACGCCGACTGCCGATGGATCGAGCACCGCCCGGATACTCCGGTGCGGTTTGCGGACCTGGGACGACAGGTTCAACTCCTCCGGCTTGGGGAGGAGGGTGTTGCCGGCGCTTTTGACGATGATGATGTGCGGCTCAAGCGGTTTCTCGTGATTCAGCTTGCACACGATCGCCGTCTCGCCCGTGTTCAAGTCGACGCATGACCCGACAGGGTACACGCCGACGATTTGGATGAATCGCTGCACCAGGGTGCCGTCTACGTGGCGGCGTTGGCTGAGCTGATAGAGAAACGTGAGGGCGTCGTGGGGCGGCTTGGCCTTGTGATAGCAGCGATCGCTGGTAATCGCGTCGTAGATATCCACCACTGCCGCAATGAGCCCGAACTCGCTCAGATCGCTTTTCTTGCACCGGTTGGGATAGCCGGTCCCGTCCACGCGCTCGTGATGCTCCAGCGTGGGCTTGAGAAACGGGTCGCTCAGGCCTGTCGTCGCGGACAAGATCTCGACGCCGCGCATGACGTGCTGTTGCATGATTTCAAACTCGCCGGCTTCGAACCGCCCCGGCTTGTTCAAGATATCGATCGGAATCTTCGTCTTGCCGATGTCGTGCAGGAGTGTCCCGACCCCCAGATGGTGCAGGGCCTCGCGATCGAAACCGAGGTTCCGGCCGAGTGCCAGCGCAAGCAGTGAGGTATTGACCGAGTGGTAGAAGGTGTATTCGTCGAACCGCTTGACGCGCGACAAGCTCGTCAGGGCGTCGGGGTTGCGCAGGACACTGTCTGCCATGCCGACGACGACCGTGTTGACCGCCTCCATGTTGATGTCCCGTCCCATCCGCACGTCCTGCATGGCGTCTTCGATGATGTGCTTGGCGGCTTTGTAGACCTGCCGGGCAGCGGGCAATTCGTCCTCGAAAGAGGTCGCAGGTTGTTCCTGGCTCGGTTCGGGTTCAGGGAGTGTTTGGATCAAGGGTTGATCGGAGATGGCTTCCGGCGGAGGGGCCCAGACCGCGTCCGCCGGCGCCGGCCCCTCGGGCTCGTCGGTCTCGACATCCAGAATTCTCACGCCGCAGGATCGGAGGGTGTCGATCTGCCGGAGTTCCGTCACACACATGCGGTGGCGAAGAAAGGGCGTCTCCATCCATGACTTGTCCAGTTTCATGATCCGCATCCCGATGGAGAGTTCGTCGATGGAGATTCGTTTCCGCATGGTCGGGTGGACGGGTAATAACCGAAGAAGGATGGCCGCATCGCGCAGCAACCGGCTCTGATGAACTCTATCGGTGTCTGGAGTGGGAACTTGAGGCTGGGCGAGATGGGCTCGCGCGTCACTGCTCCTCGGCCGGCGAGCACCATTCGCTTCTGACCGAACGCATCCGGCGCGAAGTCGTCAAGTTGTGCCGTCAACAGGCCGATACGGCAATTGCGCGACAACTTGTCGGATCGGGTCACCCTGCCGGGCAAGCCGACGGCTCATGAGGAATTGACGTGAAAACGGGGAAGCGGATTCGAGTCGAGCAGCTCGCGCCCGGCATGTTTATGGTCGGGATGGACCAGCCCTGGTACAAAACCCCCTATCTCCTTCATAAACGATTCATCAAGTCTCAGGAGGAGATCGAAGAATTGAAACGCCACGGGATCCGCGAAGTCGATATCGACCCCGCACGGGGCGCCGACCTTGTGGAAGGACCGGAGGAGGGACCCCCTGTTTCGTCGGACCGGCCGGACACGCACATCGCGGGGAACGCCCCCTCCCATCCCGGACAGTCACCGAATGGGTCGCCGCAGATCCCCGCCGATGCCCTCAAGCCCGACATGGCCAAGTCTGTCTACGAGGAAGCGGTCACGGCGATGGAACGTATCTTCGAGGATCTCGATGCCGGGCGTGTGCCGGCGATGCCGGTCTTGAAGAACATCGTCGGCGGGGTTCTCGATCGCGTCCTACAGGATCGGTCGGCAATGATCGCGCAGGTCTTGGTGCAGCAGATGCGGCGCTTCGATCGCGGGTTGGGTAGTCATGCCATCGACACCTGCATCCTGTCGTTGGTATTCGCGGCCGAGTATGGGGTGTTTCAGGAGGAACTCGAACACGTGGGGATCGGCGCCCTGCTGCACGATGTGGGTTACTTGCGGCTCCCACGGAATCTGTACCGCAAGCAACACCAATTGACTCAACAGGAACAGGCGCTCATGCAACAACATCCACGACTCGGACAAGCGGTACTGGGAGACGCCAAGGACGTGCCGGACGCGGTACGCCGGATCGTGGTGGAGCATCATGAACGGGTGGACGGGTCGGGGTTTCCTACGGGGCTGAGCGGGTCGGCGCTCTCGTCGCTTGGACAGATTGTCGGGTTGGCCGATACCTACGAGACGCTTACCAGCCATCGAGCCGGGCGCCCTCCCCGCTCTCCGTTCGAAGCGATTCGGTCGTTATTCATGCTCGGTGAACAACGTCACTTCGACAAAGCGTTGGTCGACGTCGCCATTACGTGTTTGGGCGTCTACCCGATCGGCAGCGTCGTCAAACTCAACACGGGTGAGCGTGCGGTTGTCGTGGGGATTCACCCTGAACATCGCTTGAAGCCCGTCATTAAAGTGCTCTCCGGCCCGCGCGGCGAACTCTATGCGAGCCCGCGCGAGATCGATCTCGCCCAGGCCGAACAGGCTGAACCCGCGCGAGCGATTCTGAGCGCACTGGACCCGGTCACGGAGCAAGTGAACGTGGCGATGTACTTGGATGCGGTTCCGCACGAGGGGGCTGCGTGAGGAAGTCCGTGAGCGCCAAGAAGTGGAAGGCGGAGCGGCAGCCTCAGGCAGTAGAGGGACTGTCCTATGACGTGTTGGATGCGCTGTCGTCGGGGGTGTGTCTCCTCGACACACTCGGGTGTGTCGTCTGGCTCAACCTCGAAGCGGCGCGCCTGCTGGGACGCACACGTACCCTCTGTGTTCACAAACCGTTGGAACATCTGTTGGGGTGGGACACGCACGAGGCCGAATCGTCGACGCCGGTTCGTTCGATTCGTGCCGCCCTCGGCGCGGGACGGCCGGCCTGCGGCGATCGAGCGGTTATTGCCGATCGACGGGGACGTCGCATGACTGTGGCGTGGAAATGCCTGCCGTTGGGTCCGGCGACGGGTCTCGCAGGAGTGTTCAGTTTCCGCGACCTCAGCGACGAACTCGAGTTGCAGAAAGACCGGGACCGGTTGGCGCTCATTGCGGAAGAATCTCCGTCCCCGCTGGTGGAGTTCGACGCCGATGCCGATCTGCTCTATGCCAATCCGGCGATGACCTTCCTGTTGGAGAAGTTCGGGTATGCCGACGGTGGATTTCCCCTTGTCCTTCCTTCCGACATACGGCACATCGTGCACGAGTGTCTGGCGACCGGCAAGAAGGTCGCTCACCGCGAAGTCATGGTGTCCGATGCCTGCTACGACTGGACCTTCTGCCCGGTCCCTGCACAGGACACCGTGCGCGGGTATGCCGCCGATCTCACGGACATTCGCGCGACGCAGCGGCAGTTGCGGGACTCGGCCGCTCATCTCGAACAGGTCAACGGTGAGTTGGACGGGGCCTTGCAGCAGGCGCGGGAAGCCGTTCGCGTGAAGAGCAACTTTTTTGCGACGATGAGCCATGAGCTGCGGACCCCTATGAATGGAGTCATCGGGATGACCGGCCTGTTGCTCGAATCGCCGCTGTCGGATGAGCAGCGGTCGTATGTGGACACGATTCAACAATGTGGGGAAGCGTTGTTGTCGATCATCAACGACATCCTGGACTGCGTGAAGGTCGAGGCGGGCAAGCTGGAGCTGGAGTCGATCGACTTCAACCTGCGGGCGACCGTGGAAGATGTGCTCACTCAGTTCGCAGAACGGGCACAGAAGAAAGGGATCGAGATTACGGGGTTGGTTCATGCCTCGGTTCCGACCGGGCTGCGGGGGGACCCAGGCCGGTTGCGCCAGATCCTCACGAATCTCGTGGCCAATGCCGTGAAGTTCACCGACACAGGAGACGTGACGGTTCAGGTGTTTCTCGTTGACGAGACGCCGGAGTCGGTCCTCGTGCGCGTCGAGGTGACGGATACCGGTATCGGCATCCATCCGGAAGTCCAGAAGCGCTTGTTCGCGCCGTTCACCCAAGCGGATAGCTCGACGACCAGAAAATATGGGGGCACCGGCTTGGGCCTGGCGATTTGCAAGCAGTTGGTGGAGCTGATGGGAGGGGACATCGGCGTCGACAGTCAGGCGGGTCGGGGAAGTATGTTTTGGTACACCGCACGTGTGAAGAAACAGGCGTCACCCCCTCCTCTTCCTGTGACTCCTACAGAACTCCACGGCCGGCGCGTCCTCATCGTGGACGACAATGAATCGAACCGGACGATCCTCCATCATCTCGTCGGTACCTGGGGCATGGAGGACGATCGGGCCGAGGATGCGGACCAGGCACTCCAGATGGTCGAAGATGCTGCCGCCCGCCGGCAACCGTACGACCTGGCGATTCTCGATATGATGATGCCTGGGAAGGATGGGCTCGAACTCGCCAAGACGCTGAAGGCCCATCCGACGGGGCGACACATCCGCCTCATCATTCTCACGTCTCTGATCCAGCGTGGCCAGGCCGAACAAGCTCGGCAGGCCGGGATCAGCGCCTATCTCACCAAACCGGTTCGGCTCGATCAGCTCTCTGAGTGTGTGCGCGTCGTGTTGGGGCTGGCTCCGGTGGTCGTGCCCGACCGGATGGGTGTCGCAACGGATCAGTCCGGTGGCCCTCCCCTCATCACACGGCATACGCTCGCCGAGCATTGCTCACGGGTGCGCGTGCTCGTGGTGGAAGACAACGTCATCAACCAGAAGTTGACGGTCAGAATGTTGGAACTGCTGGGGTATCGGGTGGACGTAGCGACGAACGGTCAAGAAGCGCTTGACGCGCTGGAGCGAACCCCCTATGCCGCGGTCATGATGGACTGTCAGATGCCGGTCATGGACGGATTCGAGGCGACGCGGCGCATCAGGGAGCGTGAGGCGTTGCTCCCTTACCCCTTACGAGTGCCGATCATCGCCCTCACAGCCAATGCCATGCAGGGCGATCGGGAGCGCTGCATAGCCGCTGGAATGGACGACTATGTGGCCAAGCCCTTCAAGAGCGGGGACCTGCGCGCAGCCTTACAGAAATGGCTGCCTGCGGCCCCGTCCTCCTTCGATCCTGTGACGATCTTGCGGAACATCGGCGGCGACGAGGAGCTTCTCCAGCAACTGCTGGCAATGTTCCTGGCCCGCTCGCCGGGAATGCTCCGGCAGATCGCCGACGCGATCGCGGCGCGCGATGCACGAGCACTGGAACACACCGCTCATGCGTTGAAAGGCACGTCCGGCAATCTGTGCGCCGGCGCCGTGGTGTCCGTTGCCGGTCAACTGGAGGCGATGGGGCGGATGGGCCAGGTGGTGGAAGCGGCGCGCGTCATGGTGCAGCTCCAACAGGCCGTGTCCCGCATGACCCACGACATTCAGCAACTGCAAGCCTGCCGGAAATCCGTTCCCGCCTAAGGCCGGTTCTCAGTTTGCTGTATTCCGTTATCAGTTCTCGAACTGATAACGGAGAACTGGTCACTCACTAGCAGGCTGCGGACAAACCCGGTGGAACTATGTTGTTGTCATTCCCGCGTAAGCGGGAATCCAGGACGCCATTGAAAATAGTGAGGGCGAATGTTCTGGACTCCCGCATTCGCGGGAGTGACGAGAGTTTGTCCGCAGCCTGCTAGGCCGGGCAGACCGTCTCGTGGATAGCGGCTGTCTGGTATGCAGGCGCGGTCGCGCTCACAGGGAAGAGTGGATAGCGAGTGGGATAGCTCTCGGTCAGGACCAGTTGCTTGCACAACCTCGTGCGTGGGTTCATCAACAACGGTCCGCGCAAGTTCGCTGTAATCCGACCAGGATCTTCGGACGGGATCGTGAGCAGCACCGCGAGCGTGAGGTCGTCGGATTCGAGGCCCTTGACCTCGGCGAGGGCCTCCGCAGACAGCTCGACCGCATAGTCGTCCTTGAAGAGTGCGGGGTCCAGGATCACGAAGGCCAGTTCCGGCTGCTCCACGCATTGCAGCCACTTGAACGGCGCATCCGTGTCATGGTCGAGCATCACGTAGCGCGTCCAATCCGGGAATCCGAGGATGCCGGAAGGGAACGTCAGGATGGCGTCGTCGCGAATCTCTAACCTGCCGAACCGTGTCGTGAACAACTTCATGGCATCGACCTCACGTGTGTCGTCGGCCGTTGGCTTGGGCAAGACGTTTGAACGCATCGAGCGGAACGACCTGCGTCAGCGCCGCGCTTCGGTTCTCTTCCTGGACTCTGGCGAAGACCTCGTCGCGATGGACTTCGACCGCGACCGGCGCCTCGATGCCGAGCCGGACTTGGCCGCCTTTGATACCCAGCACGACAATCCGGATATCGGACCCGATGGTCACGCCTTCGCCGCGTCTGCGTGTCAGGACCAGCATGAACGCCTTCCTTGGCTGAGTGCGCTGACCGCCTACTGATCCTATCGGCCGGTTCCGGAAAAACTTAAGTCCTCTGACTATTTGAGAAAATTGAGGAGTGAGTTCTCAAATACACGGGTCAGGGTCTGGCTGGCTGCCTGCAAGGCATATTGCTGCAAGGTCAGATCCGAGATGGCCTTGACCATATCCACGTCTTCGACCTGGGAGAGCGTTTCCGTGAAGAAGTCCTTGGCCTCTTCCAGCCGGCTCGACGTCGCGGTCAGGCGATTCGACAGGGCCCCCACCTCCCCTTGCACCGAGCCGATTTGGCTGAGAGAGAGATTCGTGTCGGTGATGCCCTGCGAGATCCCGCCACCGAAGTTCCCCCGGAGCGCTACAGTCAGGTTCTTGACCAAGCTCAACAGATCGACCGTGGGACCGGCGAATACGGTGCTGCCGGGCACGTTGGTCTGCACGGTCTCGCCGGTACCTACCTCGATGCTCTGAATCCCCGCGTCTCCCTGATATTGGACACCCGTGAGAACGGAGAAGCGATCTCCCGATGCCGGTGTGCCGGTGATGGAGACACGGAGTCCGTCGAATCCGATGCCGGCGCCGGAGCTATACGTTTGATTGGCCAGGACGGTCCGGGCGTTCAACGAGACAGCGACGGTATCGCCGGTCTGGGGGCCGCCGCGCTGCCCGTTCGTCAGTGTCGTTCGCAATCCGTCGAACGTGATGGCGCCTCCCGGCAGGTACGTGTTTCCGCTGGAGACTGTGGTTCCAGCCGTCGTATCGACGATGGAATACTGCGTGCTGGACGTGAATTGAATCTGGTAGTTGTGCAACGTGACTTGCGAGGCGTCCACGACCCCCGCGTCGGTCTCGATGACACCGCCGGTGTTCGCCGGGTTCACCGTCACGCCGACCGGGGCAGCGAGATCGAAGACATCGTAGGTCGTCGGAGAACTGAACCGGATGATGTAGTCGTCGAGAGTCACACGGTTCTCGTCGGCAATGTAACCCGGCGACACCGTTCCCCCGCCCGTATTGGAGGACGCGGCACGCGCAGTGGCTGTGAGGGCAAAGGGTACGGCGCCCGTCGTGGTGCTCCCGCCGACCAATCCGAGAGAGGACCGGCTGGTGCCGCCCGTCACCTCGACCGTGGAGCTTGGGCCGTAGCCGTTGGAAACAATGACAAGATGATTGGTGTCGAACGTGACGGTGACGCTTTTACCCTGGCTGCTGAGGGTCGTATCGGCATTGATCCGGCTTTGGAGACGCGAAGCGAGCGCAGCGCCGCTCAACGATTCTGTTCCGGAGGTCAGGTCGATAGTGCCGCTGGTCGTCCCGTCTACCACGACGGTCAGCGAGTCGTTGCTGCCGTTGGTCACGGTGACCGGCGCGGCGATCGACAGGCCGGTGGCGCGTCCATGGGTGCTGGTGCCGGTGAAAATCGCGCGTCCGTTGAGTTCGGAATTGGCGATCTGTTGAAGTTGGCTGAAGATCTGCCGGACTTCCTGCGCGCCGATGGCCCGTTCGGCTGGCCCGTTCGTATCGCTGCGGAACTGGACGGCAAGTTCCTGCGCCCGCGTTACACTCAAGGTCGCATTGCTCAGGAGTTTATCGGTCAGGTCGAGGCGAGTTCTGCCGAAGTCGATATTCCGAAGGCGCTGTTCGACGGACGCGAGCGAGGCCTTGTCCAGCGCGATGTGGTTGAACGCGCTCGGGTCGTCGGAGGGGAGCCGGACGCGTTTTCCCGTCGAGACCTGTGCTTGGATTTCCAGGGCTCTGGCTCGGGCGCGTTGGAGGTTGTTGACGAGCACGCCAAATGTAAGTTGTTCCGTCACTCGCATGGCCTGGTGCTCCGTGCCTATCGTTTGATCGACAGTAGCGTTTGGAACATTTCGTCCGTGACCACGATCAATCGGGACGCTGCCTCGAATCCCCGCTGATACTTGATGAGATTGACGAGTTCCTCGTCGATCGAGACGCCTGAGGTTTGCGCGCGAAACGTGTCGATCTGTTCCTTGAGAATGTCCTGGGCCTGCAACTCCCGGTCAGCGGTTTGTGCGGCGATGCCGAGAGAGGCGGCCGCGTTTCGGTAGGCGTCGCTGAATGTCGCTGTGCCCAGGCCGGCAAACTTCCGATTCTGGAGGGCCACCAAGGCCAAGGCGTTGTCGTTATTGCCCGGGATGCCGGTCAGGATCGAGGATGCGGCGATCTTCGATCCGTTGGTGAGCGCCACGCCGAGATTCTTGGCGGCATCGTCGTAGGCATTCACTGCAAAGACGTCGTTGGCTGCCGGTGTGCCGCTCAGCGTGACGCTGAGGCCGTCGAAGGTCAGCGTCTGTGGACCGCTGTAGGTCCCGGAGGCGGGCGTACTCGTTCCGCTCGCCAAACCGAGCGTGGTGCGAGCGGTTCCTCCGGTCACAGTGACCGCCGACGCGGCACTCGTTGAATTGGAGGTCATCACAAAACGACCGGTCGTCGTATCGTAGGTCACGGCAACCGTGCGACCGGCTGCTTGCAGGGTCGCATCGGCGTTGATCTTGTTTTGTAATTCCACCGCCAGTGAAGCCCCTGACGTGTAGGCCTGCCCGGGCGATGCGGCGCCGGCGAGCGTGATGGTGCCGGATGTGGTGCCATCGACCGACACGGTCAAGGTGTCGTTGGAGCCTGTGACGATCGACACGGGCACATCGACCGTCGGAGCGGTGATGGCCGTGCCTGTGTAGTTGCCTTTGATGGTGGAGCCGGTGGTCGCATCGACGATCGAATAGGCGGTTGCGGAGGTGAACCGGATCTCGTAGTCGTGGAAGGTGAGCAAGCTGTTCGCGGTAATGGGTCCGCTCGCAATGGCGGCGCTGCCCAGGTTCGTCGTGTTCGCGTGCGTCGTCACGGCGAGCGGGGCGAAGAAGTCGAGCCCCGTTGAGCCATCCAGCCCATATCCCTGCCGATGAATCTGATTGACCTCGCTGACGAGCGTGGCGGCTAATCGGTCGAATGACCGTTGAAGGTCCGGAATCGTTGCGTCGCGCACATCGAGCAATCCTTTCAGGCGGCCGCTCGTGATGAGTGACGAGATGCTGAGCGCTTTCGTGCCTCCCGTGTCGTATCCGATGTCGACCAAGCCGTCGTTATCCAGCGACTCGACCGTTGCCAGTTGGCGAGTGATCCCGCCTTCCACAATGACTTGACCGCGAGCCGCGAACACAGAGACCGCGCCGTTTCCCGATTCGATGGTGGCGATGTCGATACGCTCGGCCAATTCATTGACGGCCACGCCCCGCTGGTCGCGCAAATCGTTGGCATTCTGCCCGGACACCTCGGCGCTGACGATCTTGTCGTTCAGCTCGGCAATTTGTTTCGTGAGGCTGTTGATCTCGGTCACCGTCTGCTTGATCTGCGAATTGAGGGTCAGACGCGAAGTCGAGAGGTCCGTTGCCGCTTGATTCAAGCCCGTCGTCAGGAGTGAGGCTTTTGCCAAGAGTACCGAACGGGGCGTGACGTCGGCTGGATTAGAGGCGACATCCTGCAATCCCATGAAGAATTCGTTGAGTTGCGTGCCGATGCCCCGATTGTTCGTATCGCCCAATATGCCCTGGAGGCGGAACAGCTCTTCGCGGGACACCGTCACCTTACCGAGGGTTTGCCGGACGCCGGTCAGTTCACGCTCTACGAACTGGTCCACCACACGCCGGATGTGGGTTGCCTGGACACCGGTTCCGACCATGCCGGGCCGGCCGTTCAGCGGTGCACGCTCGGTCAGGATCGCTTCCTGCCGCGAGTACCCCGGTGTATTCACGTTCGCGACGTTATGGCCTGTGACGGTCAAGGCCTGTTGAGTCGTCGTCAATGCGCTCCGCGCGATGTCGAACAATCCATTGAGTCCCATGCGTCTTACCCTCGTTGCCGCAGGAATGCGCCGCCGGTCCCACCGGGGCGACACTCGCCGGACGATGAATAGGTCCCCTCCTTGGGGGCTGCCTCGGTCCAGGCATGAAGGACTTTCTCGATGAAGGCCTGGAGGCCGTCGATCAGCCGCGCGTTCAGGGAGATCTCCTCGCGCGCGGTGCGTATCGTGTGGGCCAAACGGGTGTGCCGTTCTTCGAGTTCCTGAGCGCCCGCCGTCTTCAATCGGTCGATCACGGTGTGGAGCGTCAGAGAATCGGAAGGGACCCCCCATATGTCGGCGAGACGCGCCATCCCATGCCGGCGATCCGCCTCAATCGTCTCGAGGGCGTGCAGAATGCCGAGGCGGCGCTCGTTAATGGTGTTGAAATCGGACAGGGTCAGGCGGCGGATGGCCGTGCGTTCTTCGCGCAGCGTCGCCAGCAGCCGGTCGCATTCCGCTTCTTCACGGCCGAGGATGTCGGTGAGGTGGGGAACGACGGAGGATGCGAGACTCATAGCGCTCTCCTTGCCGAGGTGTGTCTCTGTCGGCCCGGTCCTCCGGCCACCCCTCGAAAGCAAGGAAGAGGCGGATCAAAGAACCGCGTCGGCCAATGCGTGACGAATGATCGCGTCGCCGACCGATCGTCCGTTCACGGTATAGGTGCCGTTGTCGATAGCGTGCCGCAGCCGTTCTACGTGCTCGGCCCGACTCGGGTCCGGCCGGTCGGTCAGCGCCTTGATCCGCTGCAGCTCTTTCGCCTGCTCGGAAATCTGAACCCGATCGCCCTGCCCTTCGGTCTTCGTCGGTCGCTTGCCCGTCGCCTGGCCGGACTCCTGTACTCCAAGCAAGAGTTTCGCAAGTTCTGCCGCACGACCTCGTCCCGATATTTCCATGCCTAGCTCCTCTCTTGTTGCACCGCGGGTTCCGTCGCATGCTCATCCCGCGTGGGGCTCTTCGCCTCGTCGAGGTTCTTATCGGCATGAGAGGAAGAAAACTTTAGCGGGATGTTGTCCGTTGGTGAGGAATGTTTCTCGATATAGTCCTCAACCATGGTGCCCAGCCCCATGCCTCCCGCTTGGGCGGCTAAGCGCCCGATTTCCTGGTCATAAAAGGAATAGAACATCTGCCCGGCCTTATTTTCCAATAGTCCGTTTGGAACCGTTTCCCTCATAACTTTAAGAAGATAGGAGATAAAAAACCCCTCGAACTCGTGGGCGGCTTCGCGGAGACTTGTTGCGTTGGAGGGCTTGGAATTCCATTGAGATGCCGCAACATCTTGAGCGAGATGAGCCCCTATGGTTTCAATAATTTTCATCATATGATCTCAAGATTAGCTTGAAGTGCCCCGGCAGCTCTCAGGGCCGAGAGAATGGCAACGAGATCTCTTGGCGTAACCCCGACGGCATTGAGTGCACGGACGACTTCGCCCAGCGTCACGGTTTCATCCACAACCAATAGCCGGGATTCCTGTTCCTTGACGTCGGTCTGCACATCGGGAGTCACCGTCGTTTGGCCGCCGGTCGATCCGATGAGCGGGGCCGGCGGTTGGGAAACGTTCAGGGTGTTTTTCACAGAGATGGTCAGATTGCCGTGGGAAATGGCGCACGTCGAGATGCGGACATGTTCGCCAAGAACGACCGTCCCGGTGCGCTCGTTCACCACCACTTTAGCCGGAAGATCGACCGCCACATCCAACCCTTCCATGGTGGCGATGTATTCCACAATGCGGCCTTGAAACTTCGTCGGAATCGACGATTTCACAAGACCGGCATTGACGGGCACCGCGGTGCCATGCCCGAAGACATTGTCGATCGCTTCGGCCATGCGAATGGAGGTGGTGAAATCCGCTTGCCGCAGCAAGAGGGAGACCGAATCCCAGGCCTCGATGTTCACCGCGATTTCTTTTTCGACGATGGCCCCGCCGGGCACCACGCCGGCTGCTTGGTGATTCTTCGTGACGGTGGCCCCGCCGGCACCCCCGGTTCCACCCAGGAATCCTCCGATGGAGATGGGCCCCTGTGCAACGGCAAACACTTGCTGGTTGGGTGCCTTCAGCGGCGTCAACAACAGAGTGCCGCCTTGGAGGCTTTTCGCATTGGCCATGGAAGAGACCACTGCATCGAGAGTCATGCCGGGTTTTGAAAAAGGCGGCAGCTTAGCCGTGACCATGACGGAGGCGATGTTGCGGGTCAGCAACTGGATCGGATCGATCACGAGATTGATGCCCATCTTATTGAGCATGGACATCATCGCTTGAATGGTGAACTGGCCGCCGATCACCTGGTCGCCGGTTCGGTCGAGCCCGACCACGAGACCATACCCGATGAGTTGGTTTTCCCGGACACCTTCGATCGTGCCGATGTCCTTAATGCGAACGGCGTCGGCCGGTTCCGCGGCCAGCGCGCAGCATGCAGCGAACAGCACACAGCGGCCGGCCCATGTCATGAAATGCCTCATGCGCTATCGGCTCCTCATCAGAAGGGATAGATCCAGTCCAACACCCTCACGAGCCAGCCCGGCCGCTGCACGTCATCGACGACGCCGAGACCGGAGTACTCGATCTTGGCGTCGGCGATGGCCGACGACAGGACGGTGTTTTTCGTGTCCACGTCGACGCGCCGGACGACGCCGCTGAGC
Source organism: uncultured Nitrospiraceae bacterium (assembly GCA_964555285.1). GTDB lineage: Bacteria > Nitrospirota > Nitrospiria > Nitrospirales > Nitrospiraceae > JBBIQV01. Next base: position 67,016 of record CAZKRM010000001.1, read on the forward strand.
GTCATCACTTGTTTTTCGCTGTTGACCGTCACTTCGCGCCGCCCTTCGATCCGTAGGTCGCCGTTCGGAAGGATCTCCGTCACAATGGCGGAAATCGTGCCGGTCAAGGTGTCCTCGCGATTGGTGGCGCCCTTGCCGCCGAATTTGTTTTTGGCGGATGCTTCGATGCCTAACCCTCGCGTGGCTTCCGCTCCAAGGCGCACTCCGGGAATGCCCAGATAGCCGATGCCCGTGCCCGATGCCGACAAACTATTGTCGATCGTAGACTCCCGTTCCGCTTTCGTGTCGGCGGACTTGGAGCCTTTGTGTTTCTCAACGATTTTGATGGTGAGAATGTCTCCCGCGCGCATCGCCCGCAGATCTTCATACAGGTAGGCGCGTCCGTTCTCTTCCTGCCACAGCGACCCGACGGTCTTGGGGGGCGGGAGCGGCGCCACGACCAACTTCGAGTGGACCGTCGGCATCGACTGACAGCCGGCGAACACACCCGCCGCGGCCGCCAGTGCAAGGGATCCGAATAGGTGGATATCAAAATTCAACGTGCACGACTCCCGGTGCGATCACCGTTGCGCGAATGTCTTTTCCGGAGTCCGAATTGGTCACCGTCACCGTCTGGCCCAATTCGGCTCCGGACTTGGTGACGCCGACGGCCTGAATGGACAGCCCCCCTCCTCTCGCCTCGATGGTGACACGGTCGCCTTTGCGAACGGCATAGGGCCTCTTGACCGACGCGAGCCGGATCGGCAACTGGGATTGAAGCGGACGGGCGGCGCTCTTTCCGATCACCTCATTCACATCGGCGACGAACTGTTGTTTGAGGTCCAGTACTTTCACCCGCGAAAGCGCGACATCCTCCGCATCGATCAATTCGTCCGTTTTGATCAGCCGGGTGGGAACCACCACGTCGAGGAAACCGGCGATGTCGGACGCGACCTCTACAGTCTCCGCCGGTTTCCCGTTTACGGAGAGCTGAACGCGAAACATCCGGCGCCCGAGCCCCTCGTCGAGGGCGCTGGGGAGCACCGCAACGTCGAGTCGCCCCGTCGGCACCGCCACGGCTTCCTGAGGTTCGATCAACGACACGCGCACTTCGCGAACTTTTCCGGTCAGTTCCTGCTCCAGGTGCCGGAGGATAGCCTTGCGCAATTGTTCCGGCTGTACCAGTTGCCGATTGCGTTGAAGAAGCTCCCCTTTCAGGAGGGCTTTCACTTGGCCCTGGCGTTCAACCATTTTGACCGCGCCAGGGGGAATGGCTTGTTGCGCGAACGTTCTTGCCTGTGGGTCACCCACGAGCAGGATCATGATTGCAAGAGCGAGAAGCCGCATGGGTCTCATGAGCGAGTCTCCTTCTTAGGCAATGCGAAGGTCATGACTTACCGCCGCAAGTTATTCGCAATCGACATCATTTCGTCGGAGGCCTGAATCGTCTTCGAATTGATCTCGTAGCTGCGTTGGGCGATGATCATGCTCACCATTTCTTCTGCCAGGTTGACGTTCGAACTTTCCAGAAACCCCTGCTGGACTGTTCCGAAGCCGGTCGAGAATCCGCCCGTGCCTTGGAGCGGAGGACCGGACGCAAAGCTATCCAGGAGCAGGTTGTTCCCCATCGCCACGAGCCCCGACGGATTGTCGAATCGAGTCAGTTGAATCTGGCCGATCTGCGACGCCTGCGTGACGCCGGGCAACAGGACGGAGACTGTCCCATCCTGGCCGATGTCGATCTTAAGCGCGCCGGATGGAATGGTGATCACGGGGTTGAGCAAGTCTCCATCCCCGGTCACCAGATTCCCGACATTGTCCCGCTTGAACGAACCGCTGCGGGTGTACATGATCGTGCCGTCGGAGCGCTGGACTTGGAAAAAACCGGCCCCATCGATCGCCAGATCCAAATCGTTGTTGGTCTGACGCATGTTGCCCTGGATCCACTCTTTCGCCACCGTGACGGGGCGAACGCCCGCCCCGATCTGAATGCCGACAGGAAACACCCCGATGTTCGACGCATTCGTGCCGGGCAACCGAGTAATTTGGTAGAGCAAGTCCGAAAACTCCGCCCGGCTCCGCTTGAAGGAGTTCGTGTTGACGTTCGCCAGGTTATGGGCAATGGTGTCCACGTTGAGCTGTTGCGCCGTCATGCCGGTTGCGGCGGTCCACATGGCTCGAATCATACAAAACCTCCTGCGTCTCTCGTCGTTCGTGAAGCGTCGTTCGTCGGCGAAGTTTCGGATTACAAGTTTCGAGTTTCTGGTTTCTAGTTTCATGTTTCAGGTTTCAAGTTGCTCGTTTCGGATTGCTGAAATTCCGAGGTCGAACCTGAAACCTGAAACTAGAAACCAGAAACTCGAAACTAGAAACACGCTTCACAGTGTTACAGCACTCGTCCGACGTCCTGAATCGCGACTTCCGCCATCCGATCGATCGTTTGAATCAGCTTCTGCGCGGATTCGTACGTCCGCATGCCTTGAATCATCTTGACCATTTCACCCAGCGAATTCACGTTCGATTCCTCGATGTGACCGGATTGCAGCGACGGGTTCGGCACGGCGTTCCCTTTGTCGCCGGCGAACAGGCCCTCCGTGTACTTGTGCGGCATCTCCTTGTCGGGAAAGTCGACGACCTTGATGGTCCCGACCGACTGCCCATCGACCTGAATGGCGCCGATATTGTTGATCTGAAGTGTTCCGGGAGGAATCTTGATCTCCCCCTTCGCACCCATCACAGGATAGCCCGTGTTGGTGACGAGCCGGCGTTGGTTGTCGAGTGAAAATATGCCGTTTCGTGTGTAGCGCACACCTTGTGGCGTCTTGACCTCGAAGAATCCGTTCCCCTGAATCGCGACGTCCAGGGGGTTACCCGTGAGACGGATACGCCCCGGCTCAAAAGTAGTTCTGACGGCATGAGGGGCAGCGTAGACACGCTCGCTTGGACCGGCTGGGGCGGAGATGATTTGCTGTGCAATGGTCCTCACGCCTGGTGTGACGACTGGGCCGGCTATGCGACGAGTCAGGATCGCCTGAAATCCCTGATCGTCCTGTTTGAAGCCGGCCGTATTGACGTTGGCGATGTTATTGGCAAACACCTGCATGCGGCGTTCTTGCGCCAGGGCGCCGGAGAGTATGGGGTAGATTGCACGATTCATGTGTCTTCGTTTGTGAGGCGACTGTGGTGAGCAGTTCAGCAACATGCATGCCATTCGTCTGCCATGCTTGGTGGAGCGCGCGGCGTGGCGGTGTCGGCCGGGCAAGGAGTTGTAAATACAGCGTGCTGAGACGGAGCCGAGAAAGACATGCGCGCGCGGCGCTGGAGGGGATGACGCGAACGCTTTGGAAAAGAAGCGACGGACTAGGAAAAGGTTGCCGGAGTGGGAAAAAATATCGCGGGCCGGATGTGGCAGGCTGATGGCATGCGTCTAACCGTTCGGCACCGGTTCAGGTGACGCCGAAGCGACGCTGGTGGATACGAATCGCACCGTCTGCCCCTCGGCCTTCGCGGTCTTCACCGCCTGGATGGCCTGTTCGATCAAATCCTCGCGTTCTGTCGCATCCTGCGGGTAACGCGCGACGCCGATACGGCAGGTCAAGAACAGCTCATGGCCATCCAAGGTTAAGGGAAGCCCCACGGTAGCCAGCAATTTGTCCACGATGGCGGTGATCTCCTCATGGGAGGTGAGATGGTCGATGATCATGGCGAATTGATCCTGTGTCAGCCGCGCGACCGTGTCGGTCGAGCGCAACACGCTTTTCACCCTGGCCGCCTGGACCCGGACGAGCATGTTGCCGTTCGCTTGGCCTTCGCTCTTTGACACCATCCGGAAATGTTCCAGCTCCACCACCAGCAGCGCGACGGATCGGCCGGTTCTTGCCGCGCGGCTCAGCGCTTGGTTCAATAAGGTTCCGAACAATCGTCCGGTGGGCAAGCTGGTGACGGAATCATAGGCCGACAGCTCAGTCGAGTTCTCCGTGGAGTGCGCCCGGCGGAGTCCATGCGTGCGATACCGGCGCTGCACCCAGAGTCCTCCGAGGATGAGGAGGCTGGTAAGGAGGAGTCCGATGAGGCCCACGAGGGGAGACATCGCAAAGGCGGAGAACCCTTCGCCCCCAGCGGCGGTTTTCGGAGTAGGAAGGATGGTTCCAAGCTGCGCGAGCGCGTGCATCATGCCGGCTGTGATGAGTTCCGACAACATAGCAGAGTTAGATCAGCCACTATGGGTGTCGGTCGATGGAGGCGAAGACTGTAGTGAGGACGGCGCCCGAGACAGAAACGAACACCAGCGGCGTCGAACGAACTACGCAGGCATCCCAACCGGTGTCACGGCAGGGAGGCCTTTGCGGCCGGCAAAGAGCCTGTTGCGCAAACCCTCTTCGTCGCGAGGTGAAGGAGGCGTGGTCAGATGCAAGGCCGCAGGCCCGAAAAAACCGGAGGCGTATTCGCTGGAATACGTTGAGGATTTTTTCGGGCCGAGAACGACGCAGATGGCCGCGGATCGTTCGCCGCAGTAGAAAGGGGGTTTGCGCGACAGGCTCTAAAAGGGAGGCGGGACGTTGAGGTTCATTGCTGCGCTTCGAGCTTCCCCTTTAGGTGAAGGACCGCTTTCGTATGAATTTGGCACACGCGAGATTCCGTCACCCTGAGGATGCCGCCGATTTCCTTCATCGTGAGTTCTTCATAATAGTACAGCGTCAGCACCAGGCGTTCCTTATCGGGGAGTTGCTGGATCGCCTTGCCGAGATTCTCCCGCTCCCGCTCATTGACGACCATCGACAGCGGATCCGGATGCTGGTGGTCGGCGAGCATCTTCAAAATCTTGTGACCATCCGGCTCTTGAATTCCCAGATCGTCCAAGCTGATCAGCACAGCTCCTCGCGCGCGCGACAAGAACTCATCCAGCTCGGAGACGGACATCTTAAGCGCAGCGGCGACTTCGTCGTCTGTGGGGGGGCGCCCATGCCGGTTGAGCAATTCAGTCTGGGTCCGTTGCAGCAACGAGATCCGTTCATGCACGGATCGTGGAATCCAGTCCATGGAGCGAATCTCATCGAGCATGGCCCCGCGGATCCTGAACTCGGCATAGGTTTTAAACTTGGCCTCCCGCGAGGGGTCGTACTTGTCCATGGCATCCATCAACCCGATCACTCCGACCGAGATCAGGTCCTCGGCGTCGAGGTAGGCCGGCAGGCGATACGCCAATCGATGGGCCATGGCTTTGATCACATGGGCGAATTCGCGAATGATCCGTTCGCGGGATGCGTTGTCCTCGTCCACGCAGACTGGAAACTGTGGGTGATCGGTTTTATTCATGATTCCTACATCAGTATGAAAGAGAGAATGATGGATACGTGCCGCATTACCTCAGGAGGCGTTGCCACAAAAACTGTACGGTGCCTTTGGGAATCCTGGCCGGTTCCCATTTGGCGACCGCGGATGCCAGTCGACCGAACTCGCGGCTGGCCGGCGCATGGGGGAAGAGATCCGTCACGGCCCGTTGCTCCATGACGGCGAACGGCACGTAATCGTCCAACGGAATGAAGCCGATCGAGTCGAGAGAAATGTGCAAGAACCGGTCGGCCGCCACGTCCAGTTTCCGGAACACGTGCGAGGCTTCGCGCTCGTTCTTCGCCATGTTGACCAGCACGCGGAAACGCCGCTCTCGGTGTTGCCGCGAGAGCACCTTCATGAGGGCATAGGCATCCGTCAATGAGGTCGGTTCCGGCGAGACCACCACGACGATCTCGTGAGCCGCACCGGCGAAAAACGTCACGTTCGAGGAAATACCGGCCGCCGTGTCGATCAACAAGATGTCGTACGACTGGGTGAGTGCTTCGATTTCGTCCTGGAGCAGGAGCAGCTGGGTTTCCGTGAGAGCGGTCAGTTGCGGGAGGCCCGAGCTCGCAGGGAGAATCTTGATGCCTCCTGGGCCACCCAACAGAATGTCCGCCAACCGCTTGGCGCCGGATAACACGTGTTCGATCGTCCACTGCGGCACGAGCCCTAACAGGACATCGAGGTTGCCGAGTCCAAGGTCTGCGTCCAGCACCATGACTCGTTTTCGTTCGCGCGCAAGGGCAAGGGCCAAATTGGCCACGACGTTGGTCTTCCCCACGCCTCCCTTCCCGCTTGTCACGCTGATCACTTGCACAGGCGGGGATTCGGCCAGTTTCACCGGTCCCGCCGTTCCGTACTCCTCCACTGTATGGCTCATCTGAATCCTCCTTGAAGTCACGCGCTTGACTGCATCAGGCTGAAGTCCTGGCAGGCTCGCTTCCGGCCGCCCGGGCGACTCCCCTGCGTATGGTCTCGGTTGGATGGGCCGGCATGTGCAAGGTCCCGTCGAGGAGCACATCGGCCAACCGCTCGGCAGTGGCCGGTTCGAGATCGTCGGGCACACGTTGGCCGGTGCCGAAATAGGAGAGCGGAATGCCGGTCTGCCGGTGGACGGTGAGGAGGCTCCCGACGCCCGACGTCTCGTCGAGTTTGGTAAACAGCAGCCGATCGACAGGGAAGTCGGCGAACCGATGTACGGTTGCCAGCAGGTCTTGCTCGCGGGTCGTCGCAGCCAGTACGAGATGGGTTTCGACCGGTTGGTCGAGCACCGCCAACCGGCGGAGCTCGTCGAGGTATGACGGGTCCATCGGATTCCGGCCGCCCGTATCCACCAGGATCAGGTCCCTGTCGTGGTGGCGGCGGATACACGTCACCGCATCGCGCCTGGTGAGCGCGATCTCCATCGGGATGCCCAGCGTGTTCGCGTACAGGCGAAGTTGCTCCACCGCCGCGATGCGATACGTGTCCAGCGTAATGAGCGCGATGGAGCGTCGGTGTTCCACCTGGTAGTGGGCAGCGAGTTTGGCGATGGTGGTGGTCTTGCCGACACCGGAGGGTCCGAGGAACAGCACGGTTTTCTTGTGGTCGCTCTGCGTCATCAGCGGGCCGCCCACGGTCATTTGTTCCGTGACGAGTCCACAGAGTGCCGTGCGGAGTTGAGTGGAGCTCAGCAAATCGGCGGCCGACAGTGCGGCGTGCAGGTGCCGGACAAAACGTACCGCGGTCTGGGAAGAGAGGCCGCGCCCCACAAGATCGCGGTACAGCGATGTGACCGGGACAGGAACGGACGTGGGCGTGCCGATCGTATCTTCCGGATAGGTCTCCATAAGATGCCGATGAAGGGTGCGCAACTCCGCTGCGATACGGGTCAACTGCGGAGTGAGGGCTCGCCGGCGTCGTGTCCCTTGTGTCGACGTCGGTGAGGCAGCCGGGGCTGTCCGGAACGTGTCATCTGGTGGGCCGGCGTTCCGCATCAGGCCTCGCAAGGTCTCGTGAAACTCCGATGGCGGGAGTATGGACGGGGCCGGTGAGTCGTCAGGTGCAGCGGGAGCCGTCTTGGGCGCAGGCGCGGCGGTCGGCACCTTCGGTGAAGACGGGCTACGGTCGATGGCCGCCGTCACTTCGATCAGCGGCCGGCTGAACCACCGCGCGAACGGTCCCTGTTTCCGGAATTCCTTCGTCGAGAGAATCACCGCGTCGGATCCCAACTCGGCTTTGATCGAGTGAATCGCCTCCTGCATCGTGAAGGCGTGAAAGGTTTTGATATGCATCGCTCCTCCCCGTTAGGCGGTCCCGAGTTCAAGCCGGACTGTTTCCACCGCCTGCAACTTGGCCATTCCGTCGATTTCGTTCAGTCCTAAGATCGGTACCGACGGAAGGACCCGATCCGTCAATTTCCGGAGATGACGCCGGCTGGCCGGTGAGCAGAGCACGATGGGTTGATGACCTCTCGAGGCGACCCGTTCTGCGGCTTGTTTGAGAGCCGCAACGACTTGTTGCGACAACGTGGGGTCGATCATGCTCGTGGCTCCGCCCTGCGTCGGAGCGGCTTGGTCCGCCAGTGTCCGATCCAATCGCGGATCGAGGCCGATAATCGACAACGTGCCGTTCGGGCCGAGATACTGCCGGGTGATGGTCCGCGCCAATGCGTGCCGTGCGACTTCGGTGAGGACCTCCGGGTCTTTTATGGTCGGCGCATGGTCGGCCACCGCCTCCAGGATCGTCCGGAGGTCGCGGATCGGGACACCCTCACGGAGGAGACCGGCGAGAATGCGCACGACGATTCCAAGAGACAACACGGTGGGAACCAGTTCTTCGACCAGCTTGGGATGGACCTTCGCCGTTTCGTCGAGCAGGCCTTGGACTTCTTGTCGCCCCAGCAATTCGTAGGCATAGCGCTTGATCACTTCCGATAGATGGGTGGCGACGGCAGAGCCGGCATCGACCACGGTGTAGCCGGCCAGTTGGGCTTGCTCGCGGGCGGACTCCGGGACCCAGAGCGCCGGCAAACCGAATGCCGGCTCTTTTGTGGCAATGCCTTGCACGCCGCCTCGTTGGGCGGTCCCCGGATCGATGGCGAGCACGTGTGCCGGCAGAATCTCGGATTTGGTCAACTCCACACCCTTGAGCATGATCGAGTACTCGTTGGGGCGGAGTTGTAAGTTGTCGCGAATGTGAATGGGCGGGATCACGAAGCCCATCGTTTCGGCAAACTGCCGGCGAAGTCCTTTGATGCGGTCGAGCAATGCCCCGCCGTGCTGGCCTTCGACCAGACCGATCAACCCGTAACCGACCTGGACTTCCATGAGGTCCAATGGAGCGACATGCGTCACAGGTTCTTCCGACTTGGCCTTCGCCTGAGCCATCGCCGGTTGCGGGGCGGCCGTCGCCGAACCCTCGCGCCGGTGCAGGTCGTACGCTACCCAGGCGACGGCCCCCCCGAGCATCAGAAAGGCGACGTGTGGGAGTCCCGGCACCAACCCCAATCCCAACAACATGCCGGCAGCGGTTCCGAGGGCTCTGGGCGAGGTGAGGATTTGCCGGGTGATTTCGGATCCCAGGTTCGTCTCGGACGCGGCGCGAGTGACGACGATACCGGCGGCGGTCGAAACGATCAGCGCGGGCACCTGCGCAACCAACCCCTCGCCGACGGTCAAGAGCGTATAGGTCTGCGCGGCGGCGGCGAGCGTCATGCCTTGTTGCAGGACACCGATGGTCAAGCCGCCGAGGATGTTCACCAGAATGATCACGACGGCGGCAATCGCGTCCCCCCGCACGAACTTGCTGGCGCCGTCCATTGCACCGTAGAAATCCGCCTCCTCCGCGATCTGCCGCCGCCTCCGCCGCGCTTCGGCCTCGTTGATGATGCCGGCGTTCAGGTCGGCGTCGATGCTCATCTGTTTGCCGGGCATGGCGTCCAAGGTGAACCGCGCCGCCACTTCCGCCACACGTCCGGCGCCTTTGGTGACGACGACGAAATTGATGATGACGAGAATCGTGAACACCACGAGGCCGACGGTGTAGTTTCCGCCCACCACGAAGTTCCCGAACGCACGGATCACCTCCCCTGCCGCCGTCACCCCTTCGTTCCCGTGGAGGAGAATCAACCGGGTAGAGGCGATGTTCAGCGACAGGCGGAGCAGCGTCACGATCAACAGAATGGACGGGAAGACGGAAAACTCGAGCGGCCGCCGTACTTGCAACCCGACGAGCAAAATGATGATGGACAGCGCGATGTTGAAGCTCAGGAGCAGATCGAGAAGAAACCGGGGCAAGGGCAGCAGCATCACCATCAAGATCGCCACGACGCCCACGGACATGAGGATGTCCGGGTGTTTGATCGGGGAGGTCTGCGGGACCGTTTGTGCGTCGACGCTCATGGTGTTGCCACCGGCATTCGATTACCGAACGGGAACTTTGCCGCGTACGCGATAGACATAGGCCAGGATCTCGGCCACGGCGCGATAGAGATCGGCGGGGATCTCCCGTCCGACGTCCACCAACTTATAGAGAGTCCGCGCAACGAATTTATTCTCGACGACCATGACGCCGTGCGCTCGCGCGATCTCCTTGATCCGCTCCGCCAGGTACCCGGCGCCTTTCGCCACGACGCGGGGGGCGGCCATGCGGGATTGGTCGTACTTCAACGCCACCGCCAGGTGGTCCGGGTTGGTCACCACGACGTCGGCCTTCTTCACGTCGGCCAGCATGCGCTTGCGCGCCATCTCACGCTGCAGGCTGCGGACACGGGACCGGATCTGCGGGTCGCCCTCGGATTCACGGTGCTCTCGTTTCACCTCTTCGTGCGACATGCGCAAGTCGCGTTCCCATTCGAAACGTTGGTAGCCGTAGTCGAGTACGGAGATGAATGCGACCGCGGCGGAGATCGACAACGCCGCTTTCAGCGTGAGCCATCCAAGGGTCGAGAGGATGCCGTCCAACGTAAACTGCACCAGTTCCGGCAGCACCGCCGCATCGTTCCGCATGGCATAAAAGCCGGCCGCCCCGATGAACAAGACTTTCAGAACGGCTTTGATCAACTCTGCGAGAGCACGAAGCGAGACCATGCGTTGCAGACCGGGCAAGGGATTCAGACGGTCGACATCGAGCCCGATCCCCTCCGTTTTCCAGATGAACCCTGTCTGGGCCACGGCGGATCCCACGCCGAGCACCGCGATGCCGGCCGCAAGCGGAAGGACGAGGAACATGAGGTCCGACCCTGCTTTGGTCACGATTTCGTGCGCGTGATCCATCGTCAGACGCTCCCGAACGCCGGCGTCGGTCGCGGACGTGAGCCACTCCTTGATGAGCGTGTTCAGTTTCGTCATCGCGGGACGCGCCAGGACATACAGAAGTCCGAATCCGCCGAGCAGAACGGCAGCCGTGGAGACATCGCGGCTGACCGCGACCTGGCCGCGCGCGCGCGCCTCTTCCTTGCGTTTCGCAGTCGCTTGTTCGGTGCGGTTCTGATCGAGGTCAGCCATGGCCTAGCATCCGTAACAGTCCCTGCAACGTCTCATCGAGCCGAATGAATTCCGATTCGTACAGGCCGATCGAATAGGGAAGCGCCAACCCCATCACGAACAGCCCGCAGGCGATCGTCAGGGGAAAGCTCAGCACGAAGACATTCAACTGCGCGACCGTCCGCCCGAGGATCCCCATCATCACATTGACGATCAGCACCGTCACCAGGACCGGAGCGGCCAATTTCATCGCGACCACGAACATCTGTTGGGCCAGGTGCAAGATGTCGTCCGCCAGCCCTGCGGACAGATGCGCCATGAAGGGAGGAACGACATCGAAGCTTGTCGCGACGGCGCGCACGACGAGATAATGCGCGTTGAGCGACAGGAACGTCAGCGAGGCCAGGATCGTCTGGAAGCTCCCGATGAGCGGCGTTTGCCGAAACGTGTGCGGGTCGATCAAATGCGCCACGCTGAAGCCGACCTGATTCCCCATCAGCTCACCCGCCAATTCGAGCGCGGCAAAGAACAGCCGAACGGCAAGGCCGATGACCAGTCCGATCATGAACTCGTTGGCGATCCCCGCCCCCAGCAATAAGACGTGTTGCGGGACGGCCATCGGAGGGATGAACGGCGTCAGGACCAACCCCAGCATGATCACCAAGCCGACTTTGATCTGCATCGGGATGGCCCGGCTGCCCAGCACCGGCAAGGCAGCCAGGATGCCGGCCACGCGAAACATCACGATCAGGGCCGATTGAAACTGCGGGATCGCAAACTGAATGCCGGGACTCATATGAATACTCGAGTGGTCGTCATGTGGTTGCTAAAATACACGTCACGTCATTCCCGCAGTCCTTAAGCGGGAATCCATTGATTGTGCTGGATACCCCCCCCCGCTAGATACAAGCGGGGGTTCGCGGGTATGACAATTTCTATGCGCTCACTTTCGCAACCAAGTACTAGGAGGCCCGCACGTAATAGGGGATGTTCGTCAGCAAGTTCGTCATGAACGTCACCAACACCCCCATCATCCAGGGGAAAAACAACAAGGTCGCCACGAACACGGCGAGCATTTTGGGCACGAACGATAACGTGGCTTCATTGATCTGCGTCATCGCCTGAAACAGGCTCACCAGCAGGCCCACGACCAGGCTCAACCCCAGCATCGGGGCCGATACCAACAGCGTGGTTTCCAGCGCTTGTCGTCCGATCTCCGCTACCATATCGGGTGTCATCTCTTCTCCTTGGCCATCAGCAGTCAACCTTGAAGCTGAAAGCTGATCGCTCAACGCCGACAGCTTCGCTTCACTGAAAGCTTTTCACCATCGAGCCCACGATCAAGTACCAGCCGTCCGCCAGCACGAAGAGAATCAGCTTGAACGGCAGCGAGATGACGACCGGCGGCAGCAGCATCATGCCCATCGACATCAACACGCTGGCGACGACCATATCCACGATCAAAAACGGGATGTAGATCAGGAATCCGATCTGAAAGGCGACGCGCAGCTCGCTCAGGATGAACGCCGGAATGATGACGTGCGTCGGCACCTGTTCGACGCCCGTCGGTTTCGTCGGCATCCTGGCCAGGTCGAGAAACAGCTCCAAATCCTTCTCGCGCACCTGTTTGAGCATGAAGGAGCGGACGGGAACGATGCCTCGTTTCCACGCGTCTTCGTGATTGATCTGTTCGGCCAGGAGCGGCTGCAAGGCGTCCGTGTAGACGGTCTGACCGACCGGGGCCATGACGAAGACGGTCAAGAACAGGGCCAGGCTGATCAGCACTTGATTCGGCGGCACTTGTTGCGTGCCGAGCGCCTGGCGGAGAAACGACAGCACGATCACAATTCGCGTGAAAGACGTGACCATGATGAAGAAGGCCGGCGCGAGCGACAGGACCGTCAGGAGCGCCAGGATCTGAATCACGACGGCGGTTTGTCCGGTTCCCGTCCCCCGTCCAAGATCGATCGTGATCGACGGGCCTTCAGCAGCCGCAGCCAAGGTCGAGGTGACGGCTGAGGTGACGGCCAGGGTCACGATGAAGAGTGACGTACGGATCATCATCGATCCTGTTCCGTATTGCGCGCCACACTCAGCTCCTCGCTCTCGACCTTGGCCTCACCCTTCACCTGCACGTCCCTCCGCCCCAGGACGAGACGGATCTGCTCGGGGTCGGTGATGTGTCCCAACGGGATCAGATCGGTCTGGGTGGTACCGAGGATCAATAGCTCGCCTGCCACCGATACCAGCGCGATGCTCTTGCGCGGACCGAGATACCCGCTGCCCAATACCTGGACGAGGGGATCGCCGGTGGATGCCAGGAGTCGGGTTCCGAACAGGCGTTTGGCCGCTGCGACAAGCATCATCATCACGGCCAGCACGATGGCCAGGGCCGACGCCATTCTGATCACGCTGTCCCACAAATCCATATGCGCGTCCGTTTCTATGCCAGTTGTTGGATCCGCTGGGCGGCACTCACCACATCGGTGAGACGAATCCCGAATTTCTCGTTCACCACGACGACTTCCCCTTTCGCAACCAGCTTGTTGTTCACCAAGACTTCCATCGGCTCGCCGGCGAGCTTCTCCAATTCGATCACGGAGCCCTGTCCCAACTGCAGCAATTCGCGGATCTGCATGCGGGTGGACCCCACTTGCACGGTGACCTGCATCGGAATATCGAGGATAAACTCGATGTTGTTGGCGGATGGGACGGCGTTCGACTTATCCACCGGCGGGAACGCTGCAGGTTGCGCCGCGGGGGGACCGGAGCCGGCGACATCGCCGGGTTGGGGACTGACTTCGACGTTGGCCATGTGGCGTTCTCCTTGTGCCGGCTCCGATCTTCTCTTCAGGACAGGACTTTGGTAATCCGACAAGCGTGGTTACCTTTGAACACGCCGGGGGTGCCTAGAAATTTGCGATAGCCTTCGACGAAACACTCCATGGGATCGTCCGGACGTTGATCGAGGACCACCACATCGCCGGGGGTGAAATTGAGCACGTCCCGCACGTTGATCGTGGCCGTGCCGAGCCGGACGGTGATGGCCAGCGGACAGTCCTGTAATCGATCCCGAAACCGGGTGCCCCAGCTCCCATCCTGTTCCACGTGATCCGACACCAGCCCCGAGTACAGCTTCTCCTTGATGGGTTCGAGCATGGCATAGGGATAGACGAGAAAGAGGTCTCGGGTGGTTTCTCCGATAATCACCTGTAAGGTCACCACGACGACGATCTCCGAGGCGGACACGACCATGGCGAATTGCGGGTTGCTCTCGGAGCGCACGTGACGGATCTTCACGGACATGAGCGCGTGCCACGCCGTTTCCAGATCGGCAAAGGTCTGCGTGACGAGTTTCTTGATCATCTGGACCTGGATCGGCGTGAAGTCCCGCCCTTCCGGCTTCACATGGGTTTGCCCTTTGCCGCCGAAGAAGTAATCCACGATCAGGTACACGAGGAAGGCATCCATCACAAAGAGGCCGCTGCCACGGAGCGGTTCCATGTGAAAGACATTCAGCGAGGATGGGAGGGGGACCTTCTTGAGAAACTCGCTGAATTTGATGACCTGCGTGCCGACGATCATGAAATCGATTTGCTCGCGCAACGCACCGGTCCACGAGGCAGATTGGCGGCGGATGAACCGGTCGTTGATCATTTCCAGGGTCGGCATCCGGCCGCGGATGATGCGCTCCTGATTGAGCAGGTCGTACTTTTTGGTCCCGCCGGTCTCCTCTTCCTTGGGACTCGTATCCACGTCTCCGGACACGACGCCTTTGAGCAACGCGTCGACTTCTTCCTGGGAGAGGATCTTTTCCATGCCATCCCACTACACGTCGTTCGTCGTTCTCGGTTTCGGGTTGCAAGTTTCATGTTTCACGTTGAACTCGAAACTAGAAACTTGAAACGTGACACTCTTCAACGAGGTACGCTTCACACGATCCGCGTCCCGCTACTGGACCACGAACTCCGTGAAGTAGACCGTCCGAATCGCGGGGCGAGGGAGCAGGCCGTTGATCCGCTGGGTGAGTTCATCGCGCAGTTGGAACTTCCCTTGCGGGCTCTTGACCGCCGCCGAGTCCTTACTGGTCAGCAAGACCAGGATGGTGTCGCGGATTTGAGGAACTCGGGGGCCGAGCTCCGTGGCCGGGTCTGCGCCGTCCACTTCCAGCTTGACGGTGAGCTTGAGGTAGCGGATATCGGGGGAGTCGGCGAGGTTCACGATAAAGGGATCGAGATCGAAAATCGCGCCGGGGGCATGCGCGTCGCTTGTCGGCTTCGCTGCCGATTCCGTGTGACCGCCTCCCTGTTTGGGTGGAGCGGCTTCGGCTTTGTGGTTATCGCCGGCGTCATGCCCGCTTCCTCCACCGAGCAGCTTTATCATGGCGAAGGCGCCGCCCAGTCCCACGACGAGCGCGACCACCCCGACGATAACGACCATCTTCATCGGCATCCCGGCTGGAGCCGGGACTGCCGCCGGCGCTTTCTCTTCCGCTGCGTCCCCCATACCTACCTCCTCCGAATGAGTCGTGGCTGAGATCACGACCAAACTGCAATGCATGTGCCATTGGGCTATTGCCTCTCTGAGGTTCTCACGTGCCGAAACGCCGCGATCCATAGTGGTATGCCTGCGCTTGTTGCTCGATTGAACAGCGCCGCTCGGCTGCGGGTGCGCCAGACATTTGACGACGTCAGAAGGCTGACGCGTCGGTGTTCTGAAGGAAGGGGGACAACGCGCGAGGCTGCGGGGAGTGAACGTGCCTGTGCGTGAGGGCAACCGGTTCTCTATGACCGCATGCCCTCACGCCGGACCGTCATGGTCGTGCTACCGCTTCAGGTTGACGAGTTCTTGGAGGATTTCATCCGAGGTGGTGATGACGCGGGAGTTGGCCTGGAACCCTCGCTGGGCCGTGATCATTTCGATGAAGCTCTCGCCGAGGTCCACATTCGACAACTCCAGGGTGTTCGAGAGAACCCGACCCAGCCCCGCGGTGGTGGCACCGCCGACCAAGGGTTGGCCGGATGTTCCGGACTCTGCAAAGGTGTTTTTTCCGGTTCGCACCAGGCCGAGAGGGTCCGGAAACCGTGCGAGCGCCAACTGAGCGAGCGGCCTGATCTGGCCGTTTGAAAACCGACCATTGATCGTGCCGTCGGTCTCGACTGAAAAGGTCTGCAGAGCACCGGCGCCGAATCCGTTCTGGCTCTGCTGAACCAGCCCGGAGGCTGCGCCGAACTGAGTGGTCAGATCCAGGCCGGTTCCGCCGTCCGTCGTCACGCTGCTGCCGAAATTAAACGTGATCAATTGGTTCGCCGTGGCACCGGCGAAGTCGATCTGCGCTCGACCGACGACCGCTCCCGCGGTGCCGGCCACGGTCCCGTCGTCGTAACTGGTGACGACGCTTTCCGTATTCAAGGCGCCGCTCGTTGCGAAGCCGAGCGTTCCGGAGGCCAGCCTGACGAGGCCCAACGAAGTGTTGATGTTCGCCGCATTATAGTTGGCGGTGGTGATCTCGCTCGTGCTCCCGACGACGTTATAGGCCCAGGTGTTCGCCGCAGTCTTGGTGAAGTACGTCGTCAGGAGATGGCTGTTACCGAGGGAATCGTACGTCGTCAGGGAGGTCGAATACTGCGAGGTGCCCGTCGGGTTCGTGAGAGAGAATGCGCTGGTCGCCGATTGCGAATCGAGGTTCGCTCCGATGTCCACCGTGCTCGTTGGATTGGGCGGTGCGGTGGTCGTCGGGAGCGTAATGCCGCCGATGCTGGCCGTGATCAGGCCGCTGGTATTTACCTGATAGCCCTGAAGAAAAAACCCGCTTGGATCCACGATGCGACTCTGTGAATCCAGGTGGAACTGGCCGGCACGGGAATAGAATCTGCCTCCGCTCGCATCTTGAAGGACGAAGAAACCGTTCCCGTCCACCGCGAGATCCAGCGCGTTACTCGACGTGCTCAGAGAACCTTGGCTGAAATTGCCCTGCACGCCATTGAACGCCACGCCTAGCCCGGTCTGAATGGCGCCGCCGCCGCCGCCGAGCGAGGAACTGATCAAATCGGCGAACACGCTTCGGCTCGACTTGAAACCGATCGTACTGAGGTTTGCGATGTTATTTCCCACAACCGACAACGCATTGCCGTTCGCATTCAGTCCGCTCACTCCGGTAAACAACGATGACAAGATGCCCATAGGGAGGTCCCTCCTTTAAGACAGGCTCGGCTCACCGATCGATTGCAATCCACCGTCGTTCGCATGGGGCGTTAACGAAACTCCAAGATGGCGTCGGGATCCACGACTTGATCGCCGACCAGCAACACGGGACTTCCGTTATCCATCCGCACACCGGAGACCTTGACCAATGAGGTCGTCGTGACGGTGACGGGTTTCCCCTCTGTATCGACCGCCGAAACCGCAAAGCGGTAGACACCGGGAGGCACCAGGTTTCCGTTTTGGTCTTGCCCATCCCACAAGACCTCCCGATTTCCGGCCGTTCCACGACCGAGCTCAAGCGTGCGAATGGGCTGATTAGTCGGAGTCAGAATCGTCGCGTGGACTGCCGCTGCATCACGGTCGAGCGTGTAGGACAATCCGGCCGGCCCGGATCCCAATTGGATGACCCCGCCATTGATCCTGACGTCTCGACCCACCAGCGGCAGCAATGAGAACCGGAGATTGCCCGTCTGTGAGTCGATGCTTTGCTCCAGCAGCTTCACTTGCTTGGTACTTTGCTCCAGTTGGCTGAACTGAGCCAATTCCGCAATGAACGAAGCGTTCTCCATCGGCTTCAACGGATCTTGGTTCTTCAACTGCGTGACGAGCAGTTTTAGAAACTCGTCCTGGCCCAGCTCCTTCGGTTTCACTCCGGACTCTGTCGACACGGAGGTGGACGATGGAACTCCGCTCACAACAGCCATATGACGACTCCTCCAATCGACCGTTAGGCAAACAAGCTGAGCATGCCGGTTCGTTCCCGATCGGGAACCGGAGAGCCAGGCGGACGCTCCTGCTGACGATGGCCTCGTTGCTGCTGGAGCGTGTCGTCGTAGGCGCGCGACAGCCGCTCCTGCCCCGAGTGGTTCGCTCCATGATGGTCGACCTGAACCCGGAACTGGCCCATATCCAGACCGGAGGCCGACAACTGCGTGCCCAATTGATCCTGCCGGCTTGAAAGTAATTGACCAAGTTCCGCCCGGTCGGTTGTCATATAGGTGTGGACGGTCTGGTCCGAAAGGACGACACGCACGCGGAGCCGGCCGAGGTCTGTCGGAGGCAGGTCGAACTGCACCGCATGGACGGGCGGCGCGCCCGGTGTCTCATGATCGGCACGAGTCACGTTCGCTGTGGCGTCTGCGGACGTGGGAGTTGCCGGATCGGCAGGTGACGCTGAACCGCCGGGTGCGATCCGACTCACCGCGGCTGCTTGCCCGCTGTACAGAACGGCAGTGGAAGTATCGTGAGTCTGCGGCGCATGACCGGCCTGGGATGAGAATGATTCATGCTGAAACGACCGGGACGTGTCCTCATTCGTCTCCCCTCGCCGACTCTCGGCCTGGGTTACGAATGAGGTCGGGTGGGATGACGAGTCGGACGTGCCGTTCCCGATCGGCGCCCCCTTCTGGTCGCGCTGCTGACTGTTCAGGCCTAGGTCGTGCAGTTCGGCTTGCGCAGCACGGTTCGCCGACATCCGATGAAGAGTCGGTTCCTCCTTCACCCCTGTGTCGTTTGCGTTCGTCTCCCCCACCTGCTGCGAGGCAGCGTTCTCCATCGGTCGCATATCTGTCTGTTGAACGAGCCGGGCATCCGTGGGCGTATGCGCCTGTCCGGTGCGAGCGCTCCCGTTCTGCTCCTTGGCCGGGAGAGAACTGCCGGGCTGGTCGGACTGTGCGGACACCTCTTGCGCAGTTGTCGATGTCCCCACATCGGCCGGTCTCGTCAAGCCGGCCAGGGCCGGCTCATCGGGGATCGTCGTACTCGTCGTCGGAATGCCGGCCGTGGAAGACACGGTCGGAACAGGCACCGGCTTCACTGCCGCCGGAGAATTCTCCGACCCTGCGGCGACAACGCTCTGAGCCGGACCCTGTCCTTCTGAAGACGCCGCTTGTGCCAGGGCAACAAGCGTGGCAGCTGATACGGAATCTTCAGCAACAGGCGTGGATCCGACGGTTTCGTCGGAATCGGCGAGCTGGGTCGGTTGCGAGATCGGAAGCGTGTTTCCGGAGAGAGCCAGTGCCAGGGCCAGTGCGGGGTCGGTGAGCCCCTCCACCGGTGCGCCAGGGTTCTCCGGCGACGTGTCGTCTGCAATGTCCGTCGCGTTGCCGCAGGCGCCACTCCCTCGACATGCGTGCAGCAGGGTCGGGAACCCTCCGGCTGAGGATCTCGACTCAGGCGTAGACAGCGAGGAATCGGATGCGCCCACGGTACTTGGAGCGCTTTCCGATCCGCCGTGCGAGACGTGTGGAAGAATAGCCGAGAATTGCATATCGTGCCGTGCCTGTTCCCAACCACCGACAGTGACTGGTTCGCCGTGGGAATATTCAAGGGATGTGCCATGCGTCGGCGAGCGTCGATGCTGCGAATGGCGCGGGGTTTCGATGAATCCGAGACGTGTGGCCGATCCGGGTCGGCAAAGGTTGCAGGGCGGCAAGGAAAAAACTTCCAGCGGAGGGACAGTGTGTGCGAACGATCACGGAGCGGCGAGCAGTTGCTCGGTCAATCGCGCCGCGCGGTCTACTCGGACGGCGGACAAGATAGCGCCGGCGGTTTTGCCTTTGAGCAAGCGGAGGACTTCCACGGCTTTGCGATCGGGCATTTTTTCGAGTCTCGCGGCGGCTTCTTCAGCCGGCATGCTTTCGAAGATCTTGATGAGCTGGGCCTGGTGCAGGTTCCGCGTGTCGGCAGCTTTCTGCTCGTCCTTGGTGTTGCGTTCGGTGGCGGTCTTGTCTTGCTTGTCTTTGGCATCCTTCCGCCGTTTCTCCGCGGCCTCGACCATCTTTTCGTACTTCGTCAGAATCTGCTCCAGCTCGGCTTTCAACAGGGTCAACCGCTCTTCCGACGTGCGGAGCGCGTCTTCACGCCGATCGAGGTCGCGCTTCCTGAGGTCCAGCATGGCGATGACCTCTTGTGGAATGTCGATCGCCGGTCCCTGAACTGCGCCCTTGCCGGATTCCGAGGCAGCGGCTCCGGCCGGTTTCGCGCCCGTGTCCGGATTGGGCGGAGGCGCCAGGGGATCGATCCCGGCAGCCACGCTCTTGACGGTGGCGTCGGGCGGCAAGGGAGGTGGTGCGGAGGTGGGCGTGAGCGATGCCGGCGCCGCAGGTCCGGACGTTGACGAGGCCTGGACCAAGAGCCCGAGTCCCCAGGAGCCAAGGAGCGACACGGAGATGAGGGCTCCTAGGATCGATGGACGAAAGGAGCGTGTTTCACGAACCGGGAGGGGTGAGAACCCCGGTCGTGGACGTCGCTGCGAAGGAGTCATGCGTCATCCTCGCGGTCCGATCCGGCGCGTCGGCCGGCGACTTCATCCAAGAGCCGCTGTGCCTGACGCTCCTGCCGCAATCGGCGTGTCTGCTGTTGCCGGTTTTCAAGAATATCCAGCTTCTTGCGTTCGCGCGCCGCGTCGAGCACGTCGGCCTGTTTCTGCTCCCACGCGAGACGTAGCTCGACTTCGTGCTGCCGCATGCGGGCGCACAGCGCAGCAAGAGAGTCCAAGGCGGCATAGTGATCCTCGGCTTCTCCTGGAGTCATCCCGGCTTGGCTCTTCTGTAGGTAGGCGCGTGCCTTCGCGTCCGCTTCGGCTTCAAGTTGCGATCGTGTCGCCTCGGTTTCATGCAGCGCCTGGGTGAGTTGGGCCAGTTCCGCCCGGAGCATGTCTTCCAGTTGTGTCCGGTATGTTCTGAGCACGGTGAGGTTCATCGGGTGGCCTGTTCGAGTTTCAGCAGCGCATCGATCGAACTCGTCCAATCGGCCCGGGTATCGAGATCCTGGCGGAGGAACGCCGTCGTCAGGTTTTGGGCGGCTATGGCCCGGTCCAGATCTTTGTTGGCGCCCGGTTTGTACGCGCCGAGCGTGATCAGGTCTTCCGATCGTCTGTAGACCGCCGTCAACTCGACGACCTGTCTCGCCGCTGCGTAATGAGCCGGGGAGACGATGTCGCGCATGACGCGGCTGGAGCTCTGCAAGACGTCGATGGCCGGGAAGTGATTGCGGGCGGCGAGCTCTCGAGACAGAACGATATGGCCGTCCAGGATGGAGCGGACTGTCTCTGCAATCGGATCGGAGAGCTCGTCGCCATCGACCAGGACCGTGTACAAACCGGTGATCGATCCGGCTCCTTGGCACGTGCCCACCCGCTCGAGCAGTTTGGGCAGAAGTGTAAAGACGGACGGCGTATAGCCTTTGGTCGTCGGCGGTTCGCCGATCGCCAGGCCGATCTCCCGCTGTCCATAGGCCAGGCGGGTCAAGGAGTCCATCATGAGCAACACCTGCCGGCCGCAATCCCGGAAATACTCGGCAATCGCGGTGGCCAGCAGCGCCCCGCGGATGCGGACGAGCGGCGGCTGATCCGATGTCGCGACCACGACGACGGACCGTTGAAGCGCTGCCGGGGTGAGGTCGCGTTCAAGAAACTCCCTCACTTCGCGGCCCCGCTCACCGATTAGAGCGATCACATTCACGTCGGCCGAGGTATAGCGGCCGATCATCCCCAAGAGGACGCTTTTCCCGACACCGGAGGAGGCGAAGATGCCGAGCTTCTGTCCGACGCCGCATGAGAGCAACGCGTTCAAGGCCCGCACGCCGAGGTCGAGCGGTTGGGTAATCCTGGCGCGCTGCAACGGATTGGGAGGTGACGCATGGAGGGGATAGAGGGAATCGCCGACCACCCTCCCGCGGTCGTCCATCGGTTCCCCCAACCCGTTCAGAATACGCCCCAGGAGCTGAGGACCGACCGGGACAGCCGCAGACCGTCCTTTCATCAAGAGGCGGCTGCCCGGTCCGATTCCCTGCATCTCGCCGAGCGGCATGAGGAGCACGCGCTCGCCGCGGAATCCGACGACTTCGGCCAACACGGCGCTCTGCCCGTCCTCTCTGGTGATTTCGCAGATTTCTCCGACCGAGGTGAACGGCCCATACCCCTCGATCACGATCCCGACCGCCTGCGCGACCCGGCCCTGCACGATGAGCGGGTCCAGGCCTTCCAGCACGTCAATGGATTTCACGGCGCTCCCTCTGTCGAATGGCCTCGCCCAGTCGCACTAACTGTGCTTCCAAGGTGGCGTCCACCAGACGGCTGCCCGTTCGGACCAGGCAGCCGCCGGGGGACACGTTCGGATCGCCCGCAAGGACGAACGTGACCGGCCGTTCGCAACTCTTCACCAGGCAGTCACGCGCGGATTCCAGAATCGGCACGTCACTGGGATGCACCCGAATCTGTACGACCCCACTGTCATGGATATGGGTCAGCGCGACTCGGACCTGCTCCAGCACGAGGTCGCGCTTCTCTTCAACCGCTTGTCGCAACACTTTAGCGGCAATGGCGAACGCCAGCGCATTCACGTCCTCTTCCACCGAGAGGTGGAGCGTCGCCCACGCCTCTTCGAGACGCTGTGCCAACGCCGTCAACAATGCCCGCTCCCGTTCGCGTGCTGCACCTTCGCGCTGGACGATGCGCCGTTCTCCTTCGGCCAGCCCTCGTTCGAACTCGGTGAGCCCATCCGGCCCCTCCACACGCCCGCCATCGGCGAAATCGGCCAGGGCAACCGCGTGGAGGCGGACGCTTCCCGACCGGACGAGCGAGTGTTTCAAGACGGCGTTTTCCTGGCGAAGACGGCGAAGATCGGCCAGGCGCTTCACGGTCAGCGACACGAGTTCGGGCGAAAAGGGCTTGGCGAGGAAATCCGACGCGCCCGCTTTCATGGCATTGACGGCCAGGTCCACGCTGCCGTAGCCGGTGATCGCGATCGCCAGAAGCTTGGCATCGCTTTCAAACGCCCGCTGGATCAGTGTGATGCCGTCCGTGTCGGGAAGCTTCACGTCGGCGATGAGCAGGTCCACCGGGTGTCCCTTGAGATATTGCAGAGCCTCCTGTCCGTTCGCGGCCACGGCAACCTGGTACCCCTCGCCACCCAGGATCGCCGCCAGCAGGCCACGAATCGCTTCTTCATCGTCCACGACCAGGATGGAGTGTAAGGCTGTGTTGCGGGGCGTCGTTCGCCGATCGGCGACCTGGGAGGCCCGGACGTCTGCGGCCGTCGTCATTTACACCAACTCCTCGCCTCCGCCGCTCACCACGATGCGCCCTTCCTCTTCGAGCTTGCGGCACACTTTGAGGATGTTCTGCTGGGTCTTCTGGACGTCGCTGATCTTCACCGGACCCCGTGTTTCCATGTCTTCCTTGAGCATCTCGGCGGCCCGACTGGACATATTTTTGAAAAACTTGTCTCTGACGTCCTGGCTGGCCCCGCGCAATGCAATGGGAAGATCTTCCTTGCTGATCTCTTTCATGAGTTCCTGTATGCCGCGATCGTCCAGCTTGCTCAGGTCGTCGAACACGAACATCAGGGCGCGGATGTTATCCGCCAGCGTCTGGTTGCGCTCGGAAATCTTCGCCATGATGCCGCTCTCCATCGCTTTATCGAGTCGAGTCAGGATATCGGCGATCACTTCGGTCCCCCCGACGTTCGATGGGCGCGATCCTGTATTGGCGGCAAGGGCTTGCTGAAGTGAATCGCTCAATTCATCGAGCACGTCTGGATGAACCTCCTCCACCGTGGCAAGGCGCATGGCCACATCGGCGCGCAAGGTGTCGGACAGCCCCGCCAGCACTTGGCCGGCTTGGTCCGATTCCAAGTGAGCCAAGATCACGGCGATCGTTTGCGGGTGTTCGACCTTGAGCAACTGCACCACGGTCTTGGCGTCGATCCATTTCAACGCTTCGATTCCCGGATAGGTTTTGGTGTTGATGGATTCGAGGATAGGAGCCGCTTTTTCAACTCCCAAGGCCTTGATGAGAATTTTCTTGATGAACTCCTTGCCTTCAAACTGGATCTCGCCCCGCACGCTCTCCTTCTCGAACTCCGCCATGACGTCGTCCTCTTCGCCTTTCGAGATGTTGGCGGTGTCTTTCATATACGATCCTAGTCTTTTGATCTCCTTGGGGTCCAAGCACTTCATGACTTGGGCGGCCGCGTCTTCTCCGATGGCGCGCAACAGGATGGCCGCCTTTTGCTCTCCGGTCAGTTCTTTGGTCATTACGCATGCCCCTCACGCATTGCTCTTGAGCCATTGCTTGACGACCACGGCGGTCGCGTCAGGATTCCCGCGCGCCATGTCCACAATCTGCGCCCGAGGTTTGCCTCCCAGGGCGGCTTCCATCTGACTGACCGAGGCCGGCAACGACGGTGTCTCGGCCGGCTGGTTCGGAGGCGAGGACATCGCCAACATCGCTAACAGCGGACGTACGACGAAGAACAAGAGGAGCAGGAACAGCAGTCCGCCCACGCCGTACCGGATGTAGGGAGCCCACGGCTTGGGAGTCTCGGCGGCTGCTTCCACCCCCACGGCCTGACTCTCTTCGCCGAAGCCGAATTGGATGCTGACGACCTCCACTTGATCCTGGCGTTCGGCCGAATACCCCATCGCCTTCTTGACGATCTCTTCGATCCGGGTCATGTCTTCTGCGGACCGCGGAACATATTTTCTCGTCGATGGGGCCGCGGCCGCCTTGTCGCCTTCCGCCGGTTTAGCCGCCTCGTAGGTCCCGTCCACCAGCACGGCGACGGACAGCTTCTTGATCGTGCCGGTCGGTTCCACGATCCGCGACACGGTGCGGCTGATCTCGTAATTCACGGTCTCGTTTTTGGTCTGGCTGGTGCTCGAACTCGTTTGGGCGGCTTCTTGTTCCGTCCCAGGGGGCACGTTCGACTGCACACCCGGCACGCCGCCGGACACGCCGTTCACGCCGTTGGACTTTTCTTGCCCGCGTTGCTCGCTGCGGACGACCTGACCGTTGGGATCGAATCGTTCTTCCGTCGTTTCGACCTTTCGGAAATCCAGGATGCTGGACACGCGGACCACGGCTTTGTTGGCGCCGACGATCCGCTCCAGCATCGTCTGGATGCGCGTCTCGATGTCCTTCTCCAGCGTCTGCTGGTACTCGAGCTGAGAGCCGGTGAGCCCGGCCGCATCATCGGTTGCGGTACTCGACAGGAGACGCCCTTGCCCATCCACGATGGTGACATCGCGAGCCTGAAGCCCTTCGACGCTGCTGGCCACCAGGTGAACGATACCCTGCACCTGTCCCTTGCTCAGCAGTTGCCCGTTATAGAGCGAGACCACCACCGACGCTCGTGGGCGATCGTGTTCCGTACTGAAGAGCCGCCGCTCGGGAATCGCCAGATGCACCCGCGCCCGCTCGACGCCCGGCATCTGCGCCACCGTGCGCGCCAGCTCGCCTTGGAGAGCCCGGCGGTAGTTGAGTTTTTGGACAAATTCCGACATGCCCAAGGTCGAGCGGTCGAAGATCTCGAACCCGACTCCGCCGCCGTGAGGAAGGCCCTGCCCCGCCAACTGAAGCCGGAGATCGTGGACCTGCGCGCTCGGGACGAGAACCGTCGTCCCGCCGCCGCCCATCTCGTACGGTACTTTCAGTTCTTTCAGCTTGTCGACGATCGACGAAGCGTCCTCCGTCGACAGGTTCGAAAAGAGCACCTGCATGTCCGGTTGCTGGGTCCAGAGTGCAACCGCGACCAACCCGGCGACCGATCCGGCCAAGGCCAGGAAGACGATCATGCGTTGGTTGATCGTGAACCGGCTCAGCGACTCGAACATGGACGGAGTTCCCTTTCCTCAACGGACGGCATCGAGTCCGCAACCCGACTACATCTGCATCCGTTGCATTTCTTCGTACGCGCCCACGAGTTTATTGCGGACCTGCATCATCAACTGGAAGGAAATGTCCGCCTGCTGCAAGGCGACCATGGTCTGGTGAATGTTCTGCGTCCGGCCGGTCATGAGTTCGTCGACCGCGTGGCCGGCCTGTAGCTGGATGTCGTTGGCCTGCGCGATCGCATCCTTCAACGTGGAGAGGAATCCACCGCCCTCGTGAGCCCCGCTCGTGCTCCCGATCGCGGAGGGGTCGAGCTGGTTTGCAATCGCCGGAACCGCAGAGGCGCCGATCCGTACGGGGTCCATGATTACCTCCCGATCTCCAGGGCGCGGTTCCACATGGCCCGCGTTGCGCTGATGGCCTGGACATTGGCCTCATACGAGCGGGACGCCCCGATCATGTTGACCATTTCTTCCATCACGTTCACATTCGGCAGCCGGACGAAACCCTTCGGGTCGGCATCGGGGTGGCGTGGGTCGTACATCTGTTGGCCGGGCTTGGAATCTTCAATGACCCGTGACACGCGCACTCCTTCGAGGGCGTGGGCGGTCGGCCCGGTGGCGATGGTGCGAAAGACCTGCTGAAACCGGCTTCCGACCGGCGACGATTGGAAGACGACGTCGCGGCGGCGGTAGGGGCCGCCGGTCTCAGTCCGCGTCGATTGCGCGTTGGCGAGGTTGCTCGCGATGACGTTGAGCCTGCGCCGCTGGGCGTCCAAGGCTGAGACGGATACAGCGATGCTGTCGGTCATGTCCATAGAAACCTCCTTGTTTTGAGCCTTCAGCCATCAGCTCTCAGCTGACGGCTGACAGCTCTTTTTACCTCGCGTCCCTGATCGCGCCGAGCAACTGGCGGAGCCGGATCGCCATGATGGTGGCCGCGCCGTTGTACTGCATGGCATTGTCGGACAGTTTCGCCAATTCGAGCTCCATGTTCACCGAGTTGGCGTCGAGGGGGAGATCGCCGGCCGGAACCTCTGCAACACGGCCGGTGACCGTCTGGACTCCCTCCCCTCGCAGGCCGAGGTGCCGTCCGTGGGTAACCGCCGGGCTCACGGGCAGGCGGCCTCGAGCAGCCGCCGACAGGGCATCCTGGAAATGCAAGTCGTTGGCGCGGTAACCCGGCGTTTCTTCATTGGCAATGTTGGAGGCAATCAGCCGCTGCCGCATGCTGCGAAGATCGAGCGTCCGCTCGATGAGCCCCATCGTCTTGTCGAAGATATTCATGATGCCGCTCCTTTCACGCTCACCGGCCTGTCGGATCGGCGCACACGCCGGACCGCCCTGCTGTCATAACCTTCCGCTTCACGGTGTCTCGTCGTCCGTCATCGTTCTTGCGATCGTGAGCCCGGCACGTTTTGCCTGTGCCGGGTAGGAATTGCCGACCCGCCGATGTCTCAGCCTCTGCCGGCGATGTGTCCTTCGGTCTGTCGATACTCCCTGAGCTTATTGCGCAGCGTGCGGATGCTGATGCCGAGTTCTTTTGCGGCGTGGGTCCGGTTATCCTTCGTGCGCACCAGGGTCTGGACGATCAACTCGCGCTCCATTTCCCATAATGAGCCGTTGCCGGTCACGTCCTGAACGATGACCTCCACCGGTGAGACGAGAATCGGAGCCGTGGGATCCGCCGAGAGGTGCTCCAGTCCGATCGTACCTCCCGCCGCCAGGAGCACGGCTCGTTCCATGACATTTTCCAGCTCGCGCACGTTCCCCTTCCACGGACGTTCCTGGAGTCGGGCCAGCGTCGAATCCGAAATGGACGGCACGCCCAATCCATTTCGCGCGGCTGCGCATTTGGCAAAATGTCGGGCCAACAACGGAATGTCGGAGGGCCGTTCTCGCAGCGGGGGCACCGTGATGGGAAACACGTTGAGCCGGTAGAACAGGTCTTCGCGGAATCGGCCCGCCTCGACTTCCCGGTAGAGCAACCGGTTGGTCGTGGCGATGACGCGGATGTTCACGGTCACCGGGTCCCGTCCCCCGACCCGGTCCACCTCCCGTTCCTGCAGGACACGGAGCAGCTTGGCTTGCAGGCCCAGATTCATTTCGCTGATCTCGTCCAACAACAGCGTGCCGGTGTGGGCCAGCTCGAACTTGCCGTGCTTGCGCATCACGGCGCCGGTGAACGCTCCGCGTTCGTATCCGAACAGTTCGCTTTCGAGCAGACCGTCGGGCAGGGCGGCACAATTGACCGCGATAAACGGCCGATGGGCGCGCGGGCTGCGGCTATGGACGAACCGGGCCAGGAGCTCCTTCCCCGTGCCGCTCTCGCCGCTGATCATGATCGTCGCCTGACTCGCCGCGACGCCCTCGATGGTGCTCAACAGGCGGATCATGCCGGGATCTTGGGAGAGGATGGCGCGCTGCTCTCCGGACGTGAAGCCGGCCTGAGGCGGGTCGGCAGGCGTGGCGCTCCGTAAGTTGGCGATGATGCGTTCGAGCAGGTCGGTGGAAAAGGGTTTCAACAGGTAGTCGCTGGCCCCGTGTTTCATGGCATCGACGGCGGTTTCCACTGTGCCGTAGGCCGTCATCAGAATGATGAGGGTTGATGGCGATCGTCGCTTGATGTCTTTGACCAGCTCGAGTCCCCCGAGTCGCGGCATTTTAAGATCGGTCACCACGAGCCAGGGTTTGCTCTTGACGGTTCGCTCCAGGGCCTCCTGGCCATCCATGGCCAGTTGCGCGTCGTAGCCGAGGCGCCGAACGGTCTCGGCCAGCGCCGTTCTCATGGAGGGATCGTCATCGGCGATGACGATCTGTTTTCGTTCCGGTCCCGGATCGGACGGCAGGGGTGCGGAGTCTCCCTCGGTCATGCTGGCAACTCCTCAGTGAGGTGTCGGTGTGCCGGGTCCAATTCCTCGTCTTGCTCTCTGCCTCGTCGAAGGACGGATTGCGGCCGGCCGCCGGCGATCGGCTCCGGACCGGTCGAGGGGAACACCATCGTGAAGGTCGTTCCCCGGCCGGTCGTGCTCTCGACGTCGATCCGGCCTCGATGGGCTTCGACGATGGCATGCACGATCGCCAATCCCAACCCGGTGCCGTCATCCTTGGTCGTAAAAAACGGATCGAATATCCTGGAGCGAAGCGGCGCGGGAATTCCCACGCCGGTGTCCGCCACCGAGAGGCGCAGACTCGGCACGCCGGGCGGCTGTTCATCCGTCGGCACCGCCGAGAGAGTCAGCGCGCCCCCGCCGGGCATGGCGTGCACGCCGTTCAAGATCAAATTGAGGAGCACTTGCTTCAGTTGCCCGGCGTCACACCAGATTCGCGAGGCGGCGGGATCGACCTGAAGCCGGATGTCGATGCGTGGGCGCGCGATGGCGTGGGCGGCGAGCGTCAGGGCATCGAGGATCAGCGTTTCCGTCTCGTGCCATTCCGCGTGCGAACAGTCGGGCTTGGTATAGAGCAGGAGATTCGACAGGAGCCGATCCATCAACTGGACCGATGCGGAGATGTGTTCCGCATAGCTCCGCAGTCCTGGTTCATGCTTCAAATCACGGCGAAGCATCGAGGCGAACAACTCGATACTCCCGAGCGGATTCCGAATTTCGTGCGCGATCCGCCCCACCATTTCCCCCATGGCCGCCAAGCGATTGCGGCGTTGCAAGCGATCCTCGAGTTGCCGGACGGCGGTGACGTCCTGGATCAACGTGAGGCCTCCCGTGGGGTGGCCCTCCGCATTCCGCACGGTCCGTTGCGAGAGGGTCACGACCGCACCGGTCCGTGTGGTGAGGGGATATTCGTCGCCGTCCAAACGGGCCTCTTGGAGGCACGTGGTCAGAGGCCGGCCCACGATCCGGTCGTGCGCGAGCCCAAGGAATTGCTCGCCGGCTTGGTTACACCGCGTGATCATTCCTTCTTGATCCGTGACGAGAATGCCCGTCGAGAGGGATTCCAGAATGGCCGTCAGGTGCTCGCGCAACTCTTCATTCGCGCGCAGGTTCCTGCGGAGCGCGTCGTTGCGGTCCGCAAGTTCCAGGTCCAGCCGCTCCAGCCTGGAGGTCAGCGCGCGATAGGAGTGTTGCAGACTCGCCGCAGCGTCGTCGAAGCTGCGAAACGCTACGTGCAGCAGGTCGGTATCGGCGGTTGTCGGCACGGAGTACACGCTCATCGCATCATTCTCCTTCCTTTTCGTTGGTCGCGCGGAGACTCGTTTGAAAGGCGGCGGTCGCGCGAAGCAGGAGCGGATCGCCGGACCCGGCACCAGGCATCAGCACGGCCCGCGCTGGCCCGAACTGTTTCTGGGAGGCAAGATTCCGGACGATTTGCAGGCGTGCCCATTCGGCCTGTTCCGGTTCGGGGCGGGAAGCCAGCACGCGCTGGTAGAGTTCCAGGGCGCGTTGGTGTTTCTTGGCCGTGGTCAGGAGATCCGCGAACATGAGGAGGTCGCTTGGGGCCTGCAACAGTTTGTGACGTGCCCCCTCCTCGAATGCCGCCACCGCTTCCTCGGATTTCCTGTCTCCTGCCAATGTTCTCGCCAGCGTCAGGTGCATCCAACCTCGTTCCGGATCGCGCTGGTGCAACTGAATCCATTGCCGCATAAGCCTGACGGCGCCTGGCCGGTCTCCCTGATGGAGCATGGCAGTCGTCAACTGACGCGAGACGAGCGTGGAGTAGGGGCTCAGGGGATATTGGAGGCGGAAACGCTCGAAGACTTTCCGAGCCGCCACGGGATCCTGTTGGTCCAGATAGCTTTGGCCAAGACCGATCAGGGCCAGCTCGTGGAACGCCGTCGCCTGTCTGTCGCGCACCAGGGTGTGATACAGATGGGCGGCTTCGATCGAGAAACCCAGGCGGCGATGCGTATCGGCAACCTGCAGCAAGAGACCTGTCCCCGCGAAATATTGTTCTGGGGCTTGCCCATGACGATGGAATATCGTGATGACGCCGACATCATCCTGGGCGTTGAGCGCCGCTTCCAGCCAGGGCTTCAGAATCGCGGCCAGGCGGAGTCCGGCTGCGCGAGGCCACGGATCGTGCTCGACCTTGCCGGCCCGTCGCGTGACGGCCTGATAAACCTGCGTGGCGCCGGTCCAATCGCCGCGCCACTCGTGGTGCTCCGCGAGATGGAACAGCGCTTCGCTGCCGAGGACCTCTCCCTCGTGTTCGGTGGCGATGGCGGTATACCGGCGCACAAGTTCGGATGGTTCCATGTAGGAGGCGGTGGCCCCGCGAATCATCCCCTCGACCTTGATCCGCAAGAGGTCCTCCCCGGCCGAGACGGCGACTTGCTGTTCGATCTGCGCCAGCCGCATGCGAGCGACCGCCTCGGCCGGCGAGCCTGCGTACTGCGACTGGACGGCGACGTAAAACAGCACTGCGTGATTCCGCAACCCCAGCTGCCGGCAACTGTCGCCGAGTCGGACGAGTGCGCTGCCGGCGTCCTGGTGCGAGGGATAGAGGTTGTAGAGGAGGGTATAGATCTCGCGGGCCTGCTGCAGCCGATTGGTTTCAAAAAGGACATCGCCGTATTGCTGCAACGCGTCGGGATGTGTCCTGAGGAGATCCGGCCAGCGCCGATGCAGGATGTCGAACAGCGGCTGCGCGTCCCGCTTGCGGTGCTGGGCATACAGGGCGCCGGCGAGGCCCAGCGTCGCCCGCATGAGGAGACGATCGTCGGTGGCGCGTTTTCTGATCGCTTCGAAGGTCTGTTCCGCTTCCGTCCATTTCCGCAACGCCATGAGGGTGAATCCTAATCCCACCATGGCCCGGTCGGCATCGTGACGAGACAGGGCATGCGAGAGGGCGTGTTCATAGGCGACTTTGGCTTCGTGGAACCATCTCATTTCGGCATAGAGATCGCCGATCCGCCATTGCGCGCGGGAGCTATTCGTGTCGTTGGGGTAGGCTCGGATGAGGTCACGGTACTGTGTAATGGCCTCTGTCCGTCCACGGCCGGCCGGCTGCTCCAACATCGTCAGCTCAGCCAAGAAGGCCACGGTCGTCGGGGTCAGTGTACTTTGCGGGTAGAGTTTGGCGAGCGCGTCGAAGCCTGCGCGGGCTGTTGCGTACTGTCCGCGTCTGAATGCGGCAAGCGCCTCCTGAAACTGCAATGCATCCTGCCCCTGTAGGGTTGGGTCATAGCGCGGCCCATCATCGGGCAACGCGGACTGAAAGGGTAAGGGTGTCTGTGTAGGACGTACGGGTGAGGCGTTCATGGGCGATGGGGCCGCCGACGGTAGGGACATCTCCTCCGCACCGGCAAGATGGAGCGGGACGACCTGCATGAGCAGGCTCGCCAGCAACCAATTGATGAATGTCGCGATTCGCATGGGCACGTAAATGGGTCAGCAAGTTCCATGCCCCTTCCGGATACATGAAAATGCTCTGCACGCGGGGGAAAATGAGACGGCGCGGGCTGCAGCGGTATGCCGAGCGTCAAACGTTCGACGCGCAGCCGATGCGCCGGTCAAACGATTGACGGAGATGAAGGAAGAAGACCGGTGGTCTGTTACTGCTGGATGGGATAGCCGTGGGCCTTCGGGGTAAACCCTTTGCGCTTCAATTTCTCGACCAACGTGGTGCGGTTCAACTGGAGCAATTGGGCGGCTTTGCTGGTAATCCCGTTAGCCTGACGGAGCGCTTCCACAATGAGGCGGTTCTCGAACTGCTCGATCTCATTCGTCAGATTCACGCCCTGGTCGCTGAAGCGAATGAATTGTTCTTTGACATCTTCGGTCGCCGGCGCGCGATAAAGGAGGCGTTCCGGGAGATCGGAGGCACCGATGGAGCCGGTTTTTTTGAGGACGACAAGGCGCTCGATCATGTTCTCCAGCTCGCGGATATTTCCAGGCCAGGCGTACTCCATGAAGTGCGTCATCGCGCCGGCGTCGATACTCTCGATACTCGTTTGCTTGGAGCGATTGAATTGCGCCAGGAAATGGTTCGCCAGAAGCGGGATATCGCTCCGCCGCTCCCTGAGCGGGGGAATCGTGATGGGGATCACGTTCAGGCGGTAATACAGGTCCTGCCGGAAACGCTTCTCCTGTACGGCCACCTCCAGGTCTTGATTTGTGGCGGCAATGATCCGGACATCGACATTAATCGTCCGCGTTCCCCCCACCCGCTCGAACGATCGCTCTTGCAGCACGCGCAACAGTTTCACTTGTAACGCGAGGCTCAGCTCGCCGATTTCATCGAGAAAGATCGTGCCGCCGTGCGCCATCTCGAACCGGCCTATGCGGATGTGGGCCGCGCCCGTGAAGGCGCCCTTCTCGTGCCCGAACAACTCGGATTCAAGCAGGTTCTCGGGAATCGCCCCGCAGTTGACGGGAACCAATGGGCGATCCTTGCGAAAGCTGTTGAAGTGCAGCATCCGCGCGATCAGTTCCTTGCCGGTCCCACTCTCTCCCTGGATCAACACGGTACTGTCGCTGTCGGCGACCTTCTCGACGAATTCGAGGACGCGCTTCATCGGTTCGCTGGTGCCGACTAACTGTTCCAGCCGGTATTGATCGCGGACGGCTTTCCGCAAGAGATGATTTTCCTGGCGGAGGCGCTGCACCTCCAGTGCCTTGTTGACGATGACGGCGACCGTCTCCGGCTCAAACGGTTTCGTGATGAAATCGAACGCACCGGCCTTCATGGCCCGGACCGCATAGTCGATCGTGCCGTACCCGGTCATCACGATCGTGACGATTTTCGAATCGAGGCGGGACACGCGGTCGAGAATCTCGAACCCATCCATCTTGGGAAGTTGCAGATCGGTCACGACCACCTGGATCGGCGTCTCCTTAACCGTCTGGATAGCGCTGGGGCCATCGGAGACCACGGACACCTGGTGGCCATCGTTCGTGAGGGTGTCGAGCAAGACTTCACGGACAGCAGGGTCATCGTCGACCACCAGCACATGGGACTGGCTCATGATCCTCCTCCCCGCTCGCGCACACCGCCGTCACGCATCGGTCCACTTGTCGCCGGTCAGCACCCTGACGGAGCTTAATATAGTATCCGATGCTTATTCAAGCAGGTGGGTCTGTGGAAGCAACCAGACCCCCGGCAGCCGGCCGAAAGCCGGTTACCCTACCGATGTGCCGGCCTCTCCCGCCTCTGCCGCTGTCTGTAGCTTGACAGATCGGGAGGCCACTGCTAGTTTCTCGCTGCCCTCTGTTTTCTCATGCGTCTCGCGCGTTCAGACGCGGCCGATCATCTCGGGCTGGCGTAGCTCAATCGGCAGAGCAGCGGTTTTGTAAACCGCAGGTTGGAGGTTCGATTCCTCTCGCCAGCTCCACACCGCGCTTGCGCGACCCGGAGGCAATATCATTGTTCTTGCTGACGGGATGAACTCCTCACGTTGTATTTGCTTCTGCTTGACCCGACCACTGGCCTCTTTATCGCTTTATCGTAATCAAGGCCAGCGGATACACACCACCAGCGTTCCTTTCCCTGCTGCCAAGCTTGCGCGACCCGTGATGCAGCGCGAAACGCTGCATTTGCAAGCAATTTGTCGGCTTTCTGCTAGACTGAGCGAGACTATTCAGCGGGGTTCCCTCAACACGCGATCGGTAGGGACTCGCGTGTGTGCGGCCCCAGTGGAACCCATGCTCCGTGCCCCTCACCTTCTGGAAACGCTCCGATGAACGATCATGCACTGAGAAAGTTCCAGGAAATCAGCGCACTGCTGAATTCCAGCCTCGACCAAGCTGAAATCAGAAAACGAGCCATCGATGCCGCCACCGTGTTGGTGGAGGCTGACGCCGGCTCTCTCTTGCTCTTGGATGAGCCGGCGGGAGAACTGTATTTCGAGGTCGCCTTAGGTGACAAGGGAGAAGAAGTCCGCCAGTTTCGTCTCAAACTGGGCGAAGGGATTGCGGGATACGTGGCGCAAACCGGAGAGCCCATCATCGTCAACGATGTCCAGCGCGACCCGCGCTTCTGGCGCAAAGGAGATAGCAACAGCGGGTTTGTCACCCGCAATATGGTCTGTGTGCCGGTCAAGGCCCATGACAAACTCCTCGGCGTGCTGCAGGCCATCAACCGGAAGAACGGCGGTCTCTTCGGAGAAGAAGACTTGCAGAATTTCGTGGCGCTCGGCCATCAAGTCGGGATCGCGATCGACAATGCCAACTTGTATGAAGAGATCAACCGCCTGTTCGAGGGATTTATTTCCGCCAGCGTGCAGGCGATCGAAAGTCGCGATCCGACAACCAGCGGTCACAGCAATCGTGTGGCCCTCCTGACCTGCCGGCTCGCCCAGGTAGTCGATTGTGTGGATTGGGGGCCGTATGCCGCCGTGAAGTTCGATTCGGATCAAATGAAGGAAATCCGCTATGCGGCCGTGCTGCATGACTTCGGAAAGGTGGGCGTCAGGGAGCAAGTCCTGGTCAAGGAGCTGAAGCTCTACCCGGGCGACGTCGCGCTGCTGAAAGCGCGGTTCGACTTCATCAAACGAACCCTCGAAGTGAGGACGCTGCGGCACAAGGTGGAGATTCTTCAATCCAGGGACCGTGCGGACGCGACCGTGAAACTAGAAGAGCTGGATCACGAGCTCGCCCGCGGGATGAAGGACATGGATCAAATGTATGCTTTTCTGATGGCCTGTAACCGGCCGAATGCCTTGCCGGCAGGAGGGGTTGAGCTGCTCCATGAGATTGCCCGATTGCGCTATGACTCGTTCGAGGGCTCTGCACCCTATCTGACGACGGAAGAAGTGACCGCGCTTTCAATTCCGGAAGGCACGCTCACACCCGATGAAAGGCTTGAAATAGAAAGCCACGTCTCGCACACCTTCGACTTCCTGTCCAAAATTCCGTGGACCAAGTCCCTGCAACATGTGCCCATGATTGCCTCGTACCATCATGAGAAGCTCGATGGATCGGGGTATCCGTGGCGAACCACCGGCGACGAGATCCCCGTTCAGGCTCGCATGATGACGATCACCGATATCTACGACGCGCTCACGGCGTCGGATCGTCCCTATAAAGCTGCCGTGCCGGTTGGAAAAGCGCTGGAAATTCTGGAAGAGAAGGCCGGGCAGGGCAAAATCGATGCACATCTGTTTGAGTTGTTCGTCGAGGCGAAAGTGTATCAGCTCGTCCAGCAGTTTCCTCGCGCGGGCAGAAGTTACGCCGCATGAACGCGTCCTTTCGTGTGACGGGGTCTCAAGCTTGCTCATGGGCTAGGCGACTGGGTCTCCCTCTTCGGTGGTGACATCCGACGCCACGTCTTCTACCTGCGACGATTCTCCCTTCCTCAACGTTTCCACCGCGTAGGCCCCGACGAGTTTCTCTCGCCCACGGACCTTCACCGCGCCTAATTTTTGGAGACGCACGTGCCCTAGACGACCACGATTATCGCCGAAGTCTTCGACTTCGATGAGCCCTTTGATCCGCTCGGCTGTGTATTCCGTAACAACGATCGAGCAGCCGAATCGTCGAGTCAAACCTTGAAACCGTGCGGCAAGGTTCACCTGGTCGCCGATGACGGTGTAGTCCATCTTCTTGCCCTCTGCGCCGATATTGCCGACGACCGCCACGCCGGTATTGATGCCGATACCGTTATCGAGCGGCGTTCTGCCTTCCGCTCTCCATTTCGCTTGCAGTTCCCCCAGACGCTTCCGCATATGAAGGGCGCATTTAATGGCGAGCTCTGCATGGTCCGGTTGGTCCAGGGGAGCCCCCCAAAAGACGACGATTTCGTCGCCGACAAACTTGTCCAGCGTGCCGTTCCAGCGGAACACGATGTCCGTCATCGCGCCCAGATATTCGTTGAGCTGAGCCACAACCACCTCGGCCGGGTGTTTTTCGCTGAAACTTGTGAAGCCTGTGAGATCGGCGAACAACATGGTCAGTTCCTTCCGTTGGCCGCCAAGAGTGGCTTTTGAGGGAGAGCTCATCAACTCCTCGACGATCCGCGGACTGACGTAGCTGGAGAACATGGTCCGGATTTCCCGAGCCTGCTTTTCTTTGGCCATGAAACTCGAGACCGTACTCGATATGAACACCAGCGCGATGGTCGACAGCGGAGTCATGACCGGGATGGATGTGCCCTGTGAGATGAAAAGAAATTCTGCTGTCGCCAGATACCCCAGGAAAGCCGTTCCGGTTACGACGGTCCCCGGCAAAGCCCGTAGCTTCTGGAGGGCATACGTAAGAGTCAACCCAAACAGCAGGACTACACTGATCTCAAGAGGACCTGACCACCAGACGCTTTTACTCAGGAACTGACGGTGAATGATGTTCTCTACGACCGTCGCGTTCTTTTCCACACCGGGAAAGTTGGCCGATAAGGGAGTGGCCTTCTGATCGTACGTCCCGAGCGCCGTGCCCCCGACAAGGACGGCTTTCCCTCGAAAGATTCCCGGAGGGACCCGCTTATGGACAACGTCTGTGGCCGAGATATACGGAAAACTTCGTTCCGGTCCGGCGTAATTGATGAGTACCCGTGCTCGATGATCGAGGGGGATCACGATGTCGTCGAGATGCACCCCTTCGTCAACAACCAAGAACATGCGATCCCTTGGAACACCCAAGTAAGAACGGGCGACCTCGAGCGCGAATGATGGGTAATACGTATCCTGATACCGAAGCGCCATATGCTCATAGCGCATCACACCATCCGGATCCGGAAGGGTATAGACATGCCCGAGGCCGACGGCCTCATCGATGAACAGTGCGAGAGGAGGAAGCGCAGCGGTAGCCCGGTAAGGTTGCAATGCTTCGCGGCTGTTTGCTTGCCTCACAAGCATAAATTCGCTCTTCTTGATCACCTGCGGCGTGGCATACTTCGGCAGGATGTCCTGTTGGGCGAATCGTGTCTCCGGCACGATGAGCGGGAATGCCAACACCACGTTGTGGGCGGCGTGCAAACTGTTTGCGAACTGGTGGTCTGCATCGGCAATGGAGCGCATTTTCTCTAGAATCTGCTGCGAGGCCGGAGAGAGCGCGCCGGTCGTGCGGGTTGTCGCGATGATCTTCTGCAGGTCTCGCACGAAATCAGCGGCCTCCGCCTCGGCATAGATCAGATCGAGCCCGATCACCTTCGCTCCCCCCATCCCGATCTCTCTCACCAATTGAGCCTGCTTGTCGCGCGACCAGGGCCATCGCCCGAGTTCCTGCAGGCTCCGCTCGTCGATCACGACGAGCACAACTTCTTGGCCGATTGGTCGCGCACCGCGGAGCTTAAACTGGGAATCGAGGAAAGTGTTTTCCAGTCTGACCAACGGTCCTGGCCCAAGCCATGATAGCCAGGCCACGAGAATGGTGATGCCGATTCGGACGCCTATTCCAAGGCGATGGCTGATCGCTATCTTTCGTCGCCAGAGTCCAGCCATGTGGTCCTTGTTGTCGCGTCACTTCGTCGACGCGCGAGGAAATGAGAGTTCCGATTGCTCGGAATTAGATATGGCACGCTTCGGTTAGGAGAACAAGGAAAGACGCGGTCAATGCACGATGCGTGGAGGATGGGCCGAGAACAAGATGATGATTATTGATTTTGTCTGGATTCCTCTGCCGTGCACCAGAATATCATGTCGCATGGTGAGGGATGGGAGGACAAACGAGGGGCTCTGCGAGGCAGAGCCCCTGAGTGCCGGACGACCATCTGACAGAGGAGAGGCGCTTACTTCTTACCGCGGTTGCGGTGCTCACGCTCGCGGTTTATGTGGTCAATTGCTCCTGAAATAACCGCCGGAGGGGTTACGGGCGCCACTTTGACGGTCGGCGCCACTGACGTTGGAGCTGGTACGGAAATGATCGGGGCTGCCGGTGCCACAACGATTGCTGGAGCTACCGGAACCACAGCAATGGCTGGGGCTGCCGGAACTACAGGCACAACCGGGGTTGCCGGAATCACGGGGACAACCGGGGCTGCCGGTGCCGCAGGCATCACAGTGGTCGGAGCCGCGTTGACACTTGGTGTTGCTAGACCAGTCATTGGTCCAGGCCCAGTCGAAGTAGCTGGCGCTGCCGGTGCCGAACCTGCCCCGGGTGATTGAATAACTGAAGTTGTCGGTGACCCCTCGGTCATTGCCTGGGTTATCGCCGTCTCGTTATCGTTGCGACCGCGTGCAGGCTTTTCCTTGGTTGTGTCGGATTCGATGTTATTGGACTTGCTGGTCCGAGTCTGCTTAGTCCCTGGTGCTGGCTTTGCGATGGCAGAGACCAGCGGGCTTACATGTGGGGCAAGATGAAATGCGCGGATGGCATCTTTGGCTGTCTCGCGTTTAGGAGTATCCTTTAGCACAGTTCCTTCGATCGCATTCATGGCCCTGGCGAGGATGGTCGCTGTTCGGTTGTCGATCTTTCCCTTGGTATGCTCTAGCTTCTCCACCTCCCTTTTCTCTGCCCTCTCAATGATCTCTGCCGCGTGGTTCTTGTCCGCCCGTTTGACTCTCTTCTCCGCTGCCTCTTCCTCTTTTTGTAGTGTCTTCTCAGTCACCTTTTCCTCTGTTTGCTGGATCTTCTCCGCTGCCTTTTTCCACTCTTCTTCTGTTTGCTGTGTCTTTTCCGTTACCTTTTCCTCCACTTGTTGAACCTTCCCCAATACCTTTTCCTCTGTCTGTTGGATCTTCCCGGTCACCTTTTCCTCTGTTTGTTCTATTTTCTCCCCGGCCTTCTGCACATTTTGTCCGCTATCAGCGAGGCCGGTGCCAATCACGTTCGGTGGTGACGGAACTCCTCCCGCTAGAGCGGTAGAAAATCTGCCCGGGTCGACAATGATCTCCGTTCCTCCCGAAGTGAAGCCGACGCGGCCATGATCCCCGATATTCGCAATCCCGCTCATGCCGTTTTCGAACCACACCACAAAATAGGTCCCGCGCGCTGCTGCTACAGCCGTGGGGGTATGAATCTCAAACTTTGATCCCGATCCCGTGAACACCTTTGATACGAGGGCGCGCAGATGCCCCTGAAGGAGCTTGACTACCGTCCGCCTCACTTTTTGATCAGGATTGTAGATGTATTCGGTGATCTCGACCTTGCTGTGTTCCCCAATGGTGAGAATGCTGTCATCCTCAAAGAAGGCCTTCGTTCTGGATTCGTGCTGGGTCTCGATCACGTCCTTGAACAGGACTTCATCATGCACGTTAACCGGTTCTACACGATATGTGCCCGGGTGCGTGACGGTCACAACACCTTGTGCAGCTGTGAATAGGCCTATGCTCTTACCCAGGCCATCTTGCGCTGGCGCCCAGGATGCGCTCAAACAAATCGCTCCCGCGACTACGATCGCCACATGTAGACTTCGCGCCTTCATCCTGCACCTCTTTCTGTTCTGTTGCTCTCCAGGAAAGGAATGTTCCCCGACTATGCGGTGACCTTCGCACAAAGCGTACCCAGTGAACTGCTGCCCGCTCTTTCGGAGGCCGTTCAAGCCGTCCGGCACAAGTCCGCATGATGTAAGGTTAAGAGTGGACATATCCCTCTTAAGTAGCGGGTGTCAGACTTTAGTTTCACGAGGGAAAATCGACGGCAAAGTCCGTCTCTCTTTGTGACAAATTTCGGTGTGAACAAACTTGTCCATCAGAACGCTTGTCATAATGGGCGCTCCTCAGAGCGCTCCGGCGTTGTTCCAGCGTGTTTCTAGCGGAAGGCAGGAGAAATGAACTTTAGGATCTTGGAGACCCCGAAGAAGGACCGGCGGATACTCCTCTGAGGGCGTTAGAAGCGCCCGCTGAGGGTCAGCGAATAGATGCTGCGGGCGTAGTCAAAAACCGAGATATTGGATTGGTCACGAGTATAGTTATATTCCAACGCGATAAAAATTGAGTCGGTGAGATCGCGACCGAGAGTTCCTGTAAAGAATAGAATGTTGTCTCTGCGGCGTGTGGTTCCTGTTGTCGAAAAGGAGTTGGGATTGTCGTACTCTTGCCGATAGTAATCGATAGCCACGCTCGGCCTAATTGTGAACATCGGAGGCAACGCCACGGCTGCCGAGATACGATGGGCCTTGTACGCCCAGTCCGCGTTAGTCTGGTCACCGGGCGTGGCCATCGAAGGAGATCCTCCTCCGGTTCTATCCGTGTCATAGGTGTAGCCGACGCGATAGTGCCCGGTCCCCTCCGCAAAAAAGACATACTGGGTCACTCCTGCCAGCCAGTTCTTCCCGTCGCGGGCGGAGTTCCCGGCAAAGCGGCCATGCTGAAAGTCTTTGTTCTGGTATCGAAACTGAAACTGGGTAAGCTTATCTCCCCCCTCTGCGATCGTCACGATCGGCTGCACCGCATGGGCAATCAGATAAGGAGATTGTCCCACTTTCACATAGTCGAAGACATACTGAAAACGGGCTTGGACGGCTCCGATCTGGCGCATGACAAAGAGGGATGGGGAATGGTCCTCCACGTTGAACACACTCAGGTTCTGCTGAAAACTTTGATAGAAGCCATAGGTCGCCCCTGCCGTCCAGTCCTTGGTCTGAAGAGGTCGGTACTCGCCACGAGCATAGAACGTCGTCCGGAAATCATCTTTTCTCGATATGCCGATTTCCGGGGATGGCTGTGTGCCGATCGGAAGCAGGACCACATTGGTGTCGTATTGTCCGCTCATGCTGAGACTCAGGTCCCACTTCCGTGGTTCTTTCGGGGGCACGCCCTTGTATTCCAGGAATTCCCGAGCGGATCTGGCCAGTTCGGACTCAGGCTCTCCAGA
The DNA here is from genome assembly GCA_964555285.1 of uncultured Nitrospiraceae bacterium. GTDB lineage: Bacteria > Nitrospirota > Nitrospiria > Nitrospirales > Nitrospiraceae > JBBIQV01. Next base: position 108,258 of record CAZKRM010000001.1, read on the forward strand.
GGCGATTGCTTCCTGGAACTCTTTCTGTGCCTCTTCGAGCAGGCCCAGCTGATAGTGGGCTACACCCGTGTAATATCGTGCAGACGGGGTGAGGTCCGGGCTGAGCGCCATCGCGCGGGAGAACAACGCGGGGGTTTGGTTAAAGGCCTTGAGCTGGTGGTACACGAGGCCTTGGTAGTAATAGACGAGTGGGTTGTCGGGGAGGACACTTTCTGCCGCTTTCAAGCTGTTGAGAGCCTCCTCGTATCGGCCAAGACTGGTCTGAGCGATGCCTAATCCCAATAACGCCTTTCCGGACGAGGGATCCGCCTCAACCAGTTGACGAAATATCTTCAACGCCTCCTCGTGCTTCTTGAGACGCAGCAAGGCTTGGCCTAAGTAATCACGTGCGTCGACGTCGTCAGGCTGAGCCTCTAGCGCGCGCTCAAATTGCTGGACTGCCTCCTCGTAGTGGCCCTTGCCGAACTCGATGAGGCCTTTTGAGATGCTCAGGTCATAGGTTTCTGTGCTTGGCGGAGTCTGAGCGTAGGCAGAAGGAAGTATCAAGACGACAAATGCGGCGGCAAGAATGGATCGCAATGCACCCGCACGCTGCCCCAGGCTCATTCGATCCGTCATGAGTGCCGGCGAGGTGGGAAGGACCTCGGGTGTGGTGGAGGCATAGATTCTATCGCAGCGTTGGTCGTGCGTGCCCATCGCTCATGGCACACGCCATGCTATCAACCCAGACTAACAGACGGTAACGAGGTGTCAACGAATCGCAGCAAATCGTGGCATTGACGAGGCGTCTCTCGACACGCTTGCCGATGGCAGGAGAAAGAAAGCAGGTTATGCGAGGGGGAGTTAGACTTCCTTCAGGTCCTCTTCCTCTTCACACTCGCCAAGCTCGACTTCCGACTTGCCTTTTGTGGAAGAAGGATGGAGACCGTACTTTCTCAGCATCTTGTAGAAGTCGGCCCGATAGCGGCCGGCAAATTGCGCCGATCGAGAAATATTACCGCCGGTCATTTGCAGCAGATTTTTCAGGTACGTCTTCTCGAACTCCTCCTTAGCTTCGGTCAGCGGCTTGAGCGGGACCTCCGGCACGATACCTGAGGTCGGAAGCAGGTCCGGCGTGATCATGTCCTGACGCGTCATCACCACAGCTTTCTCGATGGCATTTTCCAGTTCCCGCACGTTGCCGGGCCAGGTGTAGACCATGAGACGCTGCATCGCCGCCGGAGTGAACCCACGGATGTCCTTGTTGACCCGCTTGGCACTCAGTTTCAGAAAATGCTGGGCCAGCAACGGAATATCGTCGCGCCGCTCGCGGAGCGGAGGGATCGACAACGGCACGACGGAGATCCGGTAATACAGATCGTTGCGAAAATTTCCCGCTTTGACCGCTTCGCCCAGATCTTTGTTGGTCGCAGCAACGATTCTGACGTCCACCTTGACTGAGTGGTCTGCGCCGACCTCGCGAATCTCACGCTCTTGTACGGCGCGTAGGAGTTTGACTTGCATGCTGAGCGGCATGTCGCCAATTTCGTCCAAGAACAGCGTCCCGCCGTTGGCGCTTTGAAACAGTCCCCGTTTCGGCCCATGAGCGCTCGTGAATGCCCCCCGTACATGGCCGAACAACTCGCTCTCGAACAGGGTCTCCGGAATCGCGGCGCAATTCAGCGCGACAAAGGGACCTTTGGCCCGACGGCTATTCGTATGGATGACCCGTGCGAGCACTTCCTTTCCGGTTCCTGTTTCTCCGCACAAGAGAATCGTCGCGTCGGAGTCGGCGACCTGTGCCACCTGCTGGAACAGCTGCTGCATGGCGGGACTTCTCGCCATGACGTTCTCGACTCCATACAGTTCCTTGACCAAGGATTTGAGTCGCTGAATCTCCCGACTCATCCGTTGCTGGGATAACGCCTTTTCAAGGGTCGCCTTCAGTTCTTTGTCGTCGAATGGCTTCGTCAGATACCCGAATGCCCCCCGTTGCATCGCTTCAACGGCATTCGGAATGCTGCCGTGGGCGGTCAGGATGATCACCGGCAATCCTGGATGAATACGCAGCAGCTCCTCGGTCACATCTAATCCGTCCTCGCCCCTCAATCGCAGGTCGGTCACGGCGAGGTCGAAGATGTCGCGCCGTGCGACGGCGAGCGCGTCCTGCCCGCTCGTACATGGGGTGACCTGAAAACCCATTGCGGAAAGCCGCATCTTCAGCAGGTGGAGGAGACCTTCGTCATCGTCCACCACCAGAATCCGTTCATGATCCATCATGCACCTATGGTTTAATTTCCGGGCTTGGTGAAGGAAACGTGGTTACAGGGGGCTTGATCGGGCGAATTTTCTCCCGCATTTCCTGGTCGATCCGTTTCAGCGCCTCAAGTTGGCCGGTCAGCTCCTCGATGCGCTTATTCCGGTCGCTCAATTGTTTTTGCAACGCCTGCACCGTGTTCGGATCCGCTGCGGGGCGAGGCGCCTCACGTTTGTTGATCTGCGCGTCAAGCTTCTTGTCACGATCCAGTAGCTCGCGTTGCAGGCCTTCAACCGTCTGACTATCGGACCCCTTCATGGCGCGCAACTGTTGGATCACGACTTCCCGATCGAGCAAATCTCGGACCAGACGCTCCGTTGCCTGGGTCAACGCAGCATGGTTCGACGAGATCGTGGGAGCAGTCAGGACAGTCTGGACCCACGAAAGTTCAGCGGTTGATGAAGTCGTCTGTAGAAGCCGGAGCCACTCTTTGCTGGAAGCAGCGAGATGACTCTTGGGCGAGACCGCGATGACTTTGGAAAAATATTTCGCCGCAATCTCACGATTTTCGAACAAGGCAGCCAACGCGCGAGTGAAATACGCATGATCGCAGGAATTGGTCTCTCCGCACTTATCCAATAAAGCTTCCTGCCTGCGCCCAAGGTTCTGCAACGTTTTCGCGTCGCCGGCCTCCACGGTGAAGAATGGTGAGGACGGTGGCGGGACAGGAGCAAACTCGGCACAACCCCACACGAGACCGACGAAGAGTAGGCACAGACCGTTGAGGATATGATTGGGGCGAGTCATGTATTCCCCCCCAGCTTGGTCGAGCGAAGAGTGAAGTGCACCGTCGTTCCTTTGCCGACCTCGCTCTCGATCCAGATCCGGCCGCCATGAGCTTCGACCACTTTCTTGGCCAGAGCCAGGCCGAGTCCGCTCCCGGCCGACGTATGTTTTCCCTTTGTCCGGCCTTGATAGAATCGTTCGAAGATATGCGGAAGATCCGCTGCCGCGATACCGGCCCCCGCGTCTATGACGGACACAACCAGCACGCCGGATCCTCCATCGGGTTTCATCTGTAGTTTGACAATCGCTCCCTCGGGACTAAATTTCAACGCGTTGGAGAGCAGATTGTCGAGCACTTGTTCGATTCTGGCGGCATCGGCTTTGACCCACAGGCGGTCCCCTTGTGCTTCGACGAGCAACTGCACGTGTTTCGCGTCCGCCAGAAGGCGGATCTTGCTGACGGACACGTCAACCACCCGATGAAGGTCCATCGGGATGATCCGGTACTCCATCATTCCGGCTTCCATCTTGGAGAGGTCCAAAATGGTGTTGATCAGATACATCAGTCGCCGGCTGCTGTCGGACATGATGCGTAAGGTCGTGCGTTGATCCTGGGTCAATGGTCCTGGAATTTCATCCAGCAGGAGGTTCGTCCCCTCCTGCAACGACGCCATCGGCGTACGCAACTCGTGGGAAACGTGCGCCAGAAACTCGGACTTCATGTCGTCCAACTCCTGCAGTTTCTGGCCCATCCAATTGACGGTGGCGACCAGATCGCGCAATTCGGTAGGCGCAGCGATTTGCAGAGGTGTTCCGAAGTTGCCCTGCCCGATTTGCTTGATATGGCTCTGTAGGCGTCGAAGTGGCTGCAAGATGTTATAACTCGCGACCCCCGCTAATCCCAACCCGAACAGCAAGGCGACCAGCACGAGCTGTTCCGTCACCGCCTGGGCCCGGGCGGCGCTGGTGCGAGATTCGCTCACTCCCACGCTCACGCGCGCTTCATGCACCGTGATATAGCTCTGCAACGCCGACGTCATGCGATCGGTGAGCGCGTCCCGCCGGCCTTCGTAGCCGGCGGAGAGATGCTGCGGGTTCTCGCCCCCTAGCTGAAGCATCTGCCGGAAGAGTGCCACGCGCTCCAGCTGCAGGCGATCGGTTTCCCGGAGGAGTTTCTGCCCTTGAGGAGATGTCTCCTGTTGGTGCAGCTGCTGCAACGTCCGCTGGAATTCTTCGACTTCTTCCTCGAAATTTCGCAGAAACGTGGCGTCGTGGACGGCCATGTATTTTTTCTCGCTTTGCAGCTGCCCGTACAATGCACTCAACAGATGCTTCGCGGTTTCGATCGCAGGATAATGATAGGAGACCATTTCTGTGCTCAAGGCCGTAAGTTGCCGAAGTTGAAAGAGCGCATATAGGTTGACCCCGGCCATGACGGTAATGATGATGAGAGAAGTGAGGACTAGTCTCCAAAAAATGGATAGGCGCACCGTTCGCACTCCCCCTTAGAGATCCAGATGGTCGAAGTCTTTTCGAGGTGTAGGTAAACCCATACAACATTTTTCCTGTTCACTCAAGAACTTCCGAGAAAATAGTGTGTGCCTGTGCGTTAGAACTCTGGCCGCTCCAACCGGTCCTGAAACCGGCGTTGCCGCCGAGTGGACCCAGAGAGGGCTGCAAAGAGATGGCCGCGGAAGAAGAGTATCGCTACGGCCAGTGGAGGGGTCATGACGAGAACCAGCACCGCGCTCACGTCTTCGGGCAGGCCTAGGTAGGACAGCCACGCAGTCAGAAGGGTAAAAGGGACGATCACCACTTGGAAGAAATCCAGGCCGGCTCCACGCCCCAGCCGACCGGACAGGCTGAAGAAAAATGACAGCCCGAGCGGCGCAAGGATCAGGGCAAACGGCAGGAACCATTCGATCCAGTTTTCCAACACGAACTCATAGCTCGCTTTCATGACATCGAGCGGAGAATCGTGTCGAGTCTGGTAGATCACCTCCGGGGCTGGGTTCAGCAAGATAAACGCGAGCAAGAGCGCCGCTGTCGCGATGAACCCACCATAGGGGTTGGCATTCATGCCGGCGTCTAACAGCAGCAAGGGAACCCACAGGACAAAACCGACTCCGATGACATCCCAAAAGTACCGGCCGAAGCTCCCCAGCACGTCCTGGATACCCAACGAACGCATCCCTTTCACGGATTGTTCGATGAGACTCAGCGTCGCACCGATCAGGAGCGCATTGATCGCTCCGAGCAACAATCCTCCCGCGATGCCGAGCGGCGATGAGACCATGGTCGCCAGGACCATCAGACCGCTGAAGATGATCACCGCAACGATCGCGATCCAGCCACGGGTGAAGGAACGCCCGGTCGATCGGGCTGCTTCTCGATAGAGGCGAAAGATGTGGGAGAACAGGGTCGCCATGGCTCGTTCCATCTGTGTCGGCGCAAGACTTGTCTGCGGGCACAATAATCTGGAGAGTCTCGCGCGGTCAAGCCGGGAAAGAAGCGCCTCGTCCACAGGAGCAGGAGGAGAGGCTGTCGATCGTCTTGACTTGCCACAGAATATGATTAACACAGTGTGAAACGAAGACGACTCTACATTGTCATAATGCCGGGAGACCTGCGATGGATATGAACCGCATGACCGTGAAGCTTCAGGACGCCGTCCAGGCCGCATCCGCCCATGCGATGCGCAGAGGCCACCAGGGGATCGACGCCGAGCATGTGCTGGTCGCGCTGCTGGAACAGGAGGGAGGCCTCACAGGGGCCTTGCTGGAACAGGCCGGCGTGTCGGTGCCTGCGGTTCAGCAAGCTGTGGAGCACGCGCTGGCGAAGATTCCACAAGTCCAGGGCCCCGGTGCCGGACCTGGTCAGATTCATCTGACTCCCCGCCTCGCGCAGCTGCTGACCAAAGCCGAACAAGAGATGAAGGCGCTGAAAGATGAGTTTCTTAGCGTGGAACATCTCTTGTTGGCGATGGCAGAGGAAGGCGCGCTCTTCAAACGGCTGGGTTTGACGCGTGATCGACTCTTAGCGGCGCTTCAGCAGGTACGAGGAAGTCAGCGAGTCACCACGCAGGATCCCGAGGGGACGTATCAAGCACTCGAGAAATATGGGCGCGACCTGACCCGGTTGGCGAGTCAGGGCAAACTCGATCCCGTCATCGGCCGAGACGACGAGATTCGCCGAGCCATCCAAATCTTGTCCCGCCGAACGAAGAACAATCCGGTCCTGATCGGCGAACCGGGTGTCGGCAAGACTGCGATCGTGGAAGGACTGGCCCAACGGATTGTGAAGGGCGATGTCCCTGAAGGGCTCAAGCAAAAGCGCTTGATCGTTCTGGATATGGGATCGCTGGTGGCCGGGGCCAAATTCCGTGGCGAGTTCGAGGAGCGCCTCAAGGCCGTGCTCAAGGAAATCCAAGCCTCGCAGGGGCAGGTGTTGTTATTCATCGACGAGCTGCACACGGTCGTTGGAGCCGGCGCGGCGGAAGGAGCGATGGATGCCGCGAATTTGCTCAAGCCGATGCTGGCGCGAGGGGAACTGCACTTGATCGGCGCAACCACGCTCGATGAGTACCGGAAACACGTTGAGAAGGATGCCGCGCTGGAACGGCGGTTCCAGACCATACTCGTCGATCAACCGAGCGTGGAGAACACGATCTCGATCCTGCGTGGCCTGAAGGAACGGTACGAGGTCCATCATGGCGTCAGGATCAAAGACGCGGCGCTGGTGGCTGCGGCCAAACTCTCTCATCGGTACATCACCGATCGTTTCCTGCCGGATAAAGCCATCGACTTGGTCGACGAAGCGGCCGCCCGCCTCCGCACCGAGATCGACAGCCTGCCCGCTGAATTGGACGAGGTGTCTCGCAAGGTCATGCAACTGGAGATCGAGCGGGAGGCCTTGAAGAAAGAGCAGGATCCCGCCAGCAAGGCCAGACTGGGCACGCTCGAACAGGAGCTCAACGAGAAAACTCGCGACCTTTACGCGTTGAAGACACGCTGGGAGGCCGAGAAAGCTTCGGTCGCGCGGCTCCGCACTATCCGTCAACAGATGGAAGAGGTGAAGCTCGCGATCGAAAAGGCGGAGCGGGCCTACGATTTGAATCGGGTGGCCGAACTCCGCTACGGAGAGCGTCCGCGTTTGGATCGTGAGTTCGCCGCTGAGCAGCAGCATCTCGTGAAGAAGCAAGGTGAGAGTCGGCTCTTGAAGGAAGAAGTTGATGAAGATGACATCGCCTCGGTCGTCAGCCGCTGGACCGGCATTCCTGTCAGCCGGCTGGTCGAGGGCGAGATGGAGAAGCTGCTCAAGCTCGAAGACTTGCTCCATCAGCGGGTGGTTGGGCAGGACGAGGCCGTCCGCGCAGTGGCGGATGCGGTCGTGCGGGCGCGATCCGGCATCAAGGACCCCAACCGTCCTATCGGATCGTTTCTCTTTTTAGGTCCTACGGGCGTCGGCAAGACCGAACTCGCCAGGGCCTTGGCTGCGACGCTCTTCGACGACGAAGCGAATCTTATCCGCATCGACATGTCGGAGTACATGGAGAAACACACGGTCGCTCGCCTGATCGGTGCGCCTCCTGGGTACGTCGGGTATGAAGAGGGAGGGCAGCTGACCGAGGCCGTCCGCCGCCATCCCTTTTCGGTGATGTTATTCGATGAGATCGAGAAGGCGCACTACGACGTGTTCAACATCTTCCTGCAAGTGCTGGATGATGGGCGTCTCACGGACTCCCAGGGACGGACGGTCGACTTCAAGAATACAGTCCTGATCATGACGTCCAACATCGGGAGCCAGCACATCTTGGAAAGCCAACAGTCGAGATATTCCTACGAGCAGATGCGGTCGATGGTCCTCGGGGAACTCCACAGTCATTTCCGGCCGGAGTTCCTGAATCGGGTGGATGAAATCGTGGTCTTCCATTCGCTCGGGAGCGATCACGTGGTGAAGATCGTCGACATCCAGCTCGATCGCCTGCGCAAGCGGCTTGCAGAGCGGCGCATCACGTTATCGGTGGCACCGACGGCACTCGCCCAACTTGGAACCCGCGGGTACGATCCGGCCTACGGGGCTCGTCCGTTGAAGCGATTGATACAGCAGAAGATTGAAACCCCTCTGGCAAGGCAGTTGGTGAAGGGAGAACTCCGGGATGGGGACACGGCCACAGTGGACGTGAAGGACGGCCAGGTCGTGATTATTCCGACCGTCGAAGCTCGCGAAGGCTAACCGGCGAAGTGCTGGGGGGCTCGATCCCCTCGACGCAGCCCCGCCGTACCCAACACTACCCGATGACCACAGCCCCCCCCTGTGCATCGGTCTGTCCACCGCTCTGGCGATGCTTGTCGACTTTCCATTCGGTCGGGAACACCTGAAAGAGATGGCCCTTGATGGTATGGAATTCGCCCAGATTGAAGATCACGCGGGCCGGTGGCTTGAAGTCCAATTGAAGAACGACTTTCCCCGATGCGATGTGTTTGAGGAGGAGGCCGCTCGTCGACTTCGACAGCTCATAGGCACGCCGTTCGTTGAAAGCCAGGCTGCTGTCCACGAGCTTGGCCTGGAGACGGCCCGTTTCGTCGAAGAGGGCAAAGTTCACCAGGAGAGGGCCGGTCGGCTTCTTGATGGTAAGCTGCAGTTGCGGAAGGCCTTCGATCTCCACGGTGCCGTCCGTATTGCTGTAGAGATTCGAACCGATCTCGATGTCCATCATCCCCCCCAGGCTTGCGATTGAGCCATTGACTCATTGAACCATTGAGTCATTGCTGGATTTCAATGGAACAATCACCCGATGATTCAATGGTTCAATTCCTTATGGTTTCTTGATCCGATCCAAAATCAGGGCGATGCACCCGCCGAGCAGCCCGCCGCCGATAATCGCCGTGAGCAACTCAACGAGTTTCACCTCCCAGAGCGAACCCTGCGCTTGCATCACCTCGCGAATACCGCCCTGGAGCATGATGACGGCCAAGGCCATCGTGGACCCAATCAGAAACCACCAGGCGAACACCTTGATCACGGACGACATACGAGGCCCTCACGATTCGATCCGTCGATCGTAACTTCGATATTGGATAGCTTCGGCAATATGGTGCGATTGGACGGCGTCCTCGTGTGCCAAGTCGGCGATCGTTCTTGCAACGCGGAGGATGCGCCCGTGAGCGCGTGCCGACAGCCCCACGCGCGTCATCGCCTGCTCGAGCAAATCGCGACTCGCGCCATCGAGCCGACAATACCGCTTGAGGTGCCGCGGCTTGAGTTGTGCGTTGGTGTAGATCCCCTCCTCTGTGTAACGAGCCGTCTGCCTGGCGCGTGCGGCCATGATGCGAGCGCGGATCGCGGCAGAACTTTCAGGCAGCGGTCCTTCGTCCCGCAACTCACGCACATGGACGGGAGGCACCTCGACGTGAATATCCAGCCGATCCAACAAGGGACCGGAGAGTCGGCTCCGGTACCGTCGAACCTGATGCGGCGTGCAGACGCATTCCCGAGAACGGCTCCCATAGTATCCGCAGGGACAGGGATTCATCGCGGCCACGAACATGAATCGAGCTGGATACCGCAAGGACCCGCTGACTCGAGTCAACACTACCGTCCCGTCTTCGAGCGGCTGGCGTAACCCGTCCAGGACCGGCCGTTTGAACTCCAAAATTTCATCCAAGAAGAGCACGCCGTTGTGTGCGAGCGAAACTTCGCCGGGCTTGGGCACGGTGCCTCCGCCGATCAGACCCGCGTCCGAAATGCTGTGATGCGGCGCACGGAAGGGGCGGACGGTGACGAGCGGAGCGCTCTCGCTCAAGAGACCGGAGACGCTGTGAATGCGCGTCGTATCGAGCGCCTCGTCCTGCCGGAGCAGGGGCAGAATGGTCGGGATACGGCGCGCCAGCATCGTCTTGCCGGAACCGGGGGGGCCGACCATCAGTAGGTTGTGGCCTCCTGCTGCAGCCACTTCCAGCGCCCGTTTGGCCTGCTCCTGGCCTTTGACATCGGCAAAGTCTTCGTCCTCGATGGGGCGTGTGGTCAGGAGCGCGTTCTGATCCGCGACGGCAGCCGTGACGGATCGATTGCCACGCAGGAATTCGACGGCTTCAGGCAACGTGTGCAAGGGAAAAGCCGACACGCCATCGACCATCGCAGCTTCCGGTGCGTTTGCGGCGGGAAGGAGCAGGCTGTGGGTGTTCCGGCATGCCATGCCGATGGATAGCGCGCCTGCGATGGGCTTGATCCGTCCATCCAGCGACAGTTCCCCGACCAACACCCTCCGCTCAACCGACTCGGCCGGCAACACGTCTTCCGCGACCAGGATGCCCATCGCGATGGCCAGGTCCAGCCCCGATCCTTCTTTCTTCAGCCCGGCTGGCGCAAGGTTCACCGTGATTTTCTTGATGGGGAAATGAAAGCCTGTGTTCTTCAACGCCGCTCGTACACGATCGCGGCTCTCCCGAACGGTGGCATCCGGAAGCCCCACCACCGAAAACTGCGGAAGCCCACCCCCTATGTCGACCTCGACATCGATCAAATGAGCCTCAAGACCGACCACCGCCGCACTGGTCACTTTGGCTAACAAATGTTCTCCACGACCATCCTCATCTGCGTGAGAGCACTCTTCCGCGGTTCGTACGCCGCGCGATTATAGGCAACCGCCCTGAGGCTTTTCAACACGAAGACTCATAGGGACTGTCGGCGGACCGTTCGCCATCGACCGGGGGGCTCCTTGCCGCCGTCCTGCCAACTGGAATGCCTCGCGCGGTCTCTGTATAATCGCGCCATGCGCCTCCGGAGTCGCATCCCAGGGTACATCCTTGTGATATGTTTTGCGGGACCACTCGCCTTCTCTCCCGTAAGGGCAGAAACCGGTTCGAGCAATGAACAAGCCCCACCTCGCGGTCGCGCCACACCCACGCAAGTGGGAACCGTCATGGCCTTGCTGGCCACATTCCATGAGGCAGGCGTGTTACCTCCCGAAGGGACGGCCGAAGCCAATCACCTGATCAAGGCCTTAATTCAATTTCAGTCGGCCTTCATGAACAGTGCCCACCCGGAAGTGCGCCGGTACTTCTCTCATGCGTTGGAACGAACACTGCGTGAGCGGGCGACGGAAGTAGCTGCGACATTTCAGGCAGATGGATGGACGTCGGAGACGCTCGAGGCAGTGGTCAAGTTTGGGACGCAGCGGGAGAGTTGGGACCGGCAGCAATTTCAGATCGGGTTACGGGAATTCAATCTGGACCTCCGCGATTTAGACTTACTAATCCGTACCTTTTCTGACGCACAGCAGGCGCTGATTTCCCGTGGCAAGAACTTGCACCAGGTCTATGCAGCGAAACGGCGTGAGATGCCGGGAAGCCGCAGTGGGTCGCGCTAGGATGAGTTCATGGGGGGTGGAGTGATCGTTCACCGGTCAATGAAAGGAGCTGTGCGATGGCGACGAAGGCGTACATCCTCATCAAGGTGAAGGCAGGCAAGACGAAAGACGTGCTGACGTCCTTGAAGAAATTATCGGGTGTCGAGCAGGCTCATTCCTGTTTCGGGCAGCCGGATATTTTCGTCTTCATCAGTGTGCAGGATGAGCGGGCACTGTCCGAAGTGGTGATCACGAAGATTCATGCGATCGAAGGGGTCGAAGAGACCGACACGCATATCGTCGCGGATTCTTAGCCGTCGCACCTGACATCGACCCGCAGCCCGTCCTGTTCTGCCGACCGATAACAGGCGTCGGCGATCAGAACGGCTTTCAAGCCGTCAACGCCCGTGATAGGAGCGGGGCGTCCGCTGCGCAACATATCGAGAAAGGCACGGAGCGTGGCCACGATCGTGGGCTGCGAGGAAACCGTTGTGTGGCTTTCACCCTCCGTTCCGACCACTCGAGCCACTGTGTGTCGACTCCAATCAACGTAGAGCTGCCCGCCGCCGGCGATCCACTCGGCGCGGCTTACTCGTCCGACGGCCACGCGCGCGACATCGATCAGGCAGGGCATTCCGCTTGAGGTCCAGAGCTGAACGACGGCGCGGGTTTCCGGCGCGGCGGCGGCAGGCCGATCCATTCTTGCACTGATCGAGACGACGTCTTCTTCGGTCAGGAAGCGCACCATATCCAGCAAGTGAATCCCCACTTCCAGTAACACACCGCGGCTGCCATCCTCTCCGGCATGTGGAATGCTTTGAGGTCGGTCTTCAAGGCGGGTCGTCAGGGTCAGATAGTGCTTCTGTCCCAGGTCGGCCAGTTGAGCCTTCAGCGCGATTGTCGCGGGATCGAATCGGAGGGTGTGGGCAGTCATCAAGGGAACCTGGGCGTTGGCTGCGGCTTCCACCATGTCGTGGGCTGCTGGGCCTGTCGGGGCCAAGGGCTTTTCGATGAGCATCGGCTTCCCAGCCTCGGCGGCCGCGAGGCAGATCTCCCGGTTGAAGCGCGGTGGGGTCACGACCACCAGGGCTTGCACACGCGGGTCGTGGATGAGTTCACGGGGCTCCCCGTAACAGGGAATCTCGACATCGACCGGGAACCCGATGCCCAGGGCCGGATTCCGACGGCAGACTGCGACCAGGCACGCGTCCGGGACATCGCGCAGGAGATGGCGGGCATACCGAATTCCATGGCGCCCTAATCCGATGAGCCCGATTCCGATAGGAGCCGACAGCGGCATCACCTCGCAGCCTCCTCTTCTCTCCGCCTCCTCACGCACTACGCGACCGGCGTCATAGGATGGCGCAGGGCCTCACGTTGACAAGGTCGGGAACTGATCGTTATAGTACCGCTCAGCGATTTATCTCACCAGGATAGACCAGAAATCACACAGTTGCATTCACCACTTGGACCAGAGCAGGCCTCGTATGTCTGAGCGAACCGCACCGTTTACCCTCCAGCAAATCGGAACCGGCACCGCACGTTTTCCCAGCGGCGGCGCCATGCCGTCGCCGACCGACATCGCGGTCGATCCTTACATGAAGACGCGCATACCGAAGGAAACGCAGGTCGATTGCTTGCAATTCTGGCCACAGGAGAAGGGCCCCTTCCCCGGCATCGTGTTGTTGCATGAATGGTGGGGGTTGAACGCGCAGATCAAGAATCTCGGCAATCGCCTTGCGTGCGAAGGCTACGGCGTGATCATTCCAAACCTCTATGGCCGGTTGGGTGGCATGGTGACGGCGAGTGCGGAGGTGGCAGCAGCGTTGATGGCGAAGAATTCCGAAGCCGCGTTGCTTCAAGACATTAACTCCTGTTGCGAGTTCCTTAACACACGAGACTATCTCAAGCGCAACATCCACGGCGTGATCGGGTTCGGTATGGGTGGTTCGCTCGCGATGCGGTTTGCATGCCAACGCAAGCGCCTCCGGGCGGCTGTGGCATTTTACGGTCGGATGGTGACGCCTCCGGAGGTGCTCAAGGATCTTTACAGCCCGCTCCTGTATCATCAGGCAGGCCTGGATGAATGGGCGACGCAGCAGGACATAGATCAACTTCGCGCAGCGGCGGCGCAATACGGCAAGCGCGTGGACATCCGTACCTATGCCGACGCTCCTCATGCCTTCTGCGACGAGACGAGACAGACCTATCGGAAGGAAGCAGCCACCGAGGCCTGGGAGACGACGGTGGAGTTTCTGAAGACCTGCTTCCACGGTGCGTAATTTCCTGACAGTCATGTCGTATCATACGTGTGGTGAGTGCACACTGAGCCATGAATCACATCGTTGCTTTTCTACTGCTCTGCCTCCTCGGCTGGGGGTTGCCTTCTTCTTCCGACGGTGCGGAGTCCTCTCCTCCCGCTTCTTCCTCCAGCGTGCCTCAGATGACGTTGACTTCGGACCTGCCGAATTTTGAGCAAGTCGTTCAGAAGCATGCCAAGACCCTTGCGGCCATTACCTCCGAAGCCGATGCCCTGAAAGCCTTCACGGTCGATCTCGGTCGCGCGCTTGGATTGCAGGATGCGGCGCTGACCCTCCAGGTGAAATCGTTGCCCGCCTCGCTGGCCAAGGAGTTGTTCGTTCAAGAGCTGCAGGGCTCTGCGAGCCGGTTGGTTGCCGGCCTTGCTGCGTGGCGCATGGCTCGGTCCAGTTGGGAGGCGACAAAGACAACGGACACTGCCCGCTCAACTGCTCTCGATGTAGATCTCGCCAAGCAGCGAGCGTGGTTGGAGCGGCAAGGCATCTCCCCGTTGATCCTGGAGAATCTTGCCAAGCAATTGGAGGTCCGCGCGGTCGAGCAGGTGTATGTCGAGTGGACCCGCATCCATCACTGGAAGGACCAGGTTCGAGAGCGCAGAGGCCTGGCTCGCCTCTGCGGCGTGTGGCAGTGGACTATTCATAACCATCAGAATCACCATGAACAGAAGCTCGTCATGACCTTTCCCCCTCCCGGCGCCGAGAATCGGTCGTTCAACGGTCCGGCGGAAATTGTGGCGATCGGGGACAATGTCTACCTTCGCTGGGAGACGGACGGCCGAGTCCAGGAAGACAGTTTACAGTTTGCGAGAGAAGGGCAACGGCTCGAGGGCACCTTCGTCAACAGCCTCGGCGGGTGGGGATCGATCGCGGCCAAGCGGAGTAGCATCTGCGCTCCCTGATCACGTATTGCTGTGCGTACCATCGGAAGGTGACGTCACTTTCCAGCCTGTCCATCCCAGAAGTCCCCAGCCGACTAAGAACAGCACACCTCCCACCGGTGTCATGGCCCCCAGCCATCGGATTCCCAGCAGCGCCGGCAGATACAGACTGCCGGAAAAGAGAACCGTCCCCCCTACAAAGAGCACCAGCCTGCCGCCTCGACGTTGGCCTGAGGAAACTGATACCCCGTCCACGCGACTAGAAAAAGCGCGAAGGCGTGGTACATTTGGAAGTGGGAAACATCCTAGCATGAGCCGGTCACGAGCACGGAACAGCGCGATGCCGATCGAGTGCCCCCGCTGCCTGCACACTAACGCAGATTCCTCCACGACCTGCAGGTGCGGCTACGACTCGGCACCGCAGCTCCGCCGGTTGCAGATAGACTCGCCGACAACATCTACCAGTGAGGCGCCCACCCCGGCAGCGCTACCCAAGGAAATGCGGAAGCGTGACTTTCTGTTCGGGATCGGTGTGATCTGGATAGCCCTATCGATTGGAGAGTGGGTCTGGATTCGGCTTCATCTGCCGACACGTCCGGCCTTCGAACTTCTCAAAGACAGTCTCCTCGTGGGGTTAACCGACCTGGCTGGGGCCCTATTCGTAGGGAGCCTGGGATGGGTGGGGGTCTGGTTTCTGCTCGCCTCTGAGGGGTCTCATCGTTCGCTCTGTCCCAAGCGCGTCACTCTCTCCGTGACGTTTCTGGCAGCCAGCTTTCTGTTCATCGTCGCTCGAGTCACCAGCCCTGCCCTGTTGACTCAGCACCTCATCAACGGGCTGCTTCTCTTCGCGATAGCCGGGTTTTCGTATTACGCAGGTTCCCGCGGCTGGTTCGGGAAGTGGTAGTCACGCTCCAAAGAAGAACTACGTGCAAGTCCTATTTCGCCGTTCTCTTAAACACAAACGCGATGAAGGATTGATCCATTCCTCGGCGTATTCCCGTGAGCGGCTGGATCATTTGCCATCCGCCCTGGCTGTAGGAGTTCGCCTGAACTTCTAATTGCTGACGTGTGGTTTGGAGTGTCACAACATCAGCTTGAGAAGAGAATTGTCCGACGATTACCTTGTAAAGAACTTGCCTTGCCTCAGGAGGTCTGACAAAGGTGATGATGTGCAATGTAAGACCATTCAAACTCGGCTGTTGCGCCATGATCCCATCCCAGCCTTTTTCTCCTAGTTCGTTCAAATTGTGTTCCCACTGAAATGGATCCTCAGGCAGGAACAGCGAGTACCGCTCACCTGATGGAAGGGCTTGGGCTGTCGCAATCGTAGGTAAGTACAGGAGCAGGCCCAGTATCGTCACACTGATGAAATAAGCAAGGCGCACCATAAAAAGTAGTCCCGTCCTGTGCCGATAACTTACATCAGTATGGACCACACCAATCTATCCCTCTTTGGGGTTACTTACCGCCAGGAATTCGGCAGACGGTACACGCCTGTTAGTCGTAGCAGGTGACGCGGGCTAAGATTGATTTAGTGGTGCCGGAGGCCGGGCTCGAACCGGCACGGGCCTTGTGAGCCCAAGGGATTTTAAGTCCCTGGCGTCTGCCAATTCCGCCACTCCGGCAACAAAGATAAGGTTAAGGCTAAGGTCGAGGTTGAGAGTGGGTAAATAATGCTCCTTCGCAGCGCTTAACCTTACCCTCAGCCTTGACCTGCATTTGGAGTGCGGCGAGACTCTAGCACCAGGGGTAGGAACGGTCAAGGCGATGGTGGGGGGGGAATCGCAACACGCAAACAGCCTGTGCCGGTTGTCGGCAACAGGCCGTCAGCGTACAACGAAACGATGTCGATGTGCGGTCGTCGCGCGAACCTAGGCGGCTTCGACGCTGGGTTTCCGATCGCGCTGTTGCACGATCATCTTCCCGCGCTCCACGACTTCGGCAACGCCCGACTTGATGGTGCGACCGAATCGTGTCGCCTGCACCTGGGCTCGTTTCGCATACCGGGCGATGTCGCGGCGTGTCTCCGATCCGCTCTTTGGCGCAAACAGGAGTCCAATCCCTGCTCCGAGAACCGCCCCACCAGCCACTAATGCCGCCAGTTTTGCTGCTTGACGTCCCTGATCCGACATGGCAAGCCTCCTTTCCTCACAAGAGGTGTTAAAGATTGTATCGACCAACTCTTGGCGAACGCTCACCTGTTGCTTCAGCAGTAACCGTGCCAGTGTGGAATCGTCAGAAATGAGGGGGAAAATGGCCTAGCGCGAGGGGAAACGTTAACAGGCCCTCATCGAGGGTGGCGTTTCCTACACAGAGGGGGGAGACAACCGTTTCAGAAAGGCGACAGTGCAAGAATGGGAACCCTCCGAAGTGGCTGCCAAGGCCGCTTGACCGGCACAGACGAACGAGCATATTCCAGATTAGGCTGGCGCCAGGACTCGCCGCGCCCGCATCACGTTGGTTGGGGCTCGCCCCACCTTGCAAACCGTTGGGCACCTCTCTTATGATCCCCGCGCCTTGACCATGAGGACGAAACTATGACCTGGTGGCACGCCATCCCCTACCCCAACATCGATCCGGTCTTCCTTCGACTGGGCCCCCTGCAATTTCGATGGTACGGGCTGATGTACCTCATCGGGCTCACAGCCGCGTACGTTCTCATCAAGTCACGGGTTGCATCACAGAAAATCGAGGTCACGACCGAGCAAATCTACGACATGGTCGTGTATGCAGCGGTTGGCGTGTTTCTTGGCGGTCGCCTCGGCTACACGCTCTTTTACAACCTGCCGTTTTATCTGGAGCATCCGGCGAAAGTTCTGGCTGTGTGGGAAGGCGGCATGTCGTTCCACGGCGGCCTGCTCGGCGTCATCGTCGCGCTCTGGCTCTTCAGCAGGAAACGTGGAATTGCCGCCTATACGGTCGCAGATCTGGCTGCCGCAGTCACGCCGGTGGGACTCGGCTTTGGCCGGCTCGGGAACTTTATCAATGGCGAGCTCTATGGCAGGGCGACGGACGTAGACTGGTGTATGGTGTTCCCCGGCGCCGGGCCGGCCTGTCGTCATCCGTCGCAGCTCTATGAAGCCGGTCTTGAGGGGTTATTACTGTTTACGGTTCTCTGGCTACTCGGCCGGACGCCCAAACCCCCAGGCACGATCTTTTGGAGTTTTATCACCGGCTATGGGCTCTGCCGTCTCATCGTCGAATTCTTCCGCGAGCCGGATCAGCATCTTGGGTATATCTTCGGCCCGTTCTCCATGGGACAGGTTCTCTCCACGCCGATGATCCTTGTCGGCGCCTTCATGCTCGCCTGGGGGTATCAGAAGGCCGCGCAGAAGGCGCGCGGCCAGTTCTGAGTTGTAAGTTTTGAGTTCTTAGTTATCCGAGAAACCAACTTATCACTCAACACTCAGAACTCAGAACTGCTTTAATAGGGCATCTCTTCGTCGTCGAGCCCGACGTGGTGGCCGAGTTCGTGCACGAGCGTATCGCGGATCTCCTGAATCAGATCTTGGCGGGTACGGCACAAGCGCAGGAGGGGGCCACGATAGAGAGAAATATGAGCAGGCAGGTTACCACCGGGCTGGAAAAACGACTCGCTGTCCAAGGACGATCCGTGGTACAGGCCGAGCAGATCGTCTTCCGATTCCAACTCGAAGTCGTCCAGGACTTCGCGCGGTGGTTCCTCTTCCACCATCACCGCGACATTAGACAGCAGCGGGGCATACTGCGAGGGCACCTGCTTGATCGCTTCCTGGACCAGCGCAGAAAACTCTTCTTCGGAAAGGGTGAAGGTTTGTCGGCGTTTGGGTGGTGGCACGATCGCCCATCCCATCAGCGTGGAGCCGCATCCAAGAAGGACTTCTTATTGAACTGGGCATCATCCGCATGCTTGCGCAGCGGAGGCGCATCCCAAATGACTTTGTGGCCCGGAGCCAAATTGGCCGCTTCGAGATACTGTTTTTTGGCCTGCGTCTTGTCGCCTAAGCGATCCAGGGTGAGGGCCAGGTTGTAATGGGCTTCGGCCAAGGTGGGCTCAGCCGCAATGGACAGCAGGTAGGCCGTTTGTGCTCCCGCCCAATCCTCTGCCATGAATCGCTTATTCCCTTCGTCGAGACGGGCCACGGCGTCGGGGAGGGTCCCCTGGGGGGCCCGAAGCGGCTGGAGGACAGCCTTGCTCTGGCTGCTACAACCCGTTGCCAGAACCAATCCTGCGACCACGCACAGCATCCATTTCATAGTGACTCCCCTCCTCCTACACCGCTGCGAGTATCCCACGGCGGACAAAAATCAAATGGAACCCAGCAACCGACTGTCCAATGCTCTCAGTGACTGCTTTTCGGTAGATACTGACTTGCTCCCGGTAACGATCGATGCGTGCAGGTAATTCTTCAACGAGCACATCATCCGTCTTATAGTCCGCAATCCAGAGCTTGCCGTCAAGACGGTAGAGCAGGTCGATGACGCCGCTCATGATCCGGTCCCCTTCCCAGGAAATGCTGAACGGCACTTCCCGGCCGATGATCGTCGCCTGCGTGAGCCGACGGTAGGCATCCGACCTCGCGAATGTGGAAAACAGAGTCTGGAGATCCGCTTCGACCAACTCACGCTCTTGCTCCAATTCTGGTGGAAGCTGACAGGCGCAGACCATACGGATGTTGCCGGCCAGGAGAGTGGGGTCATGCCGGTAGTCCCACTGTTCGAGCACCCGATGGGCCAGGATGCCGGCCAGCAGACTCCTGTCCCGATCACCAGCCGGCTGCCTGGTTCCAGGAGCAGCGGATCGCGTGCCGGCCATCAAGGCCGTCGGTGTCACGTGGACCGGGGTGGCTCGGGCGGTGCCCCACCGAACGTTCCTCCGCTGCCAGGCCTGTGCCACTGCCGCGTCATCGATGAGGGGGCCGGCATTCAAGGCCTCTGCTTGCCGCCGGTGCCGCTTCCGCTCCGGGGCCTCGATCACCGTGTGGGGAATGGCAGACTGTCCGACTGTGAGGGCGTGGGTCTCCGGTGCTCCTATCTCCCCTTCGCCGATGTCCTCCAACAGCGCCAGCACGTTCTCGCGAGTAGTCCGAGCCATCAGCCCGCCGGACAGAATGAGCAGATCCTTTGCCCGGGTCATTCCCACGTAGAGCACCCGCCTCCGTTCGGCTTCTTCGCGAGCCTGCTGCTTTTCATGCACCAGCACCGCCCCGAGGCTGTACCGGTCGCCGAGCGCTAACCCGTATGCGCCGCTTGACCAATCGTAGGCTACCGGAGGGGCTTTCCGATCCCTGCCCGCCCCCTGATGGAGCCCCGGTAATACCACAATCGGAAACTCAAGGCCCTTCGCCTTATGAATGGTCAAGACACGGACAGCATCCAACGATTCCTCTGCCTGGGCACTCTCCGCTTCATCCGGCTGCTCATCTAACCGGGCGACCATGAGATCGACGAAACCGCTCAACGTGAGATGCGGCCGATCGGCGAGGGCTGCGGCAGTCTGCCGGACCTTGGCCAGGTTGGCCACAGCCTGCTCCCCGTGAAGGGACGAGGCCGCCAGTTCCAGCACCGGCAACCGGTCGAACAACAACTGAATCCCATCAGGGAGGGGTAGGGCCTGGATGAGACGGTAGAGATCGGCCAGGTGGTCATACAACCGGCGAACGGCGGAAACGTTGGGATTGTCCCACGAGGCCAGGCGGTCGGGGTTTCGATAATCGAAGGCGTTGCGCAGCCGTAATTCATACAGATCGCGATCCGGCAGACCGCCCAAGGGTGAACGCAAGAGCCCGACCATCGCGATCGCGTCGTGCGGATTCTCCAACACGCGCAGAAGATTGACCAGATCGATGACTTCCTGCCGCCGGTAGAAATGTTTCTCGCCATCGGTCACGTATGGAATCCCATGCCGCCGCAGGGCATCGAGATACGTTTCGACTTGGGTGAGCTTGCGGAACAAGAGGGCGATATGACCGAGGTTGATCGAGGCGCGGCTGAGCACGTCCTCCTTGAGCCAACGGGCGAGGGCTTCGGCCTCCGCTCGTGTGGCGGCAGCCGCATCGAAGTCGCCGGCGTCACCGGCAGGCGTGACCAGCCGCAGCCGAACGCCGCGGTCCGACAGGGCCACCTTCCGGTTCGGTTGCACTTCCAATCGGACATTCGCGGGCTGGATATGTTCGCGTCGGTGAAAAAGTCGATCGAAGACGTCATTGACCGCATCCAGCACCGCTCCGTCGCTGCGGAAGTTGGTTGTGAGCGTATGGATGACGCCCTGACCGTCCTCAATCTTGCGAACAACCCGATCGAACGCCTCGATGTCGGCGCGGCGGAAGGCGTAGATAGACTGTTTGGGATCGCCGACGATAAACAGCTTGCCCTGGGCCAGTTCGATCTCCTGCCAGGTCGTCGCACAGCACCCCGCCTGTTCCGAGACGTAGAGCATGATTTCGTACTGCACCGGGTCGGTATCCTGGAATTCATCGACCAGCACGGCCCGATAGTCTCGTTTGATCCGATCCCGGACAGACGGATGGTCCCGCAGCAAGGAACGGGCACGGGCCAACAATCCGTCGAAGGACATCAAGCCCTCCGCGACGAACGACTGTCGAACCTCCATGACGAAGGGGATCAGCAGGCCGAGAAGATCGTGAAAGAACGATTGATCGACAGAAAGAAACCGTTGAGCGATCCCGATCAACCGATCGGCTTCTGCAAAATCTTCACCTTCCCATCCGGCGACAGAGTCGCCGAGCTTCTTGCTGAGCGCGTCGCGATCAGGCTGCGGCAGGCCATCCATGCCGGAGGGACCTCGTTCCACCAGCAATCCGAACAGGCTCTGCGCAGCCGCCAGCATCAGCTCGATCTTCCGGCGCCTGGGCCGATCATGGACCGCCAGCAACGCGCCTGCGCGAGCGCGGGCACGTGCGAGCCAGTCGTGAAGCGAACCGGTGAGGTGCGTGGCCTCGATCTGCCTGTTCACGTCATCGAGGTCGACGAGCTCACTACAGAGCGACCGGGCCAGATCCCGCAGTTGATCGAGGCTCGCCTGGCTCAGGAGACGCCGCCACAGCACATGATGAGTCCCCTGCTGCCCCAGTTCCCGATCGAGCCACAGGTCCCACTGTGTGGTGAAGTGCTCATCGAAGCGCAGCCCATCGTCCTCCTGGAAAGCGGGATCGACGCCGCTCTCCAAGGGGTGGAGGCGTAACAAGTGCGCCGCAAAACTGTGGAGCGTGCCGATCTGGGCCTTTTCCAGATCGTGCAAAGCGGCTTCCGCGCGGCTCGCGAGCTTGTCGGGAGCGAGGTGATACCGCCGGCCTAGTGTCGTCGGGTCCGTATAGCCTCTAGCGAACAGGTTGGTTCCCGTTGGATTCGAATCGGTATAGGCCGACAAACAAGCGCGCAACTTCACTTTCATTTCAGTCGCCGCTTTGTTCGTAAAGGTCAGCGCAACGATGTGCGTGATGGGAACCGGGTCCGGTTCCTTCATCAGGAGATTGACCAGCCGGTTCACCAGCAAGGTCGTTTTGCCGGTCCCGGCGCCGGCCACGACCACCACGTTCCGGTCGAACGTCGTTTCGGCAAGCCGGCGACTCCGCTCGTCCGGAATCTGCTCCAACTTACTCATCTTTCACCTGTTGCTTGCGAAGGGCCTTGAGGTCTTTGGCCGGTGCCGCCCGGTAGGCCCGCCACCAGGTCGGCCCATGGTACCGGCGGCAGGCGACCGAATACTCACAATGGTCGCAGTAACCATCGGGCAGGATAAAATAGCGCCCGGCTTCGATGCCCTCGATCAGCGTCGTGAGGGTGACGCGAAGCCGCGGCCCTACGCTCGACTGCCAGACGGAGGTATCGAAGGTCGAGCGGACGATGGGGGTTTCCCAGTTCGGCGCCAGAAAGAGAAACGCCACTTCGCCGGGGGGCTGCTGACCGGACATGGTCAGCTTGGAATAGAGGGGCGGCTGCAGACGGAATCCTCGCACGGCCGATTGGAGCAGATTCCGGTCTTCCTGTTTCATGCCGGAGCCGATCTTGAACTTGTAGTCCACGATGCGAAGCCCTGGCGGGTTGTCCCGCTGGTCCACTCGGTCCACCCGCCCGTGAATCTTGATCGCAGGCTGCTCCGCCGATCCGAGTCCGTCCATCTGTCCCTCCGCCTCGATCTCGAACGCGACCGGTCTGAACCCCTGCTCACGATAGTCGCTCAGGTCGGCCTCCACCGCGGCGGCAACCAGGCCGGTAACCAGCTCGCGCGCGATCTGCCGGAGAAGGAAATACCCCGCGCGATGGATCGCCTCGCACTCCGCACAGGCACCAGCGACCGCCGATCCAATGCATTCGCTGAGACTCGAAGGAGTCACCGGCTGATCCGGCCATCCCATCGAGGTCAAGCGTTCATAGCACCGGCGAAGCGCGGCATGGCACAGCGTGCCGAGGAGCTGAGCGTCGAGCCCCTGCTGGATCGGCTGACGGATCGACTCGAGCCGTAGCACGTCGCCGGCAAAGTACTGAAACGGACAACGGGCATAGCGCTCGAGCGGGGTCGGCGCCAAGCCCCGTTGCGTGAGCGCAGCCCAATGGGGTTTGAGCGAACCGGTGAGTCCATCGTGGGCTCCGAGCGTGGGACCGTCGTGCTCGATTCGCTCCAGCGCCTCCCACCCGTGGCGAAACGATCCGGCGTCCCGCCCGGCGACCTCCAGCAAGGGTGCGGGGTCCTGTCCGTTCAACGCCACCCAGAGGGCTAACTCGGCTGGAGGAACCAAGGATCGCAGCACCGGCCGTTGCGCGAGGCGATCTGTAAGCCGGCGAGGGACCGAGTCGATCTGCTGTGGGTCGAAGCCAAAGCGGCGACAGGCCTCGGCGATGTAGGCCGAAGGCGCCAGCGCCCGTCCCGCTTCATCCGCCCGTTGATAGGACAAGTAGAGTGTCCGGCCGGCGGACCGGCACAACAGGTGAAAGAGGAGCGGCTCCTCGTCGTAGCCGATGAGTTTCTCGTCGATCTTGAACCCCAACGTGCTGTCCAACACCCGCCGGTGGCGATCGCGGAGAAACGCATCTTCGCGAATGTACCGGGGGAAGACCTTCTCGTTGAGGCCGAGGATGAACAGCGCTTTGAAGGGAAGGCCGCGAGCCGCCATCGCGTCCATCACCCTCACGCCACGATGAGGCTCGTCTCCGATCGGGAGAGACGTCCGTTCGATCGCTCGGGTCATGAGGGACGCGAAGTCTTTCCACGTCAACTCGATCCCGATCGCATCCAGCCGGCGAAGCCTCGTCGCGATCTGGTCGATGGCCTCCCACACGCGCAGAACTCGTTCGGTATCCTCATTCGTCGCAGCAGGATCCGTCTCATCCGGCCGCCTGAGATGTCTCGTCGCCAGGGTCATGAACGAGTCGAGCAACTGCGCGACCGAACCACGCGGCGGCAAGGCCTGACAGTCGGTCAGAAGTCCGGAGACGGCCTCCCACAAGATCTGCAGTTGCTGTGCGTCGATCCCCAGACGACGGTCTGTTCCGCCCTCCGCCTCGTCATCCCCTTCGATCACGAGCGCAGCCCGGCTCGCGTCAGCCAAGCGGGCCCATTCGTCTTCGCCACGGGTGATATGCAACGCCTGGACGGCCAGCCTCCAGAGGTCGGGCCTGGCATCCATACCAGAACGGCCGGCTGCGTTCACGCGATACAGCGGGGAGGTCAGCACGTCGAGCACGGCGGTCCGATAGAACTCGTTCACGGGAAGCGCAGCCAGTTGCAGCAGCACTTTGCAGACCGGCTCCCGGATCAGCGGTCGCGCACCGGTCGAGGTAAACGGAATCCGGTGTCGATCGAAGACCGGCTGGAGGTCGGCGAGATAGGGATCGAGCGTTCGGGCCACGAGGCCGATCTCGTCGAACCGGTAGCCGTTCGTCTCCACCAGGTCGAGCATCTCCCGGCAGGCGGAGGCCAGTTCTTCTTCAACGCCCACGACGCTCCGCACGTGGAGTTCCGGAGCGTCATGAGTCGGACTGCCGGTCCGGCGATCCGGTCGGGAGAGTGGCGCGAGGGAATCGGACGAGGCAGCCAACGGCTGCATGTAGCGTTCGAAGAATCGTTGTGCGAAGGCGGAAGAGGAATCGCGGTCCAGGGGAAAGAACAGGGTTGCCGGGACGGTCTTGACCACCGCCTCGAAGAATGACAATTGAACCTGGGTCAGGTCGTAGAAGCCGTAATACAAGACGTGCCGGAGTCCACCAAGGAATTCTGAGCGGGGTGCAAAGGAAGCCAGCGACTCAGCCAGATCGTCCGGTGTGCCGACCTTCATCGCTCGGCTCGTCTCGACCACAGCCGCCTGGAGAGAAAAGAGCGCCTGCAACCACGGCGCGTCTTCCTCCTCAAACTGTCGTTCAGCCACGCCACGCAGGGCGACAGCCGGATCGACGCCCGCATCCTTCAAATCCCGCACGGTCGCCCACAGCGCGCCCCAGGTGCCGGAGGAGTACCCCACCCGGCGAAGCGGCTCCAGCATCGATAGCTTGCTGTGCACGATATGCCGCACGAGTTGTTCGAAAAATAGATCGTCCACAAACTGGAGCGAGGACATGGGCTCTTCGGCGGACCAACGCAGCCGATGGTCGTCCCACAGCCGCAGGGCCAGTTGATGGAAGGTCAGGAAGTGAACGTTCAGAAGCGGAAGCATGGCTTCCCGAACCAGCAACTGTCGCAGTCTGGTGAGGAGTTCGGTCGATGGGACGATCAGGGCAAGAGGTGCGAACGGATCGGCAGCTTTGGCCGCCCGAACGGTCTCGACGAGCGTGGTTTCAAGGTAGGGATGGAAGGGACCGGTGATAATGCGGAGCATAATCCCTAACGCTGAACGATGAAGGCTGAACGATGAACGATCGGAGCCTCTCTATTCAGCGTTCCGCGCTCAGCGTTCCGCGTTGGTTTCTAGCCTGTCTCCGGACCAAGCAGTTCCCCGTTACAATCCACGCAGGCCCAGTCTCCGTCGATGAACGCCATCGGATCGCCGCAGATCGGGCAATCCGGCGGTGGCCCCTTGTCGATCACCGGCAAGGGAGGCAGTTCGAAATCATCATCGTTCGGCGCCATGAATGGGGTGTCCTCTACCCTTGTCGTTGCTTCATTTTCAGTTCGAGAGCCTTCTCCGCACTCTGCCGGCTTGGCACCCCGACAAAGGTCAGGCGCCCATCGATAATCGTCGCGGGCACGGCCCGAACCGAGTGGCGATTCGCCAACTCCTGACCATCCGGCGTGGTGATGTCCACTTCCCGATAGCTGAAGCTATATTTGACCCGCAGCTCTTTCCACAGACTCTTGGCCGATGGACAGGCACCGCAACTCGGCGAGACCAATAACGTAATGTTCGGCATGTCTAAATGACTCCTAAGATGACCTGGTCGAATCTTATCATCGGGTCAAAACTGCAAGCAAGGGACGCAATGAGCCGTCCGGCGCCTTGACAGTCCTAGGTGGAGTTGCTAGGTTGCACAGCCATCTCGCTTCAGGCTGGTCCCTCCAGCAGGATGCCCATGCTCCATTCGTTCTCGCTCGCACGATTCCGCTTCGTGCTGGAGCCGGAAGACCGGCTAGCGCTCCATCCCCGCAATCCCGGCAACACGCTGCGCGGCGCCTTCGGTTCGACATTCAAGCGACTCGTCTGCCCAACGCCACACGAGTGCCGTGACACCTGCCGCTTGAAAGCCACCTGTCCATACGGCCAGATCTTCGAACCGAGTCCGCCGCCGGGAACGGACCGTCTCAGTCTGAATCAGGATATTCCTCGACCATTCGTGTTGCGGCCCCCGAACGGCATCGAGACGATGGCCCGGCCCGGCGACTCCCTTTCCTTCGACCTGATCCTCATCGGCAAGGCGCTCGATTACTTTCCTTATTTTTTGGTCACGTTCCGGGAGCTCGGTGACCAAGGCATCGGTCTTAGCCGAGGCCGCTACCGGATCGCACGCGTGTCCCTGCTCAACGAAGATGGAAACGATGTCGCGGAAGTCTATTCGGGCTGCGACAACGTCGTCCACCCCTCGCCCCTCCGTATCACTTATAAGGACTGCTGTCGTCTTGTAGCAGAACGATTTCTGACACAGACACGGCGCGTGACGATCCGCTTCCTCATCCCGACGCTTCTGAAAGCCGACGGTAAGATCGTCACTCGCCCGGAGTTTCACCACATCATCAAGCGGCTGCGCGACCGCATCAACGCCCTCGCTTACTTCTACTGCGACGACACGCTCGACGTAGACTTCAAATCCTTCGGCGAGCGAGCTGAAGCCGTCCGCGCAGCGAGCTGCAAGGTTAGATGGGAAGACCGCAACCGCCGCTCCTGGAAGACCGGCCTGGCCCACGACATGGGCGGCTTCGTCGGCGAAGTGACGTATGAAGGAGACCTTCAAGAGTTCCTGCCGTTACTCACCCTTGGCCAATACGCGCACCTGGGCAAGTACGCGGTCTGGGGCAATGGGCAATATGAGGTGGTGACACAACGATGACGAACACGCTCACATACGACAGCCTCACCGATGAGGCCCTCTTGGATCTCCTCTTCACAGAAGAGGATCGGCTGCCGCGAGCGGCCGTGAACGAGTTTCTTACCCGCGCCCCACGGATCATCGCGCCGCTGACCGCCCTGGTCTCCGCCCGCGAGTCGTGGCACCAAGAACTCCCGTCCTGGTGGGCGCCGATCCATGCCACATACCTCCTCGGTGCGATCGGAGGCGCAAGCGTCATCCCCGCGCTCATCCAGGCGATGGAACATGCGGACGCGCAGGATTGTGATTGGGTCACCGGTGAGATCCCGTCGATCATGGGCCGGCTTGGCGCGCCGGCACGCCCGCTGCTGACCGCGCTCCTGAACGACCGATCTCGTTCCGCGTATCTCCGGGCCACCGCCGCTGATGCGCTGGCGGCCACGACACTCTACGAATCCGCAGACTCGGATTCGCTCTTCGGCCTGATCGGCGCATGCCTGGCGGACCCCACTGAACACGATGATCTGCGTACATCAGTCGGCAACATTCTCTTGGACTTCCAGCGATCGGAGTACAAGGATGCTTTGCTGACCGTTGCCCGATCACAGGAACGGGAACTGGGACGCAATTCGATGTATCCACTGGCCTTTTCCGAAGACGACGTGACCGAAGCCTTCGCCCAAGTCACAGTGACGTTGGCTCATTATCGCCGAGACTGGCTGGACTTCTACACACCGGCCGCCATCGCCCGACGCCAGGCGCGGTGGGAAGAGGAGGCGCAAAGGGGGGAGGAACGGGACGACCCGGAATCAGACCCGCTCGACGATGATCTGCTCGATCTCCTACCCGTGGAACCGATCGTCCGCAGCGAGCCGAAGATCGGCCGGAACGAGCCCTGCCCCTGCGGCAGCGGGAAGAAATACAAGAAGTGTTGCCTGGGCAAGGCGGCAAAGCCGGTTGCCGTCACTCCGGTGTTATTTTCAGAAGCCGACCGGGCCTCGGCCTTGGGCAAACTGCGCGCGTTCGGCGACCGGCCTGAACAGGTAGAGGACCTCGCCGAGATCGCGTTCGACTATTGGGGGTCCCGCCTGTATGACCGAGGGGAAGAAGAACAGCGGAAAGTGCTCGATCTCCAGCAGGCCGAAGTCATGCGCACGGCCTGGTTGTGGTTCGATGCCGAATTACCCGATAGACGCACGGTCGCTGATCGGTTTCTGGCCGCAGAGGGCGACACGCTCACGCCGGGGGAGCGCGCCTTTCTGAATCAAGCCCGGGCAACATACCAAGGTCTCTACGAAGTCGAAGCGGTGGACCTCGACGAAGGGTTCACCCTGCGGGACCTCTCCACCGAGGAACGCATCCGGGTTCGTGAACGCACAGCCACACATGGCGTCGCGCGCTGGGACCTGATCGTGGCCCGTCTGATGCCGCGGCCCGACGGATCGAGAGTCATCGAAGCCGGATTGCTGCAACTGTCCCCGCGCGACGCCGAGATGCTGTTCCCTCAATGGCAGAAAGCCGGACGCACCTTCCAATCCCGTTTCCCGCACGGCAGCAACGTGGCAATCCTCAAGCGATTGGGCCATCTCCTGTCCCGCTGGTGGCTCACACTGGTTGCCTTTCGACCCCTTCCCACCGTGGTGACCGCCGAGGGCGATTTGGTCGTCTTCACGAAGGTGGTCTTCGACGTGACGGACCGTGCGTCTCTCCTGACCGCGCTCGGTGGGGCGCCGGAGATAGAACAGATCGAGCCCGGCGTCTTCGACTGGTACGAGGTCACGCCGAAATTCCGACGCACCCTGGGCACGATCCGTGTGGCCGACGACCATCTCACGCTCGAAACCACCTCCGAAGCACGGGCGGAACGGGGGCGACGTTTGTTGGAAGGCCTCGCGCCGCAGGCCCTGCGCTACCGGGTCACCAGTACCGAGGACATCAAACAGACATTGGAACGAGCCGAGAGTCGGCATCGAGCCGACCCGCCCCGGTCCCTTCCACCGGATGTCGAAGCCGAGCTGCTGCACAAGTACTACGAAGAACACTACCGGGCCTGGGTGGATCAGCCCGTGCCGGCCCTGGACAACCTGACCCCGCGCAACGCGGCCGGAGACCCTCGCCGGCGCCCGAAGCTCATCGCCCTGCTCAAGGAATTTGAGAACCGGGGAGCCCATGCCGCCAGAGAGGGACGGCCCCGCTACGACTTCACGTGGATGTGGAAGGAACTGGGCCTGGAGAGGCCGTGAGGAACCGTTTCCCGTTATCCGTTGGCCGTTGGCCGTTGTCCGTCTTCCGTTGTCCGTCGACCGATGACTGCTCGCGTAATGCGGATTGCGGGTCGCGGTAAACGGTCCACGGGAGACGGTTCACGGATCACGGTTACCCGTTATCCGTTGGCCGTTAACGGTCCACGGACGACGGACTGCGGAGTGCGGATCGCGGAATGCGGATCAAAATTTTGACCTCGGATGTCACACGGGGATGGTACACATGATGCCCGCTCTCCCTGGGCCAAGACACCTACGTGGGCAAGTACGCGGTCTGGGGGAATGGGCGGTATGAGATTGTGAAACGTGCTGGATTTTGAGAGGGGCGGCTATGAATCACCAGGATGGTTTGCCAGAATTTCGGGAAGCCTATTCTTGCTTAGGAATTACTGTCCCACGCACTTTCCAGCAGGATTCATGGACGCTCATTGTTGGCGGCAAAAATGTCCTCATCTCTGCAGGAACAGGGAGCGGCAAGACCGAGGCAGCCTTCCTGCCAGCCCTCGCTATCGGCCGCCGAATCATCGCACTCTACCCGACCAAGGCGCTGCTTCAGGATCAGCTGCCGCGCATCGGGCATCTCGCAGCGGGCAAGACAATTGCGGTCGACACCGGCGACGAGGACGACAGGACCTTTTATCGTGCCGATGTGATCCTCACGAGCCTCGACAAATTCCTGTACCGGTTCTTCGGCTATGGAAAGAAGCGATGGAGCTACCTCTATCCCTATCGCATCGGATTCGACGACACGCGCGGCACTACGTTGATCCTGGATGAGGCGCATGCATACGAGGAGGTCGCCTTTTCCCACTTCTGGTTCCTGCTCAAGAAGCTGACATACGAGCGCAGCGTTCAAACGGTTCTCCTTTCGGCCACCCTTCCTCCGGATCTCATCGACGCGTTTGGGGACGTGGATCGTCGCTATTTTCCGCGCGCGACGGACGAAGGCCCGTTCTTCGAGAAGGTTGCGGACGATGAGTCCAGGTCTGGGAGGCTGCTCTACGCCGGACACGTTTCAGCCGGCAGCGTCGTCGAGAAAGCGCTCGATGCTTTCGACCGAGGCAAGCGTGTGATCATCGTCCTCGACGCCGTTGTGCCACCTCGCGACGCCGAGCGAGCCAAAGGACGCACCCTTCACGAAGTTTGGAAGCGGCTGCTTCACGACGTTGAAGCACGCACCCCAGGCAAGTCTCCTCAGGCTGCTGTTGCACAAGCAGATGGTGCAGGTGGGGTGAGAGGCAATATTCTCACCTACCATGGCCATCAGATGTCGGAGTATCGGAAGGAAGTTCTTCAGCGCTTGAAGGAGCTAGATGAAGGCTGGAAGCCGAACGCAGATGGCAGCCCCAAGGAGGGTGAACCATTCATCCTCGTGACGACGTCCGCGATGGAAATTGGGGTCGACATATCCTCGGACGTTATGATCACGGATCTGTGCGAGTGCGACAGCTTCGTACAGCGCATCGGCCGTTGCGCCCGGCGTCCGGGCGAGTCCGGCAAGGTCTACCTGATCGACGACGATGGTGACCAGAGACGGCGTGGCCGAGCGCTGTGGGGAGCCTTCAAGGATCGAACTGTGGACAGCTCAATTGACGCCGAAGTAAAGCAGCAACTGAACACGCACAACTTCATTCCAGATTTGAATCGGATTCACCTTCGCCTCGAATATCTCCAGGATCAGAGTCTATACCGGTACGTGTACGACTTCGTTCAAGAGAACCAGGAGCTTTGGGAAAAGGGTGTGGTCATTACGCGAGACTGGGAACCTTCGATCGCGCTTGTCCGCAGCGAGCAGCGAGACGGGAAAGTTTATATTGCGGGAATTCCTGCCCGCGAGTTCTGGCGGGCGAAGGAGATCAAGGAGAAGCTGTTGCTGCCGCTCTCTGGTGCTGCAGACATCGCGGCGTGCTGCGCATGGGTATTCGAAGGGTACAACGAGGCGAGTCAATACATGCAGCGCGTCGCTGTGGGAGGGTCCAAAGAGAGGACGCTCATCGAAGCCTTGAGATTAGCCGGCATCAGCCCACGCAGCCGCAAGCAAGACGAGAACAAAGTGCAGCCCATCTACGCATTGGGGCTGCCGCTGATTCTGATCTTGGGTAGTCGGCGTGAAGGCACTGAGGTGGAGCACGACAGCGCCTGGCCCTACGAGGACCCCAACATCGGTCTCTGCTATCGGCCTCGATTCGAAAAGCTAGACCAAGAGCCGAAAGTCTTCTCGCCCTCGCCTCGGCTCCTGGTTCGCAAGGTTCTCCTGCGAAAGGAGAAGGGGAAGTACGAGCTGCCGATCTATTGGTTCGAGCCCAACGAGGAGCTCCAGTCTAGCGAAGACGGTACATCATGACCATTCCAAACCCACGCCCAATAATTTTCGTGCCGGGCAAGATTATACAGGTGCGGAACGCGGAAGACCCGCTTGTTCTCAGCAAGTTGGTACTGATCTCCGTCGAGGAGCACGTACGCCACGTGGTCGAGATGCTTGAGTGGCTTTTCCCCGACGCAACCGATGCACAGCGTGCCGGCGCAGCCCTCCATGATGTCCACAAGAAGGTGGGTGCCCGATACGACTTTTCCCACGCATGCGGTCGCAAGCATGCTCCGCCCGAGGAGGATCTCCGTGGCGACTTCTATGGGGACGGGAACAACTGCATGGCCCTGGCGGCGGGCGAGGCATCACAGGGATTCTTGAAATTTGCCGATGATCCGCGGCGCAGGCGGCTCTGGCCCGTTCGAGGAGATGATGGGCATGTGAGCGAGGTTCGCCTCGACCTCGATCCACCATTTGGCAATCACGCTGCCGATGCCACCGAGGATGATCTCAAGCCGTACCGGGACGGCTCATTCGTTCTCGCAGACGACCACGCACGGCGCGGTTACGTTCTCAACCTTGTCCATCTGCACCACTCCTTTCAGCCTGATCGGATCATCAGCGCATGCGCAGAGCACGGCGAACAGCTCGCGCGAGACCTTTACCGGCTCATCGTCGCTGATCACGTCGGCTCGCGGTGGGCCGAGTACGTTGTCCAACAGCTGGAGGCGGGTGCGGAGAAAGAAGATCGACAGGACATCTTTGGCGAAGTCGAGATCGAAGGCGCTGAGGCGATCGCGCGGGGTGTTGACGGAGAGCTTCGCGTCGGCGCAGTCCATCTTCGGCGCCCCAAGTATTCTCGCGAGACAGCGGATGCCTCCGAGATCGAACTGCTGGTCAAATACTACCCGGCGGAAGTGAATTGGCCCCTCAAGAAGTTGGCCGCGCAGGAAACCGTTGCTACGGAGCGCAAGCCGCGACAACGCGGCGCCAGCAGAGGACGAGCGCGACGACAGAAATCATGAACCGCCAGGAAGCAATCCAGAGCATAGTCTGGTCCCTGCTCGAGCATGCCGATGCACCACAGCAGGCGCTCGCCGGCGCGTTGGTGGTGAAGCCTCACCTTGGCCCACGTGCTGAAGGTGACTTCCGCAATCTTCTCCGCGCGGCTGGCCTCTTTGCCCGGGACGACGACGGGTTTTTCATGCGATACGTGCCACGGGCTTCGACGCAAGAGGGCAACAATCTCCCTTCACTGCCGTCGCCAACCCATCTGCTGACGGTGCCTGTCCCGGTCGAGCCACGGATGCGAATCGCCTACAGCGTGTTCACAGGGCTGCTACTGAAACACCTCTACCACTGCCACGCGGTGGTTCCGCTCCTAGTGACCGAAGGCATGGCGTTGCTCTGCGCTCCCGAGCAACCGGCCGCGCCGACTTCGCCACTTCCGGATATCGCGGAGCAAGTGTGGCAGCAATTTCAGAGTTCGACGCTCGCTGAAAGCGCTTTACAAGACGGGATTGAAGCCGCTCTGTCGGCTGTCGGAAACATAGGGGCGATCAGTGTAACCGACTCCCTTGCCCGCGGGGCCCTGTTCCAAGTTCTCCTGGAAATCCTGCCGCGCCATGAGCGGGAGTTCCAAACTCAGGGCGGTATGCGGCTCGACTTCTATTCTCGAGACGACATCGACAAGTGGAAGCGGTCGTTGGCCGTCACTACCGACGGTACTCAGAGCGTGGAAAGCCTTTGGGCGCAAGGCTTGAACTGGTCCGACCCCAAGCGTGTCGCTAACGACATTGCTGTGGCCATAGTGAGGGAGGCGATCGATGCAGCCAGGCCGATGGCCTTTCGATATGTCCGGGGGTTGTGGCGTGGCGAAGGGAGCGGGAGGAACCGCAAGCCTGGGAGGCGAGATGGCGTCCGTTCTGAAACGAAGGACAAGAATGCCGGCGCGAAGGCAGAGGATATCGACAAGGCTGTCGAAGAGGCGCTGAGTAAACTGGAGCGGTCCCGGTCGGGCACACGTGACCTTGACCGATGGGTGGCGCGCACCCTCGACAGTAACGACGAGCACCAAGAGCTGATTTCGTCTCTCGCATCGCAGCTTGCGCCAACAGAACGCCCGGCGAAGGGCGGACGCCACAGCGTCCCCTCGTTCAGTGCTGAAAGCCGGGTGGACCGCGTGTCCGACTCTTTTCGCAAAGACGCGCTTATTGCGTTCCTCAAGAAGGAGGAAGGGAAAGCGTTCGCGGAGATCAAGGCTGCGGTTTCGGAGACCTGCAAGAACGTTGTCGCCTGGCGCGTGGCACGTCAGATCGACCGTAATGACCTTGCCATCTTTGGCTGGCCGGTGGCGACCCTCAGGAATGTGTCGGAAGAGAAGAGGTTTGCGCTCCGGTTCATTAACAAGGACGACCCACCCGGAGCAAGAACGATCTTGCGGGTGCCGCCGCTCGGCAACGTCACGGTTATGAGTGCTCAGGATGCGGCTTCGCCACTGCCCTTCAGCCTCACTGACCTCCGGGGATCACTTTCAGCTGCAACGGCCACCACGTCCACGGTAACGTCCGGGAGTCGATGCATCGTCTGTGGATCGAGGTCTGACTTGCTCAAGGGAGCAATCAGTTTCCTGCCCGAGTCCAAGAAACGATGGTACGAGTCGCCGACATCGTTTGTGGAGCCTAAACTCTGCAGCAACTGTGCTCTCGTCGCGTATCTCTCGGCAATTTACCCCAACAGCGATACCAGCGTGGTCGAATTCCCATCAGACAACTTCATGGAACTCTTCGCCCTGCACGAGCACCTGCAAGGGATTTCCGGCGCTGTCGCGCTCAAGACTCTGAATCGAGTCGGGGCGCTTTCGATCCTCCCGAGCCGCTATCTGCTGCTCTCGAAGAATTCCCGGCGGGGCCAGATGGATTCCAAGACGCAGATCTACGTTCAGTTGCGACATCACGCGCCGCTGCTTCAGAACCTCGACCGGCCAATGCGGGTCCAGATCGAGGGGAGCCAACCCAACTTCTGGTCGGAGGTTCACCCCCATGTCGCTATTGGTTTGTCACACTTCGCCCGCATGCCAAGCTACTACGAGACCAAAGACCGCAAGGTTGTCGGCCAACGGGTGGTGCGCGCGCTCACTGAGGGGCGGCCCTTTTCCGCGCTTTACCTAGCGACACAGGCGCAGCAACCAGATAAAGGCTTTGGACGGGAACGTAGTGTTTTGGGTAGAGGACTTCAGGCTTTCGAGAAGGAGTTTATAGGGAAACGGCAATATGCTGTCAAACTGGCACTCGGGTTAGGAGGGGATGGCATGAGTTCTGACTTTTATGAGGACGTTATTGAGTTTTCGAATTACCTCCTGGATTTGGTGCGGCCACTCGTTCAGAGGGAAGTTCGGAAAAGTAGATCCGCTGTTTCAGGCATAGCGCGCAAGTATACAGACTTGATTGTCCGTGATTTCAAGGATGGCCGTGTAGCGAAATTCCTTTATGCCATCTGCCAAGAGGCCGACTCAGCAGAGCGGGACGGTGATGGTTGGGCCAAATCGCAATCGCTAGAGAAGCTCTACGGAAGCAAGCCCACCGTTGAAGGCAAATCGGCTGAAGAAACCGCTAAGCTATGGACAGCGTTTCGAGATCAACATCCAAAGACCGCACTTGAAGCTAAGGTTGAGCGCTTGCAAGAAAAACACGGTAAAGACCCAGGTCTCTGGGCCAAGTTCCTTGGCGAAGTGCAAGCTCGTACCCTCGCTCTTTTGATGTTGAACGTTCGTAACGTATCGAACAGGTAGGCAAAGGAGGAAAACGAAATGGCTCGACCCAAGAAGCAAGAAGGACAAAGCGGGACGACCCAATCAGGCGGAAATGGCAAATTGTCTGTAACCCAACTCACAGGCATTAATGCCACTGGAACGAAGACAGTGCTTGTCAGCGCCTTGCTAGAGGTCACAGGACAGGTTCGATTCGGCGACGGCACCGACATTGCCACGACCATTACTGAGAAAGATACGGTTCTGGGTCCGAATGGCAGTCTAGAGAAAGCAATATGGGCGGGAACAAAACGCCGCGGTGTGGATCGGCGAACGATCCATGAGTTTCGCGACCGCGTCGGTTGGAACAGTGGTGACTGCTACATCCCGAAGCTCTGTGGGATGTGCCCGATTTGTTGGCTCTATGGTTTTACGGGAACCACCCAGGAACAGGGAAGCGAAGTCAAAGGAATCAACGCCAAATCCCGAGTCCTCTACGCTACATCCGTTTCCATTGAAGACACTTCTCGTTGTCTCAACCGGCATTCGAGAAACCAAGTGGATGAAAAATCACAAACCACGGCTGGCGCTGCAGGCATACATGAAGAAGAGATGATCGTTGCCGGGACACATTTCCCTCTCTATACCTCCCTCATTCACGTGCTTGATTGGGAGATCGGTGTCTTTGCTCACGCCTTTTTGGAAAATCTGAACGCCAACCGCTATACCGCCGCTTCACGGGCTCAAGGCGGAATGCGGTTTATAGAGCATAATAATGAGCCAGTGCTTGTGGTAGACGAGTCTCCAGTCGGCATTTTTCCTCTTTCCGCTCCTAAGGTTGCTGGTTGGGAAACGGATTATAAGAAAGCCATTGAACTTTTCATGCCAACCCGGAACAGTCCAATCTCTCTCCTCCCCTTTCAAGCTCAGTTACAGAAGCAAGGATTTGCCGTCGAATCCGGGGAGAGCAGATTGACGGCAAGAGGAGGAAATATCGAACTGACCATCGAGGCACAAGAGAATTTCCTCATTGTCCATCAAGGCTCTGACGAGCTCATGAAACGCTACTATGGGAGCCAAGCTCTGGGCTACCTACGGCAGAAACAGGTCGAGGCTCAGAAGAACCTTGCAGATCCGTCGTGGCGTTCTAATTTGCAAACAGAGGTCAAGCGATATGCCCAAGCCATTCAGAAAAAAGGAGGCGGCACAGAAAGTGCTGGAGCCGCCGGAGGCGACTCCAATGTAGCGGCGGATGAATCGAATAAAGAAGAAAGCAGTGGTGGAGATGAGTAACGATATTCTCTTTGTGCTCATGCTCCGAGGGACACTCCTCACGCCTCTCATGGCTCGGAATGCTCTCAAGTCCAACGTGACATGGTCCAGCTACCCCTTTTTGCCGCCGACCGGAGCATCTGGTTGTCTCGCCGAGCTTGTTGGCCAGCATCGTTGGCATGAAGGCAACTCCCTTGGATTAGATGCCAGGCGATTGCAAGACATATCCGGATACGAAAACGCCTTTGCATTAGGCGCCTATCCCCATCAATCTCAAATCTCCCGTCGGCACTTTCGCTCGCATCTCGGCTCCATCTTCAACTACGAAGCAACGGTTTGGTCTGCTGGACGGAATGAAGGCAAGAAGCTGGCTGTTGTGGAAGAAACTTTGGCGGATGCCATCACTTTTATCGTGGCCTCCCAGGAACGTGGGCAATTAGAGAATCTTTCTCTTGCGGTCCGGGGCCGTCTAGCTCCGCTGGCCAAGAAAGGAGGCCTTCAAATCGCCTACTACCCACAACCAGAAATCGTAGAACTCAGGAGGGCTACCGCAACCGGTCTTGAAGAGACTTTGGCTGTAATGCCTATTGCAGAAATGGGCTCTCTACCCAAACAGCAACTTCTACCCGGACAGATGCTCGTTCACTACGTGTCAGTTCGTTCGCGTCTCCGAGGCGTACAAATGGAATGGGACATATTACCTTCTACCTGGGAAGGGGGAATGAAGTTTCGAGCAGGCGTTTCCATCTTTACTGGAAGCCATAACGGACACAGCGTGGGGCTCTCCTGCCACGTTTGGAATCGCATAAAAGAACCTTGGACCTAAAGGATATGGAGAGTTGTCTGTACCAGCTCGAAAGATCGCTCGCGGGACGGCGCGGCCTGCCTGTGGCCTGGCGGACAGGCGCTGCTGCTGCTGGAACTCTGGCGACGGCGGTCTTGGAGCCAAGCGGAATGAGATGACGAACGGCCGGCGTTTGGCGATAATGCGTCAGTATGAACTGAGGCTCTGGCGCGGGAAGGGACCGCCGGTTGAGCAATCAATGAAGCAAGGGATGCTGTGATGGAATTTGACCAGGCGAAACATGAATGGCTTGGCGAGGTGGTTGCCGTGCTGGAGCAGCAGCTCGGTCATGACCTGGTCGCCGTGGTGCTGTTTGGTTCACATGCGCGAGGCGATGCACGGGAAGAGAGCGACTGGGACCTGTTGGTCATCGCTCGCAATCTTCCGGAGAGCCCCTTCGAGCGCGGACGCAGACTCCGGTCATGGCTCTCCCCGGCCCGTCGTGCCCAGGTGTCCTTACTTGCCAAGACGCCGCAGGAATTCGAAGCCGCGATTCCCGACTTGTGGCTCGACATCGCCCTAGACGGCATGGTGCTCTATGACTCGTTCGGCTACGCCGCCGCACGGCTTGATCAACTCCGACGCTTGATCGCTCGAAAGGGGCTGGTGCGGGAACGCCTGGGCCATGACTTCGTGTGGCGCTGGAGACAGTTTCCTGGATTCGCCTGGTCCTTGACCTGGGAGCAGGCATCATGACCAGGGAGCAGGCCACGTACCGCCTGCGGATGGCCTCCGGCTTCCTCGCTGAAGCCCAACAGGACGTGAGCCTGACACCCTGGCGATCAGCCGTGGACAATGCCCAACTCGCCGCCGAAAACGGCGTCAAGGCAGTGTTGGCCCTCATCGGGCCTGTCGGTCGAACCCATGCGCCGACGGGTCCACTTCGAGAGGCGCTCGAACGGGCTGTGTACCCCGCCGCATTGCACGACCGACTTCGTCAACTGATCGAGCATGCCGAGGCGCTCGGTTACGATGTTCATGTTCAGACGGATTACGGGGACGAAGCGACCGGACGCACGCCGTGGGAGCTGTTCACCGAGAGCGATGCTCGCCGAGCTGTCTCGGAGGCGGAGCTTGTCGTAGAACAGGCAAGGCACATCGTTGAGGTTACCGCCGGATGATCGGCGGCAGAGACACCTTGGCGACGGAAGCACAAGGAGTTGCTCGCCTTCTCCGGCGCTGCCGGTGGTGGAGCTTTGGCGACGGCGGTCTTTCAGACAAGCGGAATGAGATGACGAACGGCCGGCGTTTTCGATAATGCTTACGACAGACTCGGAGTCCGGAAACCGAGGCCACGGTCTCCTGGAGGATCGCTTATGAAGAGCGGCTTACACCTCAATCCCAAGGATGCAGCGGCGATCCAGGAATTTGCCGAGCGAGTTCGCTCACAGCTCCGGACCGAGCTGGTTGATCTGAAGCTGTTCGGTTCAAAGGCCACGGGCAGAGATGTCGAGGAATCCGACATTGACGTCCTGGTCGTGGTCGATCAGAAGACTCCGGAGCTTGAGGATCGCGTCTTGGACATCGCGTTCGACGTGAACGTGGCGCACGAGGTCTATATTTCTCCACGCGTGATCGCCAAAGCGATTCTGGACGATCCGGTGTGGAAGATCACGTCGTTTCTGCGCCATATCGCCGCGGAAGGAGTTCCTTTGTGAAACCTGAGGTCACGGCGCTGGCGCGCCATCGGATGTCTCGCGCGCGCGAGGCGTTTGCGGAAGGTGACCTTCTCCTCAGCAAGGGGTCACCGATGGGAGCCGTCAACCGGTTCTACTATGCCGCCTTCTACGCCGCCCGGGCTCTCCTCGCCATCAAAGAGACCGATTCTTCGCGACATAGCGGTGTCATTTCCCTGTTCCAGAAGCACTTCGTCACAACGGGGCAGGTGAGCACCACGCATGCGAAGGCGCTCCCCCGCTCCTTCGAAAAGCGTCAGAATACGGACTACGGCGATTTCGCGACCATTGTTCCAGCGGAGGCTCAGGCCGTCCGGGAGGACGTGCATGCTTTTGTGGAAGAGTGCGCAGGATTGCTTGACCGATTGTTGACCATGGAGTAGCCCGTCACGCGACGAGGCCCCTAGCACCAGGATCGCGCTGATGCCTGCACAAACCCCGGGACCTGAATCACTTCCCCGCCTTCATCCGGAACTGCCGGCACCTGAGCCCGTGCGCGAGCTGCCGCCTGCGCAGATCAATCTCTTCACCGGCGAGCCGGAAGCGGTGGTCGTGCCGATTGAGACCGAGCCGCCGGACGGCGAGGAGCGGGTCATCGACGAAGGCATCCGGATGGTGAAGACCGGCGATACGTCACAGGTCGTGCTGTCCGGCTTCGGCATGTTCTTGTCGAAAAAGAGCGAGCGGCTGCTGGTCCGTCAGGGAAAGACCGTCGTGTATGAATTCCCCTTCTTCCGGTTGAGCGAGGTAGTGGTCGCCTCGCGCGGCGTGACGCTCTCCTCAGACTTGATCGAAGAGTTGTGTCAGCACGGCATCCGGCTGAGCTTCCTCACGCACGGCGGCAAGCCTTACGCGATGCTGTCCTCCCCGATGCTGACTGCGACAGTGATCTCGCGACGGGAACAGTTAGCTGCGATTGCCGATGAGCGGGGTGTCGAGTTTGCCAAACTGATCGTGCTCGGCAAGCTGATCAATCAGGAACGGCTGCTCCGCTACTTCGGCAAGTACCTGAAGCAGGCTGACCCGGAACGGTTTGAGCCTGTGGACCGAGTGGCGGATCAGATTACCGAGCTGCGGCCTGCGGTCCAGCGGGTTGTCGGGGCGCGGATCGATGACGTGCGAGATTCCCTGATGGGCTATGAGGGGACAGCAGGACGGCTGTATTGGGATGGCGTCAAAGAGATCATCGGCCAGCGCGCGGAGTTCATGGGGCGCGAACATCGCGGCGCCACCGACGCGGTGAACGCGCTGCTCAACTACGGCTATGGAATTCTCTACTCGCAGGTCTGGGGCGCCGTGCTCAATGCGGGCCTTGAACCCTTTGCGGGGTTTCTCCACGTGGACCGGCCTGGGAAGCCATCGCTGATCCTTGACCTTGTTGAGGAATTCCGCCAACCGGTTGTGGATCGGACCGTCATCGCCCATATCAATCTCGGCGAGGCTGTGACGTTGAAAGCCGGCATGCTGGACGAAGAGACACGCTCACGGTATGCGGCGAAGATTCTGGAGCGGCTGGAATCCACCGAGACCGTGAAAGGCAAGAAGTACCAGATCAAGTCGATTATCCAGATGCAGGCGCGGAGTCTGTGTACGTTCTTACGTCGGGAGGGCAGCTATAGTCCCTTCACCTTCAAGTGGTAAGTTTAGACCGTTCTCCGTTTTCCGTTCTCCGTTTTGGACCGGGACGACGGGTGACGGACAACGGAAGACGGGAAACGGTTAACGGACCGTGGATGAGGTCTCTACCTATGTGCTCTACGACATTCCAGACGATGGCGTTCGCACGAAGATTGCCGATGTGTGCAAGGACTATGGGCTCGAGCGCATCCAATTCAGCGCGTTTTGTGGCTCGCTGACCCGTAACAAGCGGGAAGAGTTATTTCTTCGATTAGGCGACGTGTTGGGCGAGCGGCCGGGGAAAATCCTTCTCCAGCCGGTCTGCGAGAAAGATATCCGTAACGGCTTGCGCGTCGAGAATGAAGATGCCGGCGCCGAACCTGAATCATCCCAAGCTGACGCTCCGGGTGAACGACCTGAAGCAGTATGACTACTGCCCGCGCGTGGTGTATTACCAATACGTCATGCCGGTCGAGCGGAAGGCGACGTTCAAGATGGAGCATGGCAAGTCGGCTGAAGAACGGCTGGATGAGTTGGAGCTACGGCGGGGCGTGCGCCGCTATGGGCTGCCCGATGGCCAGCGTCATTTTCATGTCTGGCTGACTTCTGAGGGCCTTGGGCTGTCCGGCAAACTGGACTTGCTGATTGAATCCTCAACCGGCTGGTATCCGGTCGATTTCAAAGAGACCACAGGTCCCGCGCGATCGAATCATATCTTGCAACTGTGCGGGTATGCGCTGCTGGTCGAAGAAGTGTACCGGTGTCCGGTCCCTCGTGGGTTCATTTATCTCATTCCAGGAAATCGCGTCGAATCGGTCGAGTTGACGGATGGTCTCAAGTCTGAAACACTTGGCACCCTAGGTCTGATTCGTGAAATGATTGTGTCGCAGCGCGTGCCGGAGGCGACCGAGCTTCGAGCCCGCTGCACGGACTGTGAGTATCGCAACTACTGTGGGGATGTGTTTTGATCCGCGGCTTGCTGTCCGCTGTCCGCTTTCCGCCCTACGGAGAGCGGGACGCGGATCGCGGGAAGCGGGTTTCGCAAACCACCCCGGGTTTATGGCAACCGAGAGGTTTTCGATAAATCGGCTTTGGACATGGCTCAATTGGCTTGGTTTATTGCGCCCTTCGTGAGCGGTTGAAGAGCCCTTCCCTACGAAGAGGGAACTGAAAGAAACTTGGTCGTGACCTCTACCAGCCGAGTCACGCCGTTGAAGAGCCCTTCCCTACGAAGAGGGAACTGAAAGAGACTTCCAACCGCGCTTTGAACAACGCGGTCGGCTCGTTGAAGAGCCCTTCCCTACGAAGAGGGAACTGAAAGGTCGGCCAACGGGCTGCGGTGGTTGTACCGGCGGAACGTGTTGAAGAGCCCTTCCCTACGA
The DNA here is from genome assembly GCA_964555285.1 of uncultured Nitrospiraceae bacterium. Classification (GTDB taxonomy): domain Bacteria; phylum Nitrospirota; class Nitrospiria; order Nitrospirales; family Nitrospiraceae; genus JBBIQV01. The sequence continues at coordinate 150,390 of CAZKRM010000001.1, forward strand.
AGAGGGAACTGAAAGAAGAACTGGCCCAGTATTTCGTAGCCGCGCAGGTCGGTTGAAGAGCCCTTCCCTACGAAGAGGGAACTGAAAGCTTCATACACTCCAGCAGTCGGTCCATCCCGGGCCGTTGAAGAGCCCTTCCCTACGAAGAGGGAACTGAAAGTTTAATGGAGCAGGATCCTTTACGCCTCCGGGAGCGTTGAAGAGCCCTTCCCTACGAAGAGGGAACTGAAAGGGATGGACCTTGCGTTCCCCCTAGTCGCGGAAGTAGTTGAAGAGCCCTTCCCTACGAAGAGGGAACTGAAAGATCCGCGTGGTGAACGATCTGCAACCGATCACCAGTCAGTTGAAGAGCCCTTCCCTACGAAGAGGGAACTGAAAGGATCAAGCCAAGGTCCGCCCCTTCACCGTCTATCTCCCGGTTGAAGAGCCCTTCCCTACGAAGAGGGAACTGAAAGGGAAACATACGAGGCTCCGTGCCCCGAAGGCGTGCTGTTGAAGAGCCCTTCCCTACGAAGAGGGAACTGAAAGACGATGGAGACGGCGGCCCCGGCAGCGGCGGCCCAGTTGAAGAGCCCTTCCCTACGAAGAGGGAACTGAAAGACAATATCCATCGTCTGATTGGGCAGATTGATATTGTTGAAGAGCCCTTCCCTACGAAGAGGGAACTGAAAGCGGATCTCACCAGCACGACCGGCGTCTTGCCTGCCGGGGTTGAAGAGCCCTTCCCTACGAAGAGGGAACTGAAAGCCTTCGCTTCCTCCTCCTCGCTCGGACTCGGTCGTTGTTGAAGAGCCCTTCCCTACGAAGAGGGAACTGAAAGGAATAAGCTGATGCGGGAAGCGGCGGAAATGGGAAGTTGAAGAGCCCTTCCCTACGAAGAGGGAACTGAAAGGGATAATCGTCATAGCCGGTGGCCTCGCGCTTTTCGTTGTTGAAGAGCCCTTCCCTACGAAGAGGGAACTGAAAGTCTAATTTCTCCAGCTCCAGCGTCCGGTTTCAGTTCCAAAGTTGAAGAGCCCTTCCCTACGAAGAGGGAACTGAAAGCCGAGGGGGTGGCTGAAGTCCCGGACGCAGAGGCCGCGTTGAAGAGCCCTTCCCTACGAAGAGGGAACTGAAAGCGCGGATCGGCGTGAGGACGACCACATCGCGCCGGCAAGTTGAAGAGCCCTTCCCTACGAAGAGGGAACTGAAAGGCACTTTGACTCGCGCCTGCGTCCCGTTGATCGTCGCTGAAGAGCCCTTCCCTACGAAGAGGGAACTGAAAGGATTAGGGCGTGCCGCCAAGGAGGCGGGGGACTGAGGGGGGGGATCTGGTTCTCGCGCCCTATTCCATTTTCGCCATGATTGAGATATGAAGTGGGGGCGGCGATGACGCCGCAGCATCACAGACTCACCCACACATCACAGGAGACACGCGATGGCCAAGGGCATGCAACAGAAGAAAGATACCAAGAAGAAAGCCGCCAAGACGCTCATGGAAAAGCGCGCCGACAAGGCCGCCAAGAAGCGCGGCTGATTCGCCCCACACTTCGGCCGTTCTGATCCGAAGCGGACCCCACTGCGCCCATCAACGTGCGTCAGCGAGGAGCGCACGTTGATGGCTCCGCTCTCCGCCCCCAATGCATCGCATCGAGCCGGTGCACCACGACGCACGGCCGCACTCTCTTTCTCTCATCTCACCGGCTTTCAGTGGCGGCAATTCCATGAAATTCAGAATGCCCCCGTTTCTCCCCCCTCAGGTACGGGCTGAGTCCTCCGTCCGTCAGGACCTCGACCTGACAGGCCAATAGCTCTTCCACATCTTGCCAGAGGCCGACGAGATCCAGCAGGCTTCGACCGCGCTCCATCTCGACCAAGAAATCTACTGCGGATGGCTGGAAACGTGAGGCGTCTCTCGTGAACCGTATTCGGCGAACGACACTGTCACGGGGCTTGTTGTAGGTGGCTGGGGATGCTTACCGCTTGAACCGGTTCCACTGATGGATCGTGGTTCCAGACATAGGCCGGCTGCAATAAGGGCTGATGCCGACTTCATAGATCTGCTTCGGCACTTCGAGCCACCCGGTTGCCGGATTGGTGACACCGCGCGCCAACTTCTTGGCTGGTTGGAGAAGAAGCGGCTCCTCCGCACGTCATTTCTTCTTACCGACCGGAGGGTCTCAAGGTCAAGTTGCAACCGCGTGGCTATTTCGTTATCGTACCGGCGATGATCTCGCCTCGCGCGCGTCAGATTCTGCTTGCCTGCGCGAGCGGTCTTCTTTATCCCCTCTGCTTCCCGAATTTTGATGTTGGGTTTCTCGCCTGGGTCGTGCTCGTTCCCCTCCATCTCGCGATCGAGGATGCCTCGCCGAAACGGGCGTTCTGGCTCGGCTGGCTGACGGGGATCATCGGATCCACCGGGGTCCTGTACTGGGTCATCACGGTCATGCACCTGTACGGCAAGGTCCCGCTCCCGATCAGCGTGGCCATCATGCTCTTGTTGAGCGCGTACGTAGGCATGTACGTGGCGTGGTACTCGATCGGATTCATCTGGCTGCGTCGGACCTTCCCGACCCTCGTCGTCCTGGCTGCTCCTTGCCTGTGGATCAGTTTGGAATGGGTACGGACCTATCTCCTGTCCGGTTTCCCCTGGGCTCTCTTGGGCTATTCACAGTATCAATGGTTGCCGGTGATTCAAATCGCCGACCATACCGGCGTCTACGGCCTCTCGTTCTTAGTCGTGTCGGTCAACCTGGGCCTGACACACCTCGTCCTATGGCTCCTTGCAAGGGTCTCAGGAGCCCTGCCCCGACCGCTGGTCTGGCATGCGCCTGTCGCCGCTGGGGTTGGCTTGGTCGTGGCCCTCGCCTACGGCCAGGCCATCTTGGCTCAGGCGAGGTCCACAGATCGATCCCGCTCGCTGCAAGTCGGTGTGATCCAGCCCAACATCGATCAATCCCAGAAATGGGACGTCGCCTTTCGCCGGGAGACACTCGATCGTATGACACGCCTCACCGCGCAAGTCGCTCCCGGGGCCGATGTGGTCATCTGGCCGGAGGCCGCGACGCCGTTTCTTTTCGAGTTGGAGCCTGAATACCGGCTGGAACTGTCGGCACTGGCTCACCGTGCGGAGACGCCGATTGTGTTCGGCAGTCCGACCTTCCGACGCGACGCCGATGGTCGCCCGTACCTGCTCAACAGCGCCTATTTGCTCTCCTCGGATGGGCAGATCCTGGGCCGCTACGACAAGCAACATCTTGTCCCTTTCGGGGAATACATTCCCCTGAAGTCGTCGCTGCTGTTCTTCTTGGACAAGCTGGTCGAGGGAATCGGGGATTTCCAGCCTGGGCCTGGTCCTACCCTCCTCTCCTTTACGCCACGGAACTCATCCCCCGGCGCAACGAATGGGATCCGCCGGCAGGCGAGGTTTGGAGTCGTGATTTGCTATGAAGTCATCTTTCCCAATCTCGTCCGCGAGCTAGCCGCGAACGGAGCGGACTTCCTGGTGACCATCACCAACGATGCGTGGTTCGGGCGCTCCTCGGCCGCCTCCCAGCACTTCGGGATGGTGGTGTTCCGATCGGTGGAAAATCGCCTGGCCTTCGCCCGCGCGGCGAACACGGGCATCTCAGGATTCATCGATCCCTATGGGCGCATCGTGCAGGCCACGCCCATTTTTACAGAAGCGGCCCTCACCGGAACTCTACCGATCGGCCGAACACCCACCTTTTACAGCCGTTACGGTGATGCCTTTGCATACGGCTGTGTTATAATCACCGCGCTTTTGTGCCTGACCGGCTACGTCTCGCGAAGAACGGGACCCACCCGCGGCACTCCGGCTTCCACACCAGCGTGAAGAGGAAAGGATCGAGGCATGCTTGATGACGTGCGTGCGCGAGTGCAGACGATTGGGGATCAGGTCGGCGAACTACGGGGGCATCTTTGACCTTGCCCGCATGACGACCGAGCTCAAGAGTTTAGAGGAGAAGACCGCGAGTTCCGACTTTTGGAATGATGCGAAAGCTGCGGCAAAGGTCAGCCGGCGAAAAGCCACGGTGGAACGCGAGCTCACCCGCTGGCGTGAAATCGAACGCCGGCAGAGCGACCTTGTCGCCATGGTAGACCTCGCGGAAGAAAGCGGCGACGCGGACCTCGAACGGGAACTCACCACGGAACTCGGGCAGTTCGAGACGCTGGTCCATGAGCTGCGCATCGAACTGCTGCTCTCCGGGGAGCATGACAGCAGCAACGCGATCTTTGCCATCCACCCGGGGGCCGGCGGGACTGAATCGCAGGATTGGGCGCAGATGCTGCTGCGCATGTATGTGCGCTGGGCGGAGCGGAAGGGGTATAAGGTCGAGACCCTCGACCTGCTCCCCGGCGATGAAGCGGGCGTCAAGAGCGCGACGCTCTCGATCACCGGGCCCTACGCCTATGGGTTTCTCAAGGCCGAGGCCGGTGTGCACCGCCTGGTGCGGATTTCCCCGTTCGATGCGAATAAGCGGCGCCACACCTCCTTCGCGTCCGTGTTCGTGTATCCGGAAATCGAAGAAGATGTCGAGCTCGTCATCGAGGAAAAGGATCTCAAGATCGATACCTTTCGGGCGGGCGGCGCGGGCGGACAGAATGTGAACAAGGTCGAGACGGCGATCCGGATCACCCACATTCCCACCAATATCGTCGTGCAATGCCAAAACGAGCGGTCCCAACTCCAGAATCGCAACGGGGCGATGAAAATCCTCAAGGCGCGATTGTTTGAGGTGGAACGCCAGAAGAAGGAAGCCGAATTCAACGCGATCGTCGGAGAGAAAAAAGAGATCGGCTTCGGGAGCCAGATTCGCTCCTACGTCTTTCAGCCCTATCAGATGGTCAAGGACCATCGCACCAATCACGAGATCGGCAACGTCAGCGCAGTGATGGATGGGGACCTGGACGGGTTTATTGAAGCGTATCTGAAAACGAAGCTTGCGAAGACAGCTATCAGCCATCAGCCATCAGCTAATGAGAATTAAGCTGATCGCTGCGAGCTGACCGCTGAAGGCTGAGAAGATGGATGAACTGAACGAACAACGGCAGCAACGGATTAAGAAGTTGGAGGCCCTGCGGCAGCTCGGAGTCCAGCCCTACGGAACGCGTTTCGAGATCGAAGACCGTGCCGGGCGGCTGACTCAACTGCACGGGGACAAATCCAAGGAGACGCTTGAGCAGGAGAAGATCGCCTGCACGTTCGCCGGCCGGATCGTCGCGCTGCGGCGCTTTGGGAAGGCGGCGTTCGCGGTCCTGCAGGATGGCTCGGATCGGCTGCAGGTCTATCTGAAAAAAGACTTGCTGGGCGAGCAGAGTTATCAAGTCTGCGAGCAACTGGATCTCGGAGACTGGATCGGAGTGACCGGCGTCCTGTTCAGAACGAAGACGAACGAGTTCACCGTCGAAGTCAGGACGCTGACGTTCTTGAGCAAAGCCCTGCGTCCCCTGCCGGAGAAATGGCACGGGCTCACGGACGTCGAGACCCGCTACCGGCAACGGTACGTGGATTTGATCGCCAATCCCTCGGTCCATGAAATCTTTGCCGCACGCAGCCGCATCATCGCCGGCATCCGGGCGTTCCTGATCGCACGCGACTTCCTGGAAGTCGAAACACCCATGATGCATCCCATTCCCGGTGGGGCGACGGCCAAGCCCTTTGTGACTCATCACAACGCGCTGGGCACCGACCTCTATCTGCGCATTGCGCCCGAACTCTACCTCAAGCGACTCATTGTCGGGGGAGTCCCTCGCGTCTTCGAGATCAATCGCAACTTCCGGAATGAAGGCATCTCCACGATCCATAATCCGGAATTCACGATGCTGGAATTTTACGTGTCGTATGCCGATTACAATGACCTGATCGCGCTGACGGAAGAGCTGTTCGTCCAACTGGCGAAGGATATTCTCGGCACGACCGCCATCGCCTACCAGGGAATGCAGATCAACCTCGCCCCACCCTGGCGGCGCTGGTCTTACCGGCAGGCGATTCTGGAGGTGAATAAGTTGGAGCCAAGCGCCTTGCAGGACCGGGACGCGGCGCTCGCGGCGGCGAAGCGGCTTGGCGTGGAAGTCGATCCCAAAGCATCCCTGGTCAATATTGTGAACGAGATCTTCGAGGAAACGGTCGAGCCCAATCTTCAGCAACCGACGTTCATCACCGATTACCCCCTCGACATTTCTCCATTGGCGCGCCGCAAGGATGCCGATCCGACCCTCACCGATCGCTTCGAGCTCTACATCGCCGGTCGTGAAATCGCCAATGCGTTCTCCGAGTTGAACGATCCACTGGATCAGCGCGGGCGGTTCGAATCACAGGCCGAACAACGGGCAGCCGGCGACGAAGAAGCCCACCTGGTGGACGAAGATTTTCTACGGGCGCTGGAATACGGCATGCCTCCGACTGCCGGAGAAGGGATCGGCATCGACCGGCTCGTCATGCTCTTCACCAACCAGGCGTCGATCCGTGACGTCGTGCTGTTTCCCCAGCTCCGTCCAGAGAAATAACGGTGACCCTCCCCTACGAGATATTCATCGGGCTCCGCTACCTCCGCGCCAAACGGCGCAATCGGACGATCTCCTTCAACACGGTTGTCTCGATTGCCGGCATTACGTTGGGAGTCGCCGCGTTGATCGGCACCGTCGGCATCATGACCGGCTTCAAAGAAGACATTCAGGCCAAGATTCTTGGGACCACGGCCCACATCGTCGTTCACGACCGGACCAAAGAGGCCATGACCGACTACGATGCGCAAGTGACGCGCATGGCAGAAGTGCCCGATGTTGTCGCGGCGACGCCGTTTGTCCTGCGGCAAGTCCTGCTCACAACGCAATCCGGCGTCCAAGGCATCGTCTTACGGGGCATCGATCCGGAGCGGGAGGGGCGCGTCACGGAGCTTGGGAAAAACCTTACCGCTGGAAGCCTATCGGACCTGCAACATCCCGTGACGGTGACCCAGCCACCCGGCAACGCGCCGGGTGAGGAACCAACGCCCACGACTCGCCCGGGTATCATTCTGGGCAAGGAGCTGGCACTGCGGCTCGGCGTCTTCATCGGCGACACCGTCAACGTCGTGTCGCCGGTCGGGCCCATGAACGCCATGGGTATGATCCCAAAGATCAGGCTGTTCGCCGTGGCAGGAATTTTTCAGTCCGGCATGTACGAATACGATTCCTCCCTCGCCTATATCGAACTGGGCGAAGCGCAAAAGTTCTTCAACATGGGCCACACCGTGACCGGCATCGAGGTCAAGGTGACCGATGTCTTTCGTGCCGGCGACATCGCCCGCTCCATCGAACAGCACCTGGGCTTCACCTACGGCGCGCGCGACTGGATGCAAATGAACCGGAACCTGTTTTCCGCGCTCAAACTGGAGAAGACCATGATGTTTCTCCTGTTGGTGCTGATCACGATCGTCGCCTCGTTCAACATCGTCAGCACCCTCACGATGATCGTGACGGAGAAACAAAAAGAAATTGCGATCCTCAAGGCAATGGGGGCCACGCGAAAAGGCATTATGCGCATTTTCATGCTGAACGGACTGATCATCGGCGTGGCCGGCACCGCCATTGGAATTCCCTTAGGTTACACCTTTCTGTGGCTGATCCAAACCTTCTGGACGTTCGATCCCACCGTCTACTACATTTCGCGTATCCCCGTGCATGTCCAGTCGCTGGATGTGCTCCTCGTGGCCGGCTCGGCCATCGCCATCAGCTTCGCCGCCACCCTCTACCCATCGCTGCAAGCGGCCAAGCTCGATCCGGCAGCGGCGCTGCGCTATGAATAAGAGTGATTGATCACTTACTCACCCAATCACTGATGATTAAGACCATCGATCTCTATAAATCCTTCCCGATGGGTGGCCGCGAACTGGCTGTCCTCAAAGGCATCAACCTCGAAATCAAGCGGGGCGAGTTTGTGGCGGTAGTGGGAGCATCGGGCGCCGGCAAAAGCACCCTGCTGCATATGTTAGGTACGCTAGACCGACCGACCAAAGGCACGGTGCTCTTTGATGGACAGGACCTTTTTCGCCTTGGCGAAGCTGAACAAGCGGAATTCCGCAATCGGCGCGTCGGGTTTGTGTTCCAGTTTCACCATCTCCTGCCTGAATTGACGGCGCTGGAAAACGCCACCCTGCCGACCCTCATTCAGAAGCGGCCGGCAGCAGAAACCCGTGCGGAAGCGGTGGCCTTGTTGACGGAAGTAGGACTAGGCGAGCGGCTGTCTCATAAACCGGGCGAGCTGTCCGGTGGAGAGCAACAACGTGTCGCGGTCGCCCGTGCGCTGATGCAGAGACCCGATCTTGTGTTGGCCGACGAGCCGACCGGCAACTTGGACACCCACACAGGGGAAGCCCTCTTCGCCCTGCTGCGCGAACTGAATAAATCGCGCGGCACGACCTTCGTCATCGTCACCCACAACGAAAAACTCTCCGCCCAGGCCGATCGGATCATCCACATGGAAGACGGAATGATCGTCTGACTTCTATGGCTTAATCAAGCTTGACGGGGAGGAAACGCGTTGATAGGCTTCGTGATGCGAGTTGAAAGAACAGAATTGGGAGAGGCGCAATGAAATTGCATGTGCGTATTGAACAGGATGAAGCAGGCTACTATGTAGCCGAAGTCCCCGCCCTGCCCGGCTGTATCTCCCAAGGCAAGACGCGTGAAGAAGCTATCACGAATATCAAAGAGGCTGTCGAAGGGTGGTTCGCAGTGATGGAAGCCAAACATCAAGTGGATGTCTCCGGGACGATTGAGGTTCTAGTCTGATGGGAACGCTCCGGCTCTGCTCCGGAGCCGAAGCATGCACAAATTCCAGCGAGCAGGATGGACAGTGGACCGGCAGCGTGGCTCGCACGTCATGATGACCAAACCCTCTTTCCCTTACACGCTGTCAATCCCGCAACACGATGAACTCGGTCCGGGTCTCCTCAGGAAGTTGATTCGTCAGGCCGGCCTGACAGTGGAAGAGTTCAATCAGCTATAGAAGAGTCGCTCACTTAACCCCTAACCCTGCCTCTATTTCATAGCCCAGTGTCCCCTTCTTGCTTCCATCGCGCAGGCCGCTGCCGCCGTACGGGTCTCGACGCCGAGCTTCTCATACACCCTCTCCAAGTGTTTTTGGACCGTGCGGGGACTCAGGCTCAGGATCGCGCCCACGTCCTTGTTCGTCTTGCCTTGGGCCACCCACCCGAGCACCTCCGCCTCTCGCATCGTCAACCCATGTGAGGCCAATGCGTCGGGCACCACCCCGGCGACTTCTCTCTCTTCCTCTTCAAAAAGGAGCAACAGACAGGCCGTCGAATCGTGTTGATGCCGCACGACCAGGCGCCGACCGTCTTTGTCCACAACGAGCTGCGGCTCCGAGAACGACAGTTCAGCAACGTGTTCTTGGGGAACGTCTTGGCCATGCAGCCACTGAGCCACTGCCGAGGGCAGGAGATTATTCCGGCAGGCGCCATTCCAGTACTCTTTCAACATCCGCATGGCCGTCGAATTGGCCCAGTGAATCCGGCACGTCGTGGTCAACGCGACAACCCCCACACTCGCCTGTCCGCTCGCTCCATTCATCATGCTCGACTCGCCACCGCTCCGGCGTTGCGCCGCGTACACAAAGGTCTTTGTGCAACTCATGAGCCACGATCGAATGTCGACCTCCGCTCTTACTCCTGGTTCACGATCGCTTGAAAACTTGCAAGAAATCGGCGCCCAGGGGTCAGGCACCCTTCCGACTGGTGCCTGACCCCCTTGGGGAACGCCGCTTTGCCCTTCGTATCTGAACCAAAGAGATAGTGCTCCCTATCCGTTCGGATATCGCAGCGACTCCGCCCCGTCTCTTCTCCCCCGACAAACGCCCCGGTTGCAGAGCTCCATCTACGCCATTCGGCGTATTGCCTCCCCCCCCCCACATGGTATCTTCCGCGTCACTGTGATCTTGGTCACAAAGTGCAAGTGCGCACGGAACAAGCGGCCTGGCCTATGCCGGAACTGAGATTCATAGGAAATAGGGAGGGAGCATGAAGAAGAACCGCAAGTTCGAATGTGGTCTGACTTTGATCCTATCAATGATGGTCATAGCCGGATGCATGGAAGGTGGCAGTAGTGGGTCGGGTTCTGGTGGTCCAGGTCCTGGGTCGGGTACTGAAGGAGTGAACCTGAATATCGCGGCGAATCCCGCCGTCGACAATACCAGCTCCTATACGCTCTTTCAGAAAACCTCCTTGTGGATTAATCGCAATACGATTCGCACGACGAACCCCGGGACGTTCGCCAACGCCATTACCTATGGCGATTTCAACCAGGATGGGATTCAGGATGTGTTTATCATGGGAGGGAAGGACACGCAGCCGAGCACACTGACCCCTGTGGAGCTGTATCTGAATAATGGCGCCAACATCTTCGCATTAAGCAATTGGTTTGGCGGTGTGCCGCCACGCATGGAGCATCCCCGCAAAGCCTTGACCGGAGATTTCAATGGCGACGGGAAGCTGGATATCTTTGGGCTGGGGCATGGCTTCGATGGCCCTCCGTGGCCAGGCGAAGCACCGCTCTTGATTCTTTCCTCGCCCGCCGGCTATCAGGTCGCGCCCGGCTTGGCCGGTTTAGTTGGGTTTCACCACGGAGGGGCGTCGGCGGATATTGATGCCGATGGCGATCTCGATGTCTTCGCCTCGGTCTTTCCCTCCCTCTCGCCGTTCTTCTTGATCAACAATGGGCAGGGCCAATTCACAGTCGATACCACTCGCCTGGAAAGTAATTTAGGCGGCAAGCAGCTGTACGTGGCCGAGTTGGTGGACGTCGATCAAGACGGCTTTGTGGATCTTCTGGTTGGTGGCCACGAGCAAGGGGGGATGTCGACCTATATCTGTTGGGGAGACAGCACGGGCTTTTATAGCGGGGCCAAGGCCACCGTGATCACACCAGTTCCCGGGCAAGGCGTAGTACTGGATTTTGACGCCGAAGATATCGATGGGGATGGCGATCGGGATCTCGTCGTGACCCGGACCGGAGACGGGACGGGATCCCTTGCTTTCTATCAAGGCTATTACCTCCAAATCCTCATCAACAACGATCCCCAGAATTCGGCTAACCACCGAAAGTTCACGGACCAGACCGCGCAAAAAATCGTAGCCGGCAGTAATTCCGCCGGTCCGTGGTTCGACTGGATTCGGCTCCAGGACCGGAACAATGACGGTCGTGTCGATATTGTGGTGGATGATGCGGCAAGAAATCTCATCTGGTACTACGACCCAGCAACTGGTCAGTTCAAGTGGTAACGCCTCTCAGCGCGAGTTTCTTTTTCAAGACGACACCCCAGGAGAGGGACTTTCATCGGAGAAAATGCCAGCCTGACTCATGCGGTAGCGTTCTTCCACTCAGTAGCTTGACGCAGCGGAACGCGCGTTGGTAGGGTGGGCGCCGAACGAGTCTGAAATCGGGACGAAGATATGCCAGGCCTTTCCGATCTGAACCAGCTCAAAGAACGGCTTGCGCCGCTGTGTGCGAATCCGGACGTCGAGCTGGTCATCCTGTTCGGGTCGGCGGTCAGCGGCACCACGCATCCGGAAAGCGATCTCGATGTGGCAATCCAAGGCCGGCAGCCGCTCGATGTGGTGGAGACCACGAACCAGGTGATACGGCTGCTCCGAACGGATCGCGTGGACGTGGTGGATCTTCGCCGCGCTTCGCCCCTGCTCATGATGGAAATCGCGCGAGGCGGGATGCTCCTCTATGAGCGCGAGCCGGGCCTCTACGTCGCCTTTTGTTCACTGGCCCACCGGCGCTATGTCGATACAGCCAAATTGCGCGCCGCTCAGCGCGAAGCGATTCAGCACTTTCTGCGTGCGAGAGGCGTTGCATGACGCCTGCCGATCCATCGGTGCTTCGACGAAAACTGGCCGTCATCGTCGAGAACTTGAAGGGGCTCGAACCCGTTGCGGCAATGCCGCTGCGGCGGTACCGCGACGAATTGTTTGCGAGGAAGGGGACGGAGCGGCTCCTGCAAGAGTTGATCGAAGCCGCAATCGATATCAATACCCGCGTTCTGGTTCAGGACGGGCACGGCGCTCCGGACGATTATTACCAAGGGTTCACACGGCTGGCTGATTGCGGTGTTCTGTCCCACGAGCTCGCTGAGGCGTTGGCCCCCGCAGCCGGTCTGAGGAACCGTCTTGTTCACGAGTACGACGCCATTGTGGACGCCATCGTGCTCGACGCGGTCCGCAAGGCCCAGGACCTGTTTCCGAAGTACGTCGCTGCGATCGAACAGTATCTGCAAAGCCGAGCATCGCACCAGCGAGATGCTGAAATTCGACGCGATCATCTTCGGAAAACATACCGGCCTCACCTATGCGGTGAACGTCTTCCACTTTATCCTTGACTGATTGGGCTTGTTTTCGTAACTTCACGGCTATACTCCATACTGAGAATTACCCTCATTCACCGGGAGGAATAATGAGAAAATCAGGTCGGGGAATCACAATCCTTATCCAAGGTGTCCTCGTTGGGGCCGTGATCTTGTTGGGGGCGATTCAAAGTTCGGCCGTGGAATTTGCCGTCGTCGGAGCACGGGCGGTCGGCATGGGCGGCGCCGGCGTGGCCGTGACCACCGATTCGCTGGCGACCTATTGGAATCCGGCCGGCTTGGCAATGAGCAAGACGGTGGATATCCGGATACAGGGCTCTGTGCAAGTAACTGACCGGCTCGGCATTGCCGACACGCTGAAAGACACCAACGACGTCCTGAACACAACTTTTACATTTGATCCCGCTAATCCTACCGCTACTGCCAATCAGGTGCTGGCTGCGAAAGCTAAGCTTGATGCTCTGGTTGCACGAATCAACCAGCCGGGGGCCTCGATCTCGGCGGCGGGCGCCGCCGGCCTCTACTTCAAGGGCTACTGGGGCGACCATGCCTTTGGCTTTAGCGTCTCCGACGTGGCGACCGGCGGACTCTTTGTCCCGACTCGCCTGAGCGCAGGGTGCCAAGCTCGCGTCTCCACCGGCGGGATATGTTCCGTCGGCACATCGGAATCCCTCACGGTTAACGGCTCGCTTGCAGCCAGGGCGTTGGAAGCCCGCCAGGCCGGCTTCTCGTACGCCTATGCGTTCGCTGATCGTACCTTCGCCATCGGAGCGACGGCAAAGATCATTCAAGGCGTGGCCTACGCAAACTCTGTGACAGTCCAAGGGTCGGAGGGTGACTTGGGCTTCACCAGCGACTTGGGCAAGGCAAAAACCACGACGGCTTTAGGCGTCGATGTCGGTGCCATCTACCGTCCGTCGTCCTGGTTGCGGGTCGGGGTTGTAGCCAAGGACATCAATCAACCGGTCTTTGACGCTCCAGATGGCAGCCAATTTAAGCTCCTGCCGCAGGTGCGCGGTGGTATCGCAGTGAACCCTTATGAGTCGTTGACCATCACTGTGGACGGGGACATCACCAAGAACCAAACCCTGGTCCCCGACATCAAAAGCCGGATGATCAGCGCAGGAGCGGAACAGACCATCTTGTCGGAATTCCTCTCGCTCCGCATCGGAGCTTTGAAGAACACAGCGGATCCCAACTCTGTGTGGACCCCGACGGCCGGCTTCGGCCTGCGGGTCTTTGCCCTTCGGGTGGATGTCGGCGGCGGCTATGACTTCCGCGAGCGCGCCGCACTGGCCTCCGGGTCGGTCTCGATGACGTTCTAAATTGTAGAGGCCCTTTGTCTGTCAACCCATGAGGAGAACAATGAAACATCTATCACGCTCTGTTCTACTTCTCGCAGTTGTGCTCTCCGGATGTGGCGGTCTCCAGGAAATGTGGGAAGGGCCGGGAGCCGAGTCCTTTCACCCCAAGTCGATCGCCGTCCTGCCGCCGAACGTCGGCGAGTTTGAAGCCGCGCGGGATGAAGTACAGGATGTCTTGGCCGCCATGCTCAGCAAGAAGGCCACCTATGAGCGCGTGGTGAGCCCCGATCAAGTCATCACGACGTTTCAAGCTTCAAAGGACGCCTTCGACGCGTTGGTCGTACTCAACGGCAAACTGGACACCACCGGCCAACCAGATAAGGAGGCGGCCATCAAGCTCGGGCAGGCGCTCAATGCCGATGCGTTGCTTGCCGTGAAGGTGAACTCTTGGCAACACACCCGCGTGGAAGGCGACAATATCGCCAAGGTGGGACTGGGATTCCGCTTGATCGACGCCAAGTCCGGCACCGTGGTATGGAAGGGCAGACATCAACGAACCAAGAGCTACATGTTCTTCAAGCCGAGCCTGAAAGACGTGGCCTCCGACCTCGCTGAAGAAATGTTGAAATACATGCCGAAATGAAAACGGGCAAGGCGCACGAGGCCGGAGACAAAGGGAAGAGAGGCATTAGACAGATGAGGAGGAGAGCATAGCAGCTTTCAAGGATCGCACGAACTCCCCCACCCGCTTCGCCAGCAACGAGTCCTGCTGATAGTCCGCAACCTGGCGGACGATCGCGCTACCCACAATCACGCCATCGGCCATCTGAGCCACGCGCGCGGCATCGTCGGGGGTTGCCACGCCGAATCCGACGGCGACGGGCACGGTGGTCAGGCGCCGGATCTTCGCAACGTGTTGCCCCACATCCTGCACATTGTTCAGCTTCGCGCCGGTAATCCCCGTCAAGGACACGTAGTAGACGAAGCCGTGGGACTGTTTCGTGACGGTCTTGCGCCGCTCAGCGGTGCTCGTGGGCGCCAGGAGAAAGATGAGATCGAGGCCGGCCTCTTCAGCCGGCGCCGTGAGAGGGCCGGCTTCTTCCGGTGGCATGTCGGGCACAATCAAACCATCCACACCGACCTCCACGGCGCGACGGCAGAATCCCGCTTCGCCGAAGGCATGGATGGTGTTGTAGTACGCCATCAAGACGATCGGAATCTGGGTCCTGGCGCGCAGGGCCGACACCGTATTCAGGATCTTTCGTAATGTCGTCCCGCTGCGCAGTGCGCGTTCCGCTGCTTGTTGAATGACCGGGCCGTCGGCAATCGGATCCGAGAACGGGACGCCCAGCTCGATGACATCGGCGCCGGCCCGTTCGAGTTCCAGCACAAGGTGTTCGGTCTCCTGGAGGCTCGGATCGCCGGCCATGATATAGGCGATCAACGCTTTCTCGCCCTTGGCCTTGAGCTGGTTGAAGGTCGTTTCTAATCGATTCATCGGTTGTACACTTCTAGCTCTCAGCCATCAGCTCTCAGCGATCAGTTCTTGGCTGAATGCTGACGGCTGATCGCTACAACGTCACTCCCTTGATCCTCGCCACCTGCTGCACGTCCTTGTCCCCGCGGCCGGAGAGATTCACGATCACGACCTGATTCTTTTTCAAGGTTGGAGCGAGCTTGACGACCTCGGCGATCGCATGGGCGCTTTCGAGTGCCGGCGTGATTCCCTCTTCGCGTGCCAACAGATCAAAAGCCGCCAGCGCCTCCTCGTCTGTGGCTGAGGTATAGTGAATTCGTCCGATTTCTTTGTAGTAGCTGTGTTCGGGGCCGACGGCCGCATAATCCAAGCCGGCGGAGACGGAATGTGTGAGGTTGACTTGGCCGTTCTCGTCTTGGAGGAGATACGTCATCGTGCCCTGGAGCACGCCGGGTTTCCCACCCTCGAAGCGGGCCGCATGTTTCCCGCCGGCGATGCCGAGTCCACCGGCCTCCACCCCGATCATCTTGACCTTGCGGTCTCCGATGAAGGCATGAAAGAGGCCGATGGAGTTGCTGCCTCCACCGACACAGGCGACGAGATAATCCGGCAACTTGCCTTCCGCAGCCATCATCTGCCGCCGCGCCTCTCGCCCGATCACCGCCTGAAAGTCCCGGATCATCATGGGATAGGGATGGGCGCCGAGCACGGAGCCAAGAATATAGTGGGTCGTGCGCACGTTCGTCGTCCAGTCCCGCATCGCTTCGCTGATCGCGTCTTTCAAAGTCCGGCTGCCGGCATCGACGCCCGTCACGGTCGAACCGAGGAGCCGCATCCGGAACACATTCAGTGCCTGGCGCTGCATATCCTCCGTGCCCATGTAGATCTCGCATTGGAGCCCGAACAGGGCTGCCACCGTCGCGCAGGCGACGCCGTGCTGGCCGGCGCCCGTCTCAGCAATGATCCGAGGTTTCTTCATGCGCCGCGCCAGCAGCGCCTGCCCGATGGAGTTGTTGATCTTATGCGCGCCGGTGTGACAGAGGTCTTCGCGTTTGAGATAAATCTTGGCGCCGCCCAGCTTGCGGGTGAGGCGCTCGGCGAAGTAGAGCGGGGTCGGGCGGCCGACATACTGTTTCAGGTAATAATTCAGTTCCGCCTGAAACCGGCGATCTCGGCGGATAGCCAGATAGGCCTGCTCCAGCTCAAGTAACGCCGGCATGAGTGTCTCAGGCACATAGCGGCCGCCATAGTGGCCGAAGCGACCGCGTTTGTCGGGAAGTGGGGTCATAATGGAATGGCTCTCAGCATTGAGCGATCAGCCGTCAGCTTCTGAACCTGAAGGCTGAAAGCCGATGGCTGAAATCTCCTGCCGGCGAAGTATAGTCGCGCCGTTAGTCGGACACAAGCCTGACCGCACGGATGAAGGCGCGGACTTTCTCGTGATCTTTCTTGCCGGGGCTGGCCTCGACTCCGCTGCTGACGTCCACTCCATAGGGCCTGACTTTGCGGATCGCCTCTCCGACATTTTCAGGAGTCAGCCCACCGGCTAAAAGAATACGGGAAGCCTTCGCAACCTCTGCCGCCAATCCCCAGTCCACGACCTGTCCCGTGCCGCCGTAGGTCTCAGCGGAGAAGGTATCGATGACAAGTCCGCGCACACCGGCGCGTCCCTGATACTCGGCCAGCGCTGACAACGAGGCTCGATCACGGAGACGGATCGCTTTCAAGGCCGGTCGTCCCAAGGTTTCGCAATACAACGCCGTCTCATCTCCATGTAACTGGGCAAGCGAGAGGCCGCAGTCATCCATCAGGTCACGCACGACCTTCGCCTCTTCATTCACAAAGACCCCCACCGGGATCACAAAAGGCGGAAGACTTGCGACGATACCCTTCACCACCGTTGGCTCCACATAACGCGGGCTGGTTCGATAGAACACGAAACCGACCGCGTCCGCGCCGGCTTCCACCGCCGCCTGAGCGTCGTCGAGATTCGTGACGCCGCACATCTTGACCTTGAACGTGTGTACCATTGCCTCCTATGACGCGGCTGGTTGCACCGGAGCGCCGAGCAGCTCGCGAATCTTCTCCCCGATGTCCTGTGCGCGGATCAGCGATTCCCCGATGAGCATGGCATGAACACCGGCCTCGATCAGCCGCAGGACGTCGTTCCGTTTGCGGATGCCGCTCTCGCTCACGATCAGCTTGTCCGATGGAATTCGTTTGGCCAGACGCAACGTCACGCCCAAATCGGTTGAAAATGTTTTTAAGTCCCGGTTGTTGATGCCGATCAGCCTCACCTCCGGCAACCATTCCAGGACTGTATCCAGCTCTCGTTCGTGATGCGTTTCCACCAGCACGTCCAGTGAGAGTTCCTTGGCCAAGGCGGAGAAATCGACGAGCTGCCTCCGTTCCAACGCCGCGACGATCAGCAAGATGGCGTCCGCTCCGTAGGCTCGGGCTTCGTAGAACTGCACCTCCCCGACCATGAATTCTTTGTTCAGCGCCGGCAACGGCACTTTCTGCTTTACCTCACGCAGATAGTCCAGGCTTCCCTGAAAGAAGTCTTTGTCCGTGAGGACCGACAGGGCCGAGGCGCCATGCTCACAGTAAGCTTGGGCAATCCCTATGTGGTCGAATCGCTGTTCGAACTCCGGGCGCAGCAGACCCAGGCTGGGCGAGGCCTTCTTCACCTCGGCAATCAACGCCGGCTTGGACGGCGTTCGCGTCGCATCAAGCGTAACAGCAAATCCCAAGGTCGGTCCGACATCGCGAATCTTTGTCTTCAGCTCGGCCAGATAGCTGCGACTCTGCTTATGCCGCAACTCCGCCCGCTTATGCTCCAGAATCCGATCGAGGATCATGGCTCTCCGACTTTCCCCACTCCCCTTCTCTCTGGCTGATCGACGTGTCAAGTGGCGGGGTGCCTTGGCTAAGCCCACCTGCGCGCATCCACCGAGCACCTTTAGGTGCGGGGTGTGCGAGCAAGGGCTTGGCCATGGCACCCCGCCCCCTATTTATTGGTAAACGCGATCAGCCGCTCCAATTTTTCCTCAGCCGCTCCCGTGTCGATCACACGGCCGGCCAGGTGCACGCCTTCGTGGAGCGTCTTGGCCTTCCGTCCTGCCACCAACGCCGGTGCGGCATTCACACAAACGATGTCGCGCTTGGGTCCCTTGTGACCTTGCAGGATGTCACGGGTCATCTGGGCGTTCTCCTGCGCCGTGCCGCCTACCAGTTCCTTCAGGCTCGCGCGACGCACGCCGAGTTCTTCCGGACTCAGGTAATAGCTCGACACGACGCCGGCCTTGCCTTCGGACACACGCGTTCGGTCCGTCAAGGTGATTTCGTCCAAACCGTCCATCCCGTGCACGATGAAGCAATGTTGCGAACCCAGATGGACCAACACCTTGGCTAACAGTTCGGTCAACCCCGCGTCGTACACGCCGATCACTTGATGCGTCGCACCAGCCGGGTTGGTGAGCGGACCGAGGACATTCAAGAGGGTGCGGATACCCATTTCTTGACGCGGCCCTGCACAGTGTTTCATGGCGCCGTGATAGAGCGGGGCAAAAAGGAAGCCGATCCCGACCTCGTTGACGCAGTCCGCGACACGTTCCGGATCGATCTCGATCTTCACGCCGAGAGCGGCCAACACATCGGCGCTGCCGGATTTCGACGACACCGCGCGGTTTCCGTGTTTGGCCACGGTCAAACCTGCTCCCGCCACGACGAACGCGGCCGTCGTGGAGATATTGAAGGTATGGGCGCGATCCCCGCCCGTCCCGCACGTGTCGAGGACCATCGGATCGCCGACTCTGATCTTCGTGGCCTTGGACCTCATGGCTCGAACCGACCCTGCAATCTCATCGACGGTTTCACCCTTCATCCGCAGCCCCATCAGATAGGCGGCGATCTGGGATGGGGTGGCGTTCCCGTCCATGATCTGTTGCATGACCTCCTCGGCTTCCTTCTCCGAGAGATCGGTCTTGTCGGCAAGTTTGGCGATGGCGTGTTTGATCATCATAAAGAAAGCCACGAAGCCATCAGCTTGTAGCTCCCAGCAAGAGACTCCTTCTAAGAGCTGAGGGCTGAAAGCTAACAGCTTATAGTTTCAGAAAATTCCTGAGCAGATCCTTCCCCGAGGCGGTGAGAATCGACTCCGGGTGGAACTGCACGCCCTCGACACCCAGGGTCCGATGGCGCAATCCCATGATCTCTCCCTCCGCAGTCTCCGCCGAGATTTCCAGGCAACTCGGCAGGGTGTCCCGTTTTACGATGAGCGAATGGTAGCGGGTGGCTTCGAACGGATTCGGGAGGTGGTGAAAGATCGTCTTGCCGTCGTGCTGAATCATGGATGTCTTGCCATGCATCAAGCGCGGTGCGCGGACGACTTCACCGCCGAACGCAGCGGCCAGCGACTGATGGCCCAGGCATACCCCGAGGACCGGGATCTTGCCGCCGAAACAGCGGATCGCGTCCACCGAGACGCCGGCTTCATTCGGCGTGCAAGGGCCGGGAGAGATCACGATGCGACTCGGGCGCAACGACTCGATCTCCTCGATCGTGATTTTGTTATTGCGATACACCCGCACATCCTCACCGAGTTCACCCAGATACTGAACCAGGTTGTAGGTGAACGAGTCGTAGTTGTCGATCATCAACAGCATATCGTCCACTCACAGAGAGTGAGCCTCATCGGGCCGATTTCAACTGCGCGCGTCCAACGAGGGCTTTCCGAAGCCGCGCGTTGCGCGAGCACGGGAATCGGCCCGATGAGGCTCACTCCAGCCCCCGCTCCGCCAATTCAATCGCCTTCATCATCGCGCGAGCCTTGTTGCACGTTTCTTCATATTCACGCTCCGGGTCGCTGTCGGCCACAATGCCGGCTCCGGCTTGGATGTAGGCGCGATGACCATGGACCACCACCGTTCGAATGTTGATGCACATATCCATGTTGCCGGAAAAGCTGAAGTAGCCGACGGCACCGGCGTACGGACCTCGCCGCGTCGGCTCCAACTCTTCGATGATCTCCATCGCGCGAATCTTGGGCGCGCCCGACACGGTGCCGGCCGGGAAACAGGCTCGAAGGACGTCATAGATCGTCCGGCCTTCTTCGAGTTCGCCGGTCACGTGAGACACGATGTGCATCACATGGGAGTAGCGTTCGATCTGCATGAGCGCGTCGGCTTTGACGGATCCTTTTCTCGCCACACGGCCCACATCGTTCCGTCCCAGGTCGACCAGCATGATGTGTTCGGCTCGCTCCTTCTTGTCGGCGAGCAGTTCCTGCTCCATCTGTTGGTCCTGCTCCGGCGTCCGGCCGCGCCGGCGCGTCCCCGCGATGGGGCGTACCGAAATCTTGCCTTCCTCGCACCGGACCAAAATCTCCGGCGAGGACCCGACCAATTCCACGCCGGCCACGCGCAAGTAATACATGTACGGCGATGGATTGATGACCCGGAGCGCGCGGTAGAGTTCGAGCGGCTTGGTCCGGATCCTCGTTTCCCACCGTTGCGAGAGTACGCCTTGGAAGATGTCGCCCGCCTGGATGTAATCCTTCGTGCGCATGACCATCTTCTCGAAGTCCGCCCGGCTCATGTTCGGTGTAAAGGAAATGGGCGTGTGTCTCCGCTTCGGGCGCGCGCGGCGGAGCGGACGCTTCAGCCGGGCGATCATCGTTTCGATGCG
Source organism: uncultured Nitrospiraceae bacterium (assembly GCA_964555285.1). Lineage (GTDB taxonomy): Bacteria > Nitrospirota > Nitrospiria > Nitrospirales > Nitrospiraceae > JBBIQV01. Next base: position 171,229 of record CAZKRM010000001.1, read on the forward strand.
GGCGGTCGCGTCCGCATAGGCTGTGCGGACATCTCGATCGCGCGAGGAGGCCACATGGGCGTTGGCGACGACTTTGATCTTCTGCGCCACAGTGTCGAAGATCAGCAGGGTGTCCGTCAGCAGAAACGCGAAGTCCGGCAGGCCGAGGCTCTCCTTGCGCCGGGCAGGCAAGTCTTCAAACGTGCGGACGATATCATAGCCTAAGTATCCCACGGCCCCGCCGACGAAACGTGGGAGGCCGGGCACGGCCACAGGTCGATACTCCTGCATCAATTCGCGCAGCCGCTCCAAGGGGTTGCCGCGGCTGGGAATCCGTCGATCGCGTGAGCCCCGCGTCACGAGCAGGTCCCCGCGATCCTCTCGAATCACCACCGGTGAGCCGCTTCCCAGAAAGGAATACCTGGCCCAATTCTCTCCACCCTCCACGCTTTCCAGGAGATAGGCGGAGGGGCCATGGTCGATCTTGGTGAAGGCGGAGACCGGCGTCTCGTAGTCGGCGAGAATTTCACGGTAGAGGGGAATGAGATTCCCCTCCTTCGCGAGATCGCGGAACTCGTCCACGTTGAGAGAATACAATGGTGCCTTCATGTCAGGGAGCCGGGTTATTCATGCCCGACGATCAGCTTTTGACCCACTTCGATAATGTCGTCCGGCAGTTTGTTCCACTTCTTGATCTTGTCGACGTCGACCCCGTACTTGCGGCCGATCTTGAACAGTGTTTCACCAGGCCGCACAAGATGGATCGTGGGCGACGACTTCTCCGGTGTCGGTGTCGGGGCCGCTGCGATGGCCGGCGCCTCAGCTTGGGGAACTTCCGGGGGAAGCTCAGGCACCGGCTCCGGTTTCTTGGCTTTGAGAGACGGCTGGGATGTGCCCTTCATCTGCTCTTTGGCCTTGCGTTCGAGAAGCACCGCCGCCTTCATGGCTTCGGCTTCTTCCTGCGCGCGCCCCATTTGTTCCCGGACCGCCTGGACCTGTGCGGTCAGCTCGCGGTTGCGCGCCTCCATTTCAGCAAATTCCCGCTTGGTGCGTTTGACCTCGCTGTCCAGTTCGGCCGTGCGCTTCTCCTCCTGGGCCAGCAGACGCTGGAAGTTGAGGCTGCGAGCCTTTTCCGCTTCGTACTTCTCGGTCATCACACATCCGCTGAGGAGAAGGGATCCGAGGATCGCACCGACCGTGCTTCTCAGAAACATTCCATCCAGACCGTCCACCATACGTGTCTCCATCCTGTTGATCCTCCTTACCCCTTGCCCCTCGCCTGAACATCCACCTGTCTGCCGTGCTCGGCACAGGCAGGCGGCCGCAGGAGAAGCGATCATGAGTCGTCAAGTTAGAATAGAGAGCACCGCCGCGAAAGTCAAAGCGAAAGGCAGCGTGCCGACGGTTTGACCCCTTCCCTACCCCTGTGCTACGGTTTTTTCACGCTCGCTCGTTTTCGACTGAAATTCCGACGGCTGCCGATCAGCTATGACCGTTGCCTCGCCATCTCCCTCCGCCCGAACCGTCGTGATCGATGGGGTCACGCTACGCCTGGCACAGCCGATCGCGACGTCCCACTCTTGGATCGGTAGCCACGAGCTCCTGAAACAACTTCTCGCCTGTTGGCTGGTCATCGATGCGCGGGACCTGCCGCTGTCCCCGCGCATCACCGGCCCTCCAGGGATCGGCAAGACGACCCTCGCCATGGCGGGGTCTCGCGAACGAAAGCAAGGACTCTACATCTATCAGTGTACGGCCGACACCAGGCCGGAAGATCTGCTCGTGACGCCGGTCCTGGCCGAATCCGGCAGCATCGCCTACCATGCCTCACCTCTGGTGACGGCGGTGCTGACCGGCGGCATCTGCGTGCTGGATGAAGGCAATCGGATGAACGAAAAAAGCTGGGCCTCCTTGGCCCCGCTGCTCGATCACCGGCGATACGTCGAGTCCATCGTGGCAGGGATTTTGATCAAGGCCCATCCGGACTTCCGGTGCTGCGTGACGATGAACGAGGACGCCTCGACCTACGAGGTGCCCGATTACATCCTCTCGCGCCTCCAGCCCACGCTGGGCATGAACTTCCCGAACCGGCAGGATGAGCTCGCGATTCTCCAGTACCACCTGCCCTTCGCACCGGCGGAGATGCTGGCCATCACGGTCGATTTTCTCCAGCAGGCCCATCGGCTGAACCTCGACTACTCCGTCCGCGACGGCATTCATCTCGTACAATATGCGCTGAAACGGTGCGCGCAGGACCCCGCTCACCCATTGGCCAAGGATGACGCCTGGCGCGAAGCCCTGGTGAAGGTCCTGGGTGAAGAGGCGCTGGACCTCGAAGGACAATCCCGACGTCGCAAACGGGCGCTGGGCGATCAGCCTCTCCCGCAGGGACTCGGCGATTTCTTTTTTGAAAGCGACGATCCACTCCATCCAGGCCGCTAACGGGCCAGGCTGTTCGATGCCACCGGACTCCTTCCTGAACGATACGATTCTTCGACTCTCGCCCAGGATTCACGTCCTGCCGATCCTCCATGCAAGCGGCGATGTGGCCCAGGAAGTCCGCGAACGGATGATTAGTCGTCCCTTCGACTGCCTGGCGGTCCCGCTGCCACCCTCGGTTGAGGACCAACTCGAACAAGCCATCGACCATCTCCCCCGCATCAGTGTCGTGACGATCCGCGAGCCGGAGAGCGACGAGGGGGCGACCGTCAGTTACGTGCCGGTGGATCCCTGCCAAGCCGTCATCATGGGCATCCGCGTGGCGATGGGAGAGGGCATCCCCCGCGCGTATCTCGACCGCGATGTCTCAATGTTCGATCCCCTGGCGTTCAGCGCGCCGGACCCCTTTGCCTTGAAGCGTGTCTCGTTGGAAGCCTTCGCGGCCTCCATGATTCCATCCTGTCCGACTCCACCGAGGGGATCTCAGCAATGGGAGCGGATCGCGTGGATGGCCTTCCGCCTGCACGAGTTGGAACTGGAATACGAGTCCATTCTCTGCCTGTGTCATCTGGCCGATTGGCCGTGGCTCCGCTTGGCCTACCATGAGCGGAGCGAGTACCTGAGTCCCGACAAACCGGTTGGGCCTGTGGAGCGTCACCCCATCGACGCCTCGACCCTGTACTTCGTGCTGGGCGAACTTCCGTTCATCACCGAGCTGTATGAACGGCGGCGGGCGGAACTCCGTTCGGATCGCCATCTGTCGGTCGACGGCGTCAAGGAACTGCTCCTGGAAACCAGACAGCGCCGGCGACAGGCCCATGACACCGACACCCATTCTATTTCTAACTGGGTCACTCCCCAGCTTCTCCAAACCTACCTGCAATATGCGAGGAACCTGGCTTTGCTGGATCGACGCCTGACGCCGGACCTGTACCAACTGGTGCTGGCGGCGAAGCAGACAGCGGGCGATGAGTTCGCCATCGCGCTTCTGGAAACCGCGACGTCGTATTCCTTCCAACAGGAGAACGACGGCGGGTATGACACTGCGATCGAAGCAGGCATCGGACGGCTGGAGCTTCCCGACGGCCGTCAGGTGGTGGCCAAGAATCGCCTGCAAGGACCGCCGATGGTTTGGCGATCGCTCGCGCTCCATCCCCGGCCGACGAGACGGGACAATCGACGCTGGGCCTTGCGCTGGAATCCGTACCGGCAGTGTTCATGGCCGCCGGAGGATCAGAAAATCGAAAGCTTCGCTACGCATGTGCGCGAGCAGGCCAAGGCCATCGTGGGGGCGGATCTGGCTCGCCTCGAGAAATTCACCACCTCCATGAAAGACGGGATCGACCTTCGGGAGAGTCTCCGCCAATGGTGCGCTCAGCGTCCGAGCAAGATTCCTCGTCGTATGGACATCTATGTGAAGGAGATTCCGCCGGCGCGAGGCAGCGTCGAGGCGGTCGTGTTTCTGTTCGAGACTCCGGCCGACCCCGACCGGTACAGCTGGCAGGCCACGTGGTACGCCGAGCATGCGGAAGAATCTACCCTGTGTTTTTACGCCACTCCGTTCCTGAATAATCTGGTGGGGCCCGGCATCGGGCAGTCCAGCTACGGTGGCGCCTTGTTTCTCTTTCCGCCCCGACCGATTCCCGATATCTGGAGCGATCCAGGCTTGGCCTTTGCGAAAACCCTGGAGGAACGACTGATCGCCGCCGCGGCTGTGCATTCACGGGAACCCCATATTGCTCTGATCGCTCCGATCCCTCCACGTGCCCGATGGCGACTGATTGCCAGGCAGTTTGGGAGAACACTGGTCGGCATTCCGCTCGCCCGGTTCTCCGGACAGACCATCGATCGATTGCGGCGATTCCATGTCCTCAATGGGCATGAGATCAGAAGTTATGCCGCACAGTTCATCCGCTAGCGTCGGTGACGATCAGAGGCCGCCTTTATGATCTCCCGGCAGATTGAACAGCGTATCGAGACACTCAGGAAGGAGATCCGCCAACACGACTTTCTCTATTACGTGAAGGACCGGCCGGAGATCTCGGATGCCGAATACGACCGTCTGTTCCGTGAGTTGGTCGATCTGGAGGCGGCCCATCCAGAGCTCATCACTCCCGACTCCCCCACGCAGCGAGTCGGTGCCCCGCCCCTCGACGAGCTGCAAAAAACCGTCCACGAGAAGCCGATGCTGAGCCTGGATTCGATCCTGGATGCAGCGGAAGTGCGTGCCTTCGATGCCAGAATGAAACGAGAACTCGGCGTGGACGCGGTGACCTATACGGCTGAACCGAAGTTCGACGGGTTGTCCGTCGAGTTGGTCTACGACCAAGGACGATTCGTCCGCGGCGCCACCAGAGGCGACGGGACGACCGGCGAAGACGTCACGATCAATCTTCGTACCATCCGAGCGCTCCCCCTGCAACTTCAAGGACCGCGCGATCTTCCACACCACCTGGTCGTCCGCGGCGAGGTCTACATGCGCCTGGATGATTTTCAGTCGTTGAACCGGCGCATCACCGAGCGCGGTGAGGACGCCTTCGCCAATCCACGAAACGCGGCCGCGGGGTCGCTGCGGCAGCTCGATTCGCGCATCACTGCCGACCGACCGTTGGCGATCGCCTGCTACGAGATCATGGCCATGTCCGGCGACGCCCCGCCGACTCACTGGGACGAACTGGACTCGCTGGCCCGGTGGGGCCTCCCGGTTCCTACCCAGCGACGCCGATGTCCCGACATCAACGACGTGATGGCGTTCCATGCCGACATGGCAGCGGTCCGTGACGACCTGCCCTTTGAGATCGATGGAGTGGTCGTCAAGGTAGACCGACGCGACCGGCAGGGTCAATTGGGCATGAAGTCGCGCAGCCCACGTTGGGCGATCGCCTACAAGTTCACTCCTCGGAAAGAGATCACGGTCGTGCAGGACATCGTCGTGTCGGTGGGGCGAACCGGCACGCTCACTCCGCTGGCTTTGCTCAAACCTGTGGAAGTCGGAGGTGTGACCATCAGCCGGGCGACCTTACACAATGCCGATGAAGTAGCCCGCAAGGATATCCGTGTCCGGGATACGGTCAAGGTGGAACGTGCCGGCGATGTCATTCCTGCGATTGCAGAGCGAGTCCCGATCCCCGGCGAGCGGCTGGGCGAGCCGTTTCGCATACCCGATCGCTGCCCGGTCTGCGGTTCGACGGTCGCGCGCGAAGGCGCCTACTATTACTGCACGGGTCAGACGGCCTGTGTCGCGCAGTTGAAGGGTTCCTTAGAACACTTTGCTTCGAAGAGTGCCCTCAATATCGAAGGCCTCGGCAAGAAGACCGTCGCACAACTCGTGGACCGTGGATTGGTCCGCAACCTGGCAGATATCTATGCGCTGACGAAGTCGCAGCTCCTGACATTGGAGGGCTTTGCCGATCGCTCCGCATCGCTGCTCCTGGGGTCCATAGAGCAAAGCAAGCAGGTGTCGCTCGATCGCCTCCTTCTGGGGCTGGGTATTCGACAGGTCGGACAACATGTCGCCCGATTGCTGGCCGGACACTTCGGCACCCTCGAAGCGATCATGGCTGCCGACCGTGAACGGCTGCAGCAGGTCCATGAAATCGGACCGGAAATCTCGCTGAGCCTCGAATCCTTCTTTCGTGAAGCACGCAACAGGGAGGTGATCGAACAGCTACTGGCATTCGGCCTGCGCGTGGAGGAAACCACCGGCCAAGAAGGATCGCGCAACCAGGACGCGCAACGGCTGGCAGGCGCCACGTTTGTGTTCACGGGAGGCCTCGATGGCTATAGCCGAGACGATGCCAAGCGCCTGGTGGAAGCGCTTGGAGCGCGCGTCGCGTCGAGCGTGAGCAAGCAGACGTCCTACCTGGTGATGGGGAAGGACCCAGGATCAAAATTCGAGCAGGCGAAGAAGCTGGGGGTAAGGATTCTGACGGAGCCGGAGTTTACGGCGCTGATCGGAGGATCGTCGTGAGGCTGGGTTATCCAACGAGATCGAGATTGGCTGACCCGACCCCGACCGAAGCCCGTTCTTCCTTGAAAATCTGTACGCTCTTAATGGACCGAGGGTCGGCTTCATGCACCAGGAGTCGACAATTGCCGATGAGGATTTCTTCACCGGCTTTCGGGATCCTGCCCAGTTCCTGCTGGATCAACCCGCCGATCGTGACCGCTTCGTCACCAAGATCCACTTTGAGGAACTCGTTGACCTTCCGTACTTCGGTGCGGCCGTGGACCAAAATCTGATTCTTGCCGATGCGTTTGACCAATTCTTCCGTGATATCGGTTTCGTCCATGATCTCGCCGACGACCTCCTCGAGGAGATCCTCCAGCGTGACCAGACCCAAGATACCTCCGAACTCGTTCACGACGATCGCCATGTGCCGCTTTTCCTGCTGGAACTGCTTCATCAGGTCGTCGGCTGGTTTGATGTGCGGGACGAACAGAGCCGGCTGCGCGATATCCTTCAGCCGGACTTCGGTATGGCCTTGAGCCAACTCGGTCAAGGCCTTCGTTTTGTACAGGATGCCGGTGATGTTATCCAGTGTTCCGTCATACAGCGGAATCCTGGAATACTTGGACTTGAATAAGTGTTCCTGGGCCTCTTTCAGTCGTAGGCCGCCCTCCAGGGCAAACATGTACATTCGTGGGATCATGCAGTCTTCGGCCGTAATGTCGTTCAGTTGAAACACATTCTTGATCATCCGGACTTCTTCGGTGTGGATCGCTCCCGATCGCCCCCCCTCATCCAGCATGATCTTCAATTCTTCCTCAGTCACGAAGGGCAGGCTGAGCCCTTTCCCTCCAGTCATCTTGTTGATCATAGGCACTATAACCGCGAGGATGGGATGCATGAGCTGTTGGACGCCGTAGACCGGATACGCCATCACCAGCGATACGGAAACTGCGTGTTTCGCCGCCAAGGTCTTGGGAACGATGTCCGCAAAGACTAGCAGGACGAACGTGAGGATGCCGACGACCATCGCGACGGCTTCCTCCACGAACGTCTCACTCCCGAACGTGTTCAGGACAATGATGGTGGCCAGTGAGGCGGTGGCGGTATCGACCAGTCGATCCCCTACCAGAATGGTGGACAGGAGCCGTTGTGGGTTGCTCCGAAGGTGGAGGGCCATGGCGGCGCGTCTCCCTCCTGCCTGAGCCATCGCCCGCAGTTTAGTCTCGTTGACCGAGAAGAAACCGATCTCAGCAGCCGAGATCACGGCCGACAAAAGAATAAGCGCGATGAGGAAAAGAATATCCATAGGATGTAAGGATTACAGACGAGTGACAAGCCGATGAGGCCGGGGCGAATAGTCGGCTTGAATTGTGACGAACCGAGCGAGACCCCTGAGGCAAAGCTCGATGAGCAGGGCAACCTGGTAAGGGCCTATTGGGCCAGAATCATCCATTGGCCATATATAGCTATCACAGGGGCAGGCAAGACATCAAGTCATTCGACAATTCGTGCTGGAATATCAACGAGTTCTCAAGTCACGCTGAGACAGGAGACAGGAGACAGGATAGGCAGAGAGATATAGAGGTGGGCTCTACCTGGTTGCTCCCATTCAACTGTCATCCCTGACGACAAAGGGGTCAAGATTGAGCTGGGCCGCCAGATGCGTTGCAGCCGTTTCAGCCTGAGACTCGGTTGTATAGCGGCCTACTTGTACCCGATACCGTCTCCCCTCCGGCAGCTCGACCACCAGGATTCTGGCGTCTTGATAACGCCGATCCTTGAGTCTGTCGACTACTGCACGGGCGTTCGCAGCATCCGCGAAGGAGCCTACCTGTACTCTCAGGAAGCCCAGCTCGCCTGGTCGTCCATGATAACCGACAACCCGTATTTCCACCTCGTCGGTGCCCTTGCCGGTCATTCCCAGCGATTGAGCCCCCGCGAGAGATAAGTCGAGAATGCGTCCTTTGGCGAATGGGCCTCGATCGTTAATCCGCACGGTTACCTCCCGCCCGGTCGTGAGGGACCGGACGACCGCCAAGGAACCTAAAGGAAGCGTCCGGTGAGCGGCGGTGAATTTGTGCATATCGTAGACTTCCCCGTTGGCCGTTCGGTTCCCATGGAAGCCTGGGCCGTACCATGAGGCAGCACCTCGCTCGACATGGCCGATAGGGTACCCGGGAGGATACATGTGCCGCGCGGTAGGGGCGGACGAGCAGCCGGCAAGACTCCACAACAGGACGCTTCCCCAGACGAATACCCACAAGGGAATTCGTCTGAGGTGTGCCGCTGCCTGCATGTCAGAATTCGTCGAGGGATTGGTCCCGGAGAAGGTTCAGAGCTTTCCGGGTGTTGGACAACGTCAACACCACGATGGCCCGTTTCCCTTCACGGGAAGGGGTACAGTACCCGCATGTAATGTTGATGCGGGCTTTCGTGAGCACATCGGCGACTTCGTTGAGCGCGCCGGGCTTATTTTCGAGGCTGAGCACTAAGGCAGTTTCTTCGGCGAATTTGATTTTGGCTTTCTTGAGGGCTGTGCGAGCACCATCCAGATCGGCGACCAGGAGGCGCAGTTTCCCTTTTCCGGTAACCTCCGGTGCCAAGAAGGCCTTGATATTGACACCGGCGTCTCCCAAGACGGAAGCGACCTGTGCCAGGACACCTGGCTTGCTCTGTTCGCTGATCACCAACTGGGTCGTCGTCGGCATACCTGCATCTCCAGTAGTACGTCGTTACCGAGTGACCGTTTCGACATCCAATTCGCTGTTGAGTGCCATCAAGAGTTCATCGGCAGTCTGCCTCAGGAGCAGCCGCTCGTCGCGCCGCATCCCATGCATTTCAGACAGGTACCGTTCCGCACCATCGTGAATTGTTTGCACTCCGGGCAGGGGTCGCCCTCATACCCCTTCTGTTTGGCAATTTGGACGGCGGTCACGGTGAACGTCTCACGCTTCAGCTCAACTTTGTGGGCGATACCGCCGTGACCGTTTCCATGACCGTTGCCTTTGACGCCATTCCCGAAGCGTCGGGAGGGAAACATCTCAGGGCTGATGGAAGAGGAGACCAGGGATTGAGGATCCGCTTCCTCTTCAATACATTCTGTATCCTGCTCGTCTTTTTTCATCGAATCCATACGGAGGTCTTCTTCCTGAACCTGGGAGAGGTCGTAACGATCCAGGTAGGTCACCGCCAGCTCCCGGAAGATGTAATCGATGATCGAGGTAGACATCTTGATCCGGTCGTTCAACTTCACCGGACCGTTGGGCTCAAACCGGGTAAAGACGAAGGCCTCGACGAATTCTTCCAACGGCACTCCGTGCTGAAGGCCCAGTGAGATCGCGATGGCAAAGCAATTCATAAGACTACGGAAAGCCGCTCCTTCCTTGTGCATGTCCAGGAAAATTTCGCCCAACGTCCCATCGTCGTATTCTCCGGTCCGGAGGTATAGCTTATGGGCTCCGACGACGGCCTTCTGGGTATAGCCGCTACGGCGAGCGGGCAATGGCCGTCGCTTAGCCAGGTAGCGGACGAGTACTCGTTCCGTGATTTTTTCTGCCGCCGCCATCACTTCGCCGGGGGCTTCGACCGCCTTCCCGCTTTCCGTGGAGGCGTTGAGGGGCTGGCTCAGCTTGGAGCCGTCACGATACAGAGCGACGGCTTTCAACATGCTATGCCAAGAGAGCAGATAGGAGGCCTTCACATCTTCGAGGGTGGCCTCTGCAGGCATGTTGATCGTCTTGCTGATGGCGCCACTGATAAAGGGTTGCGCGGCCGCCATCATCCGGATATGGGCATCCACCTGGATAAATCGCTGTCCCAGCCGGCCACACCGGTTGGCGCAATCGAAGACGGGAAGGTGCTCTGCCTTGAGATGGGGCGCGCCTTCGACGGTCATCGTTCCACAACAGTAGTCGTTGGCCGCGACGATCTCCTCTTGCGTACATCCCAATGTCTTGAGCATGTTGACGTGTGCGTCGTTCAATTGCGCATCAGTCAGCCCCAGTTTCTCCCGACAGAATTCCTCTCCCAGCGTGAACTTGTTGAACGCGAATTGAATCTCGAAGGCCTGGCCCAAGCTGCTTTCCAGTCGCTCCAACGCCGCATCATCGAATCCTTTTTGCTTGAGCGTCGCATGATTGATGAAGGGGGCGTCTTTCAGCGTCTGGCGGCCGAGACAATACGCGATGATGTCTTGGATCTGAGACTCCGTGTATCCCAACGTGCCGAGGGCTTGCGGCAAACTTTGGTTGATGATCTTGAAATAACCGCCTCCCGCCAGTTTCTTGAATTTGACGAGCGCAAAGTCCGGCTCGATGCCCGTGGTATCGCAATCCATCACGAGGCCGATCGTGCCCGTCGGGGCAATGACGGTGACTTGAGCGTTGCGGTAGCCGTAGGCTGTACCGAGTTCCAGCGCGCGATCCCATGCCCGTCGCGCGGCAAGCAGAAGATCCGGGGGGCACTGTTCCGGCTGGATGCCCATGGGCTTGATCGTGAGCCCCTCATACTCTTCAGGAGGCGCATTGTACGCAGCCCGACGGTGGTTCCTGATTACGCGAAGCATGGGCTCCCGATTCTTGGCGTAGCCTGGGAACGGCCAGAGTTCGGCGGCCATTTCCGCTGAGGCCCCATAAGACTCTCCCGTCATGATGGCCGTGATCGCCCCGCAAATGGCGAGGGCGCTGGGAGAATCGTAGGGAATCCCCTGTCGCATCAGGACGGTGCCTAAGTTGGCATACCCCAACCCCAGCGTCCTGAATTGGTAACTTCTCTCCGCAATGGCCCGGCTCGGAAAGGACGCCATCAGCACGCTGATTTCCAGCACGATGGTCCAGAGCCGCACGGCATGACGGAAGTTCTCCAGGTCGAATTGTCCTTCCGGCGTGAAGAACTCCGCGAGGTTCAGGGAGGCAAGATTGCAGGCGGTATCGTCGAGGAACATGTACTCGGAACAGGGGTTCGAGGCATTGATCCGGCCATCCTCGGGGCAGGTATGCCATTCGTTAATAGTGGAGTCGTATTGCGTTCCAGGATCGGCACAGACCCACGCGGCCCACGCAATCTTCTCCCAGAGATCCTTGGCTTTGACCGTCTTGCACACCTTGCCGTCGATGCGCCGTTTGAGTTGCCAGTCGCCGTCTTTTTCGAGGACGCCAAAAAACTCATTGGGGATCCGCACGCTGTTGTTTGAGTTCTGTCCGGAGACGGTCTGATAGGCCTTCCCATCCCAGTTCGTGTCGTACTCGTGGAACACGAAATGGGTGTAGCCCTGTTGCGCGAAGGAGAACATCCGCTGGATGTAGGCCTCTGGAACCGCATCTCGGCGGGCTGCGGCGATGGCCTCCCGGAGCACCGCATTTTTCTTGCCGTCCAGTTCGACATGCACGCCCCCGTCGCTGTTGACGAGGTGACAGGCCTTGAGCACGGCATTCAGGCGCTGCGCGCAAATTTTCGAGCCGGTCACCATCGCGGCAACCTTCTGTTCCTCGACCACTTTCCAGTCGATGAATTCCTCGATGTCGGGATGATCGAGGTCGAGGCAGACCATCTTGGCAGCCCTTCGGGTCGTTCCGCCCGATTTGATCGCACCAGCCGCTCGATCGCCGATTTTCAGGAAGGACATCAGGCCGGAAGATTTGCCGCCGCCGGACAGTGACTCTCCATCTCCGCGAAGTTTTGAAAAATTCGTCCCCGTCCCGGAGCCGTACTTAAAGAGGCGGGCTTCACGCACCCACAGGTCCATAATGCCGTTGTCGTTCACCAGGTCGTCTTCGATCGACTGGATGAAGCAGGCATGAGGTTGGGGATGCTCGAACGCATTCGTGGCTTTGATGACTTCACGGGTCTTGGGATCGACGTAATAGTGCCCTTGCGCCGGCCCGCTGAGCCCGTAGGCATAGTGGAGCCCGGTATTGAACCATTGAGGAGAATTGGGTGCAGCCATTTGGTGCGCCAGCATGTACGAGATTTCATCGTGAAAAGCGGACGCATCCTCGGTGGACTTGAAGTAACCATAGGACTTGCCCCAATGAGTCCAGCAACCTGCCAGCCGCTCGAAGACCTGGCGGGCGTCGCGTTCACCCCCGAGGCTCGGCTTCCCGTCCGGCCCAACCACCACTGCGTCATCCGGCCCGATCTGAGGGACTCCCGCCTTGCGAAAGTACTTCTGAGCAAGAATGTCGATCGCCAGCTGCGACCAACGTTCGGGGACCTCGATGTTCTCGAGCTTAAAGACCGTCGACCCGTCAGTGTTCCTAATTTCTGATGAACGCTTCACGAACCTCAGGCCGTCGTACGGGCTTTGTCCACGCTGTGTGAATCGTCGTTCGATCCTCACGATTCCCCTCCCCCTCAAGGGCCGCTCGAAAGGCCCCGCTGAGCGTCTAGTGAATTACTTTAACGGGCTACAGTGACCGGCAAGATTCTGGTCTGAAGTTGAGTCGCCCCATTAGGATGCAGCTACATATAGCTATTCAAAAAGTTTGTCAATACTAAATATGGTGTAGGGAGTGGGGAAAGCGAGGAAAAGCTGTGGATAGTAGAGAACCTATGATGGGTCGATAATTCGGACTCAATGCCCCCCACTTATCCACAGAAGGAGGCCCCAAATAATGGATAGGAGCTCACGACATGTACTAAAAAGCGAAAAAATCTAGAACGCCAATCGTCCGACCTTCAATGTGGCCTCTTCAAAACCTTTTAAGGGAACAAATCGACCGGCTATGCCGAGCACCATGACCTCCTCGTCCAGAACGCGTGTTTCGAACCGACTCAAGAGGCCCCAGTTTCGGCGGATCGTATTCGGCCTCACGACACCTTGAATAATCTTCTTGCCTTGAGACCGGAACACGGTCTGGATCACGGTTCGTTCCCGAGCGGCCATAGACTGATCCATCCGCTCCAGCGCCTTGTTCATTTCCGTTTCGACGAACAACAGATATTGATCGAGCGTGGGATTGGTCGCTGCCAGTCCGACGCAGACGGCAAGAAAGAAGACCAGGAGAAGGAGAGTACGGATCTGCATAGAGTGGGCACAGAGCGGCCTGTGCTCTCTGTTCCCTCACTCAACATCTTGCGCTTCCCGACCGACATCGTCAAGAAACTGCCGATTGCCGATACCGTGGTTTGACAATCGCTCCAGCGCCGATTAGCCTAGCGCCGCGCGCGATCGCGGAGCGTATCGTCGCAGTCAACCGACCAAGAGGAACCGGAGGCATCTATGTTCGTGTGGAGCAAACGACTCGTGACGGGGCTTCTCGCTGCCTTTGTCATTCTCCTCGGAATCTTCTTGATCCATGGCTCGCCGGACAATGCGAGCGGACTGAAGATTCATACGACGCGGTGGATGGCGCTGAATTATGCGGGGTTGGTCCTCTGGGTATTCGTGTGGATGATCGATCAAGCCCGCGTTCGAGGAAAGAACGTATGGCTCTGGTTCGTCCCCTTCTTGTTTGCCCCGCTCCCGACTCTCCTGCTGTTCGTGTTGTTCCTCCAACGAAAGCTCAAACCGTGACCACCTGACGGAAACCGACGGCGCGGGTCATGGTTGCTGGGATGTACCTCCCAGCCCTAGAGTCGAGAGGGAGCTGCGCATCGACCAGAGCAGCCACAGCCCCGGCAATGCTGCGACGAACGTCAGGAAAAAGAATTGACCCCACCCGAGGACTTGCACAAGCTCTGCGGCAGGGCGTCCCAGAAAGACCCGTCCGAGGGCTTCCAGCGAGGAGAGTAAGGCAAATTGTGTGGCTGTAAAGCGATGGTCGCACAGGGACATGATCAAGGCGACAAAGGCCGATGTGCCCATTCCGCCCGTCAAGTTTTCGATCACGATGGTGGCGACCGCCGCCACAGAACTCTTCCCAATCCAAGCGAGCGCGACAAAGGAAAGGTTCGACAGCGCCTGTAATGCCCCGAAGGCCAGCAAGGATTGAAATAGCCCGAACCGAGCCATCGCCACCCCGCCGATCAACGCACCCAACAGGGTCGCACCCAAGCCCATCCCTCTCATCACCCCGACGTCGCTTGCGGTGAACTCCAATTCTCTGATGAGAAACGGCGTGGTCAGTGTTCCCGCGAAGGCGTCTCCGGCTTTATAGAGGACGATCAATAACAAGAATCCGAGCGCATGGGATCGAGAGAAATATTCTCGGAGCGGCCCCCACACGGCTTCTTCCCAATTTGAAGGCGCAGTGCCTGGGTCGATCGGTTCGGGACTGACGAAGATCGTGAGCGTCCCGGCCGCCATGAGGCCCGCCATCAGCATATAGGTGTTCCGCCAACCGATCTGGTCGGCCACAATAAGGGCGAGCACGCTGGCCACCAAGAGCGCGATGCGATACCCGTTCACCCACAAAGCTGCTCCAAATCCCCGCTCCTGAGGATGAAGCACATCCGTGCGGTAGGCATCGAACACGATGTCCAACGATGCAGATAGGAAGGCAGCGAGAATCGCCAGGAGTCCCAACGGCCATGACCCGTGGTCTGGTCCGGTCGCTGCCATCGCCACAAGACTCAATGCGACTCCCAACTGTGTCACGAGCATCCAGCCTCGCCGGCGGCCAAGCCAAGGGGGAACGAACCGATCCATCACCGGTGCCCAGAGAAACTTGAGGGTATACGGAAGACCGACGAGGGTAAACCACCCAATCGTGCGAATGTCGGTGCCCGCGACAGAGAGCCAGGCTTGCAAGGTCGCGCCGGACGTGAGCGCCAGCGGGAGGCCGGAAATAAATCCCAATGGCAACATGACCGCAATGCGACGACTGGTCAGAATATGGGTGAGATTGAGAGAAGACATGGCCCCAGGACGACTCGTCCGATATGAGTCGCTAGGATACCATCATCGTAAAACGGCAGCGGATAAGATTCATGAAATCTGAACGGACAGAGTGAAACCGCGTATGCCGATACCGGGTGAGCGGATCAAACCCGACACGCGACAATCAGCACGGTTGGCCGTTGAAGAGGCAGGGCTTGTAGCGGGACACGTCGAAATCCACATTCTCCTGGTAGACCCGTTCGTTCCCGTTCACACCGTCCTGCTCCGGGTCATTCCACATCGTGTGGTTCCACCAGTAGAATAAGGGGTAGCGTTCCGTATAGTAGACGGGATTGCCGTAGCTGCTCCGCGCGTACTCCTGTACTAACCGACCGGTGACGTAATCCACCTCACCGTCGCCACGCAGTGAAAACAGCATAATGAACATGCGGGCTTCGTGGTCGTACTGCTCGTCGATGCGGGAATTGATGTCCGGCTCAACGGGGAGTGTCGCGTCGGTCCAACCGGCGGGGACAGAAAACAGAAGCATCCCCACCACGGTCAGCAGTGCCGTGAGCGGGAACTTCGTCATGCAGCCATACTCCTGCTCAGCTCATCGAGAGGGCGCGGCGCATCGTACCATGAGGATGTAGACCGTTCAACCGCGGGCGGATCAGGGTCGTGGCGGATCGATTCCTGCAACTTGCCCTCCCCTCGCGCGGCTTCTATAATCCGCCGTCATGAAGATCGCACAGCTCAGAGCCTCTCTCTACACCCTCGGCTGCCGGCTTAATCAAGCTGAGACGGCGATCCTTGCCGATCAACTGACACGGAAGGGCTATCGGTTGGTCGCCTATGGCCAACCGACCGACCTGCTGGTGGTCAACACCTGCGCAGTGACGGAACAGGCGGAGAAAGAATGCCGCGCGATCGTTCGTAAGACCTTGCGACAGTCGCCGAATGCCTTCGTAGCGGTCACGGGTTGCTATGCGCAGACAGGCGTGCAGAGCTTACAACAACTGGATGGCATCGATCTGATCGTGGGAACACAACACAAGATGACCCTGACTGAGTATCTGCCGACAGGAGCCGTTCTTCAGAAACGATCGACGGCACTGGTGCAACACACGAAGCAGATTGACCACGAGGAATTTGTTCTTCCCGGCACAGGGGATTGTGGTTCGACACGCGCATCCTTGAAGATCCAGGACGGCTGCAATGTTATGTGTAGCTTCTGCCTCATTCCTTTCGCCCGTGGGCGAGAGCGCAGCCGACAGGTGGACGATGTCGTGAGGGAAGCGAACGAACTGGTGCGGCGAGGCCACCGCGAAGTGGTTCTGACCGGCGTGAATATCGGCCGGTACAACAGCCGGCAATGCAATCTCGTTGACCTCATCCAGCGATTGGAGCGAGTGGATGGCCTTGAACGGATTCGGATCTCTTCCATTGAACCGACGACCCTGTCGGAACGCTTGCTGGATTACATGGGGTCCTCATCGAAGCTCTGTCCTTTTCTCCATGTTCCGCTTCAGAGTGGAAGCGACGAGATACTTCGGAGGATGAATCGCCGGTACACAACAGCGGAGTATCGTACGTTGATCGACAAGGCGATCGAGCGAATTCCCAATCTCGGCCTAGGCGCTGACGTGATGGTGGGGTTCCCCGGCGAAGGGGACGACGAATTCAGCGCCACTGTGCGTCTCGTCAAAGAGTTGCCGTTCAGCTATCTGCACGTCTTCACGTTTTCGAAACGTCCAGGCACTGCTGCAGCGCGACTCAAGCAGGTGGCGCCCAGCTCCATCACGAAGGCCAGGGCAATAACCCTCGCCGAGCTATCGCAGGCCAAGCGGCGCTCGTTCTATCGGCAGTACCTGGGGCAACACGTTCGCGTGTTGTTCGAAAAGCCAGAACGTGAGGGATTCGCAACCGGCAGGACAGGCAATTTCATGAAGGTCGAAGTGCCGACCGCAGAAGACCGATGGAATTCGTTCAGCGAGGTCGTCGTCACCGGCGTGATGGATGGCTTGGCCCTCGGCCATCTGGCTTCGTCTACGTCACCGACTCGGGAGCTTGTGCCGGCATGAAGACGCTCCTGCGAGCCTACCGCGTTCATATCGAGACGTTCGGCTGTCAGATGAATGAATACGACAGCGAACTCGTGCGATCGTTGCTGCGAAACGAGGGCTATACATTCACAGATGAGAAAGAGTTGGCCGACGTGGTCCTGATGAACACATGCGCCATCCGCGAGAATGCCCACAACAAAGTATACGGGCATTTGACAGAACTCAAGTCAATCAAGAAACAGCGGCCGCTGGTCGTGGGCGTCCTCGGCTGCATGGCTCAGAATCTGAAGAAGGAGCTGACCGAGACCGAACCCCTCGTCGACATCCTCGTAGGACCCGATGCCTATCGCCAGTTGCCGGAGATGATCGATCGGGCGCTGAGGGCGCAGGGGGAAGGCCACCGCCAGAAGGGGTTGGCGGTCGATCTCTCAGAGTATGAGACATACAGCGATATCCTCCCCGACCGTACCGAAAGCGTCAATGCCTGGATCGCGATCATGCGGGGCTGCGATAACTTTTGCACATTCTGCGTGGTGCCCTATACGCGAGGACGCGAGCGTTCGCGCGACCCTGAAGGGATCGTGCGGGAAGCCCAGGCAGCTATCGCCGGGGGATTCAAGCAAGTCACCCTTTTGGGGCAAAACGTGAACTCCTATCGGTTCGAGGGCTGGGACTTTGCGCGACTCATCACTGCGGTCGCGGACTTACCCGGCATCGAACGCGTGCGCTTTACGTCTCCTCATCCAAAAGATTTCCCTCCGGCCTTACTGGATGCCGTGGCGAGTCATCCGAACATCTGCAAGCATATCCATCTGCCCCTACAATCCGGCAGCAACCGAATTCTTGATCTGATGGGACGCACCTATACGCGTGAAGAGTATGGACACTTGGTTGGGCAGATCCGGACTCGCTCGGAAGACATTGCGCTGACGACCGACATCATCTGCGGGTTTTGCACAGAGACGGAGCAGGACTTTCTCGATACCTACCGGACGTTCGAACAGGTCGGATATCATGCCGCGTACATCTTTAAGTATTCGGAGAGAAAGAACACGATCGCCGCAAGACAATATCCGGACGACGTTCCCGACCGCATGAAATCCGACCGTGTGGCACGGCTGGTGAGCCTTCAGAAAGAGATCTCTCTCGCCAAGAACCGGCGGCTGATCGGCCAATCGGTACGCGTATTGGTTGAGGGAAACGCGAAACGTTCCGATGGGCAGTGGATGGGTCGAACCGACACAAACCTCACGACCGTGTGGGAGAAAAACGGGGAGAAGCTCCTGCCGGGCCAGGTCGTAGATCTCACCATCCTAGACGCGTCCGCCACGACTCTTTTGGGCCGACTCACTCACAGCCTCTGAGTGAGCCAAACGGCTCCTTTGGCTGAATGGAGGAACCAACAACAACGGCCCTGTCAAGAGCGACAAAGTTGCACCAAGTTTGCCCAATCTGAACTCTCTCGCCTACAAGTGTCCTCCTGTATTATCTCAAGGCGCTCATCCAGCTTACTCGATAGAAACCTTCCACGCCGCTTCGCCCTGCCCTTCCTAGACGAATAGTTGTGAAGAGCTGCCGATGAAATCTCACCTATAGAGTTCTTACTTCTCAATAAGTTGCGCATAGTGCACTGATGGAGAATCCTCCACACGCTCTGATCCTTGGCAGTAGCACAGTATCCCCTAATTCAGAGGATCTAAAACACAAGTATTGCCGGCAGAGGAGGCTGGCTGGGGCATAGACTTTGCTCTCTTCTTCTGATGAAGTCAGCAGTCGAAAAAGCGGACGGGATACAAGAAAGAATCCCCCCTACAAGATGAAACACGATTACTTCAAGACCGGGTTTGAACAAGGAGAACAGGGCATGAGCCTCGAAGCGATTATTTCTGTCGGTGTCTTTGGGTGGTTGGCAATCGGCATGGTGCTGATGGGGCTGGGCATCTGGTAATCGCGGCATCGCCGACGGACTTCCTACCGATGCGCACAGTGCGCACACCTCTACTTTTCAACATTCAAGAAGGAGCATAGCCATGCAGGTTGAACGAGTTGCCTCTCACACGTCAGTCATGATAGCCCGGATCCTGCTGGCTGCTGCTCCCCTCTGCCTCTTCCCGCTTGGATGTTCTTCCCTCAACACAGTCACCACCGTTCATCAAAATGCCAAAGGCAGCGTCGCCTTGGAAGAAGTGACAGATTGGTCATTTGAAGCATCCCATCCAACGATGGTCGACTCCGTCACAATCGCAAAGGCGCTTCGTGGCGTGCAGCGCGACGACACCCAACCGGTGCCCGCAACAATGTCCGTTGGTGGCGGCAAGCCGATGAGAGTATTCAGCGATGAGGACGTCGAGTTTCTCGCTCCCCTGCTGGCCCAAGCGTTGTCTCGTGCGAAACCCGAACAGATCGTCGGTTTCCGTGTGTCCTCATCGGCAGGGTCAGGCTCTGAACCCACCACGGGCACCCTGTATGCCCAACGTGCTTCCCTCTACCTCACGCTGACGCAGTACCAGAGCAAGCCGGCAAAAAGTGGAAGCTCGTGGTTCGGTCGTCAAAGCATCGACAGTAAATCCACGAAAGTCATCAGCTTCATTCCCTCAACGGCAGGTCGTGTTGAAACAGCCTCACCATCGGTCGCGCAGGGACAATCCACTGCCAGCACGATCGTGATCGACTACCAGGCGCTGGCGAAGACCGGAGGGGTCATTCACGTGTCCGCAAAGGCAATGCCTTCTCAGCAAGGCACGGTTCCCGTTGCCACTCCGGTCGGCATGACGGAACAGCCCACCGCATATCCGGCATCCTCACAGGGCCAGGACCCACAGGAGACGGAATCCTTGAATCAAAAGCTCGAAGAGCTGCGCCAGGCGAGGGAAGCCATCACTAAAAAGGATACGGAGATCAACGTGCTGCGCAAGGAAACCGAGTGGATGAAGCGCGAACTGAAGGAAAGGGCTGCGGAGATCAAGGAGCTGAAAACTAAAAAGGTATCAACGAAGGCCGCCCCGAAGAAGAAGACGGCTACGGCTGAGGCCATCATGAAATAACACGCAGCCCCCGAACTCGTCAGCTGACCTCGACGAGTTCGGGCTGAAGCAAAACCACTTCCCGGGACAGGGGTTGCCGAAAGTTCATCCGGCAGTAACAGGCATAGGTCACATAGGTATCCTGGAGACAATAGGTGCCGATCTCCCGCCCCTGTCCCTTTGCCCACATCTCCGCCACCTGACTCCCGCTCCCTGATTTTGTCTCCACGTTCAGAGCCCTGGCCAGGACGTCCAGCTTCACCCACCCACGTGTATCCCAGTTGCTCCAGACGGCCATCGTGTCGTAGACCGGCTCCGTGCGAAACTTCGCCAGGTTGATGTCCAGACTGGGTTTGACTTGTTGAATGATCGACCGCTTCTTGATGAACGGGAGATCGAACCCGAGCCCGTTATGGGTAATAAACAGCGTCGGCCGATCCTGCGCGAGTCGAGCCCAAAACTGCCGAAGGAGCTCACGTTCATTAGCCCCATACCAGGCGACGGCACTGTGCGGTTCAAGCGCATCCGTGAGTTCGATCAGGCCGATGCAGACGATCCGGCTGTACGTACCGTCGAAAGATGATTTTTCGTAGAGATCGTCCTCGACCCGCCGTCGTTCCTCCGCAGCGCCGGCGGTAAAAAGGTCATAGCTCTCGTCGGCCAAGAGAGGCTCGCTTGTGCTAGGCGACTTGCCTGCCAGACGCGCCCACTCCTCGCGAGGCGCTTGCACCGTCTCAATATCGAGAACGACCTTCATGGCACCGGCCTGACTGCTTCTCGTAGCAGCGCATCGATGATCACCTGATCCGCAGGCGGGAACTTGAAGTTCGTGAGTTCTTCGGGATGCACCCAACGGATTTCCGCACAGTCCAGCGGCGCAGCCCAGCCTTGCACGATTGCACAGCGGAAGAAGTGGAGTTCCACTGTTGTTTCCAAATAGTCGTGTCTGATGATCTGAAAGGGAACGGGCACGTCGACGCGGATGCTCAGTTCTTCGAACAACTCCCGCTGCAAACATTCTTCCAACGTCTCGCCCGGCTCCCGCTTGCCGCCGGGAAATTCCCAGAAGCCGGCCAGGTGTACTCCCGGTTTCCGACGTGCAATCAAATAGCGCCCTTCGCGGTGAATCAAGCCGGCGGCAACTTCAATCACTTTCATCGCGCACCTAACGTTGGGTCGAACGGATAGGATTTACAGAACGACTTCATCGGACACAGCAGACAGTACGGGTCGCGCGCGGTGCAGACCATTGCGCCAAAATCCATAATAGCTTGATTGAAGTCGTAACCCTTGCCACGGGGAATCAGCGCTTCGGAAAGCTCCCACAGCTTCGCCTTCTGCGATTTGGGGTCCTCCTCGGCGATGAACACCCGATGCAGCACCCGGATGACGTTCGTGTCGAGAATCGGCGCATCCTCGTTAAAGGCAAACGACCGAATCGCCCCCGCCGTGTACCGGCCAATGCCCTTGAACGAAAGCAACTCCTCATGGTCATTCGGCAACCGTCCGCCATACCGAGCCACGGTCTCGCAAGCGATGCTGTGCAGCCGCTCGGGCCGGATGTTATAGCCGAGCGGATACCAGGTCTTTCTCACATCCGAAACCGGCGCTTCAGCCAGATCCTCAAAGCTCGGATATCGATCTAAGAACTCGTGGTACTTCGGAATCACTCGATCCACCTGCGTCTGTTGCAGCATCACCTCAGAAACGAGGATGTGGTACGGGTCTGAAGTTTTGCGCCAAGGCAGATCGCGGCCATGCTGTTTGTACCACTTGAGCAAGCGTTGCTGAAACCGGCGCTTCAGCGAGGAATCAAGCGAGAGCGATCGTGCAGTCTTTTTCTTGGCGCGTCTAGAGGCTGTCCGAGGGCGAGACTTGGTGGGCATATGAGGGCATTCCCCGTGCCGGCATTCTAGAAGCCCCCCTGCAGAAAATCAAACAGTAGACTTGTCCAAATGGGAACGCCTTGGTCCAAGCAGCGATCCTTGTGGCCGGATCATCGCTGGACTGGTGCGCAACTACACATCAAACTTCTTTGAGCAGCCCCTCCCAAAGCTGACCAAGCAGGGCTTACCCCAACATAAACTTAGGAATAGGAATTCGGAGTAGGCCATGATTCGATGGATCATGCTGGATCGGCCTGTTCCGGCGGCAGCGAGGGCACCTGGTGTAGGGCGAGCAGAGGGCTGACGCCCTCTGCACCCCCACCGAAATGACTAAATGACTCAAATCACCCGAACATCAATACGAATGTTCATTATTGTTACCACGGACACACAACACATAGAGGCTGTTGGCAATAGCGCTGGAGAACACCTCGCCGGTGGCGAAGTGCACGAGCCAGTTTTTCTCGATATGGGCACCATTGGTCGTCGTTGACCAATAGCCAGCCGCCATAAAACCGGGGAAGACGCCGACTGGGACATAGGGCGGCGGCAGCGTCAGATCGGGCAGGCTGGCCAACTCGGGGGCCGATGGCACCCGAAAGCCCATCCTGCCGCCTACCTGCTTTGACAAACAATAGGAGGTCGCACCAGGCCAGTCAAGGGGAGTGGGAGACGATATCAGGTACCACACGAGGCCTGTCTCATTGTCTCGCGCTGCCAGGTTGTCGAAGTCAGGTAACTTAGTAAAGCGAGCGGCGATCGGCAATTTCTTGTCCCAGTTCTGGGTGACGCCGGAGAGATCGGTGGCCGGTTGGCTTTTCAGTAAGGTTAGCACTTCGACCAGCTTTTTCAAAATCTCGTCAAACGGATTTGGCTGGGTAGACGAACTCCCGTTATTGGTATTGCTCGAGCTGCTGTTCCCGTGCAGAATGGGCCAGCAACTGGTCTTTTCCCGATTACACGCCGTCTCATGGTTGGCGAGCACAACATCTGGGCCATAGCCCGCGAGGAACACTCCTCCGACGAGTAGTACGACAACCCCGAGTCTGCGTCCCCAATGACTTCTCTTGCTGCTCATGATAGTCCTCCTACATGTGATGGTATGATGTGTGAATTGTGCTCTCTGCCGGGTGGCCCATTGAAGGTCATGCCTGCTCTGTCCCGCCCTCCCTGCTGTCCCGGCCAATGGCGGCCTCGCGCTCATGGAGTGGTCTTAGGCTGCACGGCCCGTCCGGCCACCCAGTCCTGCTCGATCAATGCCAGTGCCCGCGCCCGTACTCGATCGTCGGAATCAGTGAGGGCGAGCATGAGCGGATCGACCGATCCCGTCCGTCCTTGCCGCACCCAGGTGTCCAAAGCTTGG
Organism: uncultured Nitrospiraceae bacterium; assembly: GCA_964555285.1. Taxonomy (GTDB): domain Bacteria; phylum Nitrospirota; class Nitrospiria; order Nitrospirales; family Nitrospiraceae; genus JBBIQV01. The sequence continues at coordinate 194,695 of CAZKRM010000001.1, forward strand.
AGCCGCACTTGGACATCCGGATCTTTGAGCGCTACGGCCATCCAGGTGGGCACAATGAGTGGCTTCTCTGGTGGAGCTGGTGCGGCAGATGCAATTGGCGGTGGGGTGATCCCCGCTGTCCCAGCGATCGGGGCGCTGCTGGCTGCGGGACTGTTCTGCGATCCAGAGGAATTGCTCGCGCCTGCGGATGACTCGGAGCTGGACGGATCACCGGAGGGAGACGGTCCACAGCCGAACAGCCCTGCGAGCAGTCCCAGGGCAAGCAGCAGACGTATCCCCTGAGTCAGTGGCTCTGATGCCCCATGCGTGATGGCTGTGGAAACACAGGCACTCTGGTATCTGGAAGCTGATGATAGGTCGGACCGACTGGATGTACGGGATGTTTCCACAGGGCACTCCCCTGAATGAGGAAACGTGAGGTGCGATGCTATCAAATGCTATCAAAAGGGCAGGCGCACTTTGCTCCCAGACTCACAAAGCGTCAATACCTCATTGGAGGTATTGACCGAAAAGGCCGGACAGGAGCTGGCTAGGGCACGGAATAGGAGAAATGGACGTCTTTTTTCGAGATGCACAGAGATGGGACTACCGAGTGCGGGAATGTCCGACTCTCTGAATCTCGCTAGGGGCGGTGAGCCAACGTTAACCGGCGGCTTAGGTAACCGCCGGTCCGCTGGCAGAATCTCTGGCAGCTAAGTTCGATAAGCGCAATAACGCACTGTGACGCCGTTAAGGCCTTCTCTCTCTGAATAGGGCTCACCAATCCGCTCCCAACCGATCAACCACAATCTGGTGCACCACTGAATACTTTCCCAGTGTCGCCAGATAGACCGCCGTTTCGACGATGTCGAACGGGCTGATCTTTTCGCTTCGCTCGATCTCGTCCGGCGAGGCATCGACTAATTCATCTGCCACTCCGCCCGGACAGATCGCGCTCACTTTGATGTGGTAGGGTCTGCCTTCGTCGGCCAGCGATTTCGTCAACGCCATGATGCCGTGCTTCGAGGCACTGTAGGTCCCAGTGCCAGCCCAAGCCTGGATGCCGGCGACGCTCGACATATTGATGATGATCCCGCCTCCTTGCTTCTTCATCTGTTTGAAGCCCGCTCGGCAACAGTAAAACGTCCCGTAGAGATTCGTCTGCATCACCTCATCGAATGCTTTGGTGGTTGTGTCCGCCAGCCGCCCTCCTCTGCCGATCCCTGCATTGTTTACAAGAACATCCAGCCGACCGTAGCGCTTCACTATCTCCTCAATCAGCTTTTCGACCTGACGCTCATCAGATACATCCGTTTGCATCGCCCAGGCATCCCCGCTCTTCTTCGTGATCTGCGCAACTGTCTGCTCGCAGAGGTTCAGGCGCCTTGCCGCGACGACAACCTTCGCCCCTTCTTCTCCGAAACGAAGCGCAATGGCCTTACCGATGCCGCTGCTGCTGCCGGTGACCACTGCAACTTTGCCTTGTAGCCGTTCCATTTCTCTCTCCTTGCGTGGTGCGTCACTCGTGGAGCGGGCCTCGTGAAGCGAGATGCGAGATACGAACGACGCTTCACGATCCTGGCTCAGCTTGCAGCGGAAAAGAGCAGCACTACAATCGGTCCGGGCGAAGACTGCCGACGTGGACCGGGAAACTGCCACGGACCAGATCATGCACATAGCGGACGAGGGTTTCGTGGACGACCGGGAAGGCGATCTCCTCCCAGGGAATGGCGTCGCGATGAAACAGTTGGACCTCTAGGCTTTCGGTCCCGGCTTGAAAATCGGGCCCACGCATCCGACCGCGAAACACCATGTACACCTGGCTGATGTGGGGCAAGCTGAAGACGGCGTAGAGTGAGGTAATCTCGACATCCGCTTGCGCTTCCTCAAACGTCTCGCGCGCGGCGGCTTGCTCCGTGCTCTCCCCTCTCTCCATGAACCCAGCGGGAAACGTCCAGAGCCCGGAACGAGGCTCGATCGCGCGGCGGCAGAGCAGAATCTTTCCCTCCCACTCAGGAATGCATCCGGCAACAATCTTCGGATTCTGGTAATGGATTTCTTGGCAGGCGTCACAGACGTAGCGCGGCAGGTTGTCGCCAGGAGGAACCTTGCGGGTCACCAGCGCGCCGCATTGACTACAGAACTTCATCGCGACTACCCTTCTTGCCTACCGGACCAGCATGAATAGTACTGCAAACCACACGTTCTTTGCACCCTGCCCGCGCGGGCTCGAACCGATCCTTCAGGAGGAACTCCGTGCGCTCGGCGCGGCACAGCCGACCGTCTCGCCCGGCGGAGTCGGGTTCAGCGGATCACTGGCCCTCTGTTACAAGGCCAACCTGGAAAGCCGGATTGCCAGCCGCATCCTCTGGCGGATCGCACAAGCGCCGTATCGTTCCGAACAGGATCTCTATGACAGAGCCTACAACCTTCCCTGGCAGGAGTGGTTCTCGCCGGCGGACACGATCAAGGTGAAAGTGAGCGCGCAACAATGCCCGCTCAAGAGCCTCGACTTCGCGACGCTGCGCCTCAAGGACGCGATCTGCGACCGGTTCACTTCCGTCGGCGGACGCCGCCCGAGCGTGGATACGAGGCTGCCCGACATTCTGATTGTCGCCTTCCTCGATGAACAGACCGCCACCCTCTACCTCGACACCTCCGGCGAGCCCCTGTTCAAACGCGGCCTGCGACAGCGGGTGAGCGAGGCGCCCTTGCGGGAAAACTTGGCAGCAGGGATTCTCCGATTGGCCGGCTGGCGACCGGATCAAGTCTTACTCGATCCGATGTGCGGCGGGGCAACCATTCCGATCGAGGCCGCCATGATCGCCCACGATATTGCGCCGGGGCTGGGGCGTTCCTTTGCGTTTGAAAAGTTGCGCACATTCGAGAAGAAGCTCTGGACCGATCTCTGCGACCGAAGCCGGGCTCGACAACGGAAACGCGCGCCGGCCCCGATCTTTGCCTGCGACCGGAGTACGAAGGCGATACAGGCGGCGGAAGACAATATCGCCGCAGCCGGACTTGCGGACACCATCCACCTCAAGCAAGCGAATCTCCTGACCGTGAATGCACCGGCCGACCAGGGCTTCCTCGTCGCGAATCCTCCCTATGGCCTGCGTATCGGTGACGATGAACAGATGGCAAAGTTCTATCCCCTCCTCGGCGATTGTCTGAAGCGACGGTATTCCGGCTGGACTGCCTACCTGTTCACCGGCGATCTGAGGTTGCCGAAATTGATCGGACTCTCGCCGTCTCGCCGTACGCCGTTGTTCAACGGCGCCATCGAATGCCGGCTCTACCAGTTCAAACTGGTCGCAGGGGGAAACCGACAGCGGAAGGGCATCGCAACATGACGATGAGGGCGCGGCTGCCATTCAGCGTGGTCCTGTTCCTGTTCACCATCACCGGCTGCGGCACGATCCTGGAACTCCTCCCACCATCGCCGGCGCCCCATCACCTGACCCCCAGCCGGATGCGGCAATCTGTCCTGTCTCGCGTGCAGCCCGACGTGCAAACCGAACTCGATCGGCATATGCCCGTGCATCAGGCCACAGTCCTCCGCGCGATAGCCACGAATGCCGCCGACTTCCGCGCCGGCTTCAAGCGGCGTCTCGCGGTCCAGAGTCTGACCGATCCGTGGACCGGACTCACGACCCTCGAGCAGCACGGGCTGCTCATCGCCGATCTGGCAGAAGACGGCAAGGAAGGCTTGCCTGCGCTCATCGATGTCCTGGAGGCGGGCGTCGATCGCACGACCACGTTCTTCAATCCGACCCCCTTTCCATCCGACAAGAGCCGCGACGCAGCGGTGGCCTCCCTGACCGATGTGTTGGCACAGGCCGGCGAACTGCGTGAGAAAGCCATCCAGAATCTCTCCGAGGAAGAACGCACATCGCTCTTTGCCCATTCCCGCTCGATGATCGAACACTTTACTCCCCACGTTGCCGCCTTCAACGACCAGACTGCGCCTCAGGTCAAAGCGGACCGGCACTTCATCAAAACCGTCGCTGAACAGGTCGATTACGCCGCGCTCATCGCATCGGCCGAAGCCCTGACCCGCTTGGCCAACGACCGGTGGCTGCACCAATTGTGGGTCCTGTTCCATCACGCTCCTCCCTTGGCGACCGCGCCGCGCGGCATGACCGGCGACATTCTCCTGGCACAAGAAACCTCCTATGGCCTCATCGTCATCGGCGGCGAAGGACCGAACACCTACGACTTGGACCAGCGCGTCGCCCTGCTGATCGATCTCGGCGGAAACGACACCTACCGGGGAACGATCGCCGCCTCCGGCGAGGTGGGACATGGCAACAGCGTGGTGATCGATCTGTCCGGCAACGACACCTACGACGCGGCTCCACTCGGTCTCGCGACCGGTCGGTTGGGCGTCGGCCTCCTCGTCGATCTAACCGGCGACGACGTGTATCAACTCGGCCCTGGCTCCGGCGGCACCGGGTTTGCCGGCCTCGGTATCCTCTACGATGGCGCCGGGAATGATGTCTACATGGGCGGGCGTTTCACACAAGGCACGGCGATCGCGGGATTGGGGTTGCTGATCGATCAAGCGGGCAACGATCGCTATGAGAGCTACGGGTACGCGATCGGCTTCGGCGGCCCGCTCGGCGTCGGCGCGGTGATCGATGTGACAGGCAACGACACCTATCAGTGCGGTGAAAAATATCCCAGCAACTACAACGCCATCGACGCTCCCAACGCAACGCCTGGCGACCCCCTGTTTCAATATGACTGTTTCGGATTGGGCACGGGAGCCGGTAAACGGGTGTTCACGAAGAAACCGGATCAACAGGCCTACAATCTCGCTGGGGGCTGGGGGCTGCTCATTGATATGGACGGAAACGATCGGTATCGCAGCGCCAACTTCTCCCAAGGCTGCGGCTACTTCTTCGGGGTCGGCCTCAAGCTGGACCTCGATGGAGACGATGAACACGCCGGGGCGCGTTATGGCCACGCAGCCGGCGCGCACTTTGGCGTCGGACTCTTCATCGACGAGCACGGGGACGACCGCTACAGCTCGACGGGGCCTCTGTACAACGGGGGCACTGCCTGGGACTTCAGCGTAATGGTGGCTGTCGACGGCGGGACCGGCGCCGACCGGTACGACTTCCAGCGATCATCGGGCCTTGGGAAAGCGGAACATGCTTCGTGGAGTCTGTTCATCGAGGAAGGCGGGAACGACCGCTATCTCGTTTCCAATGGGTTAGGTCATGCCTCGGACGACAGCCTGAGTGGCTTCTTCGATTTGGCCGGCCAAGACGAGTACCCACCGCCGGCTGCCACGAATGGCCCACCTGGAACGACACGCGCCAATGGCACGATTCTTTTGGAATCAGCCGGCAGCCTGTTCGTAGACCGATAAGCAGGGCCACCAATCCCCTCACCTTGACTCCCCCGATTCGGTGGCTACCTTTTTGTTACATCGTGAAGCCGGAGGCCAAGTCTGTATGTCACTCAATGGCGAAAGGATAGCCCACTCGTGGAGGAACCGATGACTGACAATCCGTCCCTGACGAATCTTCCCGTACTTCCCATCAAGCGTACGGTCCTCTTTCCCGGTGTGATGATGCCGCTGACGATCGGCCGCGAGCGGTCGGTGGCTGCGGTGGAAGCCGCTATGAAGACCGAGGAGAAAACCGTCCTGGTCGTCGCCCAGCGAGATCCGAAGACGGAGCAGCCGACGCTGGAAGATCTCTACACCGTCGGCACCAAGGCGACCATTCGGCAAATCGCGCGGGGTGACGGTCAGTTGAATGTGCTGGTGCAGGGGCTGGAGCGAGTCGTGTTGCTCAAAGTCGAGCAAGACAGTCCCTATCTGCTTGTGCGCGCCAAGCCCATTTCCGATCCTGCCGACACAGGGACGGAAGTGGATGCACTCCATCGGGCAATCCAGGATGTCGTCACGGACCTGCCTAAGCTGATCCAGTCGCCGGGGATTGAGGAAGCCGCCATCGCCTTAGGGTCGGAGCAGGATCCCGTCGCGCTGGCTTATCGCATTGCCTCGCTGCTGAACCTCACGGTGGAACAAGAGCAAAAGCTGCTCGAGTCATCGACCCGTGTGGATTTATTGCGCGGATTGTATGCCGCGTTGTCCCGAGAGATCCAGATTATCCAGTTGCGCGACAAGATTACGAGCGACGCGCGGGAAAAGATCGGCAAGACGCAACGGGAATACCTCCTACGCGAGCAGCTCAAGGCGATACAGGACGAGCTCGGCGAGTCGGAGGGGGACGACAACGGAGTTCAGCATCTGAAGAAACAAATCCAGGAAGCGGACTTACCCGACCCTGTGCGCAAGGAAGCGGAACGCGAAGTGGGCCGGCTGGCCAAGATTCCACCCTCCTCACCGGATCACCAGGTTATCCGCAGCTACTTAGAGTTGGTGCTGGAGCTGCCCTGGAAGAAGGCGTCGGAGGACAGCCTCAACCTCGCCCGAGTCCGCCAGGTGTTGGACGAAGACCATTACGGCATCAAGGAAGTGAAGGAGCGAATCGTCGAACATTTGGCCGTCCTCAAGCTCAATCCCGGCGCGAAGGCGCCTATTCTTTGCCTGGTGGGGCCTCCCGGTATCGGAAAGACCAGCCTCGGGCAATCGATCGCGCGGGCGATGGGGCGGAGTTTCGAGCGATTTAGTTTAGGCGGCGTACACGACGAGGCCGAACTGCGCGGCCACCGCCGGACTTACGTGGGTGCCCTCCCCGGCCGCATCATCCAGGCCATTCGCCGAGCCGGGGTGAATAATCCGGTGTTGATGCTCGACGAGGTAGACAAGATGGGCCGTGACTTCCGCGGAGATCCGGCGGCGGCACTGCTGGAGGTGCTCGACCCGGCACAAAACCATACGTTCAGAGACCACTATCTCGATCTGCCGTTCGATCTGTCGAAGGCGTTCTTTATCACCACAGCCAACACCCTGGACCAGATCAGCCAGCCGCTGCTCGACCGGATGGAGATCATTCGCTTGCAGGGCTACAGCGAACGGGAGAAAGAGGAAATCGCGGTCCGCTACCTCTGGCCACGACGACTCAAGGAAGCCGGCTTGCAGCCGGAGCACGTCGTGTTGCCCAAAGAAGTCTTGGGGTACGTCATCAGCCGATACACGCGCGAGGCTGGAGTTCGCCAGCTAGAACAAATGCTTGGGAGGCTGACTCGAAAGATTGCCTTGAAGTGTGCCGACATGCCCGAAGACCAGCCGCGTGAACCGATCGCGATAAGCCAAGACCAACTGGCCGACTGGCTTGGAACCGAACGATTCATGCCTGAAGAGGCACGCAAGCAACTGCCTGCTGGGGTGGCGACCGGTCTCGCCTGGACGCCGACCGGAGGCGATGTTCTCTATATCGAGACGAGTCTCTTGCCGGGAAGCCACGAACTCACATTGACCGGGCAGCTCGGCGACGTGATGCAGGAATCCGCCCGCGCGGCACGCAGCTATCTGTGGGCTCATGCGGAAACCATGGGGCTGGACATCTCCCGCTTTAAGCGAAACGGGGTCCATATCCATGTGCCGTCCGGCGCCATCCCGAAAGACGGTCCATCGGCCGGCATCACGATGGCCACAGCGCTTGCGTCAGCCTATGTGGGCACGCCGGTCAGAAAAGATACGGCCATGACCGGAGAAATCAGCCTGAGCGGGTTGGTGTTGCCGGTCGGCGGCATCAAGGAAAAGGTCCTCGCCGCCCATCGAGCAGGCATCACACGGATCATCCTGCCGAAGGCGAATGAAAAAGACCTGAAGGAGGTGCCGGACGAAGTCAAGCTGGAGTTGGAGTTCATCCTGGTCGAGACGATCGAGGAGGTTTTGCCGGCGGCGTTCGAGTTATACAAGGCCGCACCGGAGGAAGCCGAGCCCCTCTCAGCCCTTCACACCTAGCCTGTAGCCGACAGCGGGTAGCTGTCGGCTGCTTTCACAGTGTAGAATGACCCGCGCCGCTGGTCGTTGGCAGGTGGTCCTGCGTGGCACGACCAAGAGGTGGGGAGATATGATGCCACGGTGGGAAGGAGGGAACCATGGCGCGGAACAGTGACATCGGCCCGATCATGAAGATCGTCAAGAAGGACGAGGAATGGGAAAAGCTCCTGGCGCCGGAAGCCTATCAAGTCCTGCGTCGCGAAGCGACCGAGAGGCCGTTCACGAATGCCTATCATGACAACAAGAAGCCCGGCATCTACCAGTGCGCGGGCTGCGAGTTGCCGCTGTTCTCCTCCGAGCACAAGTTCGACAGCGGCACCGGGTGGCCCAGCTTCTGGCAACCGATCGCGCCACACGTCGTGGAGACCTCCACGGACTTCAAACTGATCCTTCCACGAACCGAAGTGCATTGCGCGCGGTGCGAGGGACATCAAGGGCACATCTTCAAGGACGGCCCCCCACCGACCGGGCTGAGATACTGCATCAACTCCGCTGCGCTCAAGTTTGTCCCGGCATAGAGAGACGCGGTCTCATCGCACGGTTTCGGAAAAACATCGAATCCCTGAAGGCGACTGAAGAGGAACAGCGGCGGGAACTCCGGAGCTATCCGAGGGGGGTCGATCCGGCCTGAGAAGTGGCGCTGAGTCTTACGCGGCAGCGGCCATGACTTGCTGGATCTTTTCCGCCAGCATCTTCGGCGTATACGGTTTACGCAGGAACCACCCGCCCATCACGCCTTGGAAATTGCTGTGCGAGACGAGCCCGGACATGAAGAGCACGGGCAGGTTGGGGTGCAGGGTCCGCAGTTGCAATGCGAGTTGCGGGCCGGACATGTTCGACATCACGATGTCGGTCACCAGCAGCTCAATGGATAAGGCATGGTGTTGAAACAACCTGATCGCGTCCTCCCCATTCGCAGCCCGGAAGACACGGTAGCCTTTCATTTCCAGCATACTGGCGGTGAGATCGCAGACGGCTTTATCGTCATCCACGACGAGGATCGTATGTGAGACAGAGTGGGATGGCTGGGGCTGCTTCGGTGACTTCTTGGACATTCGCCGAGACCTCCCCTTCACGACGTGTACTGTGATGTGTACCATTACAACCGGGTCCCGTCAAAACGTACGCGAGAATTTGCAGGGGGTTGATGGGACCACAGGCGAACTTCCGATCAGGTGGCCATCCAGGTGTCGAGTGTGTGACGAAGCGAATCGAGCAAGAGGGGTTTGGTCAGGACGTCATCCATTCCAGCCTCGCAGCAACGCCGGCGGTCATCCGCTCCAGCATGTCCGGTCAACGCGATGATGGTCATATGCCGGCCACTGGCTGCTTCGCGCTGCCGGATGGCCTTCGTCGCTTGAAACCCATCCAGCTCGGGCATTTCGCAATCCATCAGCACTAAGTGGTACTCGGCCCGATCGAGCGCGTCCACCGCTTCACGTCCGTTCCGCACCACTTCGACCTGGCAGCCCAACTTCTGCAAAAATTTACAGGCCACAACCTGGTTGACCTCGTTATCGTCGGCAACAAGGATGCGAGCCGGTCCCGATATGGCTGTGCGGCAAGTGGCCGTCTTGCTGTGTGCAGGACTCTCTTGAGCGCGTTCGATCGCAGGGAGCAGCTTCGTCGTAAACCAAAACGTACTCCCCTGGCCAGGCGTACTCTCCACGTCGATCACCCCACCCATCAGGTCTACCAGTTGCCGGCAGATCATCAGCCCGAGGCCGGTTCCGCCGAACTTCCTCGCCGTCGAATGTTCAGCCTGGGAATAGGCACGGAAGAGCTTATCTTTCTGCTCCGGCGACAACCCAATCCCTGTGTCGATGACTTCCCATCGGAGGACCACGACATCGGGATCGTCCTGCCCGCTGGTCTGACGGGCAACGTGAATCTGAACGCCGCCATGCTCTGTAAACTTGATGGCATTCCCTACCAGGTTGAAGAGGATTTGCCGCAGCCGGACCGGATCGCCGCGGAGTGCCGGCGGGACGGTCGGTCCTACCACCACAGACAGCGTCAACGCTTTCTGCGCGGCCAGTCCCGAGACCAGCGTCACCACGTCGTTGATCAGCGGCTGCAGCTCGACGTCGGCGACCTCCAACGTCATCTTGCCGGCTTCGATTTTTGAGAAGTCGAGAATGTCGTTGATGAGGGCCAGGAGCGACTCGCCCGACCGATGCATGGTCTCCACATACCGGCGTTGTGGTTCGGTCAACTCCGTCGTCTGCAGCAACTGAGCGCAGCCGATCACCCCGTTCATCGGCGTCCGGATTTCATGGCTCATCGTTGCCAGGAACGTGCTCTTGGCTCGCGCCGTTTCCTCCGCCGCCTCCTTGGCACGGCGCAGCGCCACCGCCGCCGTGATGTCTATCCCGTAGGCCCGGACCTGCTGGACCTCCTGAAGGGCGAAGAACGACCACGCGAGCACGCGGTCGACGACGGCCGTTTCCATTTTCTCGATCGGCCGGCCATCGCGCAGGCATGTTGTCAAGATTTCGGTCAGGTTGCGCGGGAGCGCCGTCGCGAGATCCCCATCGGCAAACCCGAGCTCGTTCAACAATGCGACCATCGCTGCGTTGGCGTACAGCATCACACCCCGCTCATCGAGCTCCACGATGGGATGCGGCGCGTCCTCCGCGAGGGTGGCCACACGCTGCACGTCTCGTTGCGCCTCCCGTTCCCGGGTAAGATCCCGGCATACGAGAATTCCTCCGACAACTTTTCGTGCTTGCAGGCGCGGCCAGAAGGTCACACTCATTTCGACGAGTGTGCCGTCCTCGCGGGTCCAGCGATGGTCGGCGAGCGTGGTCACCTGTCCAACGGCGAGTATCTGATCGAAGGAGCAGGGATCGGCCGGCTCTCCCTTGTGAGCTCCGAGCACGTCCTGCACACGTCGCCCTACCGCTTCATACTGCGGTCCGATGCTCTGCTGCGCGGCTGGATTCAACGAGAGAATACGGCCGGTTCGGTCCACCACAAACACGGCATCGCTGACCGCTTCGAGGAGAAGAAGGGAATCTTCCCGGTTCGGGAGCCAGGCCGTCGAGGGTGGTGGGCACCGGTCCGGAATCGCTCTGCCTTCCATCATGCTGCAGCGGCAACCTGTTGAAGGATCGCTTCGAGATCGATGTGTTCTCGATCGACGTCGCGGATGTCCTGAATGACCCTGTCAGGATCGGTCTCTTGCGCCAAGTCTACTTGCACCGGAGGGCGACAGGGAGTATTCGACGCATCTCGGAAGAGATGCACGATGGGGAGATGCGCTTTGCCCGGAGTGATTCCGGTCACCACCCCCAACTCACCGGACTTGAGTTCGATGACACTGTACAGGGGATACACGCCGATGGTGCGGATCAGATACGACACCAACTCCGACATCGAGGGGTGTTGGCGATAGAGTTGATACAGCTGCGTCAGCGCCTGATTCGACGACATGGGCGGCAAGCCTCCCTGGCCCGTCACCAGTTCATCGAACTGATCGATCACGGCCACCAAGCAGACCGGATCCGACGCGGCTTGTTCGGATGACTGTACGGCTGTCGCAGCGTGCGGGACCAGATGATGCCTCTTCACGATATCGAGTACAAGGGGATCGACCTGGCTGTTTTTTTCGATGACCCCCACGCCTTGGATCGGATGCGAGTCGTACAACGCTTGCTGTGCGGGCGTAAACTGTTTGGACCGCCGCACGAGATTCCGCGGCAAGCGAAGCAACCCCACATCATGAATGAGCGCGCCGAACCCGATGTGCTGGAGGACCTCCCGCGGATAATTGAGCGCGTGTCCCAGAATCACCGCCAGAGTACACACGGTCAGGCCATGCTCATGCAGAGTCCTATCCGCTTTCTGCGCGCCCATCACTGCAAAGCACGCTGCCTCATGGTCGAGAATATCCGCCACCATTTCGCCGGCCAGTTTCTGAACGGCATCGACCTGGATCAGGCCGGAAGTCCGTGTCGTCTCGAACAGGGACTTGAGCCGCGAGGTCCACTCGACTCTTCGACGTCTGGCGAGAGCGAAGTTCTCCGCAAGGATCAGCGTGGCCTGAGCGCGAGCCGGCGGAGGTTCAGTGGGAGAGGACGTCTGAGCCTGCACAGGCGCTGCTGCTTGTTTCACGAGCTGAGCGGATGCCTCGACGACATCGTGGCCTTGGTCCGGATCGATGGTGACTTCGGCAATGCCGGCCTGTGTGAGCGCGTCGATTTCTGAGGAATCCTTGATGGTGAATCGATGGCGGAAAAAAGGCGTGTGCAACCATGACCGGTCCACGCCGGTCACAAACATGCCGACCTTCAGAGATTGTATCGGTATCCGTCGCTGTGCCAAGCACGCGCTCCTGCTCTACCAAGGCCATTTGACCCTACTTCATCGGCCGGTGCCGTGCACTTCTTGAGTAATACTTCCATTCTGTAGATCGTTACGCTCGGATGCTGTCGGTTATTCTCCTTCGCCGAATCCCCCGTAGCTTCCGGCCTTCGTAGCCGAAGTGGCTACTTCGGCGGAGTAGGCTGCGGCAGGGATGCAGGCGAAGGAGAATCACGGGCGCCGTCTGGATTATACTGTGGCCCTTCGTTTCCACTCACGAAAGGATGGTCTATGTCTTCGTCAACAGAGCATCCCTCCACGCAGCCGTGTCCTCGACTCACCTCGCTGCTCGCGGCCTTGCTGTGGTGTTTGGTTACCGGACCGGTGCTTGCCGATTCCCCTTCTCCCCTACTTGGAGACGTATTGGAACGCGCCACGCGAGCCACCGTGGGAATCTTGAACGACCCCGGCGAGGTGAAAGACTCGGATCGCCAGAACCGCTTCTCGATTCGCGGCACCGGCTTCCACCTGCGCGACGGCTACATCGTCACGGCCAGACATGCCGTCGAGCGGAACGAGATGGGACAAACGATGATTCCCACGCGCATCAACGTGATGACGACGGACTTGCACGAACTGCCGGCGGAATTACAGGGAGACAGTGCGTACATGGATGTCGTGGTGTACCGCGTGGCCGAGCAACACCGCACCGTGTTGGGAGCCACCACTGCATTCGCGGAACAGGAAGCGGTGCCGGGAGACCAGGTCTTCACAGTCGGGTATCCACTGGGCTGGGGGCCCGCCATGGCGTTTGGACGAGTCGGCAATACGAACATCTTCCTGCAAACCGTGGACACCCGCCTCCTTCAAGCGGACCTCTCCGTGTGCAGTGGGAACTCGGGTGGCGGACTGTTCAATAGCGCCGGCGAGATCGTGGGGGTCATGCACGCCATCATCCAGACCGAGAAACAAGCAGAAGAAGCCCGTTGCAGCCGCTTGGCGTTTGCAGTCCCGGGCCGATCGGCTCACCGGATCGTGAAGGCAGCCGTGGATGGTACACCGTTGGCGTTCTCCAGACTGGGTATTCACATGACGGCGGTCAAGGTGGAGACGCGTTGGCGGATCGCCGTGCGCGACGTGGCGGAACCGGCTAAGTCGGCCGGCATCCAGAAAACCGATATCCTCGTCGCGATCGACGAGACGGAGATTAGCGATGCCGCGCAACTGAAGAATTATCTGAGGGAACGCACGACGCCCGGGCAACGAGTCATGTTGCGAGTCCGACGGGGCGACCTTGAGGTAGTCTTACCGGTGACGCTGGGTGGGTCCTAACGCCGGAGCCGGGAATTATTCGACCAGATCCAACTTGATCCGCAATTCTTTCAATTGCTCGGCGCTGACGGACGAGGGCGCGTCGGTCATGGGGCATTGCGCCCGTTGAGTTTTCGGAAAGGCGATGACGTCGCGGATGGAGTCGGCGTTGCCGAGCAGCATAATGAGCCGGTCGAGCCCAAAGGCAATGCCGCCATGTGGCGGCGCGCCGTACTCGAGCGCATCCAGTAGAAAACCGAACTTCGCCGCCGCGTCCTCTTTGCCGATCCCGAGCAGATCGAAGACCTTGCTCTGAACATCGCGGCGGTGAATACGGATGCTCCCTCCTCCGATCTCGCTCCCGTTCAATACCATGTCGTAGGCCTTGGCCTTGACTCTCGTGGGCTCCGACTCGAACAGGGGCAGGTCCTCATCCATCGGCGCTGTGAACGGGTGGTGAATGGCGACGTAGCGTTTCGATTCCTGGTCGAATTCGAGCATGGGGAAGTCCAGGACCCAGAGCGGCCGCCAGGCCTTCCTGTCGATCAGGTTCAACTCCTCGCCCAACAACAACCGCAGCCGACCCATCACGTCGTGTACGACGCCGGCTTTGTCCGCTCCAAACAGCAGCAAGTCTCCGACCTGCGCATCGGGTAGAGCCGCGAGTAGACCCTTCGCATCCAGGAATTTGGCGATCACCGATTCGAGCTGTCCCTCGCCGACGATCTTCACCCACGCCAACCCCTTCGCGCCGAAGCTCTTGGCCGTCTCACCCAGCGCGTCGATCCGGCCACGAGGGGTTGACGCACCCCCCTTCACAATGAGCGCCTTGACGATGCCGCCCTTCGCCGCCGCATCTTTGAAGACCTTGAACTCACTCTTCCCGGCGAACGATGTCACCTCATGGAGCGGCATCCCGAAGCGAAGATCGGGCTTGTCGGACCCGTACCGTCCCATCGCCTCGGTGTAGGTCATCCGGGGGAACGGCGTGGGCAGTGCAATGCCGCCCGTCTCGCGGAAGAGCCCCACGATCATCCGTTCCATCAACGTCATTACCTGCTCGCGATCGACGAACGACATTTCCACGTCGATCTGCGTGAACTCCGGCTGGCGGTCGTTCCGCAAATCCTCGTCCCTGAAACACCGCGCAATTTGATAGTAGCGGTCCACTCCACTGACCATCAGCACCTGTTTGAACAGTTGCGGCGACTGCGGCAACGCATAAAAGCTGCCGGGATTCACGCGGCTCGGCACCAGATAATCCCTCGCGCCTTCGGGCGTGCTCTTCGTCAGCATCGGCGTTTCCACTTCGAGGAAGCCCTCGGCATTGAAGAATGTTCGCGCGTACTGCATGACCGCATGGCGAAGCCTGAGCAGCCGCTGCATCTTGGGCCGCCGCAGGTCCAGAAAGCGGTACTTCAGCCGAATCGCCTCCGTCACTTCGGCGTCGTCCTCGATCAGGAAGGGCGGCGTCTTCGCCTCGTTCAGCATCTCCACGCCATCGACCAGCACTTCGATCTCACCCGTCGGCAGATCCGGGTTTCTGGATTCCTCCGGCCGCGCCGCGACCACCCCGCTCACGACCACGACGCATTCACTACGCAGCCCGTGCCCAGCCTGATGGACCGCTGCATTCCGTTCAGAGTTGAACACCACCTGCGTCAGGCCTGTCCGGTCCCGCAGGTCGATGAAGATCAGGCTCCCGTGATCCCGCCGCCGCTGGACCCACCCGTTCAGGACAACCGCCTGACCGACCTGCGCCTTCTTCAACTCACCGCACCGATGGGTTCTGATCTTCATCGAACTCTCGCTTTCTTCGACCGGGCCCAGCCTTCTTTGCGCGCAGGCCGCTTGGGCATGGCGCACTGTTTCTGCTCATCCTGACTGGACGCCACCCGCTCTTCCACAAGACCGCGCAGCGCGTTCGCTTCTCGATCCGTCAGATATCGGACTTCGCCGGGCCCCAAGTCGCCCAACGACAGCGGTCCCATTTTCACCCGCATGAGTTTCAACACCGGATGGCGCACCGCCTCCAGCATTCGCTTCACTTGATGTGTGCGTCCCTCGTGAATGGTGATTTCCAGCCAGGAATTGTGCTCCGCCTTGCGGATCTTCTTGACATGGGCCGGACTCGTCATGCCGTCATCCAGCTTGATGCCCCGCTGCAACGTGGTGATGTCCTCATCCGTCAACATGCCCTTCACCTTAATCAGGTAGGTCTTCGGCACATGGTAGCGCGGGTGCAACAAGGCCTGCGCCAAATCGCCATGATTCGTCAGCAGCATCAACCCTTCACTATCGAAGTCCAATCGCCCCACGGGAAAGACACGCAGACTGACTCCGTGCAGAAAGTCTTTCACGGTCGGCCGTCCGCCCGGATCGTCCAGCGTGGACATGACGTTCTTCGGCTTGTTCAAGATGAGATAGACGTATGGCTGCACCGACTTGAGATGTCGGCCGTTCACCTTGACGTGATCGCGGGCCGGATCTACCTTCGTGCCCAGCTCACGGACAACGCTGCCATTGACCATGACCTGCCCCTCGGCGATCATCTGCTCCGCCTTCCGCCGCGAGGCCAGCCCCGTCCCCGCAATCAACTTTTGCAACCTGATTTCCATCGTTCTCTCTATCTTTTTTCTCACTCACCCGGTGGTGGAGACAGCAGTTCCGCCGCCTTACTAATCCGACTGTGAGCGGAGGGTGCCGGGGTTCGCCGTTCTGCGGCCGTCGAGCGACCACTTTCTGAAGTGGGGGCTCCGGGAGCACACAGCGAACCCCGGCGCCCTCCGCTTCCCTTATTCCCATTCGATCGTTGACGGCGGCTTCGAGCTGATGTCGTACACCACCCGATTTACACCCTTCACTTCGTTGATGATCCGATTCGACATCTTGCCCAAGACCTCGTTCGGAATCTTGGCCCAGTCCGCAGTCATGCCGTCGAGACTGGTAACGGCGCGGATGGCGATCACATGCTCATAGGTCCGCTGATCGCCCATCACGCCGACGGTGCGAATCGGCAGCAGTACCGCAAACGCCTGCCAGATATCGCGGTACAATCCGGCAGCGCGGATTTCCTGGTCCACGACGTGTTCAGCTGCACGCAAGATGGCCAAACGCTCTTTCGTCACCGCGCCTAATACGCGGATCGCCAACCCCGGACCGGGAAACGGCTGCCGCCAGACGATCTCATCCGGCAAGCCTAGCTCGTTTCCGAGCACCCGCACTTCATCCTTAAACAGTTCCCGCAACGGCTCGATCAGTTTCAGTTTCATCTTCGTCGGCAGCCCCCCGACATTATGATGCGTCTTGATGGTCGCCGACGGGCCCTTGAAGCTGACACTTTCGATGACATCCGGATACAACGTCCCCTGCACCAGGAACGTGATCTTCCCGAGCTTCTTCGACTCCGCTTCAAAATTTCGGATGAACAGCCGGCCGATGATCTTCCGCTTGCGCTCCGGGTCGGTCACGTTCTTCAGCGCGGTGAGAAACTGTGCCGAGCGATCCAGGAAGCGAAGATTCAGCTTCACGTGCGCGGCAAATGTCTTCTGGACCTGCGCTCCCTCCCCGGTACGGAGCACCCCGTTGTCCACGAACACACAGGTGAGCTGACTGCCGATGGCGCGATGCGTCAGGGCCGCGGCCACCGAAGAATCGACGCCCCCGCTCAACGCGCAGATCACGTTCTGGCTGCCGACCTGCTCACGAATCTGCTGCACCGCCGTCTCCACGTAGGATTGCATCGTCCAGGTGGGCTTGCAGCCGCAAATGTCGTACACGAAGTTGCGGAGGATCTTGGTGCCCTCGGCGGTGTGGGCGACCTCCGGATGGAATTGGAGGCAATAGACCCGGCGTTTGCCGTCCACCTGCTTCATCGCCGCCACGGGCGAATTGTCCGTGTGCGCGATCGATCGGAAGCCCTTCGGCATCCGCTCGATCCGATCACCGTGCGACATCCACACCGTCGTCGCTCCGGCCCCCACCCCTTTCAAGAGATCGGTACCATCGTCGATCCGAAGCTCTGCTCGTCCATACTCACGATGTGGCGCTTTGGAGACCTCGCCGTCCAATAGATGCGTCACGAGCTGCATGCCGTAACAAATGCCGAGGATCGGGATGCCCTGGTCGAGGAATTGTTTCGGAACCAGCGGGGCCTTGCGGTCATAGACGCTCGATGGCCCGCCGGAGAGCACAAGGCCTTGCGGACGATACGCGAGGATGGTCGCCAGCGGAGCCGTGCAGGGCAGAATCTGCGAGTACACCTGCGCTTCACGAATGCGGCGAGCGATGAGCTGGGTATACTGCGATCCGAAATCGAGGACGAGGATTCTATCGTGCCAGAGTTCCATGAAGGACCGTTAGATGTGAAGGGTGAGGCGTAAGGGGTGAGGGGGTGATTGACGGATTGGAGACAGGATCAGGTTCTGGCCCCCTCACACCTTACCCCTGACTCCTCACGCGGCCTACTCCCAGTCCGTGCGGTAGTTCGGCGCTTCCTTCGTGATGATGACGTCGTGGACATGACTTTCACGGAGTCCGGCCAGGGTCTGGCGGATGAAGGTGGCGTTCTGTTGTAGATCGGGGATAGTCTTGCATCCGCAGTAACCCATGCCCGATTTCACGCCGCCGACGAGCTGGTAGACCACCGCCGCCAACGGTCCTTTATAGGGAACGCGTCCCTCGATCCCTTCTGGAACCAGCTTGGACTCCGGCCGACCGGCCTGGAAATAACGATCCTTGCCGCCCTTCTCCATCGCGCCCAGCGATCCCATTCCGCGATAGACCTTGTAGGTCCGAGCCTGGAAGAGCACCGTTTCGCCGGGTGACTCCTCCGTCCCGGCAAGGAGCCCGCCGAGCATGACGGACGAGGCGCCGGCCGCCAGCGCCTTCGTCACGTCGCCTGAGAACTTAATGCCGCCATCCGCAATGATCGGGATGCCGCTGCCGCTCAGCGCTTTGGCGCAATCGGAGATGGCGGTCAGCTGCGGCATGCCCGCCCCAGACACGATGCGTGTGGTGCAAATCGAGCCGGGCCCGACGCCCACTTTCACTGCGTCCACACCGACCTTCACCAAATCCTTCGCCGCCTCAGCCGTGGCGATATTCCCGGCCACAACTTCAAGTTGCGGATGGAGTTTCTTGATCGTCTTCACGGTGTCCAGCACGCTCTGTGAGTGCCCGTGCGCGGTGTCCACCACCACGAGGTCCACGCCCGCTTTCACCAGCAATTCCACGCGCTCTTCCGTGTCCGGCCCCACACCGACCGCCGCGCCGGCGCGCAGCCGGCCGTGCGCATCTTTGCAGGCGTTCGGATACTTGATGCGCTTCTCGATGTCCTTGATGGTGATGAGCCCCTTGAGCTCGAACTGTTTGTTCACCACCGGCAGCTTTTCGATCCGGTGCTCGTGGAGAATCTCGCGGGCCTTTTCCAGGCTGGTCCCCTCGGGAGCTGTGATCAGCTTCTCCCGCTTCATGACCTGTGAGACTTTCAGATCCATCCGCGTCTCGAAGCGCAGGTCGCGATTCGTCAGAATGCCGACCAGCTTGCCGTCCTTGGTGACCGGAATGCCGGAGATGCGGTACTTCGCCATCAGATTGTAGACATCGCGGATCGTCTGGTCCGGCGAAATCGTGATGGGATCCAGGATCATCCCGCTCTCGGACTTCTTCACCTTGTCCACTTCCGTCGCTTGATCCGCCGGCGCCAGGACACGGTGCACGATGCCGATGCCGCCTTCACGCGCGACGGCAATGGCCAGCCGCGCTTCCGTCACGGTGTCCATCGCCGCGCTCACGATCGGGATATTGATCTGGATGTGGCGCGAGACGAAGGTCTTGGTCTCGACATCGTTCGGCAACACCTGCGACTTGGCCGGCACGAGCACGACGTCGTCGTAGGTGAGTCCGACCCGCAATTCTTTATCCAACATGACTGTCCCGCCTGCACCCGCGCGTTACGATTTCGTTGCGCCCTCGGAGTTTTCCAACTCCGCCGTCAGTTCCGCCTGTTCTTGGAGCCGCTCGCTTCCTTCATCCGCCGGCAGGAATTGCTGCACCCGCGTGTTCCCGCTGTCCACGACAAAGACGCTGCCGCGCGCGTCGATGACGATGCCATAGGGGAAGTTGAACTGGCCGTCGCCACCCCCGAACCCGCCCCACTGCGTGATGAAGTTCCCTTCGCGATCGAACTTTTCGACCCGGTGATTGCCGGTGTCCGTCACATACACATCGCCAGCAGCATCGAGCGCGATGCCCCACGGCGAACGGAGCTGCCCGGCTTCCTGAGCCAGAGGGCTGCTGGCGTGTCCGGCTTCCGAACTGCCGCCCCATTTCGCGAGAAGCTGCGGGAGCACATTCGTGCCGGTGTCGAACTTCTGGATGCGGTGATTGCCCATGTCCACAATATAGACCGTGCCATCCGACTGATCGACCGCCACCCCGCGCGGGAAGTAGAACTGGCCGTCGCCGTTGCCGAAGCTTCCCCAGGACATGATGAACTCGCCGGTCATGTCGAACTTTTGGACGCGGAAGTTGGCGCTGTCGACCACGTAGATGTAGCCGCGCACGCGATCGACCGCAATGCCCCACGGCGCGTTGAACTGCCCTTCCCCGTTGCCGCGCGACCCGAACTTCATCAGATAGCCGCCGAGCTTGCCGTCGAACTTCTGCACGCGGTGGTTGTTCGTATCGACGACGTACACATCCCCTTTGCCGTCGCAGGCGATGCCGGTGGGGTTGTGGAAGTTGGCGTTGGCTGCCCCGAAGTTCCCCCAGAGAATGATGAAGTTGCCGGTCGGGTCGAACTTCTGAATGCGGTTGTTGCCGTTGTCGACCACAAACAGGCTGCCCTGCTGGTCGATAGCCAGGCCGTACAAGGGCGCCATGAATTCGCCGCCGTGGAGCAGCGACGCGCCGCGGCCGGGCTTGCCCCACTTCGACACGCAGAGGTAGCCCGATGTGTTGAGGAGAATGCCGGCGCTCGCTGGAGTCGAGACGTTGTTGCCGACGTCCTTGAACCACACATAGACCGTCTTCTGGCCGTCGCCGGGCGACAGAATGAACGGGACGGTTGCGCCGAACTTAATAGCCGGCTGGACCTCGACCCACCCAGGCGTTCCCGCCATGGGCGTCATCGGATTCTCGGAAATAAAATAGGCGCCGACTCCGCTATCCAAGTCCGTGGCGGAGATCGTTACCACCACTTCCGGCGAATTGGTCATGAACCCCCAATGGTTGATGACCGCATTGGGAGTCTGTGGAGCCGTGATGTCGATCAGAACCGGCGTCGCGGTCACCTCGTCCGACAGGGCGCTCTCCGTCCCCTCGTCGTAGACCGCGCTGAGGGCGTAGAAATACGCGATGTCGTTCGTGAGGCCCGCATGCGTGAAGGGACTCGTCACGCCTTCGATCTTGGTTGCGGATTGCATCGTGACGCCGGTTTGCGTCTGGAAGTAGAGATTGTAGGAGACCGCCCCTGGGACATCCAGCCAGCTCAGAACGGTTTCGGTGTCGCCCGCCTTCACGGCGAGGCTCCGCGGCGACGGGTGCTCGGTCGCGACCTTCGGCTGCTGCGTCTCCTGCCCGCGCGTCAGCTCCTCCTCTGTCGGCACATACTTGAGGACACGGCTGTTGCCGGTATCGACGACGTACACGCAGCCTTCCTTGTCCACGGTAATGCCGGAGGGAAAATTCAACTGCCCTTCCGTTTTCCCGCGATTGCCCCAGGCGCATTGGAACGTGCCGTTCCCGTCGAATTTCTGAATGCGGTGGTTGCCCTGGTCCACCACATACACGTTGCCGAGCGCGTCGCAGGCCACCCCCCAAGGGGCTTTAAATTGCCCGGGGCCGCTGCCTTCCCGTCCCCACTTCGTGAGGTAACTCCCACGCGCGTCGAACTTTTGAATGCGGTTGTTCCCCTCGTCGGCCACGAAGATGTTCCCGACGAAGTCCACGGCGATCCCGCGGGGAAAGAAGAACGCGCCGTCGAAGCTCCCATCGCGCCCCCACTTCAGCAACGGCGTCCCGTCGCTCTTGAACTTCTGGATACGGGCGTTGCTGGTATCCGACACGTAGATGTTGCCTTCTTGATCGGTCGTGATTCCCCAGGGCACGTCGAACTTGCCCATATCGGCGCCGCGCCAGGCGAAGCCGAACTTCCCCCAGCTCTTGACGGGCATACCGTCGATATCCAGCTTTTGCACCCGGTTGTTGCCGCTGTCCGCCACAAAGACCTGCCCATCCGGACTGACGGCCAGTCCGCGCGGGTAGTAGTACTCCCCTTCTTGGGAGCTCGGCTCTCCGGCCCATCGCGCCAGGAACTTTCCGTCCTTCTCGAATTTCTGGATGGAGTGATTGTCGGTGTCCGCGACGTAGATCCGGCCGTCCTTGTCGAGCGCAATGCCCGTCGGCGAACTGAACTCTCCGTCGTCAGTCCCTTCCTGACCGATCGCTTGCGCGAGCAGGTAGGGCGAGGGGATCGCCATGACCTCGTCCGATTCGTGGCTCTCGCCCTTCGGCGTGACCACCGTCACCACATAGTGGTAGCAGGTGCCGTTGGCAAGATCGTCGTGAATATAGGGAGCGGAGGGTCCTTCGATGCAGGTGCCCTTGTCTTTCTTCACGCCGATGACGGCCTTGAAATCCTCAGCACTGGCGATCGGACGGGTGAGCTCGGAAAACTTGATCTGGACGCCCTTCGTGGTCATGAAATAGATGTTGTAATACATGGCATCGGGCACGTGGTCCCAGGTGAGGGTGATACGGCCGTTGCCCGGCTTGGCCTTAACCCCGGTCGGCGGAGGAGGAAGATCCTCCTGTTCGGCCACGGAATCCCCGGCCCCCCACTCCTCCTGGCTTCCCTCGACCCTCAACGCCCATCGATCGAATCGGAATAGCTCATCCAGCAGCCACGCTTTCATCATGGTGTTGCCTCGTCATCCTTAGATCGGTTACAGGGTAGAACTGCGCGTCTTTCAAGTAGTTAGACTAGGCAGTCTAACAAAGCGAAAAGAAGGGAGTCAACGGGTGGCCTGGCGCCCTTCTTGGTCACGCAACCCGCACCCTCGGAAGGGTGCTCGTTGGACGTGCCCAGTAAAAGGGCTAACCAGGCCACCCGTTGTAGACGAGTGAGAAAAGCAGAGGCCGCACCTCGGAAGGTGCTCCCTCGACGTGCGCGATCAAGAGCGGTGCGGATGCCCGTTTGGAGAGGAGCGCGAAGAAAAAGGGAACCCGATGTGCTCCTTGGACGCACGCAGTGAAAGGACAGATCAGGCCACCCGTCAGAGGAATGTAAGGGAAGAAGAGCTTCAGGGGTTTGGAAAAGGCTCGCGTCCCTTTGTACGACCTCCGCCTGGTTCGGCCTCCTCGACTTCAAAGTGCTGGTACTGGGAAAACCCGGCGGCGCCCCGAAGGCCGGCTTTACCGGGAACAAAGGCTATCGGTGGTATTCACGAACGTAGCAGAAGCCGTTATCCACGAAGGCCAAGTTTAATTTTCCATCCTTCGACATAGCCCCAATCCACGTGGAGTTCGTCCTGGCGCGCCCGGATCTTTTCAAGATCAGCTTGATCCTGAAGGCGGCCTGCCAGGGTTTTGAGCACGATCAGATCCTCCAACGTCAGAATCGGCACCTGCAATGCGTCGAACACCACCATTCGCCTGCGTGCGAGCGCCGCTCGTAGAAAGACCGAGTCCGCCAAGAGGAGATCGACCACCACTTCTTGCTCGCCGCGAATTCCCACGCTCCGCCAAATCGAGACCCCGCGAAACACCATCGGAGCAGGATGGACCACGGTTGAGTCGAACAAGGGAGCCAATAGGAGGTGGATGCCTTCGCGGGAGGGCTGCTCCACAAGCATGAGCAGGTCAATGTCCGTCGTCGCCCGTGGCTCGACAAGCGCGCTGTAGGCCCAGCCTCCGGCTAGCGCATAATTGAGGCCACACCGATTGAACTCAGCAATGAGGGTGGAGAGCGCCTGAACTAGGAAGGACTCTGCTGCCATGCCCGCTCTTTCGCGCGTCGAATGTCACGCATCACCTGTGCACAGACATCGCCGTAAGGCCGACTTTGTCGCAGGACCGACTGGCGCAGCGCCAACCCCAGTTCGGTCAGCTCGATCGCGCGGCGCAAGTTCTCGGCAATCCGCGCGTCTTCGATGTCGTCATCTGGTCGTCGCATGGGTAGAAGGCCACAGCAGTAGAAGTCTGAGACAAAGTGTACAAGACTCCATAAGCCGGAGCAACCTGGGTCCGGTTTCCTGCCATGGTGAATAATCCGGGGGCACCCCGAACGCCGACTTCACCGAGAACAAGGGCTATGGGCTATCGGTGGTATTCGCAGAAGTAGCCGTCAGCGTTCAGCATTGAGCCATCAACGAATGAGCTTGATCGGACGCAGAGCGCTGATTGCTGAGAGCTGATTGCTTCATTGCCGCAGCTGGTCGATGCGCGCAATTGGGAACCAACCAGGCCACCCTCGGCTAAGTGGGAGGAAGAAGCGTCCTCGGTTCAGGCAGCTCTCATCATGCCGCAAACTCGACCCGAACAGTGCGCCCCAGCCGTGCTTCAAGGGTGATCAGCATTTCCAAGCTGAACTTGTCCCATTTGCCACACACGAGGTCGGACACGCGGGATTGCGCGATGCCCAAGCGCTTGGCCGCTTCCGCCTGAGTGAGCTTCTGCTTCTCGATGCAGAGGCGAAGATCGCTCATGAGGTTCGAGCGCATTTGGAGCACGGCGGCCTCGGCCGGATCAAAGCCGAGATCCACAAAGACATTGCCGCTCGACTTCGTCGTTTTCTTCTTCATGACCGGTCTCCAATCTGGCGGTATCGTTTACGCGCCAACTCGATGTCTTCTTTTCTAGTCTTTTGCGTTTTCTTCTGAAACGCATGCAGCACGTAGACAGCCTCGGCGAGCTTGGCCACGTACAGCACACGCCATTCCCCCAGAACGTGGATGCGAATCTCCCTAACCCCGGCACCCACTTCAGTCATGGGCTTCCAGTCCGAAGGGTCCAGCCCTCGCTGAACAAAGCCCAACTCGAAACCAGCCGCGCGCCGAGCTTCTGCAGGAAACTCTCGAAGGTCACCCAGGCTGGAGCCGACAAACTCCAGAGACTTCATGGCGGCAATTATATAAGTTTCTTGATAAGAAGATCAATGAGGTTGGCGAGGCGTACTTCCATATGATTCGGCCTCTTCGACTTCAACGTCTTGTTACTGGGAAATCCGAGCGGAGCTTCGAAAGCACGAGGGAAGCAAGGCGACCGGCAGAACTGCATCACCGCCGGTTCGAGGAAGGCCCAATTGGGCTGGCCAGATGCAAAGTCAAGCAACGACCCCATCTCTTTGTTCGCATGCCTACCCCTCATTCATGTTGCCGTCTATTGCTAACACCACAGCCTTTGAATTCCTCTCCCAACAAGGTGAAGTGTAGCCACGAGGAAAGGTTGAGGATCTTTCCACTCCCACCAAGCATAAGACCGCGCTCTGGCCATCGACCCGAGCCACTGCAACAGGCTGATCGGACTTTTTTGTGGCGTCCGAACCACCCGACCTAATTCCCCTTTGAAATTGATCCAATAAACCTCATCCTGCTGCTCCCTTTTGAGTGTCAAGAAATCGGCTTGCTCGGTGAGATCAAGATAGCCCAGGTAAGGTAGATTGATCCCTGCATCCGCAAAAAGCATACTGTACCAAGGCAGTCTCGGATTCATTTCGATGAAGTAGTAGCAACCATCTTTAGGCTGATACTTGAATTCGAGTGAGGCAAATCCTTGGTGGCCCAACAAACGCAGCAGCTTCAAAGCCTCGAACACCACAACGTGATTCCATTCACTGCGACCAAAGCACATGCTCCCGTAACCAGGCGGATTCTGCCGAATCTTCCTTACGCAGGACACGGCTCCAACTTCCCCTGACTGCCGGATTAGCGCAGTACATTGGAAAATGTTTTCATCTCCTCCCTCGATGATCTTCTGCCAGATGGTTGCTCCCTTCAGCCCCGGGTTGTTCTTGTAGAAGTCCACGAGATCCTTCGGCGAATAGACCACGAAATTCTTCATTCCAGGAGGAAAGGGGATACCGAAACTCCGCACAGGCTTGACGACGCAAGGATATGGGAAATCGCGCGCGCTCCTTGCGAGATCTTCATCCGGCTGGGTGATGTGGGTCAGTGGCGTCAATACGCCTGCCTGTTGACAGATCCGGCTCAGTTCGGATTTGTCGATAATTCTGGAGAGGTAGTTTGGCCATACCCAATGGAACAGGAAATGGTCCGATAGCATTTCCCTTTGCTTCGCGAGTAGCAAGGCGTGATAATCGCTGGTCGCAAAGAGCACCGGCTTGCTTTCCAAATGCAGACGCCAGTTGATAAGAATCTCGCAGATCTGTTTTTCCCCTTGGATGGAAGGGTCCAAGTAGTAGTTCTTACAATACCTTGAGAACCTGCCAAAATCATCCAGTTCGCTGTGAATGCCTACGATCGGAACCCCCTCGCGAGCCAGGCTTCGCACGATGGCATAGCCATTCACGCCCAAGCCAAGTACGAAGGCTATCTGCTTTGGGGCCTTTATCACTTTTGACCGATATAGATAACCACGAAATGACCTATCAGAGGTAGTTCAGGATACTTCCTCGTATGGATCACATCAATCACCTTAAACCCATTTCTCTGAAGGCATGCTTTCAGGCTGTGGGTCGTATACTTGTTCTGGATTGGTTGCTTGACAAATTCCTGCTGTGCCCGCCCGCTTCCAGATGTCAGTTTGGTTCCTAACCAACGGGCAAATCGAATGGGTCTAGGCCTGGGGAAAAAATACTGTGACAATTTAATGGCGAATCGCTCCCAAAATGTAAGGTCGACATGGATCAAACCAACATAATGGCCACCCGGCTTTAAAACCCTCCTTATTTCCTGCAAAGCTTGCTTCTCGTCCAGGAAATGCTCCATAACCCCAACACTTACAATCAGGTCGAAATATTCCGCAGCAAAGGGAAGCCCCTCAGCCAAGGCAACGCTGAATTGAGCCTGGGTTTTGGTGCGGGCTACCTTGATGGCTTCCGTAGAGAGGTCGATAGCGAATTTCTCACCCACCCTGACCGCCGCCAGCAGTACACCCTCACCACACCCGATTTCCAGGAAGCGCGCACTTTGAAACTGGCCTAGCAAAGACGAAAAATATTGGATGAACTCTTCCGTATTTCTTCCCAGCTTTTCCCATACATTCGTGTTGTCACGATAGATCGAATCGTACGCAACCGCAATGTGCAGGGTGCCTCGGAACTCAGGACGTTTTGACAACAACACGGGAATGCCGTCTATATTAGAAAATTCGGAGTGACACATCTTGCAGAAGAGGTTCTCGAGAGGTATCTTGCAATCTGGACAGACGTACATCCTCACCTCCTCACATCCTATTCAAAGCAGAGTCTACACGAGGGTCAGGGTACAAGAAAAGGAGTCTTTCTTCATGGAGCCCTTCGCCAACCGCGTGGCTCCAACGTACACACCCTCTCAAACAAACACTCTCAACTCCTTTGTTTCACTTATCGTGTCCGCGTCGCCAGATCGAGCAACACTCCTTCGCGCAATCCGAGATCGCTCACGAGACAATCCTCGACTCCCAACTTCTCCATCACCGTTCGCAAAACGAGCGTCCCGGCGACGATCACGTCTTCGCGGCCTCGTTCGAGGCCCGGCAGCCCCTGACGTTGGACTTTGGTCCGACTGAGCAGCTCTCGCTCCAGATCGGAAACCGTCGAGAGCTTCAGACAGTAATTATGGATGCGGGCGGGCTCATAGGCCGGAAGACGCTGGGCCATGGCGGCGAGGGATGTGATCGTTCCTGCAGTTCCAACGAAGGTCGCGCCTTGCAGATCACCGATCTCTTTAACCACCTTGAATGTCTCCTGCCGAACGAAGGCGCGCGCTGAGTCCACTTCATCAGTCGTCGGTGGATCATGGTGAAGCAACCGCTCCGACAACCGGACCACGCCCACCTTGATCGAGCGCACAATCGGAGGTCGGCCTGGCCGGTCCAGGATAAATTCCGTGCTGCCGCCGCCTATGTCGAGCGCCAGCATATCGGCGACATCTGGCGGCAAACCCGAACGAATGCCCAGCATCGTCCGTCTGGCTTCCTCCTCACCGCTAATCAGTTCGACCTCGAACCCTGCTTCACGCTTCACCCGATCCAAAAACTCTTGCCGATTGGCTGCATCGCGCACTGCACTGGTAGCCACTGCCGTCGCAGCATCAACGTTGTGGGAGTCGATGATCTCTCGCCACTCACGCAACGTACTGAGCACCCGGTCCATCGCCTCAGGGCGAAGCACGCGATCCCGATCGACCCCCTGGCCCAGACGAAGAATACGACGCGCGGAATGCAATTCCGTCAGCCCGCCGGAGTCCGTGATCCGCGCAATCAACAGCCGGCACGTCAAGGTGCCGATATCAATCCCGGCCAGCACGAGAGTCTTCTCGCTCACTGCTCGCTCCTGATCTCTGCCATCTCCCCCTCGATCTTCTTCCGCCGCTCACGGATTACCTGAACCTGCTTGGCCAGCCGTCCGATCTCCATGTCGTACAACACGCGCTCGGCCGGCTCGCCCCGATCGTGCAACTCGATGGCACGCTCGCCGATATCGCGATAGAGATCGTTCATCAGTTGATCCAGCTTCCGCAGCTCTAAGCGGAGCTTCAGCAGCTCGGTTTCTTCCAGCGCCCGGTTCGCGGCCTGCGCCGTCCCGTGACGCAACGTCGCCCACCCCGCCTTCAGATCATGCGTCAGTCGCTGTAACAGCCCCATTTCATCCCTTTCATCCCTTCATCACCTTGCTTTTTCGGAGGGGGCTGGGGCGAGCCCTATTGCGCGCGTCGAGGGAGCGCTTTCTGAAGCGCGGCCTCCGCGAGCACCGGGCTCGCCCCAGCCCCCTCCTAGCTTACCGCCCCCAGCTCCAGTTTCGTCCGCCACCGTCGCAGCACGGCAGCCCGCAACGCCTGATGCTGCGGCGCAGACAGCGACGGGTCTCGCTTGAGCAGCGCGAAGGCCTCCTGCCTCGCTTGCTGCAACAAGTCTGCGTCGCGAATCAAATTGGCCGCCCGGAATTCCGGCATGCCCCACTGGCGGAACCCAAAAAATTCTCCAGGCCCTCTGATCTGAAGGTCGGCTTCCGCAATCACGAAGCCGTCGGTCGATTTGACCAACGCCTCCAGCCGTTGCTTTGCCGACGACGCCGGAGCAGGCGCGGCGGCATCTTCGCTCACCCGCCGCGTGGCTGTCCCACCGGTCCGTGACGAAAGGAGGAGGCAATAGGACTGATGTGCGCCTCGCCCGACTCGCCCGCGCAACTGGTGCAACTGCGCAAGCCCGAACCGCTCTGCATGCTCCACGACCATGACGGTCGCGTTCGGCACATCCACCCCCACTTCGACGATCGTCGTCGCCACAAGCACGTTGATCTCGCCTGCCTTGAACGAGGCCATCGTCCGCTCCTTTTCCTCCGCGCGCAGGCGCCCGTGAAGGAGCCCCACTGAGACGTTCTTGAATTCCTCTTGCTGGAGACGTTCCGCCGCTTGAATCGCCGCCTGAAGATCGGTCTTCTCGGACTCCTCCACGAGCGGATACACGATGTAGGCCTGGCGTCCGGCTTCCAGGTGATCCTGCACGACTTGATAGGCCCGGCGCCGTTGGGACTCAGTAAAGAGCAAGGTCCTCACTGGCTTCCGGCCAGGAGGAAGCGCATCGATGACCGACACATCGAGGTCGCCATACACCGTCATGGCCAGCGTTCTGGGAATCGGCGTGGCCGTGAGCACCAGCACATCGGGATGGTAGCCCTTGTCGATCAGGGTCTTCCGCTGCATCACCCCGAACCGATGCTGCTCATCGATCACCGCCAGCCCGAGCTTCGCGAACGTGACGCCCTTCTGAATGAGAGCGTGCGTGCCAATCACCACCTGGGTCTGACCGGTTTCAATTCGGGCCAGCGCCGCAGCCCGCTGCTTGGCTCGTCCGTTGCTCGTCAGCACCGCCACCGATACCCCTAATGGTTCGAGGACGCTCCGCAGGGTAGAGCCATGCTGCTCCGCCAAAATCTCCGTCGGCACCATGAGCGCGGCCTGATACCCGGAGTCGCAGGCCATCACCATCGCATGGAGCGCAACGACCGTCTTGCCGCATCCCACATCGCCCTGGATGAGGCGATTCATCGGCCTGGGGCCGGCCATATCCTGCCGGATTTCGCTCCACGCTCGTTCTTGCGCAGCGGTCAGTTTGAACGGTAAGGCCTTCCCCAATCGCGCCAACAACGGCGTGGCGGGATTGAATTGAATCCCCTTCACCTCACACTTGACCGCTCGCTGGCGACTCGCCAGGGCCACTTGCAAGAGAAACAGCTCTTCAAACGCCAACCGCCGGTGGGCGGGAGTCATGCCCCGATCCAGCGCAGCGAGGTCGGTCCCGGCGACCGGGAAATGCGCCTCAGCCACCGCCTGCCGAATGGGCGGCATGCGATACTTTGCGCGCACCTGGACCGGTAGCACTTCTTCCAGGCCGGCGAGATACTCATCGAGCAGGTCTTTCACGAGCACGCGCATCTGGCGCGAGGACCACCCTTTTGTCTCATGGTAGATCGGCACGATACGCCCCACATGCAGGGTGCTGTCCGTCTCCTCCCCCAGCAGTTCGTACTGGCTGACATCCATCCGAAGATCGATCCAGCCGCCTCGGCCGGCCATCACACGCCCGGCCAACATGACGCGGGCACCGACGGCCAGCACCTGCTCAAGGTAGGGCTGATTGAAGAACACCGCCTGGATGCGTCCCGTCCTGTCTTGCACCATCACTTCGAGCACACTCAGCCGCTTATATCGCGCGCTTCGAAGCCGGCTGGTCACCACGACGCCGCAGACGGTCGCCTCCGCGCCAGGAACCACACGAGCGATGGGGGTGATGACCGACCGGTCCTCATAACGCCAGGGCAGACACCAGAAGGCATCCTCAACGGTGTGAACGCCCAGCCGTTCCAGCAAGGCCGCCCGTTTAGGACCGACTCGCTTGGCATACCGGATCGCGAGCGCCTTCACATCCTGCGGAAGGTGTTGGTCGCCCGACGAGACAGGTACCGGTCGGCCAGGCTTGGCCTGGCTCCGCATCGGCGGGGCTGCCGTCTGACCCGTCTTCAGATCGGTGAGGATCGTGCGCGCCTGTTCGAGCCGGCGGATCTGCTCGACCGGAGATACGCCGACGTGAAAGTCGACGAACAACTGGTGGAGCGCGAGCAGATGACTTTCGACACCTGCGGCATACACCTGTGCGGCCAGCGCATCGACGATTTGAGCTGCGACAAACGGGCCGAGGTTCTTGATCGACGAGAGATGCGCGCCGTGATCCCGCGTGGCAAAGTCGATCGGGCGCTCAACGCGCTGCAGGAGATCGTGCAGCGGCCGCACGGGAACCGACGTCGCTGGATCTGTCGCACGTGGCGTGAATCGGGCAGTCATGAGAAGGTCGTGGGGAGAATGGCGCGCAGCGACCTGCGCCATCGTCGCGTCGAGCCTGTATCGCCGCGCATCGTAGCACAGGCCTCGCCCCCTCACAATGACGCGCAGGGAGCCCGATCCAGGACGTTCACACGTCCCGTTTGCAGCGCCCTCTACAATCCATCCATTGTTTTGACGCGACTGTCTAGGGTGTTACACTTCACGATGAACACGGGAGCGTCCGATGTATCGCAAGAACATCTCCCCTATCCTGAGCTACATCGTTGCCGCTGTCGGCCTGTTCATCCTGTACCACGTGTGGGTGAAGCCTTCCTACTTTCCGCCGACGCCGCCTCCCCCGGTCACGACGATCTCAGCCGAGGAGGGGGCGCAGCCGACCGCAGAGCAGCAACACGAAGAGGAACTGTACGCGCGGGAGTCGAAACGCCCACGCGTCATCGATCCGAGCCGGGTGCCGGAGTCCCCGTACGTGGCGAAGCTGGACGGTATCCGCGACGAGTTGGAGAAAGGCAACGCCGCCGAAGCCGAATCGAGGCTGTCCGACCTGCCGTCCTCACTGCTCGCCGAGCCGCCGGTCAGGCGGTTTGTGGCCGTCCTCTGGAACAACCTGGGCATCCTTCAAGAACAATCGGGCGGCACGGCGGTATCGGTCAAGACCTTCAAGCAAGCGGTCTCGCTCGATTCGACAAACCCCATCGCGCACTTGAACCTGGCGCACGCCTATTGGGAACTTCGTGATCCGGGGTTGACGGAGGAGTTTCTGCAACACGTGATTCAGCTCGCGCCGACCGAAGCCTTCCCCCACCTGGCCATGGCCGACTTGTTACAGGAACAGGATCGCCTCGCTGAAGCCGCCCAGCACCTCGATCGAGCAGCCGACCGCGCCCGGCAAGACCCCGACGTGCGTTCCTATCTCCAGGCTGTGTCGGCCAAGGTCCGGCGTACGGAACAGGCTGAGCAACAACTCACGTCGCGTGGCAGCGCACATTTCACCGTAAAGTTCGACGGCGGGGAAGATCAGGCGACCTGGACCGGCGTGCTGGACATTCTGGAGGAGGCGTATCGAGACATCGGGCAAAAGTTCGGGCATTTCCCCGGCAAGCCGGTCATCGTGGTCCTGCACACCAGGGATCACTTTCAGAACGCAACGGGAAGCCCGATCTGGGCGGATGGCCTCTTCGATCCCGTGCTGGGCCGGATTCAGGTGCCGACGCAGGGGGCGTTGACGGACCAGACCTGGCTGACCCGCGTCCTGCGCCATGAGTACGTCCATGCCCTGCTGCATGACCAACTCGGCATGGGGGCCGGATCGGTTCCCACCTGGCTCAATGAAGGTCTGGCGATGCAGTTAGCGGGGGATTCCTGGGCGGACCTCGACCAGCCGATGCACGGAGATATCGCACTGGTTCCGCTCGCGGTGCTGGAAGGGGAATGGGGCGGCCTCTCAAGCGGAGCCGCAACCGTCGCCTACCTCGAAGCGAATTCCGCGACCCACTACCTCATCGACCGGTTCGGCATGCACCGGGTAAAAGAGTTGCTGACCCTGTTGAAATCGAGACACACCATGCCGGCGGCAATGCAGGCCACGCTCTCCCTGACCTACGAGCAGTTCGAACGACGATGGGTGGACGATCTCAATGCGAGGTTGAAGTCTGGGAAGAGAGTCTCACCGAAACGGGCGATACCGGATCAATTCGCGGCTGGTTGAATTCTCTTCCTGGCGAGACCACAACGGAATGAAGCCGGCATGTTCATCTTCCTGCTGAACGCTCTTCCCCACTTCTCGTAGCGGATCGAACGCATCCTGCCACAACAGTTCTTCATCCGTTCCGTTATACGCACGAATCATGAAGTCGAAGGCGTGGCGTAGGCCCGGCATCGGAGCCACCGTCTCCGTGCGCTCATCGGTAATCCGCTCGATACGCGCGATACCGCGTCCCTCCGCCGCAAACTGATCTTGCCAGATAAGCGCCCCGGACTGAGGATCGCGCGCGCGTACGAGAAAGAAGTGGTGCACGGATGACGGCTCCGGATTCGAGACCCGCGTGACCGTTGCGCGGGGCCGAGCCACCGTCGCCACGGGACTCGCATTCCCCTCTTTCCCTACGGGATTCAGATTCAGCTGCCCTTCCCACAAAAACTTGCCGGTTACGGCATCGTACACACGAATCCGAAAGTGGGAGAGGCCGTCGGAGCCCACGCCGATGCCACCGGCAAAGATGCGTTCCCGTGCCGATGACGACGTCGGCGTTCCTTCCTCGCGCACATCGAGATCGTAGGAGTCTTCGGTGAGCACCACTCCGGTGTTCGGATCGTAGGTCTTGATCAGAATGGTCGACGTCCCTGCCGCCTCAAAGCCAAAGCCGGCCGCCACGACCGGCGGCGTGCCGCTTGCCGTCAGCTTGGCGAACTCGTGCGTGCTCATGAAGCCGGATTGCCCGAGGAGATCGTAGCCGGCTCCAAATGCGACACCCGTTGTGAGTAGGGAGCCGAGGCCGACCGCGATTCCCCACCGACACCGGTCCGCTCGTCGGACCCCTCTCAGCGTCAACATCCATTGCCTGAGTCCCATACAGCTCCTCCTGTTGTGTGTCATTCTGCATGGGAGCCGGTTCGGGGTAAATTCCACGGAGGTTCTGCCTCCCCCACCGAAAGGGGGGGGGCGGTTGCGTGACCGCCCCGAACCAGCGGTAGCGGTTCCTGGCGACCAGGCGATAGACGAGAATGGCGAAGGCGAGAACACATGGTCCGCCAGGCAATCTAGGCAGAAGAGGAAGAAACGCCTCCAGGCCTCGATCGACGGTTGCCCGCTCGGTAAGAATGTCGCTATAGTCACCTCATGCAGGTTCGCGTGCTCATCGGGATCTTGCTCGGACTGATTGGACTGGCAGCCGCCACGCAACTCCTCGGCCTTCGTTCCACCACTGCCTCTCCGGCAGCCCACGTCATGTGGCAGGCGTTCCTATTCGGCATTCCCGGACTGCTGGGCGGGTTTCTCCTCGCGCAGAAGCGCTGGGCCTTGATGGGAGCGGTGATTTACGGAACCGTGGGGTTGGCGTTGGATATCTCGACGCTGGTGCTGGATCTAAGAAGTTCGGATGGGCAGGTGCTGGTGCCGATACTCAACGGACTGAGCGGCCTCTTGAATTTCTTACTGATCGTGTTCGGCGGGCGAGGGTTTCTGGATTTGTCCCTGGACACGACGCCTCCAGTACACCACCGTCCCAATCCCCCGTCCCCTTCCGCATCTTGATCGGTCGCACCCGCTCGAAGCCGGCCTCGCGAAGCCAGCGCGCCGTGTCGGCCAGCGAATAGGTATTGCCGGTCTCGGTAAAGAGCAACATCGTCACGGCAAACAAGCCGGCTTCCTGCGGGTAGAGTCCCTCCCGATCATGGAGAAACGCGTCCTGAACGATCATCCGCCCGCCGGGCGTCAGCGCCGGCAGAGCGCGTCGGAAAAGCGCCTGGTTTTGTTCGGGCGAGTAGATGTGCAAGACATTCGAATACCAGATGATGTCGTACCGGCCGGTGATCGGCTCCTGCATAAAGTCCAGCGGTTGATACGACAGCCGCCGGCCGGCCTTGTGCGTGGCGGCGATCTTCCGCGCCACCTCCAACGCAGCAGGCCGATCGCACACCGTTGCCTGCAGCTGTGGGTTCTTCGTCAAGAACGCCATCGCATAGGTGCCCGGCCCTCCTCCGAGATCCAGAAGCGTCTTGGCGCCTTTCAGATTCACCTGCGCCGACACTTTCGGCGCAACTTCCAGCGACCGATGGTGCATGGCCCACGTGAACTGCTCACGATAGCCCGGCTCCTCCGGCTCATCGTGGTCGAGGGGGAGTCCCGTTTTCACGCTGTCGGTCAGACGAGACCAATCGGCCCAGTGGTTCCGCAACAGCGCGAGGTACGCGCCGCGATAGGCGGGGCTCTTGGCATTCAACGCGGTGGCGGCCAGCTTGCTGTTCCAATAGGTATCGCCCGATTTTCGTAACAGGCCGGCCGCCGCGAGATTGCGGCACAGAATCGCGAGGCCTCGCTCGCTGACCTTGAGCGCGGCAGCCAGTTCACCGACCTGCCATTTCTTGGAGCCGATTGCCGTAAACAGGTCGAGTTCCAGTGCCGTTATCAGCACCCGCGGCAAGCGATAGGCCATGACGGCATCGCGAAACTCCTCGAAGGTCGTGATCGTCTTCGTCTTCAATCTTTTATCCTTCACCCACAATAGCAGGAGGTGTGCCGGGGTTGACCGCTACTGCGCGCGTCCAGCGAGCACATTCTTCAATCAGGTCGAGCGATGCTCGACACGGGAGGGGGCCCGAACCAACTCCCCTCCCGTACCCACAGTGCGGGCTGCGCGAGCACAGCGGTCAGCCTCGACGCACCTCCTCACGTAATCTTCTCCTGGCACCACCGTACCGCGTCCGCCGCCTCGTCCAGCTTCTGAAAATCCACCGTCTTCTGAAAGGTCGCGGCAACATATCGATCGGTCATCTCCGTCGTTTCTTCGAACCCGGCTCCAATCAATAGTGTTCTAAACTTGGCGACGGCCGGCTGCAAATAATACTTGGCCTGCTTCGCAAGTTCGTCCGTTCCCAAATCCTCCGGTGTGCCCTCGGACAGCAAATTCTGGACGTCTTCCATGTCCATGCCGGTTTGGCAGATGAGGCGACCGTCCGGTGTCAATTCCAATATCCAGCCATCGCACCCCAACTCCATCGCCAACGCCCCGCCCGGCTCCAATTCGTAGAGCATGGGCAGAGCCGCGCGTAACCGGGCTTGAACGTCGTTCCAGGGTGACTCAGGAAAGGGAGAGCCGCTCATGCATGGTTCTCACGAAGACGGGAGTTCTCTTTAGCCTCAGCGGCGAGCTGCGTTCGGAGAGTCTCGAGGCGTTGGAGATTCTCGCCGAGTTTCGGCAACCCGTACTTGCGGTCCATAGAGACCACTTGTTCCAGCAGATCGGCCGCTTCCCGGAGTCGGCCGAGCTCCTCATAGCATTGAGCGAGAAGATAGCGCGCGCCGCCCACCCGCAGTTCATCTTTGGTCCGCTCCGCGATGTCCAGGCTCGTCTTGCAGCAGGCCATCGCCTCATCGTAGCGCTTCTGCACGAGGAACGTCCGGCCCATCATCCGCCATGCATCGGCCACGCCTCCTTGGTTGCCCAGCCGCCGCATCAACACGAGCGACTGTTCGTAGTATTGCAGAGCATTCTCAAACTGGCCGGTCTCGCGCGCGACCAGGCCGAGATCGGAGAAGAGCACCGCCTTGCCCGCTTCATCATGGACCCTGGTCATGATATCGAGCGCTTCGAGGTAATAGGCACGCGCCCGCTCCCACTCGCCCGCATCGGCTCGGAGATTGCCCAAGTTCCCCAGCGTCGTCCCGATGCCCTTCTCATCGCCCAGGATCTTCTGAAGTTCCAGAACTTCATGATAATGATGTTGGGCGGAATCGCGGCGACCGCTCACCGCGCAGATATTGCCGAGATTGCCCAGCGTCGCAGCAAGCGAGCGCCGGTCTCCCAACAGCCGGTCGCACTCCAGCGCCTTCGCGTAGCAGGCATAGGCCTCGGTGTAGAGCCCTCTGGCGAAGTGCTCGTTGCCCTGGCGATTCAACTCTTCCGAGAGACCATTTCGCATCGGCATCATGCGTTCCTACTGGAGCGCCTGCTCCACGGCCTGTTTAAGGAGTTGTTTCATACAAAGAGCTGATGGCTCATCGCTTATGGCTCAAACACTTCTAGAGTGCCGTCACCGCATCCATCACAACCTTTGTGACCTTCGCGGCAATGTCGGCTTCGTTCGGCAGGTCAATGATGTCGTCTTCCGACACGGTGATGAACTTCCGGTGGGGACCCTTCGTCAGCGAGATAAGAAACAGGCTGTTGGAAGGCGTCACGGGAATCACCACTTGCACCGCCGCATCCACCCCCTTCACGACCTCCAAAAACTTCTGCTTCCCCGCTTCCATCTCATCCATGTTTTCTCTCTTCTTTCCCCACACTCCCCCCCCCCAGGGGGCAGCGCGTTCAAGACTACATGGAGCAGTGGGGCTAGCCCAACTGCGGCCGTCGAGCGACCACTTTCTCAAGTGGGGGCTCCGGGAGCATAGGGCTAGCCCCGCTGCTCCATGTCTGCATTACATCCCCGTCGAACCACCACCCTTGCCCGAACCAGCCAATAACTTCTCGACCTCTTGTACAATCACATCCGCTCCCGCCAAATCCATGTTCCCCACACGCTGCCACCGAATCACCCCGTTCTGATCGATCACGTAGACATTCGGGATGAACTTCCCGCCGCCATACAGTTTGTCCGTGACCTTGCCGGGATCGAGCAGGTAGGGATAGGTGACTTTCACCGGAAACGCCGAGAGAAACTCGCCGACGTCCTTCTTCCCATTGCCCGCCGAGTTGACACCGACCACCGCCACGTTCTTCCCCTGCACGGCCTCATGAACCTTCTGCAAGTTCGTGCCCTGCATCAGACAGGGCTCACAGATATGGAATAAGCCCAGAACCACCACCTTGCCCTTCATCGACTCCAGCGAAACCGTCTCGCCGGTGATCGCTGTGAGCGTGAACGTCGGGGCCTTCTCCCCGGTCTTGAAGAGTCCCGCCGCCAGAATGACCTGCGCGGCGAACACGGGAACTATCAGCACCATCAGGGTGACGAGCCATCGTTTCATGGCAACCTCCTCTTCGTGAGTTCTGAGTTAGGAGTTCTGAGTCCTGAGTTGAACCCAGAACTCAAGACTCAGCACTCAGAACTGCTCGTGTGCGTATCCTAACACGCGAAATTTTTCAGGGGCAACCAGCGGCGAAACTCAGCGGGAGGATTCGAACAGACCCAGTTGCATTTCTTCCGCACGCGTGAAGGAGATCGGGTAGCGCTCGGTGAAGCAGGCGTTGCAATACTGGTCGGGCGTGCCCGGCGCGGATTTCAACATACCGTCGAGACTGAGATAGGCAAGACTGTCGGCCGTGATGTACTTGCGGATTTCTTCGGTCGAGTGGCTGGAGGCGATCAGCTCTTTCTTGGTCGGCGTGTCGATGCCGTAGAAGCAGGGGGAAACGATCGGCGGCGAGCTGATCCGCATGTGGACTTCCTTCGCGCCTGCGTTGCGAATCATCTTCACGATTTTCCGACTCGTCGTCCCGCGCACGAGGGAATCGTCCACCACCACCACGCGTTTCCCGTGCAGCACCTCCGGCACCGCGTTCAACTTCACCTTGACGCCGAAGTGCCGGATGGATTGCTCCGGCTCGATGAAGGTGCGGCCCACGTAGTGATTCCGAATCAGTCCGGCCTCGAATGGAATGCCGGACCCTTCCGCATAGCCCAACGCCGCCGGCACACCGGAATCCGGCACGGGAATCACCACATCCGCCGGCACCCACGACTCCTGCGCCAACTGCCGCCCCAGCGCCTTGCGTGTCCCGTACACGGCGCCGGCGCCGAAGATTTTGCTGTCCGGTCTGGCGAAGTACACGTACTCGAAAATGCACATCGCGGGTTTCGTCTGCGCGAACGGCCGATAGCTCTCGATTCCTTGTTCGTTCAGGACAATCAGCTCGCCCGGCTCGATCTCACGCACATACTCCGCATCCAGCAAGTCGAATGCACAGGTTTCCGAGGCGACGATCCAACTGTCGCGGACACGTCCCAGGCACAGTGGCCGCAGGCCATAGGAATCGCGCGCCGCAATGATGCCATTGTCGGTCATCAGCACGACGGAAAACGCGCCTCGCACCTGGCTCAACGCATCCACCACCCGCGCAAGGAGCGAGTCCGTCCGCGAATGGGCGATGAGGTGGATGATCACTTCGCTGTCCGACGTGGATTGGAAGATGGCGCCGTAGGCTTCGAGCTCGTTGCGGAGCACTTGGGCGTTGATGAGATTGCCGTTGTGCGCAAGCGCGAGGTTCCCGAACGCGAAGTTAACAATCAGTGGTTGAACGTTCTTGAGGTCGTTTCCGCCGGCCGTCGAGTAGCGATTGTGGCCGATGGCCATGTGGCCGACCAGCCGCTTCAGTGAAGACTTGTTGTAAATATCGGCGACCAGCCCCTGCCCCTTCTCCACATAGAAGTGCTCACCGTCGCCCGACACGATACCCGACGCCTCCTGCCCGCGATGCTGTAAGGCGTAGAGGCCGAGGTAGGCCATGTTGGAGGCTTCCTTGTGGCCATAGATCCCGAACACGGCGCACTCGTCGTGGAATTTATCGGGGCTGATCATGGGTAAGGGGCGAGGCGTGAGGCGT
Organism: uncultured Nitrospiraceae bacterium; assembly: GCA_964555285.1. GTDB lineage: Bacteria > Nitrospirota > Nitrospiria > Nitrospirales > Nitrospiraceae > JBBIQV01. Next base: position 233,985 of record CAZKRM010000001.1, read on the forward strand.
GAGAAGATCGGAGAAAGTTTTTGGTTCTGGCTCATGACACCTTACCCCTGACTCCTAACCCCTTACTGCTGATCAAGTATCCGTTCGATCGCCTTCGCCCATCGGTCAAACATGGTCTCAACCGACAGGTCGATCGTGCAGCCGGCTCCCGGCCGGTCAGCGACGACATCCACAACCAGCCGCTCCCCGCCGACGGTGCCGATCACTTCAGCCGGCACACCGAACTCGCCGGCAATCTTCAACACCCGCTCGCGGTGACCGGAGCTCGCCGACAACACGACCCGCGACTGGCTCTCCCCAAAGAGTAAGGAGTCTTTTCTGAGCCGGCCGAGGCCCAATTGTACCACAGCACCGATCGGCCGGCTTGGGCCGGACATGCAGCATTCGGCTAAGGTGACCGCAAGTCCACCATCTGAACAGTCATGAGCCGACTGGACCAGTCCTTCGCGAATCGTGGCCAGAACGCAGGCCTGCAGCGCTTTCTCTACCTCTAAGCTCAGCAGCGGCGGCGAGCCCTGTTCCCGCGAATGCGCGACACGCAGGTATTCCGTCCCGCCGATTTCGTCTTTCGTCACGCCCAATACGATGATGTCGTCTCCCGCCTGCTTGAACCACTGCGTCATCGCCCGGTCCGCCTCGTCGATGAGGCCGACCATGCCCAGCATCGGCGTCGGGTAGATCGAAAGCCCGTTCGTTTCATTGTAGAAACTCACGTTGCCGCTCACGATGGGAACGCCGAAGTGCTCGCAGGCGTCCTTCATCCCCTCGATCGCCAGCACGAATTGCCACATGATGTCCGGCCGTTCAGGATTGCCGAAGTTCAGGCAGTCGGTCAGACCGATGGGCTCCGCGCCGGAGCATGCAAGGTTGCGCGCCGACTCCGCGACCGCGATCTTGGCCCCTTCATAGGGCTGGAGCAGGCAATAGCGCCCGTTGCAATCAACCGTCATGGCGAGGGCCTTGTTCGTCCCCTTCACCCGGACCACTGCTGCGTCCGATCCCGGACGAACCATCGTGTTCGTCCGCACCATGTGATCGTACTGTTCATAGACCCAGCGTTTGCTGGCAATGGTCGGCGATTCCAGCAGTAACAGCAGCGCAGCGTTCGCATCCTTGACGTCCGGAATCGCATCGTAATTCAGGTTCGTCAGCATGTCCTGATACGCCGGCGGTGAATAGGGCCGCTCGTAGCGAGGCCCGTCGTCGGCCAGCGCCTTTGCCGGAATCTCGGCCACCACCTTCCCTTGATCCTTCACGCGCAACATCCCGTCGCCGGTCACCCGGCCCACCACCGCCACATCGAGATCCCACTTCTTGCAGATCCGGATGCAGTCTTCTTCCTTGCTGGCCTTGGCGACCATCAACATCCGTTCTTGCGATTCGGATAGCATCAACTCGTACGGCGTCATGCCCGGCTCGCGCCGCGGCACATGGGTCAGGTCCATCTCAACGCCGGTGCCTTCGCGCGAGGCCATCTCGCAGGATGAACTCGTCAGCCCCGCGGCCCCCATATCCTGAATGCCCACGAGCAGATCGCCTGCCATCAGTTCGAGACAGGCCTCCAATAACAACTTCTCGGTAAAAGGATCGCCGACCTGAACCGTGGGCCGCTTCTGCTCGGATTGGTCATCGAACGAATCGGACGCCATCGTCGCTCCGTGAATCCCATCGCGGCCCGTCTTGGAGCCGAAGTAGATCACCGGGTTGCCGACACCGGCGGCCTTGCCCTTGAAAATCCGGTCCTTCTTGGCGATGCCGAGACAGAACACATTCACGAGAGGGTTTTGCGCATAGATGTCGTTGAAGACAATTTCGCCGCCCACTGTCGGTACGCCCATGCAGTTGCCATAACCGGCAATGCCGGTCACGACTCCCTTCATCAGGTGACGATTCTTGGCCTGGTCGAGTCCGCCGAATCGCAGCGAATCGAGCAGCGCAATTGGCCTGGCCCCCATCGTAAAGATGTCGCGCAGGATCCCACCCACGCCGGTCGCCGCTCCTTGATAGGGCTCGATGAACGAGGGATGGTTGTGCGACTCCATCTTGAACACCACACACAACCCATCGCCGATATCCACCGCGCCGGCATTCTCGCCGGGCCCTTGCACAACGCGAGGCCCAGTCGTCGGCAACTTCCGCAAATGCACCCGCGACGACTTGTAGGAACAATGCTCCGACCACATCACAGAAAACATGCCCAACTCGGTCAGATTCGGCTCCCGTCCCAAGATCTCGACGATCTTCTTATATTCATCGTCCGTCAGATTATGCTGGGCGAGGAGATCTTTGGTGATAATCATTCCGTCACATCCCATTGACCAGGTTCATAATGCCTCATCAGGTCCCGGCTTGAGTGAATCACCGCTTCGATGAAGCAGGTATCTTGGCGAATTTCGTAAATGATCCGATAGGCTCCATGAATCAGTTCTCGAAGGTTGAGCAATTGGTACTCAGGAACTACTCTCCCAAGAGCGGGGTACTCCTTCAGCACTCGCAGCGCCTGGACCAATCGCTTAGAGAATCGCTCCGCATAGCGCGGAGAATCCATGGCAATGTATCTGACGATAACTTCTAAATCCTTCAGCGCCGGCCCTGTCCAGACGACTTTAGCCACTGATCTACCCTCTTTTCCGCTTCCTCTTGAGAAATAATGTCGCCGGCGTCCGCAGCGGCCATTCCGCGCTCAATCTTCTCCCTGACGTAGATGTGATACTGGATGTCCTCCCACGTGCAGTCCTCCGGCAGAGATTCCAGCATCTTCTTCATTTCCTCTTTGACCGTGGCCTTACTCATAAGACCTCCCTGTCGCATATCCCAGTGCCGCCAAAACTTGCTCGTGGGTGATGACATAAGCTTCCTGCACCGCCTCAAATGTCTCCCCCGCAGCCAGCGCCCCCGCCACCGTCGCCACATCGATACGCGTCCCTGTCAGACAGGGCTTCCCAAACCGAATACCGGGGTCCATTGAGATACCAGGAAAGATTTCCATAGCCAAGGCCTCCTCTCCCCATACGCTCTACGCCAAGAGCGACATCACTTCGGTCGAGACGATGCGCGGAGATTTCCATACTCCATCAGCCGCACGTTGGTAGCCTGCCTCTTTTAGAATATCGTCCAGCGTTCCCATCTTTTCCGCCTCTTCGACAAACAGACGGACGGCGGTCTTTAGATTACGCCTGGCCTCATCGCCGTCCTTCCCGCAACTGGAGACATCCAACTCAGGACAATGCGCCACGTAGGCTTTGCCTTCCTGGAAAATAATGGCATCAAACTCAATTGGAATCATCGCAGCTTCCACATCAGACTTGGCTCGCATTCTGAAATCTCGACGATCTTCTTGTACTCGTCGTCCGTCAGATTATGCTGCGCGATGAGGTCTTTGGTGATGAGCTGCGCTGAAAGCATTGCCACTCTTACCCACTCTACGTTCAGATCGCCATGGATGCGTGATCAGTCTTCCTCGAAGTAGTCGGAATCAATCCGCTTGATCGAGTAACTCGCGGTCTCAGTGACTCCGATCCCATGGTCCATCATCAACTGCGCAAGTTGCTCGCCATCTATCAAGACAATCTTTTTCTCGATCCTGCCTACATAGTCTTTTGCGTCTTGAGAAAACCTTGAAGTCGTAATCAGGACACCCTTCCGTGCCCGATGTCCCTCCAGGCTGCCTGCAAATTCTTGAACAGTAGGTCTGCCGACCGTAGCCTCCCATCTCTTTGCCTGGATATACACGACATCTAAGCCGAGCTTGTCTTCTTTAATGATTCCATCGACGCCTTCATCTCCACACCGTCCAACAGCTTGGCCGGCATCTTTCCTTGATCCGCCATAGCCAATGGCCACCAAGAGATCGACCACCAACCGCTCAAAAAACTTCGGCGAACAGCGCTTGACCCGATCCAGAACATCCAATGCCAGCGCTCGCCGCAAGTCCTGATAGGCTACTTCGAGAGTTTCAAATGGAGTATGCTGGGCATCTTCCTCTTCAATCTCTTCTTCCTTTTGGGAAGAGCGCGTACCCCTCTGGAACTCCACGAACTCGGGAAACTGTTTGAGAAACCTGGTGTTAACCTCTGACGGCTTGCTGCCCAATACCTTGAGGCCCCTCTCAGCAATTCGAAACCGTCCTCTTCCTGGTCTTTCGAGTAACCCCGCCTTAGTGAGGTAGATTACAGCCCACGAGACTCTATTCTTCAGCTTCGACTGAGTGCCGCTGGGAAGTAATTCGTTCTTATCCTCTTCTCTCAAACTAAATTGTTCGGCCAACGTATCGTGAACTTCACCGGTACTGTGTTCCGCACCATCGCTTGCGATCCGTAGAATCGGAAACATGAACTTCTGATAGTCCGGAACCGCCACGTTCAGACCTCGCTCCGATACTTAATCGCCACAGTTCTGACTGATGGCATTGACTGTGGGTGACGATGACCTGGGAGCCTGTACGCCCGCAGCGGGGTCCCTACACCGGGCGGGGTGCGAGGACGGACGGGCTGGTCAGCGGCAGGACCCGCGTCAGGCTCCAACCATCTTCTTGTTTTTCAGCCCCTCCACCATCGACGCCAGAATCAACCGCCCATCTTCATTACCCAATACATCCTCCGCGCAGCGCTCCGGATGCGGCATCATGCCGAGCACGTTGCCTTCGGCATTGCGAATACCGGCGATGTTATCGAGGGAACCGTTCGGATTCGCCTCCGGCGTCACCTTGCCGTCAGCCGTGCAGTAGCGGAAGATCACCTGCGCGTTGGCCTGTAAGCCCGCTAGTGTGACCGGATCGGTGTAGTAGTTGCCGTCTGCATGGGCAATCGGAATCTTCAGCACTTGGCCGGATTCGCAGGCTCCCGTGAACGGCGTCGCAGCATTCTCGACCTTCACATACACGTCCTTGCAGATGAAGTGCAGCGACTGGTTCCGCAACATCGCGCCGGGCAGCAATCCCGCTTCCAAGAGAATCTGAAACCCGTTGCAGATGCCGAGCACCATGCCGCCTTCAGCCGCAAACTGCTTTACGGCTCCCATCACAGGAGAAAACCGTGCGATGGCGCCGGTGCGCAGATAGTCGCCATAGGAAAACCCGCCTGGCAGGATCACCGCGTCGAGGCCGGCCAACGACGTTTCCTTGTGCCAGATCATCTGCACGGATTGACCGAGCACATCGCGGAAGACATGCTCGCAATCGTGATCGCAATTGGAACCGGGGAAAACGACGACGCCTATTTTCATAAAAGTTATGAGTTATGAGTGCTGAGTTGGTTCAGAGCCTTGAGTTCCCACTCCCGCTGAAGTTCAGGCAACTCAGAACCCAGAACTCACAACTCAGAACTCGAACTCAGCGCGCCTCACTGGCCGCTGAGCTCGTACCGGTATTCCTCAATGATCGTGTTCGCCAGCAGCTTCTCGCACATGGCCTTGACCTCAGCCTCGGCCTTGGCCTTATCCTTCTCCGTCACATCCAACTCCATGTACTTCCCCACCCGCACATTGCCGGCATTCTTAAATCCCAGCGAGCCGAGCGCGTGCTCGATGGCTTTCCCCTGCGGATCAAGAATCCCCTGCTTCAACGTCACATGAATCTTCGCTTTCACTGTCCCCCCCTTACCAGGATGCTGAAAAAGTCCGCCAGCTTCGTTCTCGGCTCATCGAAATCCTCAACGTACCCCTGAGGGTACGCCTCCGGTTTCGACTCGCCTGCGGCCTTGCTGAACGGCCTTTTTGAGCATCCTGCGGAAATGATTTCCCCCACCATCCATTCGTTCCGCCTTTACCCCTCAATGAAGGGCGGCATGAATGCTCTCACCTGCGCGCATCGGACGAGCACCGTTTTACCGTGCGCGTTCTGCGAGCACAGAGAGCGTTCATGTCGCCCTCCCCCCCTCACGGTTGGCTCCTCTGCTCAGATGCTTTAGTCTGCCTGTCCACGTATTTCCTGATCCAGAAAATCCCTGCGATCGTCCCGAATCCACCAAAAACAAGCGCCACAAAGGCCCAGCGCCAGGGTGACTCGTTCAGGCGATAGGCCATCATGCCCACCACCGCCGCCCACACCAGAATGGACGCCACCAGACCATAATTCATGAACAACCGCAGAAACCTCTTCACTCTTTTTCTTCCTTCTTCCTTCTTCCCTTCCTCTAAAGGAAGGATTGGGAGATTCCTATGAGGGGATGGTGAGGTTGTCCTCAACTGCGCGCGTCCAACGAGGGCCTTCTTAGGCCGCGCGTTGCGCGAGCAAAGAGGACGGCCTCACCATCCCCTCCAACCCCTCCGTCCCCTCATCCACAAACCCTCTTCAATACTTCCTGATACGCCTCTTCAATCTTTCCCAACTCCTTCCTGAACCGATCTTTGTCCATCGACTCGCCCGTCGTCATGTCCCAGAAGCGGCAGGTGTCCGGAGAAATCTCGTCCGCCAGGATCAGTCTGTTGTGATACACGCCGAACTCCAGCTTGAAATCCACCAGGGTCATCTGCCGTTCCTTGAAGAACGGCGCCAGAATCGAGTTCACTTTCAAAGCGAGGTCCTTTATCTCGCGCACCACGGCGGGCGTCGCGAGCTTCAACAGACGAACGTGCTCTTCGCTGATGAGCGGATCGCCTAACGCATCGTGCTTGTAGTAGAACTCGACGATGGCCGGCTCGATCGCCTCGCCTTCTGTGAGTCCCAGCCGCTTGGCTAAACTGCCGGCCACGATGTTCCGCACCACCACCTCGATGGGGACGATCGTGACTCTCTTCGTCAGCATCTCGCGGTCGCTCAACCGCTCGACAAAGTGCGTCGGCACACCGCCCTGCTCCAGCAGGTGGAACAGCCGCTCCGACACCTTGTTGTTCACCACGCCCTTCTCGACGATGGTGCCGCGCTTCTGCGCATTGAACGCCGTCGCATCGTCTTTGAAGTATTGGACCACGCGGTCGGGCTGCTCGGTCGCAAAGATTTTCTTCGCCTTGCCCTCGTAGAGCATCTCGCCCTTTGCAATCATCTTCCACGCTTCCTTCGTACGCGATCGGCCGATGGCTTTCCAAATACCCGCCGAAAAATCTTGTCCATATGCCGCACGTAATACTGGGGATTGAAACAGGCCCTAATCTCGGCCGCCTGGAGATGCTTCGAGATGAAGGGATCTTGGCCGACCAGTTCCTGGAACCCTGCCCCGCCTTTCCAGGCGCTCATCGCGTTCCGTTGAACCGCTTCGTAGGATTCTTTCCGTTGCGCGCCCTTGTCGATCAACGCCAGCAGGAGCCGCTGCGAATAGACCAGCCCGCCGGTCAGTTCGAGGTTCTGTTTCATGCGGGCCGGATAGACCAGCAGGTTCTTGATCAAATCCGTGACCCGCGCCAGCATGTAATCCACAAGGATCGTGCTGTCCGGCATGATGACGCGCTCGACGGAGGAATGGCTGATGTCGCGCTCGTGCCACAACGCGACGTTCTCCATCGCCGCCAGGCTGTTCGCCCGCACCACGCGCGCCAGCCCGCACAAATTCTCCGAGGCGATGGGATTCCGTTTGTGCGGCATCGCGGAGGATCCCTTTTGCCCTTCGGAGAAATACTCCTCGGCTTCGAGCACTTCTGTCCGTTGGAGATGGCGAATCTCCGTCGCACACTTCTCGATGCTGGCGGCCAGGAGCGCCAACGCCGACGCATACGCCGCATGGCGATCCCGCTGCACGATTTGGTTCGACACCGGGTCCGTCTTCAGCCCCAACTTCGCGCAGACATACTCTTCGATCTCCGGCCCCTGGTGCGCGAAGGTCCCCATCGCGCCGGAGAGCTTGCCGACGGCGATCTCGTCCCGCACCGCCTTGAGCCGCTCGCGATGCCGGCAGACTTCTTCGTACCAGATGGCCAGCTTGAAGCCGAAGGAAATGGGCTCGCCATGAATGCCGTGCGAGCGCCCGACCATAATCGTGTGCCGGTGCTGGTACGCCCGCTTCTTCAGCACGGCAATGAACTCATCCAGGTCCTCCAGAATCATGTCCAGCGCCTCCGTCATCTGGATGGCCAACGACGTATCCACGATATCCGAGGAGGTCAGCCCCATGTGGAGGAAACGCGCGTCGGGACCGACCGGTTCGGCCAGCGATTCGAGGAAGGCGATCACATCATGTTTGGTGACTGTTTCGATCTTGGCAATACGCGCGACGTCGATGCGCGCCTTGCGACGGATGCGCGCGGTGGCTCCCCTCGGCACCTGGCCCGTCCGCTCGAAGGCGGCGCACGCCTGCAACTCGACTTCGAGCCAGATTTCGTACTTGTGCTTCAGGTCCCAGATGGCTTTCATCTTGGGACGGGTGTAGCGGTCGATCACGGGATTTCACCATTGGCACATTGGATCATTGAATCATTGCTGAAGTTCCGGCCAATGATTCATTCGGCAATGAATCAATCGTCAATGCGTACGCTTCATGTTTCATGTTTCACGTTCGCCGCGTCAGCACGTTTAGCCTCAAGCCGTGCCTCGCTTGCGAGCACCTTGTCCAAGATGCCGTTCACGAACTTCGAGGCCTCGTCGTCCCCGAAACTCTTCGCCAGCTCGATCGCCTCGTTCAGCGTGACCTTCGCCGGCACATCCGGCATCCACAGCAACTCGTAGAGGCCGGCGCGGAGGATGTTCCGATCGACGATCGGCATGCGGCTGACTTTCCAATTGGTCGCGTACCGGCCGATCAGGGTATCGAGCTCTGTGCGATGCATCACCACGCCATCGACCAGCTCGTCCGTGAAGGCCTTCGGGCCCTCTTCCAGCGGATACTGTTTCCAGAACTCATCCAGCCACAACCCCGGCTTGCCGTGGATGTCGTATTGAAACAGGATTTGGATCGCCCGCTCGCGGGCCTGGTGGCGGCTACTCATAGAATGCAAGCCGACAGGCTGACAGGCATGCAGGCCGACAAGGTCAGAATCATTGTTTTCTCTTTACCTTACCACTTGTCAGCTTGTGACCTGTCAGCCTGTCGGCCTTCCCTCGCAACAGCTTCATCACCGTCGCCATCTCAATAGCCGACTTGGCCGCCTCCGCCCCGCGATTGTACTTGGCCGGATCCGCCCGCTCGATCGCCTGCGCGACCGTATCGGTCGTCAGCACACCGAAGATCACCGGCACCTCGGAGTCCAACGCTGCTTGCCCGATCCCTCTCGCCGCTTCGGTACTGATGTATTCGAAGTGGGGTGTATCGCCACGAATGACTGCACCGAGACAGATGACCGCATCGACGCGGCCCGATTCGGCGAGCTGCCGTGCCACGAGCGGAATCTCGAACGCCCCCGGCACGCGCACAACCTCGATGTCCTCTTCCTTGGCCTTCGCCTTGGTCAGCGCCTGTATGCAGCACGACAGCAACCGGCTCGTCGCAAACTTATTGAACTTGGCCACGACCACCCCGAACCGTAGCCCCGTCGCATCATGCGTCCCCTTGCGCAGTTTCATCCCTCTCTTTTTCCCTCCCAGCACACTCCTCGAACCCGGGGAGCGACTCATCTGTCCTTCCATTGCGCCATTGCGCGCGTCGAGCGACCACAGCTCCTGTTCAGGCAACGATTCCTTCCCGAGCTTGCTCGTTTCCTTTCCCTTGGACTGGCAGCCGTGCTGGTCCCACTGCGGCCGTCGAGCGAGGCCCTTCTGAGGGCGCGCGCTCCGGGAGCACAGGACCAGCACGGCTGCCAGTCCGACCTTTTTCACACTTTCTTGAGAATGTGCCCCAGCTTCGCCTTCTTCGTGCGCAGATACTTTTCATTCGCCGCGCCAGGTGGAATCTCGATCGACACGCGCTCGACGACTTGCAAGCCATAGCCTTCGATGCCGACGATCTTGCGCGGGTTGTTCGTCATCAGCTTGATCTGGTGCAAGCCGAGATTGACCAGGATCTGCGCCCCGACTCCGTAGTCCCGCAAATCCGCCTTGAAGCCGAGTTTGAGATTAGCCTCGACCGTGTCGCTCCCCTCATCCTGAAGGCCATAGGCCTTGATCTTGTTCAAAAGCCCGATGCCGCGTCCCTCCTGGTTGAGATAGAGCAACACGCCCCGTCCTTCCTTTTGAATGATCTCCATCGCGCGGTGCAACTGGTCCCGGCAATCGCACCGCAGGGAGCCCAGCGCGTCCGCCGTGAGACAGCCGGAGTGCACCCGCACGAGTGTCGGCTTCTCGCGCTCGACCGGCCCCTTCACCAACGCGATGTGGGTCACGTTGTCCACTTCGTTCTCGAACGCCACCGCCTCGAACTCGCCGAAGACGGTCGGCATGCGGGCGCTCGCGATGCGCCTCACAAAGGTTTCCCGCTGCATGCGGTATTCGATCAACGCCTTGATGGTGACCAGTGTGAGCTTGTGTGCATGGGCAAATGCGGCGAGCTCCGGCACCCGCGCCATGGTGCCGTCCTCGTTCATGATCTCGCAGATCACGCCCGCCGGGGTGAGCCCCGCCAGTCGCGCCAGATCGACCGAGCCTTCGGTTTGTCCGGCTCGGCGGAGCACGCCGCCCTTTTGCGCTTTCAGCGGAAAGACGTGGCCCGGCCTGGCAAGGTCGGTCGGCTTCGACTTCGGATCGATCGCCACATGGACGGTGGTCGCCCGATCAGCAGCGGAAATGCCGGTCGTGATGCCCTTGCGCGCGTCAACGGAAACGGTAAAGGCCGTACCGAACGTGGCTGTATTTTCCGCTGCCTGCGGCGGAAGCTGAAGTTCCTCGACACGCTCCGGCGTCAGTGCCAGACAGATGAGCCCCCGCGCGTGCCTGGCCATGAAATTAATGGCGTGGGGCGTGACCTTCTCAGCCGCCATGACAAGGTCGCCCTCATTCTCGCGGTCCTCATCATCCACGAGAATGACGAACTTGCCTTTCTTGATGTCCTTGATCGCGTCGTCGATCGAATCGAACGGTGTTGCCATCTTTGTAACTCCCGTGCTGAGCGCTGAGTTATGAGTTCTGAGTTATCGGCTCTGAAGGCACATCACGGAGCCGGCTCTCATTTCTTACAAGACTACTCACCACTCAGAACTCAAAACTCATAACTTCCCGGATGAGATGAGATAACCCTGTTTGCTACCCAGGTGTCAACGGGAAAAACTGCCGGATTCGATCGCCGCTCACATCATGCCCCGTCCACGCCGGAGCGCCGGCAGCACCGCCGCCGTTCCCCCGAGCGAGACCGCCGCAAACACGGCCTGGAACGAGAATGCGGTCAACATCGCTTGTCCACCCATTCGGGATCGTATCTCTCCGGATGCGTGACGAGTCGCGAACGATGCCGGGCCTTTACTATACGAATCCCTCTTTCGCCTGCGCAAGGGGCTCGCGCACCCCGCTTTCTGCCCGCGATCGGCCTTTGTCCTGCTCAGAGGTTCTGATATAGTCACCCGCGACGAGAATCCGGTTCCATCGGTCTTTCCCCTACAACCGAGATGAACGAAACAGACCACGACAGCACCGAGGCAGCGGACGACCCGGAGGTGCTCGACCCCTCCGACGAGGACGTCGCGGAAGGAGCCCTATTCCCAGAATCGGCCGAACCGCGCGAAGCCGAGGACCGCGAGAAACCGCAGCCTGCGACGGCAATCGTTCCCGTCACCGCCCTCCAGCATTACCTCACCGAGGTCCGCCGGTACCCCTACCTCACCAAAGAAGAAGAGATACGGCTGTTCGAGGAATATCACGTGCACGGCAGCCGCGAAGCCGCCGTGAAACTGATCCTCGCCAACCTGCGCGTGTCGGTTGCGATTGCCTCCGAGTACCTCCACACCGGCGCCGACCATATGGACTTGATCCAGGAAGGCAACGTCGGCCTGATGCAAGCGATCAAGAAATTCGATCCCACGAAAAACGTTCGCTTCTACGCCTACGCCGCCTGGTGGGCAAGGGCTTACATTCTGCGCTACTTGCTCAACAATTATCGGCTCGTGAAAGTGGGGACGACACAGGATCAGCGGAAGCTCTTCTACAACCTGAAAAAGGAGAAGGCGAAGCTCGAACGGGAGGGGTTCGCACCCGATACGAAACTGCTGGCAGACCGGCTGAACGTCCGCGAACGGGACATCATCGAGATGGATCAGCGACTGGGGAACTGGGAACTCTCGCTGGACCAGCCTATCGGCGAAGACCAGCAAGGCACCTTGCTGGACGTGTTGCCCGCCCACGTCACTCCCGTTGACGAGCAATTAGCGGACACGGAGCTCCGCACATTGTTCCGGCGCAAGCTGGCGGAGTTCATCAAGACTCTGGATGAACGGGAAGAGGATATCCTTCGCAACCGAATTCTGTCTGAAACTCCCCTGACCCTGGAGGACCTCGGCGCCAAATACAAAGTGACGAAGGAACGAACCAGGCAACTGGAGGCCCGAATCATCAAACGGCTCCGCGATTACATCCGGAAGGAAGTGAAGGACTTCGATCAGCTCCGTGCGTAATCCCACAATAAAATAGAATAGAACCACGACTTTTCAAGTAGTTGCGAGAGCGTTTCTACCAGCCGAATCAAAGAGAAAGATTTTTCGCCCCGACCTCTTGACTTCACCACCACCCGCGCTATCTACTCCACCGAGTTCTGCTGATCATGGATTCAGCACTCCCGGGTGCCTGATTCCCGACATCAGTATCGTCTCATCATTCACAAACCGTTACACAACCGAGTTCACTTCATCAGAGGAGGGTGTTGCATGGCCACGGAGACCAAGGAAAAAAAGACGTCAACCGCCAAGGGCTTTCAGCCGCTGGGCGATCGCGTGTTCGTCACCTACACGGAGGAAATGGACCGCACTGCCGGCGGCATTTATGTGCCGGACTCCGCGAAGGAGAAGCCGCAGCGAGGCACCGTCCAGGCTATCGGGAAGAAAGTCGAGAGCGTGAAAGTCGGGGATCAGGTTCTCTTCGACAAGTATTCCGGCAGCAAGCTCCGGCTCGACGACGAAGAATGCTTGATCCTGAAGGAAGAAGACGTCCTCGGTATCTTCACCAGCTAATCACTCCACATCAACGACACGAACAACCTGAACGAAACGGTAAAGGGAGGAACACAATGGCAAAGCAACTCATGTACGGTGACACGGCGCGAGCGGCCATCCTGAGAGGGGTGAACCAGCTCGCCGACGCCGTGAAAGCGACGCTCGGTCCAAAGGGCCGGAACGCGATTCTCGATAAGAAGTTCGGTGCGCCGACGATCACCAAGGACGGCGTGACTGTGGCGAAGGAAGTCGAGCTCAAGAATCCCTACGAGAACATGGGCGCCCAACTGGTCCGTGAAGTCGCCAGCAAAACCAGCGACATCGCCGGTGACGGCACCACGACCGCGACGGTGCTCGCGCAAGCCATTTATCGCGAAGGCGCAAAGAACATCACCGCCGGCGCCAACCCGATGGAAATCAAACGGGGTATCGATAAGGCCGTCGAAGTGGTGGTCGCCGAGCTGAAGAAACTGAGCAAGCCCTGCCAGAACAAGACCGAGATTTCTCAGGTCGGGACGATTTCTGCGAACAACGACAAAACCATCGGCGACCTCATCGCCGAGGCGATGGAGAAGGTCGGCAAGGACGGCGTCATCACAGTCGAAGAAGCCAAGTCCATGACCACCTCGTTGGACGTGGTCGAAGGCATGCAGTTCGATCGCGGCTATATCTCCCCCTACTTCGTCACGAACGCGGAACGGATGGAAGCCGTCATGGACGAGCCGCTCATTCTGATCAACGAGAAGAAGATCAGCAGCATGAAGGACCTGCTCCCGATCCTCGAGCAGGTCGCCAAGATGGGCAAGCCGCTCGTGATCCTCTCCGAGGAAGTGGAAGGCGAAGCCTTGGCAACCCTGGTGGTGAATAAGCTGCGCGGCACGCTCAACGTGGCGGCCATCAAGGCCCCAGGCTTTGGCGATCGCCGGAAGGCCATGCTGGAGGACATTGCGATCCTCACCGGCGGCCAGGTGATTTCTGAAGACCTCGGCATCAAGCTCGAAAACGTGAAGCTCACCGACCTTGGCCGCGCCAAGCGCATCACGATCGATAAGGACAACACCACGATCGTGGAAGGCCACGGCGATCCGAAAAAGATCGAGGGCCGCGTGAAGCAGATCAAGGCGCAGATCGACGAAACCACCTCCGACTATGATCGCGAGAAGCTCCAAGAGCGGCTCGCCAAGATCGTCGGTGGCGTGGCGGTCATCAACGTGGGCGCCGCGACCGAGACCGAAATGAAGGAAAAGAAAGCGCGCGTCGAGGATGCGCTGCACGCGACGAAAGCCGCCGTCGAAGAGGGCATCGTCCCCGGCGGTGGAACCGCCTACCTGCGCTGCATCTCGGCGCTGGATTCGGTGAAGTTGGTCCCTGAGCAACAGGTTGGGGTCAGCATCGTCCGTCGAGCCCTGGAAGAGCCGATCCGCCAGATCGCGGCCAACGCCGGCGCGGAAGGCTCCGTGATCGTCGAGAAGGTCCGGCAGGACAAGAACCCAGCGGCTGGGTTCAATGCGGCCACCGAAGAGTATGTGGACATGCTCAAGGCCGGCATCATCGACCCGACCAAGGTGTCGCGCTGCGCATTACAGAATGCCGCCAGCGTTGCGGCGCTGATGCTCACAACCGAGGTGATGATTACCGAACTGCCGGAAGAGAAGAAAGAACCGGTCGGTGGTGGCGGTCACAACCACGGGATGGAAGGGATGTACTAACGAAGAGCTGATAGCATATAGCTGTTGGAAATCAGTGAAGGGCCCGGCGGGAAACCGTCGGGCCCTGTGCTTTTTCAGCGCGTCGAGCGGCGTCTGCGTGCAGACCGCATCGCCCGCAGCGTGGCTTTCAGGAGCGTGGAGCGGGCAGGGGTGTGAAACAGGTTCCGAAAGGCGTTGTGGACCAGCGTCGTATGTCGCGCATGCTCGGCCCGAAATCGTTGAAGGGCCGCCTCGCGATCCGCCGGGCCATAGCCCATGCGAACTGCGCAGCGCTGCAATTCCTCCTCCGTCTCCGGGAGCGCATGGGTCTGGAGATCGTGCACCATTTGGAGTTTGTGTTCGACGTCGCGGAGAAACAGATAAGCCGCCTCCAACGACGCCCGTTGCTTGGCTGACAGCAGCCGATTCCGTTGAAACCGAGCCAAGGCACCACGTGTACGACGATCCACAATGCCCGGCACTCGTTTCCCCGCGATCACTTGGATCGTCTGCGCCAGAAACTCGATTTCGCGAATTCCGCCCACGCCGAGCTTCACGTTCCGCCGTTCATGTCCGCGACCGGTCATCTTGTCGTCGATCATGTCTTTGACGGCACGGACCTCCCGCACCACTGATCGCGCCGCATCGGGATCCATCTGCTTCCCGGCCGCATCGAAGATGAACGGTTTGACCGCCCGCAGGAACGCCCGCCCGACGTCGGCCGATCCCGCCACCGGCCAGGCCTTGAGCAGCGCCAGCCGCTCCCACACCTGCCCCCGCGTCCGGTAATAGTTGGCATATTCCTCGATGGAACGCGCCAGGCGACCGACAGACCCTTCCGCCCGGAGTCGTAGATCGACGCGATAGACGTACCCTTCCGGCGTTTGGTCGGCCAGGGCGAGCGTCAGTCGCCTGGCTAGGAGTTCAAAGTACTCCTCGTTGGAGAGGCTCTCGTGTGTTCGCTCTCGTACTTCCGACAGGCCACGTTCCGGAGCTCTCGTTTCACCCTCGTCCGACTCGTATACATAGATGAGATCCACGTCCGAGCTGTAGTTCAGTTCATGCCCCCCCAGCTTCCCCATGCCGATCACCGCAAAACCGGTCTCGACCCATCGGCCTTGACGATTCCGATGCATCGGCACGCCGTAGCGTTGCCGGAGATCCGCGTCGACGATCTCATAGGCGGCGTGGATCAACACCGATGCCAAATCCGACAGCGTGCCGGTAGTTTCCGGCACATCGGCTAACCGGAGCAGGTCTCTCACGCCGATTCGTAACATCTCCCGGCGCCTGAACCGGCGCAGCACGTCGAGCTTCAGCTCCGTCGTGGTGAGGTTCGTTAAGCTGCGGCGCAAGCTCTTTTCGAGTCCCGCGCGCGTGGACCGCTTCGACAGCACCTCCTGCTCTGCCAGCCAATAGAGCAACGTGGAGTCCCGAATCAGCGTCACAGCCAGCGAGTCGCTGTTGCCGACGATGGCGCAGAGCAGATGCAGCATGCGGGGCGACGATCGGAGGTACTCGAACAAGGCGGAGCGGTTGACTCCCGTGGACAGGAGCCGCTCCCAATGGTTCAACGCTTGATCGGGATCGGCCGTCTGCGCCACCGCCTCCAACATCGGTCTGAGGATATCCGCCAGTCGGCGCCGCGTGTGCGGCTCGCCGGCCATGGCCTGGATATTGGTATCGGCCTGTGCGCTGTCGCGAATACCGTACGGGGTGAGGAGACCCGCCACCTGCGCCGCATCGAGCCCCGACGCGAGCAGGAGCGGAGCGGGATCAGGCCGAGTCGGTGCGGAGCGCGCATGCCGCGCCCGGAACTGTGTCTGTCGGCGCGTCACGCCGGCACGGATGGTCATGGCGAGGCATTATACTGAGGCCTGTCACCGCGCACAACGAACAGCCGTTCGAGTATACTGCCTCCACCGATGAGCGAGCCGCGCCCAATCAGGAATCACCTGCTCGATCGACTCACGCCGCTCTGCCGAGAGGTCGAAGCGGACATCCTTCGCGATTTCGTGTCGCGGATGGACCTGGATTACTTTGAGCGTTTCACGCCCGAGGAGATCGCGCAGCACATTGAGTTGGCCGACCGACTCGACCTCGACCACCCATGCCAACTCTTGGTGATGCAGCGGCCGGACCGTCGCATCGACATCGTCGTCGTCGCCTACGACTACTTCTCCGAATTCGCAACGATCTGCGGCCTGCTCTCGGCATTTGGCCTGAACATTGAGGAAGGACAAATCTACACCTTTGCCGATGCGGTCCCCTCGGAACGCGCCGCGACCGGACGGCCGCCGCGTGCCAGGCCGAACACGCGAGCCGGGCTCAGCCGCAAGAAAATCGTGGATGTCTTCAGCGTTCAACCCGTCGCCGGCACGACCTTCACAACGATCGACCGGCAGCGGTTGGACCGGGAACTGACCCGCATGATTCAGTTGCTCGACACGGGACAGTTCGAGGAGGCCCGCCAGCAGGTCAATCGGCATTTGATCGAACGCTTAGGGAAACAACGCGCGTCGTTCAGCGGCCTGCTTCACACCGTCCAGATCGCGTTCGACAACAGCCGGTCCCCCACCGACACGATCATGGACATCCGCTCCGACGATACCCCCGCCTTCCTCTATGCCTTTGCCAACGCGCTGGCCATGCGCAACGTCTATATCACCAAAGCGCAGTTTGAGAACATCGGCGCCAAACTGCACGATCGCTTCTTCGTGCGGAACCGCTACGGCCAGAAGCTGGTGGATCCCAAAGACCAGCAGCAGCTTCGACTCACCGCCGTGCTCATCAAGCAATTCACCCATGCGTTGACGTGGGCACCCGATCCTGCCAAGGCCCTTGAAGCCTTCGACCAATTCCTCGATCTGATCGTCGACGACCCAAAGGCCTCGCACGCCAAGCAGGCCCTCGACTTCATCAGCGACAAGAAGTCGTTCCCTTTGCTGGCACGCTTGCTCGGCGCAAGCGATTTTCTCTGGGAGGATTTTCTCCGGCGCCAGCATGGCAATCTGTTACCCATGCTCCACGGCTTTCGCGATGCGCTGCTCATCAAACCGCAAGCGACGCTACGAAAAGAGTTGGATCGCGTCGTAAGCAAAGGGAAGACCGACGAGGCCAAGAAGGCCGCGCTCAATCGGTTCAAAGACCGGGAACTCTTCCGCATTGACATGAAGCACATCCTCGACCCTGCGACGAGTCTTGCGGACTTTTCGTTCGCGCTGACGGAGCTTGCCGAAGTCATCATGGCCCGCAGCGTCCTGGACTGCCAGGCCGCGCTGGAGCGCCAGTATGGGCCGCCACGCCTGGCCGATCGCCGGTCCTGTCCCTTCACTGTCCTGGGCCTCGGCAAATTCGGAGGGAGAGAGCTGGGCTATGCCTCGGACATCGAAGTACTGTTTGTCTATGGCGGCTCCGGCCGGACCGGTGGACGACACGGGATTGACAACAGTGAGTATTTCGAGCGACTGGCGCAGATGCTCCTCCAGTGGATCGAAGCCAAGCAGGAGGGCATCTTCCACCTCGACGTCCGACTACGGCCTCACGGCGGGAAGGGATCGCTGGCCAATGCGCTGGACGAAATCCGTGAGTATTACAGCCCCTCCGGGCTCAGTGCGCCGTTCGAGCGCCAGGCCCTGATCAAGTTGCGGCATGCTGCAGGAGACGAGACGCTCGGACGACACGTAGAGGAACACCGGGACGCCTATGTGTATAGCGGAGCACCGTGGGACCTGGCGACAGCGCTGGACCTCCGACGCCAACAGCTCACACAGTTGCTGGAGCGTGGAACCATCAACTTAAAGTACAGCCCTGGTGGCTTGATCGATCTCGAATATGCCGTGCAATATCTACAGTTGATGCACGGCCATGCACATCGATCGCTGCGAACCCCGAACACCCTTCAAGCGCTGGCCGCGTTGGTCGAAGCGGGAATTCTGCCCCGATCAGCCGGGGACGATCTCCGCACGGCCTATCTGTTTATCCGGATGCTGATCGATGGATTACGGATGGTGCGAGGGCATGCGAAAGATTTGGTGCTGCCGTCAACGGACTCGGATGAATTCATCTTCCTGGCGAGGCGGGTCGGCTACAGCACCGAGGATTGGCAGACCGGCGCGCGGCATTTGCAATCGGACATCGAACACCACATGACAACGACCGCCCGGTTTTTCCACGACCGGTTCGGCGCGCTGTAACGACGGCGCGTGGCCCCCTCAGCCCTCTCCCCATCCAGTGACATCGCCATACGCCCTCAGCAAATCCGACACCGACAGCACGCCGATGATCGTCCCGTCTTCGGTCACCGGCAGGTGACGAATGCCGTGTTGTTTCATCAATGCAATGGCGGACGTGAGCGGCTCGCTGTCCTCGATCGTCACGACTGACTTGCTCATGCAAGCCGTCACCGTCGTCGTGTTGGGATCGAGCCCGCGCGACACGGCCTTGCGGCTCAGGTCCGTGTCGGTGATGATCCCGATGTAGCGCGAGCCATCGTCCACCAAGAGCGAGCCGACCTTCCACTTCTGAAGAAGCCGCCCCGCCTCCTTGATCGTGGCCGCTCGATGGACGCTCCGCACATCGTGGCACATATAGTCAGCCACCTTCATGTGTTCCAACGCGCGACCGTCGAGCGCCCCGTGACGCGTCGCGAGCACATCACGCTTCACTTGGAGTTCAGAATGAATGGCTGGAACTTTTCCAACAGCTCGCGAAACCGCTCAATGTGTCGATTCACAAACACCCCTCGCGCAAATCCGGCCTTCACTTTCTTGGACATCATTCCACACTCCTTGATCGTACGCAGAGGATAGCGCATCAGGTACAGGCGCTCAAGAGGAAGGGAGGTGGGGTGTCTCAGTGACCCTTTATGCTCGCAGAACGCGCACGATAAAACTGTGCTCGTCCGATGCGCGCAGTCGAAGGGTCACTGAGACACCCCTTGAAGACAACGCAGGAACGAGCGGAATTAGGAACACAGAAGCGGGTGGGCAACCGAGGAGAAACGAGGGACAGATTCAGACCCAGAGTGACGAAGATGCTCCGATCAGTGCGGCCGATGATAGGCCACCAAGTACTCCGGTCCCATGCGCCGCAACAACACGTGCCCCGCGCGGCTCAACCGGTCGACGGCGGCAAACATTTGAGCCCAACTCAGCCCGGATTGGGACGATAGCTCCTCAATGGTCAGGGGACCCCTCCTTTTTAACTCCGCGACAAGCTTCTCGTCCGTCAACAGCGACAGGTTGGGGAAATTGAGGGTGGCATTCATGGTGACCTCCATCCGTAGCGGCGAGCGACATCGGTGCCAAATCGAGGGCAGGATCTTTCTAAAACATAGCCTAATCCAAAAAGGATAGGAGTCAAGGAATTCGAGGATAGGTGATTGTTCTCGCAGCAACGCCGCCTGCCTGTCTTCATATTTCTTCATTCTCTCCAAGCAGGGTGGCCTAGACTGCCCTTAGACTGCGCGCGTCCACCGAGCACCCTTCTGAGGGTGCGGGGTGCGCGAACATAAAGGGCGGCTAGGCCACCCTGCCCCTCATCCTCCGCCGCGCTTCCCCTGCATCTCCTTGTCGTAGAACTCCAACATTTGGGCGATCTCCTCTTTCGTCAACCCCTTCTCCACCCATCGGTGGCTTTCCTGTGCAAGGAGATCCTTGGCGACTGCCGGCGAGAGCTCGCGCACCATCGGCAGGAACTTCGTATAGAAATGCTTGGCGACTTCATAGAAGCCTTGCCAATGGACAAAGTCGGGAGCCATTTTGGAGAGCCCGTGCCTAGCACGTCGGCCTTCATGGTGCCACAGCTCGTAGAACACCCATTCGATCTCTTCGTCGAACGGCGTCGGCGTGATCTTCCCGAGTTCCCTCAGCCGATCCATCGCCAGCTTCGCCGGCTTCCCGAATTTTTCATTATAGAGCGTCACGCCGCTGTCCATTTGCGTGAAGAACCGTTCCACAATCTCTGCGCTATGGCAGGAGGAACACACCTGCGTCATGGCCTTTCGTCGATCTTCGAAATTCTCCAGCCGCGTCGAGACCACCGGACGCAACGTCCAACTGATACGATCCCCCACGTCGTGCGTCACCTCCTGCGTGCCGGTCGCACTCATGTGGCAGGTCGCGCAGGTGGGAAAGAGATAATCCTTGCCGGGCAGCCACTTCTCTTTTGGTTGGCCGAGCTTCATCTTCTCTTTGTTCGCCGTGAACATCACGCCGTGTTTGCTCTCGTAATAGGCCTCGATCTGAGGATGATCCGGTCCCATATGGCAACGCCCGCAGCTCTCCGGCTGCCGGGCTTGAGCGACAGAGAAGCTGTGCCGCGCATGACAAGCCGAACACGTGCCCTTGGACCCATCCGGGTTCACCCTGCCGATTCCCGAGTTGGGCCACGTTGCCGGATGCAGCTTCCCCTTTTCCATGACCTTCACCACGCTTCCGTGACAGCCGGCACATCCGGTGGTGCCCACCTCCGGTCCTTCAACCACATTGCCCAGGAAATTATCAAGCGAGCCGATGAATTGCGCCGCCTTCGCATGGTGGGACTTGCCGAATTCCTTGGCCTCCTTGTCGTGGCAGCGCATGCAATCTTTCGGCGTCACCAGCGTGGAGATCAGCGTACCTTCATGGTCATAGGCATCCGCGTCGTCCTTCTCGGCGCGGTGGCACTCCACACAACCAATGCCCTTGGGCGCATGGTTGCTGACCTTCCAGTCGTTGATGCCGCCGACCGCCACATCTTTGGCCGTATGGCAATCGATGCACCGCTTGTTCTCAACGGAGATAAACGGTCGAATCCCACCGCCACGCCGCTCTTCGACCTGGATGTACCCGACCCCCGTCAGCGCGAGGAACAACACCAGGCACAGCCCGCCGATCATGTACCGGGAAAAGTTGAGTTTCCCGTTCTGCGCGCGGCCTTCTTGTTCAGCCCGCTCTTCGCCAGGGTCTTGCATAGATGCCTCCTTCTATATCCTCGTATCCAGCACCATCAATGCCACAACTCCAAGAACTACCAGCGTTCCGACGATTGCATTGATAAGGTCCATCGGCCATCCGCGCCGCGACAATTCACGATCCACGAATGGGTACGTCACAAACAGCCCGGCGCCGCCGAGGAGACTCCACAGCGCCACAGGGCCGGGGAGCAACGTAATCCACATGAACGGAGCCGAGAAGTACCAGGGCGGCGAGACGTCGGAGGCGACCTCCTGAAGGTTGGCCGGCGGACCCAACGTCGGGGGGAATATCATCACCAGATCCACAATCAGGACCAGCAGCCCCACCGCGATGGCGCCCATCGTCAAGGTATGCTCCGGATAGAAAGGATGGAACCCGCGGCTCCCTTTCACATCCGCAAAGCCGATCAATCGCACAACCAGCACGTGCCCCATCACAAGACCGGCGAGCAGCACAGGGAGCAGCTTGGTATGCAGGTCATAGAGCCGCAACAGCGTGCCGCCCGAGACCTCTTCGCCTCCCCGCAGCAGATACATCAGCGGAGTTCCGACGATCGGCAAGGTTCCCAAGAGGCTCGTCACGACCGTCATCCCCCAGTAGGACACGTTGTCATAGACCAGCGAGTAGCCTGTAAACCCCATGGCAAAGGTGACCAACAACACCACCGATCCGGTGACCCACTTCAGCTCGCCTGGCGTCCGATAGGCGCGCGTGATGAACACCCGGATCACGTGGAACAGCAAAAACAGAATCATGAGGTCGACGGACGTCTTGTGCAGCCCACGAACGAACCAGCCCAAATACACCTCGTTCGTAATCTGCTCGACGCTTTCGTACGCCTTCTCAGGCGAGGGCACGTAGTAGAACGTCAGGAGCAGGCCCGTTCCGACCAAGAGACCGAAGAGGGTCAGCGGAATCGCCCCCAGCGTGTACGGCCACCAGTCCAGGTGTTGCGGCAGATCTTTCTGAATGTAATCGATCCAGCTTTTTCCGCCAGGTTCCTGTTCGGCCTTGGCAGCCGGAGTCTGTGGTGCTCGTGATGACATTGACCTACCCTTCGGGTGAAATTCTGAGTTCTGAGTTGCCGACTCAACACTCAGAACTCAGAACTCTACACTTGCAGGTTGATGTACAATTGTTCCCCTCGTTTGACGATCTCGAAGCGATCCAGCGGGCGCGGTGGAGGGCCGGCTATGTTCAGACCGGTCTTGTCGTAGACACCTTGGTGACAGGGGCAGACAAACTGCTCCCGCTCTTTGTTCCAAGACACGAGACATCCGAGGTCGGTACAACGTCTGGAAAACGCCACCACACCTTCCTCGGTCTTGAGGACCAGAATTTTGTGGCCACCGAGATCCATCGGGACCGCATCGCCGGACGGAATCCGTGACTCTGCTCCGATCAGCACCGTCGAATAGTGTTTCGACTTCTGGCTGGGAATCAGAAACTGTGCAAAGCGGAGCGCCAGGGTGCCCATCCCAAACAACACCCCAAAGCCCATCACAGCTTGACTGAGAAACCGGCGCCGCCCAACATCGTCGTGAATGATCGCCATGAGTTACCCTGTGTATCCTTTCTCCCCATGCTGGGTCAGATCCAACCCCATGATCTCGGCCTCCTCATCTACACGCGGCGACACGATTCGGCGGAGGATTGTCAGCAGGACGATCGTCATCCCTCCGGCCAGGACCCACACCGCCAGCACGGCGACTAATTGCGCAAAGAACTGGTAGGGATAGCCATAGAACAACCCGTCGCTCCCGTCCGGATTCACCTCGGTCGACGCGAAGAGGCCTGTCGCAATCATGCCCCACGTTCCTCCGACCCCATGCATGCCGAACACATCCAGCGAGTCGTCATAGCCTAGAATGGGCTTCACGTAGTTCACGACCATGTAGCAGAGCCCGCCGGCCCCGATTCCGATGACCACTGCCGACAGCGGCCCCACATAGCCCGCCGCCGGCGAGATGGCCACGAGTCCAGCCACCGCCCCGCTCACCATCCCCAAGGCAGTCGGCTTGTCCCGTTGCAGCCATTCGACCGCCATCCAGGCCAACGCGGCCGCTGCCGCCGAAACCTGAATCGCCACGAAGGCGCCGGTGACGGTCGTCATCGGCGTCAGCCCGGGACCGGCCGAGAAACCACACCATCCGACCCACAGAAAGCCGGCCCCGCAGAGCGAGAGCGGCAAATGATTCGGCATCATTTCGACCCGCCCATATCCTTTGCGTGGACCGATCGCGATCGCGGCCGCCAACGCGGCCACCCCCGCGCTGATGTGGATGACCGCCCCGCCGCCGAAATCGAGGCTCCCAAGGTTTGCGAGCCACCCGCCGCCCCAGAGCCAATTCGCAATCGGGCCGTACACGAGTCCCAGCCACAGAACGCCGAAGATGAGGAAGAACGAAAACCTAATTCGTTCGACGAGGGCTCCCGCCACCAGCGCCAGCGCGAGCGCGGCAGTCATGGTGTGATACAACCATCCCTCGCTCGACAGGCCCCCTGTCACATCGCCTGCCTCACGGCCAAACGTGAACGCCTCTCCCACGAGCAGCCATTCGAGCGAGGCCAGCACGAGCGCGGCAAAGACAAGCCCCACGGTGTTCAAGACATTTTTTTTCCGCACCATCCCGCCATAGAACAGCGCCACGCCCGGGAGCGTCAGCATCACCAACATCGTCGAGAGCAGACGCCAGAGTGTGAGGTCGTGATCGGACATCAGGCGATTCCTCGGTTGCGCGAGACCGCATACGTGCGATCCGTCGAATGACTCGCGACCACTCCCGACCGACCCAATCGGTCCACGGCGAGATACGCTTGCGCCCACCTCATGCCGGACCGTACGGCACGCTCATCGATCATCGGCAGCTCCGCTTCCTTCCACAATTCCCACGACAGGACTTCCGCGTCGCGTGTCATGAGTAGGCTCGCTCGTTGTGCTGGCTCAAATCCAACCCCATTCGCTCTTCTTCCACCGTGACGCGCAGTCCGAGCAGACGGTCCACCCCTTTGAGAATGGCGTAGGTTCCAACCAAGGAAAACAGGGCCACGGCGAGAACCGCGAGCGCTTGCTTCCCGAACAAGAGCGGATTGCCGAAGAAGAGACCGTCGGCGCCTCCGACGTTCATGGCTTTGCTGGCAAACAATCCCGTCGCCAACATCCCGACGACTCCCCCGACCCCATGAATCCCCACGACGTCGAGCGAGTCGTCGTACCCCCACTTCCCCTTCCACAGAATCGCCGCATAGCACAACCCTCCGGCGATCAGACCGATCAGGAGCGCGGAGAAAGGCCCGATGTAGCCGGCCCCAGGCGTGACCGTGGCCAAACCCGCGACGGCGCCGCTGGCCACACCTAGAACGGTCGGCGTTTTTCGATGGACCCATTCCACCAGCATCCAAGAGGCTGCCCCCGCCGCCGCCGCCGCATGCGTGGCCAGAAATGCCGCCACAGCCACGGAGTTCGCGCCGAGCGCGCTGCCGCCGTTGAAGCCGAACCAGCCGAACCACAGAAGCCCGGTTCCAAGGAGCGTCAACGGAAGACTATGCGGCGCCATATATTCGGTGCCGTATCCCTGACGTGGCCCCAGCATCAGCGCACAGACGAGCGCGGCCATGCCCGAACTGATATGCACGACGGCGCCCCCGGCAAAGTCGAGCGCCCCCAACTTTCCCAGCCATCCACCCCCCCACAGCCAATGCGCGATCGGCGCGTACACGAGAAGAGACCACAAGACGGTGAACAGCAGGAGCGCGCTGAACTTCATGCGCTCCGCAACGGCGCCCGTAATGAGCGCCGGGGTGATCGCTGCGAACATGAGCTGAAACACCATGAAGGCTTGATGGGGAATGGTCGGCCCATAGGTGGGATGCGGGGTGAGTCCGACGCCACGTAACGCGATCCAGTCGAGCCCGCCGATCATCCCTTTGACATCCGGCCCGAACGCCAGACTGTAGCCGATGAGTATCCAGAGTATGCTCAACAGCGACAAAATGATGAAGCTATGGATAACCGTGCCCAACACGTTTTTGCTGCGGACCAGCCCGCCATAAAATAGGGCGAGCCCCGGGACGATCATCATGAGGACCAGCGCCGAGGAGGCCAGAACCCAGGCGGTGTCACCCGCACTGATCGCAGCCGGCACCGGCGAGACAACCGAGGATACGGATGACACCGTTTCCTGTGCCCACCCGCTGATCGCGCTGACCAACAGCGCGATGCAGAACAGCAGTGCGAATCCCCTGATCGTCCGCTTCCCTGTGCCCATACATGCTCCTTCTTGATCTGTGTCGGCGTCGCTCACTCATGCCCCCGTGCGACGGAGACCCCGCCGCACAACTGTCACTCCACGAATGATCAAAACGTCTTGTACTCCAGCCACTTCCCGTTCAGCGTAATCTTGCAACGGGCCTCGCCCTGGCTCCCTGTCACTTTTTCCATGTCCATCGTGAAATCGATCGCGCTCATGATGCCGTCGCCGAACATTTCGTTCGCCATGTCCCGCATCGCATCGCCGTACACCCCGATGATTTCGAGCAATCGATACTTGAACGGATCGGTCGTGTTCGGAAAATCCGCCCGCACCGGGAACTTGCTCAGGGACTGCGTGAGCTCGTGGTCCAGATCGAGCATCTGGCCGACTTTTGCGGCTTCCTCCGATGTCAGCCGGTGATTGCCGGTCAACGCGGCTGCGACGAACGTCGGATTTTTTCCGACCGCCTTGGCCACCTCCACGATGGTGACCTTCTTCGCCAGTCTCTTTGCCTTAATGACATCGCGCGCCCGCTTCGTGTCCATCGGCTCCCTCCTCGTTGAACGTATGCTCCCGACACCCCGTCAGTGCAGCGCCAAGGCCTCCTTCTCAAAATTCACGACCACTGAAGTTCCGTCCTTCGAGTGATCCGGCGCTGCTCCATCGTTCCCCGCCTCATGTTTGGCGTGACGCACCAAAAAATGAATGATGTGGTTGCGGATCTTATAATAATGCGGATGCTCGATGACCGACTCTCGCGAGCGAGGGCGCGGGATCGTCACCTCGACGATCTCTGCGATGCGCGCCTCCGGGCCGTTGGTCATGAGGAGAATCCGGTCCGACAACAAGATCGCCTCATCCACGTCGTGCGTCACCATGAACACGGTATTGCGGGTCGTGTTCCACATTTGAACCAGTTCTTCTTGAATGACTCCTCGCGTCAAGGCATCGATCTGGGCAAAGGGCTCATCCAACAGCAGCACTTGAGGTTCGATGGAGAAGGCTCTGGCCAATCCCACTCGTTGCTTCATCCCACCCGAGAGCGCGGTCGGCCGCTGATCCTCCGCCCCCTTGAGGCCCACCAGCGTAATATATTTGTGGACATGGGCGGCCACCTGCTCGCGGCTCCAGTCCGGATAAGCCGACCGCACCGCAAGGGCGATATTCTGAAACACGGTCATCCACGGCATCAACGCGAAATTCTGGAAGACGACCATTCGATCCAGCCCTGGGCCGGACGCCTCCCGTCCATTGAGGATGACACCCCCCTCCGACATCACTTCCAGACCGGCAATGATGTTCAGCAAGGTGCTTTTGCCGCATCCGGAGTGTCCGATCGTGGTGACGAATTCGCCTTTGTCGATCTTGATGGTGACATCTTTAAAAATACAGACATGGCCCGTCCCGGATGGGCTTGGAAAATACTTGCTCACATGATCGACGACGAGAAACGACATCGGCTTAGTCCTGATACGTCACGAGGCCGGCGAGTTTATTGAAGCCGGAATCCAAGATGACACCCACGACACCGACGACCAGAATGGCGAAGATCACGCCGGCAATATCGAGGTTGTTCCACTCGATCCAACTCAGATAACCGACTCCTAACTCGCCCAGCAACATCTCGGCCGGCACCACCGCTACAAGCGCGCTGCCGAACGAGATGCGCAACCCATTCACGATGGTCGGCGCGGCACCGGGCAGGATCACCTTGAACAGCCGCTTGAACCAGGAGAGCTGCAGAATCGCAGCGACATGCAGATAGTCCTTGCGCAACGAACCGACCCCGAACGCCGTCGTCGCCAGGGTCGGCCAGAGCGCCGCCATGAAGACCACGAGCACCGCCGTCCACTTCGGATCTTTGACCGTGTAGAGCAACAGCGGCATCCACGCCAGAGGAGAAATCGGCTTGAGAATTTGAATGTACGGATTCACCGCGCGGAACAGCACCTTATTCAACCCCAAGAGAACCCCCAGCATGACGGCGGCCACCGAGGCTGCGAGAAAACCGCCGGCAAACCGCGAGACGGTATACATCACCAAATAGGCGATGCCGTGGTCGTTGGTGCCCTTCTTCACGAACGCTTCGGCCAGCTCCGTATGCGCCTTCTCCAGCACCGCGATCGGGCCGGGGATACCTTTGACTTTTTCTTTCTCCGGATTCCAGGTGTATGCTCCGTCGGCCGTTCGGACGATATCCCCGTTGAACTCCATCAACTGCAGTTGCTCCTCCGTCAAACCGCTCGCATGAAATGACGGACGAATCGTCAAGGCATGCCACCCGAGTAGAAAGACCACGAGCAGGAATCCCGAGATCAACAACGGATTGCCTTTTGCCTCCCCTGCCATCGCTCCTCCGGAAGGATAACGTGTGCCTTTTTACTCGTTTCTACATGCTGTGAATCTTGAAGCTCTTGACGTACGCGTCTGCCTGGTCCGGATCAAACACCCTCTCCATGATCGTATGTTTCATGGAGGCGGCCTGATGCGTCGGATACCCGAGTTCCTTGGCGATGCGGTCGCAGTCCGCCGCCCGGTACACCTGCTCGGCCACCGCTTTGTAATTCACTTCGCCCTTGAGGTGCCCCCACCGCTTCATTTGAGTGAGTATCCAGATGGCCATGGAATGCCACGGGTAGGGATCGAAGTCGATACGGTTCGGCTCTTTCTTGATATTCCCCAGTCCATCGGCGTACGTGCCGGTCAACACCTGCTCCAGCACGGTCACCGGTTGATTCAGATAATTCGTCGGCGCGATCGCGGCGGCGATTTCCTTGCGATGCGCTGGATCGGACGCATAGTGGGTGGCATCCACGATCGCCCGCCACATCGCGAGGAACGTATTCGGATAGCCGAGGGCAAACTCTTTCGTCACGGTAAAGGCGCAACAGGGGTGCCGATCCCAGATTTCCTTCGACAGTTTGTAGATGAATCCGACGTTCTCGTAGACCGCCCGCTGATTGAACGGGTCCGGCCCCAGATACCCGTCCACGTTGCCGGCCTTCAAGTTCGCGACCATTTCGGGCGGCGGCACCACCCGGATCTGCACGTCCTTGTCCGGATGTACCCCGCCCTCGGCGAGAAAGTAACGGAGCAGGTAATTGTGCATCGAGAAATCGAACGGCACGCAGAAGCGGAACCCTTTCATATCAGCCGCGGTCTTGACGTCCTTGTGCTTCACGTGCAACGTGATGGCCTGGCCGTTGATGTTCTCCACCGCCGGCATATAAATCGGAGTCGGCACCGACCCAGCCCCGAGCGTGATGGCCAAGGGCATCGGAGTCAGCATGTGCGCCGCATCGACTTCCTTATTCACGGTCCAATCGCGGATCATCGCCCAGCCCGCCGCGCGTTTGACCGACGCATTGAGCCCATGCTTTTTGTAGAAGCCCAGCGGCTCCGCCATGATGATCGGCGTCCCGCACGTAATCGGAATAAAACCGATACTGACGTCTTTCTTCTCCGGCTTGCCCACCGGATCGGCGGCAAACGCTTTCATCCTGTCCCACGGGAGCACCTCCCCGATGACCGCCATCAGAGCCGCGGTGCCAAGTCCTGTCAGGAACTGTCGGCGCGAGGGGGGAGCCGCCCTGAGGACCGCCGCAATCACCGTTTGCTCCACGGCTCGGTTACAATACTGCTCGGACGAAAGGGCCTCCGGGGTCAACCTCGTGTCGGGCTCCTCCGGAATCGGCGATGTGTTCGTTTTGTCCGTCATCGTGCCCTCCTCGGTCGTGCATGCCATGCTGCATGCACACAGTACCCTCGCTGCGAGAGTTGTTGCTTGTCGTTTGCGCGCCGTCGTTTCTCCGGAACTCGGAACGACTGCGACCCTATTCTCTTCCAAATCGCCGGATATTCAAAACAAAAAGGCGTCCTTCCCCCAACGAAGGGAAAGGACGCCGTTGTCCGTTCTCGATCAGTTTCCCGGAGCCAGAAGCGGAAACGCCCTTGTCGCCGCAACCGACGTTCTCCTTGTAGCACGAACCGCATTGCAGCTCAAGCCCCCTGCGTGGGGGGAACGAGCCGGCGACACGATCGCCTACGCGTCGTAGTAGAGGAAGAACTCGTATGGATGCGGCCGCAAGCGCAGCGTATCCACCTCTTTGCTCCGCTTGTAGCCGATCCAGGTTTCGATCAGATCCTCCGTGAACACCCCGCCCTTGAGCAGGAATTGATGGTCCTTTTCGAGATGCGTGAGGGCTTCGTCCAGGCTGCCGGGCATCGTGCGAATCTTGGCGGCTTCTTTGGCCTCCAGATCGTACAGATCCTTTTCACCCGGCTCTCCCGGATTGATCTTGTTCTCGATCCCGTCGAGACCGGCCATAAGCATCGCTGGAAAGGCGATGTAGGGATTGCAGGCCGGATCCGGGAACCGCACTTCGATCCGCTTGGCTTTAGGGCTCGGCGAGTACATCGGGATTCGGATCCCCGCAGACCGGTTGCGACTCGAGTAGGCCAACAGGACCGGCGCTTCAAAGCCGGGCGTCAGCCGCTTATACGAGTTCGTCGTCGGGTTCGTGAATGCGGCGAGCGCCGGTGCATGCTTCAGAATCCCACCGATGTAATGGAGGCACATTTGCGAGACGCCTGCGTATTCCTTCCCCGCAAACAACGGCTTCCCGTCCTTCCAGATACTCTGATGGGTGTGCATGCCGGACCCGTTGTCTCCGAAGATGGGCTTCGGCATGAACGTGACCGTCTTCCCATGCCGGCGGGCCACGTTCTTGACGATGTACTTGTACATCATCATCTTGTCCGCCATCTTGAGGAGCGAATCGAAACGGACATCGATTTCCGCCTGCCCCGCGGTCGCGACCTCGTGGTGATGCTTCTCGACTGCAATACCGGCCTTTTCCATCTCCAGAATCATCTCGCTACGGATATCTTGCTGCGTGTCGGTCGGCGCCACGGGGAAGTAGCCTTCCTTGGGGCGGATTTTCCCGCCCAGATTGATCCCCTCTTGGCCCATGTTCCAGACGCCTTCCTCCGAATCGATATAGTAGTAGCCGCTGTGACTCGTCTGATCGTACCGCGCATGATCGAAGATGAAGAACTCGGCTTCCGGCCCCCAAAAGGACGTGTCGCCGATCTTCGTGCTCTTGAGATACTGTTCAGCTTTCTGCGCGATGAACCGTGGATCGCGGTCGTAGTTTTCGCGCGTGATCGGATCGACCGTGTTGCAGACCATGCTCAAGGTCGGCACGGCGGCAAACGGGTCCAAGCAGGCCGTATTCGGATCGGGCATGGCCAGCATGTCGCTGTTGTTGATCGCTTTCCAGCCCCGTATGGATGATCCATCGAACCCGGACCCGTCTTTGAACAGATCCTCGCTGAGTTCCGATACCGGGATACTGAAATGCTGCCACGTGCCGAGCAAATCCACGAATTTCAAATCAACGATCTGGACCTTGTTCTTCTTTGCAAACTCCAACACCTCCCGAACGTTCATCCCCTCCTCCTTTCAGGCTCCACACATGACACTGTGAGAATGCCCTCGTTTAGTTATGCCGCCTTCGCCCCAAGAAACCGATCGATTTCATCATGGACACCCGTCCGAATCCGCTCGAGTTGAGCAGGGTCCTCGATCTTCCGTCCCTCTCCATCCGTGACGTAAAACACGTCGGCCGCCTGATCCAGCCTGGTCGAGATGCGCGCGGCGTGCACCGAGAGGCCGAGCTGGAAGATCGCATTGGTAATCGCATACAGCAACCCCTGCCGGTCATCCGCAAAGACGTCGAGAATGGTAAACCGCTCGGACGTCTCGTTGTCGAGCCGCACCTCGGTGGGCCGGCGATGCGCCGGAAGAGACCGCCCGATCGGGAGCCGCGTGCTGCGCCGCATGAGCTCCTCGATCGTCTCGCGACCCTTCAAGACCGCCGTAATCGTCTCCGCAATGGCGACCTGTCGATCCCGCGGCGGCGCTTCACGATAATCCGGATCGGCCACCTGGAACGTATCCACGACGACCCCATCGTGTCGGGTCAGAATCTGCGCGTCGAGAATCTGCAACCCGCTCGCAGCCATGACGCCCGCGATCTTCGAGAAGATGCCGGGGATCAGATCGTTGAAGGTCACCACGGCATACTCGCACGTACCAAGGGACGCGTTAAAGTCGCCGTCGACCAGGACATCGCCGGCAGTCAACCGGCGGATGACTGCCAGATGGGCTGCGATCCGATTCGGCGCCGTCCCATACGCATACCGCAGAGGGAATTGCCGGAGCTGCGACTCGACCCATGTCGCATCGATCTCCGATTCACTTGCCAACGCAGGCTGCTGCAGCACATCCGCCGCGATCTTCCTCAGCCGTTCCGGGGCATCCGACGCTTCCCGCTCGCCGGACACCTCCTGAATCGTCCGCAGATACAGCTCGATCAGCAACGACTCTTTCCATTTCGTCAATACTCCGGGACCGACTGCGGCGATATCGGCGGCCGTGAGGACGAGGAGCTTGCGCAGGACCTCCGGCGTACCCACCTCCCGAGCGAACGGCAGCAGCACTTTCTCATCGTGGGGATCGCGCCGAAACGCCGTATGCGCCATGCGGAGATGCCGATGGACGAGGAACACCAGGGTGCGCGTCTCCTGCTCGTCGTACCTCAAACGCACAGCGGCTTGCTCGGCAATCCGCTTTCCCACTTCACTATGGTCCTCTTCCTGCCCCTTCCCCAAATCGTGCAGCAGGACCGCCAAGTGCAGGATGTCCTTCCGTTTGATCTCGCGGTAGACCTGGCCCAATACCCCGGCATCCTGTTCCAACGCTTCGGCTCGGCCGACGGCCAACAGGCTATGCTCATCCACGGTGTACTTGTGATACTGATTGAACTGCATGAGCCCCCGGACCGTGGCGAACGCGGGGATCATCTTCTCCAACAGGTGAGCCCGATGCATCGCCTCCAACGTGGTCGTGGTCCCGGGCCCACCCAGAATCTTTAAGAAGATCCGGCCGACCTCCTCGGTGCGATACGCGTCCTCCGACACCGCATCCATATGGTGATGAATATCCTCCAGCAACGGCGGCACAATGGTCAGCCGGCGGCAACGTGCCACATCGAACAAGCGAAGCAGCAACGCGGGGCTTCCCAGCACCCGAGCCCGCATGTGCTCGGCCACGGTGAGGGACGATCCCCTCACCACGAAATACTCGTCCACCTTGGGCGCCGGCAAAAATCTGGCCAACCGTCGCCAGAGAGGCACGCTTCGACACCGATCCACGAAGCGCATGCACCGTTCATGCAAACCCATCGTGTGTCGGTAATACTGCTGCATGAACTGTTCGACCGCTAAGAGATGCGGCTGATCCTTGAACCCCAACCGTTCCGCCAGCCACACCTGCTCGTCAAAATTCAGGATCTCCTGCGCCATCCCGGCGTGGACGTGAAGCAAGGCCCGCACCCGCCAGAGAAACTCGCGGGCCTCGACCAGCGCCACGTAATCGGAGCGCGAGAGGATACCCCGGTCGGACAGCTCCCGAATGGTGGGCGCCAGGTACCGCGCCATCCCCACCCATTGGAGCAAATGCAGGTCGCGCAAGCCGCCCTTGCTCTTTTTGACGTTCGGTTCCAACAGGTACACCGTCTCGCCGAATTTCTCGTATTCGCGGTGCCGCTCTTCAAGCTTCAGGTCGAGATATTTATCGATCCCTTTCGCCACGACTTTCCGCAAATACCGACCGTGAAATTCCTGAAAGAGTTCCGGACTGCCGGCGAGAAATCGGGCTTCCATCATCGAAGTTTTCACGGTCGAGTCCGTCGTCGCCAGCTCGATGCAATC
The DNA here is from genome assembly GCA_964555285.1 of uncultured Nitrospiraceae bacterium. Taxonomy (GTDB): domain Bacteria; phylum Nitrospirota; class Nitrospiria; order Nitrospirales; family Nitrospiraceae; genus JBBIQV01. Next base: position 267,594 of record CAZKRM010000001.1, read on the forward strand.
CTGTATGGTCCTCACGCTGTGCCCGATCTGAAATCCGACATCCCACAGAGGATGCAGCACCTGGCGCACCAGCTCCGGGACCAGGCGGCTCGCTTCCGACCGGAACAGAAACATCAGGTCGATATCCGAATGAGGCGCCAGCTCACGCCGACCATACCCTCCGAGCGCGACCAGACAACAGTGCTGGAATCCGGCCGAGACATACTCCTCGCCGCCCTTCCGCACCGCAGTTCGATAGCGGCCGATGATCAAGCCGTCCACGAGATCCGTGTTCGCGGCGACGATCTCCGCGCCGGACGCCCCCGCCGTCAACCGGTGCTGGATTGCCCGACGTTGCCCAGCCAGTAAGGTGCCGACGGAGTCCGCGCGATCGTCAGCCGCCTGATTGTTCGGCACATCCATGCCGTAAAACGCGCTCACAATGCCGTCTCCCCCGTCTCTCCGGTGCGAATACGAACCACCGCGCTCAAGTCGCGCACGAAGATCTTCCCATCGCCGATGCTGCCGGTCTTCGCAGTCCGCGTGATCGTTTCGATCACACGCGACACCTGGCCGTCCTGCACCGCGAGCTCGATCTTGACTTTGGGCACGAACTCGATGGTGTACTCCTGCCCACGGTACGTTTCCTTATGGCCCTTCTGCCGGCCAAAGCCCTTGACCTCGGTGACCGTCATACCCTGGACCCCGATCTCCAGAAGAGCATCCTTCACTTCGTCCAGTTTGAATGGCTTGATGATGGCTTCAACTAATTTCATGATTGCCTCCCAATAGGCCAGATGCGATCAGCTCTTAGCGCTCAGCCTTCAGCTTCGATAAGAATGTCCCGCTGGGGTGCTCACTGACTGCTGAGCGCGGACAGCGACCTGCTCCTTCACGAATACGCTCGCTCATTATGCTGGGTCAAATCCAACCCGGTCGCTTCTTGTTCTTGCGAGACACGCAAACCGACCGAGCCGTCCACAAGTTTGAGGATCACATAGGTTCCGACAAATGAGAACACGATCGTGGAAAAGACCGCGACCGCCTGAAGACCGAACTGTCCGGGGTTCCCAAAGAAAAATCCGTCGGCGCCGGCCGGATTGAGTGCCTTAGACGCAAACAGCCCTGTCGCCAGCATCCCCAGAATGCCGCCCACACCGTGGGTTCCCATCACGTCGAGCGTGTCATCATAGCCGATCTCGCCCTTCCACACAATTGCGAGATAGGAGAGTCCGCCGGCAGCCGCTCCAATAACCATCGCGGGGATCGGCTCAATAAACCCGGCCCCAGCCGTCGAAGTGGCTAAGCCGGTCACGGCACCGCTGGCGATCCCCAGCACGGTGGGCTTCCCGCGATGCATCCATTCCACCGTCATCCAGGCCAGCGCGGCACTGGCTGCTGCAAGGTGGGTGACGGTGATCGCCCCCGCTGCAATCGCGTTCGCCCCTCGGGCGCTCCCGCCGTTGAATCCAAACCACCCCAACCAGAGTAGCCCCGCCCCCAAGAGCACGTACGGGAGGTTGTGCGGAGCCATATAATCCGTTCTCCACCCGTGCCGCTTTCCCAGGACGATCGCACAGGCCAGAGCGCTCACGCCTGAACCGATGTGCACCACCGACCCGCCGGCAAAATCCAACGCGCCGAGCTTGCTCAACCATCCCCCGCCCCACACCCAATGGGCCAACGGGGCATAGACAACGATCGTCCATAGACCTGTAAAGAGAAGCATCGCGCTGAATTTCATGCGCTCGGCGAACGCACCCGCGATGAGCGCCGGGGTGAAGGCGGCAAAGAGCAACTGAAACAACATGAAGGTTTCGTGTGGAATCGTCGGGGCGTATGTTGAATGCGGGGCGGCCCCCACACCGCTGAGCCCAACCCAGTCCAGTCCCCCGATGACGCCCCCACGATCCGGCCCGAAGGCGAGGCTGTACCCGCACAAGGCCCAAATGACGGTCACCAGGCAGAGGATGGCAAACACGTGGATCATCGTCCCTATGACGTTCTTGCTGCGGACCATTCCTCCATAAAAAAAGGCCATCCCCGGCACGATCATGGCCAGGACCAACGCGCTGGCCGCCAGCATCCACGCCGTATCCCCGCTGTCGATTCCCGTGGCCATTGCCTTTCCTGCAATCTCCTGCGCCCCCGCCCCTGTCGCCCAGCCGGCCGGACTCATGACACCCCCCGTGATCAGCACACCGTACCGAGTCACTCTCGTCATCATGGCCTCCTTCCCCACTCCATGTGCACAACCTGGTTCGGTGCCGGCCTCAGTCTGCGTTGGCTCCGCTGTTGCTAGATTCGTCGCTCGTCACACACTCCGATACCCGTTCGTGATCGGCATCCGGCGATCCTTGCCGAAGGCACGATGCGTGATCTTGATTCCAATCGGCGCCTGGCGACGCTTGTATTCGCTGCGATCGACCAGCGTGATGACGCGGGCGACGGTCTCCCGGTCGAACCCCATCTGCACAACGTCCTCGACCGAACGATCCTCTTCGACATAGGCCTTGAGGATCGGATCGAGCACCGGGTACGGCGGCAAACTATCCTCGTCTTTCTGGTTGGGCCGCAGCTCCGCCGAGGGTGGCCGATCGAGAATGCGCTTGGGAATCACCGGAGACTCGCCGCGCCGGTTGCGGAGACGCGTCAGGTCGTACACCATCGTCTTGGGTACGTCCTTGATCACCGCGAAGCCGCCGGCCATATCGCCGTAGAGTGTCGCATACCCGACGCTCATCTCGCTCTTGTTGCCGGTGGTCAGCACGAGATGACCGAACTTGTTCGACAACGCCATGAGCAGATTGCCGCGGATGCGCGCCTGGAGATTCTCTTCCGTCTGGTCGGGACGGCGGCCCGTGAAGGCGGACGCCAGCGACTTGAGATAGCTTCGGAACGTCGTCGTGATCGGGATCGTGCGGATCTCGATTGAGAGCCGGCGGACGAGTTCGGTCACATCCTCACGGCTTTCTCCGGAGGTATAGGGCGACGGCATGAACACCCCCAGAACGTTCTCCGGTCCCAACGCATCGACCGCAACCACCGCCGTCAAGGCCGAGTCCACTCCGCCGCTCAGCCCGATCACGACTCGTTTGAAGCCGTTCTTGCGCACATAGTCGCGCACCCCGAGCACCAACGCCCGGTACACCTCTTCGAGCGGCTCCAGAGCCGGCGTAGAGGGAGGGAGCAGACGCCCCCTCGTCCCTGTGGTCGGAAGAGAGACCTCGATTCGTTCCACTGCGGCGGCCTCTCGAGCCGACAAGGCTTTCTTGCGCCCATGAGCCGACCTGGCGCGACCGACCGTGGCCACGTGAAGATCGGCGACCATCAGCTCCTCTTCGAACGCCTTCCCACGCGCGATGACCTCTCCCGTGTGGTCCAGGATCAAACTGTTCCCGTCGAACACGAGTTCGTCCTGACCGCCGACCGTATTGGTGTAGGTCACGATGACGCCGTTCTCCCTGGCGCGGGTCGCCAACATCTGCTCCCGCGAGTAGCCCTTCGCGATATGGAACGGCGAGGCGTTGATGTTCACAATGATATCTGCGCCGGCGGCTGCCTGAGCTCTTGTGGGTCCCTCCGGAAGCCAAATGTCTTCGCAAATGTTCACGCCGATGGTCATGCCGTTGAGCGCCAACAACGGGAGCCGCCGGCCTGGGTGGAAGTAGCGGCTTTCATCGAACACCCCGTAGTTCGGGAGAAACCATTTGCAGTAGGTCGACCGGATCCGGCGATCCGCGATGATCGCGGCGGCATTGTACAGGTGGTGCTGTCCAGCGGACACCACGGCCGCCGACTCCTGTCTCGCCTCCAACATCGTCCCTTGTCCGACATAGCCGACGACCGCCACCAGGCCGCGGCATTGCGCGGCGATTTCGTCCAGCGCCCGCCGGTTGTCGGCGACGAACTGGGGCTTCAGCAGCAGATCCTCCGGTGGGTACCCGGTCACCGCCAGTTCAGGGAACGCGACGAGATCTGCCTTGGCCTTCTTCGCCTCGCGCAACCAACCGGTAATCCGACGGACGTTGCCGTCGATATCCCCGACCGTGGGATTCATCTGCACCATGGCAATCCGCAGCGTGCGCATCATAAGCCCTGAGCAATCAGCTTTCAGCTATCAGCACTCAGCCATCAATGCGAGGAAGGAGATGATATTCTCCCTTCGAGCTGATCGCTGCCGGCTGACTGCTGATGGCGACCGCGGTAAAAAAAAACGCCCTCGGTCTCTTAACGAGAGCCAGAGGACGTCGTTGTCCATTACCACTGTTGTTGTAGGCAGATACGGAGACTCCATGTGTCTCCAAAAACTGGTGCCACAGTACCATTCGTCGCTAAACCTGTCAAACCATTTTCCGGGATCTGGGCAGGGTCAATACCGTCGCAAGACCGCAGCGGGTAGGCTCCAGAGATGCCTGCGAACCGATCCCCAGAGGGCATCCATTGTCGCGCTCAGGTCTGGAGCCGACCGAGCCACCAGCTTGACGGCCAATCCCGGAGCTCCCGGCTCGGAGACACCCCCCAGCACCTGACTGTGCCGCTCATGGAGGATCGTCGCCAAGCTCTCTTCCAGCCGCTTCCAGGCTTCGGCGTTGACGGCATCGCCGATGACAAAGAGGGACGCGACATAGTCCCAATCGCCGGCGAAGCCAACCGGATGAGGGCCGGCTTGGGGGGTGAGCCGATATCGCTCCAGTACCGATGCGCCGGACGCCGTGATCATCCGAATCTCGTTCTCGAAGCTGGTGAACTGCCAACGCTCCCCTCTCGCCACACGACCGGAGGCCACAGCGTCCCACAGGAGGATCGTGGCGCCCGGAGCGAGGGTGGCATGGAGCACCTGGCGGAATCGCGATCCGGCAAACGGGATCGTCACATCGGGGACCCATTCCAGGATGGCCCCAGGGCCAAGTGAAAGCTCCACGGTTTGGATAGCCGGCTCCCCCAGGCTGCGATAGACCCGATTGGCTGAAGGGGTTGAGATGATGACATGGGCACCTTCACCCAGGTTCGCATTGATCGTGAGCCGATCTCCTCCCACCAATCCGCCTGACGGATTGACGAGCAGCGTGTAGGCACTGCCGGTCTCATCCAGGTCGATGGGTGGGAAGTGATGCCAAGGGCTTGTGCTGCGGGAACGGGCGAGGACGGTCCGACCGTCCCGGCGCTCATATTCAAACGAGAGATCGCCGACTCGACCGACGGATGAGAGTTCTAAGGCGTTCGAGGTTCGAGGTTCGCAGTTCGATTCAAGCAGAGAGTCGCTCTTTAACTTCGAACTTCGAACTTCGAACATCTGAATCAGCTCCTCAACCTAACCCTTGACCTTCCCCTGCGGCATGCCCTGCTCGACCCACTCGACCACCCGATCGAGTCCTTGTCCAGTGAGTAGATTCGTGAAGATGAACGGCAGCTCGCCGCGCATGCGGCGGCTGTCGCGCTCCATCACCGCGAGATCGGCTCCCACGTGCGGAGCCAGATCGATCTTGTTGATCACGAGGAGGTCCGAGCGTGTGATGCCGGGCCCGCCCTTGCGGGGAATCTTATCGCCCGCCGCTACATCGATGACATAGATGACGCGATCCGCAAGCTCAGGGCTGAACGTCGCCGCCAGGTTATCGCCTCCGCTCTCCACGAACATGAGTTCGACATCCGGATGACGCTTGAGCAGATCGTCCAGCGCTTCCTGATTGTGGGAGGCATCCTCGCGGATCGCCGTGTGAGGACAACCGCCGGTTTCGACACCGATGATGCGATCGGCCGGCAAGGCTCCTCGCCTGGTCAAAAACTCCGCGTCTTCCTTCGTGAAGATGTCGTTGGTCACGACGGCGAGACTGTACCGATCGCGCAGCTTCAGACAGAGCGCCTCGACCAATGCCGTCTTCCCCGAACCGACCGGCCCGCCGACGCCAATGACCGGAATGTTGGCAGCACGAGCCAGCGTCGGCTTGCCGTTGCCGTGATGGTGGTGTTCGTGCATAAAAAGCTTTCAGCCGTCAGCTTTCAGCCATTAGTCAGGAACGGAACAGCCGCGACTCTAATCGACTGTGTCGCATGGCGTAGATGTCTTGCACCGGCGACCATGAAGTGAGTTGCTTCTCGCTCGCAGCCTCTGCGCTCACCTGCTCGATCACCGGCAGCCAGTTCCCGATCAGCCGCTGTCCCTCTCGCTGTCCGATCGGAAGCAGTTTCAACGCGGCGGAGACCAGACCCACGGCGGTCTGATAGAGAAAGGCCGCGACGGTTTCTTCCTTCCCCCACCCGGCCGCACCCAATGTGAGCCCGAGACTGACCGCCAAGTGACCGGGCGTCTGTTCGGCCTCGACGGCCGTACGAAAATCTTGCAAGAGTGGGTGGGCGGCCGGCTGATCGGCCGCAATCCGAATCACCTGCCGTCCCATCTGGCGGCCGGCCGACCGCGACTCACGCCCGATCTTCATTGCGTCTAGTTCGCGATCGGCCTTGAGGGCAACGTCAAGAATGCCGGCGATGACGGCATCGTGCGCCAGCCCCACAGCCACCGCCTCACGCCTCCCGATGCCGGAGCGCAATAGATCGATGACGTAGCGCGACAGGTCTTCCGCATTTGTCACCATTCCACCCTGCACCGCCGCTTCGAGGCCGGACGAAAACGCGTACCCGCCAGAGGGGAAAAAGTTGTCGATAAAGCGAAAGCCGTTCAGAAGCGATAGAACGCGTGACATGCCTCTCGCCTCAAAATAAGAAATACCGTTGCGCCATCGGGAGCACCGCCATCGGGTCGCATTTCAGCACCTGCCCGTCAGCCTTGACGACATAGGTCTCCGGATCGACCTCGATCTTCGGCAGCGCGTCATTCAACTTCAAATCGCGTTTGCCGATGCTCCGACACCGTTTCACCGCCGCCGCGCGTTTCTGGAGCCCCAAGCTCTTCGGCACCTCACGATCCAACGCGATTCCCGACAAGAACGTCAGGCTCGTACTATACGGCGCCCGGCCGAAGCTCCCGAACATGGGCCTGGTCACCACCGGCTGCGGCGTCGGGATGGACGCGTTCGGATCGCCCATCGCAGCCGACATCAGGAATCCGCCCTTCACCACCATGTCTGGTTTCACGCCGAAGAAGGCCGGTTTCCAGATCACGAGATCGGCCAGCTTGCCCACTTCAACCGATCCAACTTCGTGTGCGATGCCGTGTGTGATCGCGGGATTGATCGTATACTTGGCCACGTAACGGCGGACCCGAAAATTATCGTTGGCATTGGACAACGCATCCGTCGAAGTCTGCGACAGATGCCCGCGCTGCGCTTTCATCTTGTGCGCCGTCTGCCAGGTGCGGATGATCACTTCGCCTACCCGCCCCATCGCTTGAGAGTCCGACGACATGATGCTGATCGCCCCCATGTCGTGCAGGATATCCTCGGCAGCAATCGTTTCCCGCCGAATGCGCGACTCGGCAAAGGCAATGTCTTCCGGCACCCGTGGGTTCAAATGGTGACAGACCATGAGCATGTCCAGATGCTCATCCATCGTATTGACCGTGAAGGGCATCGTCGGATTCGTAGACGACGGCAACACGTTCGGCTCGCCGCACACCCTCATGATGTCCGGCGCGTGACCGCCGCCGGCCCCTTCGGTATGGAAGGAGTGGATCGTGCGGCCCTTGAAAGCCTTGATCGTATCTTCGACGAAGCCGGCCTCGTTCAACGTGTCGGTGTGAATCGCGACCTGCACGTCGAATTCTTCCGCCACATCAAGACAGGTCGAAATCGCCGCCGGCGTCGTGCCCCAATCTTCATGGAGCTTCAATCCGATCGCGCCGGCCTCGACCTGCTCGCGCAGCCCCTCCGGCAACGAGGAGTTGCCCTTGCCCAGGAACCCCAGATTGATCGGGAATCCTTCAGCCGCTTCCAACATGCGATGGATATTCCAGGCTCCCGGCGTGCAAGTGGTCGCGTTCGTGCCGGTGGCCGGGCCAGTGCCGCCGCCGATGAGGGTAGTCAGTCCGTTCGCCAAGGCTTCATTGATAATCTGCGGGCAGATGAAGTGAATGTGCGTATCGATGCCGCCGGCCGTGACGATCTTCCCCTCCGCCGAGATCACCTCGGTGCAGGCCCCGACTTCCATGCCCTTCGTCACGCCCTCCATCAAGTCCGGATTGCCTGCCTTGCCGACTCCCACAATGCGGCCGTCTCGAATCCCGATGTCGGCTTTCACGACGCCCCACCAATCGAGCACAATAGCATTCGTAATCACGACATCCAGTGCCCCCTTCGCCCGCGTGGCTGAAGACGACTGGCCCATGCCGTCACGAATCACTTTCCCGCCGCCGAACTTCGCCTCCTCCCCCGGCACGGTCAGATCGCGGGTGATCTCGATCAGCAACTCAGTATCGGCAAGACGAATGCGATCCCCTGTAGTGGGACCGTACAGATCGTTATATTGGCGGCGGGGAATTTTCATCAGTCTAGGTTCTCCTCTTCACTCTCTGCCCTCGCTTCTAGGATCAGGAGGGTTGGCCGGACTGTCCTTTCACTGCGCGCATCGAACGAGCACAGCTTCATCGTGCGCGTTCTGCGAGCACAAAGGGCGGTCCGGCCGACCCTCCATCCTCCGACACCTTCCGAGGGTGCGGGTGGCGCGAGCACAGGACTTAACCCGACCTCTTCTTGCTGATAAAGCCGTACTCGACTGCTCGCGCGATGGCCTGTTCTTTCACGTGTTGATCATCCAACCGTCCATGCGTCAGCCCGTTCATCCCATAGGCCACCCGATTGCCCCCGATCGCCACGAGCGTCACACGCTTTTCTTCCCCCGGCTCAAACCGCACCGCCGTGCCCGCCGGCACGCAAAGGCGGAACCCATAACTTTGCTCTCGATCAAACTTCAGCGCCCGGTTCGCCTCAAAGAAATGGCAGTGCGACCCGACTTGAATCGGGCGATCTCCCGTATTGGCCACGGTCACCTCCACCGTCTGCCGCCCACGGAATGCTTCGATGTCCCCTTGTCCGAGGATGATCTCACCGGGAATCACGTCGGCGAGCTGAAGACTTTTGACGGACTTCCCTTTCGAGGCCGCTTTCGCGCTGAGCTGTGGTCCGGTCACTTTGGCTTTCTTCTTCACGGCAGTCCTCTATCGAATCGGCTGATGCACTGTCACCAGCTTGGTACCATCAGGGAAGGTCCCTTCGACTTGCAACTCCGGAATCATCTCCGGCACACCGGGCATCACATCGGATCGCTTCAACAGGGTCGCTCCATCACTCATCAGTTCCGACACCGAGCGGCCATCTCGAATCCCCTCCAGAATCGCCGCCGTGATATAGGCCACCGCCTCCGGATGATTCAACTTCAACCCGCGCGCTTGTCTCTCCTTCGCCAACTGCGCCGCGACGTAAATCAGCAGCTTCTCTTGCTCTCTCGGTGTCAGATGCATAGCCAAACCCCGTCACTCGTCAATGGTGAGGAATCACGCGACTCTCTCAATCGGCGAATCGTGACAGTCACTAATCCGACCCTCTCTTCCTTACTCTCTCACCCCGACGGGCAAGAGGCGTCATCGTCGGCTAGGGGCCTGGGTTATTTCCAACTGCGCGCATCGGACGAGCACAGTGTTATCGTGCGCGTTCTGCGAGCAAGGAAATAGCCCAGGTCCCTAGCCACTCTTCACACCACCAAATGTTGCTTCACTTGTTCCTGACTCAATTCTGATGTCTTGCCCGACGCCACCACCGCCCCTTTGGCCATAATCACATACCTATCGGCCAGTCTCGCCGCAAAGTGCAGCCCCTGTTCCACGAGTAGAACGGCAAACCGGCGCGCGTTCTTGAACCCGATGATGACATCTTCGATCTGGTCGACAATCGAGGGCTGAATCCCTTCGGTCGGCTCATCCAGCAGCAAGACTTTCGGATTCGAGAGCAGCGCACGGCCGATCGCCAATTGTTGTTGTTCTCCCCCGCTCAGCACCCCGCCGGGCCGCTCAAGAATCTGGGTCAGCTTGGGAAACAGGGCGAACACTTCGTCGAAGGCCGCCTGCTCGGACCCGTTCCTATCGGACGCCGATCGAGTCCAATAACCCAATTGCAAATTCTCTCGGACCGTCAAGTGCGGGAGAATTTCTCGCCCCTGAGGCACATAGGCCAGCCCACGCCTCGCCCGTTTATCGGACGGCTCCTTGGTGATGTCGGCCCCCTCAAACATGATGTGCCCCGAGCGCGCGGGCAGCAGACCCATAATCGCCTTGAGGGTGGTCGTCTTGCCGACCCCGTTGCGGCCCATCAGGCAGGCCACCTGCCCCGGCTCCACTGTCAACGACACGTTCCGGAGAATGTGGCTCTCGCCGTAATAGGCGTTGACGTTAGTGAGCTGTAACATCCGCCACCTTCTGGCGACCCAAATAGATCTCGACCACCCGCGGATCGGCTTGCACTTTTTCCACCGGCCCTTCGCAAATCACCGTGCCCTCGTGGAGCACCGTGACGGTCCGCGCGATCTGCCGGACGAACTCCATGTCGTGCTCGATCACCACGACGGCATGCTTCTCCGCCAGAGACTGCAAGAGCACCCCGGTCTGCTCGGTTTCCTTGTCGGTCATGCCGGCCACCGGCTCATCGACCAGCAGCAAGACCGGATCTTGAAGGATCACCATGCCGATTTCCAGCCATTGTTTCTGCCCGTGCGAGAGCAAGCCGGCGCGGGTGCGCGGATAGTCTTGAAGCCCGATGGTCTCCAGCGTCTCGTCGATCCGCGCTCGTTCGGCCGCGGTCGATTGCCCCAACAATGTCGCGAACACTCCCTTGCTGCTTCGACGGAGAGAGAGATCGAGATTTTCCCAGACAGTCAGGTTGCCGTAGATCGACGGCGCCTGGAACTTCCGGCCGATCCCAAGCGCCGCGATGTCGTACTCCCGCATCCCGATCAACTCCATATCCTTGCCGAAAATCACCCGACCCGCGGCCGGCTTGGTCTTGCCGCAAATCACGTCGAGCAACGTGGTCTTTCCCGCGCCGTTCGGCCCGATCACCACCCGCAGCTCGTTGTAGTTGACGATGAAGTTCAGGTTGTTGAGCGCCTTGAACCCATCGTAGTCCACGACGACGCCTTCCAAATAGATGATCGAGCCACGCTCTGTCACACACCACCATCGGTGGAGTGCTGAGTGTTGAGTTCTACGTTCTGAGTTTGGACAGAGCAACTCAGAAACTCAAAACTCAGCACTCAGCACTCCTAACTGTCGGTTAGCCTTTGCTCGCTGGTTCAGGAACGGCCACGTGTTTATTGAAGCCCCGCCGGCCGCTGCCCAATCTTCGAAACACCCCGACCAGGCCGTCGGGGAACAGCAACACCACGACAATGAACAGCCCGCCCAGGAAGAACGGCCACAGCTCCGGGAAATAGTTCGTCAGCATGCTTCGCCCCAGATTCACCCCGACCGCGCCGATGATGGCCCCAACCAGCGAGCCTCGCCCACCGACCGCCACCCAGATCACCATCTCCAAGGACGGCAGCACGCCGATCTGCGCCGGCGTGATGATGCCGACCTGGGGGACATAGAGCATGCCGGCCAACCCCGCCAGCGCGGCCGACACGACAAAGACGAACAGCTTGTAGTTCGCCGGCGAATAGCCGGAGAAGAGCACACGCTGCTCGCTGTCCCGCACCGCCACCAACACTTTGCCCGCCCGCGATGTGATGATCCATCGGCAGAGCAGATAAGCCCCGCCGAGGCAAAGCACGGTGAGGACGTACAGCGCCCGCTGGGTACCCGGATCGCTCAACCGAAAGCCGAGCACCTGCTTGAAGTCGGTCAGCCCGTTGGTGCCGCCAAGATTGGTTTCATTGCGGTTGAAGACGAGCCAGGCGGACAGAGCAAGCGCTTGCGTAATGATCGCGAAATAGACGCCCTTGATCCGGCTCCGAAACGCTAGGAATCCAAAGATCGACGCACACGTGACCGGGACGAAAATCGCCCCCGCCACCGCGAGCGGAAAGCTATAGAACGGTTTCCAGAACCACGGCAATTCCTTGACCTGGTTCCAGACCATGAAATCCGGCAGGTTGCTCCCGTACACGCTCTCGGTGCCGATGGTCAGCATCAAGTGCATGCCGATGCAATAGGCGCCAAGCCCGAAAAACACGCCGTGGCCTAAGCTCAGAATACCGGTGTAGCCCCAGATGAGATCCAGTCCAAGGGCGAGGACGGCAAAGGCGAGAAACTTCCCGAAGCGGTTGAGCGTGAAATCCGAGACGTGCAGCCAGGAGTCTTCTCCCGGCAAGACATTCAGTGCCGGCAGGATGATGAGGAGGAACAGTCCCACGAGCCAGAAAGTGAGCCCTTCGCCTCGCTCCTCGCCACCCACAACTCGATCACCCTGCTCTCTGAGATCAGCCATGACGTTCCTGACCGTATCGATCGGGATCGAGTGCTGAGTGCTAAGTTCTGAGTTGGAACCTGAATCCGAAACTCAGCACTCAGCACTCAAAACTACGCATCTGCCTGTCGCCCTTTCATGGCGAACAGCCCGGCGGGCCGGCGCTGCAGAAACAGAATCACCAGCACCAAAATCAGCACTTTACCATACACAGCGCCGAAGCTGGGCTCCAAGAGCTTGTTCAACCCGCCGATCCCCAGTGAGGCGACGATCGTCCCGGCCAGTTTGCCGACCCCGCCGGTCACCACCACCATGAAGGAATCCACGATGTAGTTCTGGCCGAGGCCGGGCTCCACATTGCCGATCAATGTGAGCGCCCAACCGGCCACACCCGCCAGTCCGGAGCCGAAGGCGAACGTGTAGGCATCGACGGTTCTAGTCGGAATGCCGAGACACGCGCTCATGTTCCGATTCTGCGTCACCGCGCGCACGCGCAATCCCAGCCTGGAACGGAACAGGAGGAGATAGATGCCGAAGACACAGACGGTCGAGAGCGCGATGATGAAGAGCCGATTGTACGGCAAATAGACCCCGACCATGACCTGCGCGCCGCCCGTCAGCCAGTTCGGCGCAACGACCGACGTCAAGTCTCCGAAATAGACGCGGGCGGCCTGAATGAACACGAGACTCACGCCCCACGTGGCCAGCATCGTTTCGAGCGGGCGGCCATAGAGGAAGCGGATCACGGTCGCTTCCAGTGCCAATCCAAACAGCGCCGCCACGAGAAACGACGCCGGCATGGCGACGAGGAAATAGGCATCGAACGATTCCGGCGAGACATGCGCCCTGAATATCTCCTGCGTGACGAATGTCGCGTAGGCTCCCACCATCATCAGCTCGCCGTGAGCCATGTTGATCACACCCATCAGGCCGAAGACGATGGCCAGCCCGAGGGACATGATCAATAAGATCGAGCTGAGACTGATCCCACGGAAGATCGTTTCGATGGCGCTGGACCACGCGGCCCAGGTTTCGATGCGCTCGATGGCAGCGCTCGCGGATCGCGCGACCGTCTTCTGTTCATTGCCGGCTTCAGGCGCAGTCCCACCCTCGACCAACTCTTTGAGCGCAGGCACTGCATTCTGACTGCGGAGTTCGCCCAGCTTGCCCGCCGCTGCCGCCTTGGTGGCGGAATCCCCGGACACGAGCTTGAGCAAGGCCGCCGACTCTTCCATCGTGTACCGGACCCACTTGCTGGATTCCTTTGCGGCCGCTTCCTCCAACCACGCAATCGCAACCGGCTTGCCCGACGTTCCTAAGTCGGTCGCGGCCGAGCGCCGCACGTCGGCATCTTCGCTCATCAGGTAGGCCCGGTTCTTCAAGAGATCCATCACCGGCTTGATGGCTTGCCGCAGGCTCCGGTCGGCATTCGACCGAATCTCGTCGAGTTGCGGCAAGAGACCGACATCGCCCTGCTCGGACAATGTGCGAACCGCCGCCTCGCGGACCGCCTCGTCTTCACTGGGGAGATCCTTGAGTGCCTGCTCAATAGCAGACAGCGGAGGGGCCGTTCCCGACCCCTCCGCCGCCGTTGCCGTTTGTCCTCCCCACAGCACAACCGCCGCAAGAAGGACGACGATGCTCAAAATGGGTTTCAAGCTTTCTTCTGATAGGTGCCTTGATGCTTGATCCAGTCGCAGCCCTTTTCCGGATTCGTGTACTCACTCCAGGGCTCCGGCTTCACTAACCCCTTCGACCGAGACACAACCTTAAACTGGCCGTCTTTCAGGATCTCGCCGATCAGGACCGGCTTGTTCGTGTGGTGATTGGCTTCGTCCATCATGATTTCGCCGCCCGGCGCGAGGAACTTCTGCCCGTACACCGCCTTGCGAACCGCGTCCACATCCGTCTTGCCGGCTTTCTCGACCGCCTGCTTCCAGATGTATACGCCGAAATAGGCCGCCTCCATCGGATCGTCCGTCACGCGCTTCTCGCCATCCGGCAGATTGTTCTTCTTGCAGTAGGCTTTGACGTTGGCGACGAACTGCTTGTTCTGCGGCGTGTCCACACTCTGGTAATAGTTCCAGGCCGCCAGGTGCCCGACCAGCGCAGAGGTGTCCATCCCGCGCAACTCGTCTTCCGCCACGCTGAAGGCCATGATCGGCGCATCTTCCGCCCGCAGACCCTGGTTGGCAAACTCCTTATAGAAGGGCACGTTGCTGTCGCCGTTGATCGTGCTGATCACGCAGGCTCCGCCGCCGGCCGCAAACTTCTTAATCTTGCCGACGATCGTCTGATAGTCCTGGTGATGGAACGGCGTATACTCTTCCATGATGTTGGCTTCCGGCACTTTCTTCGCCAGCAACATCGCGCGAAGAATTTTGTTTGTCGTGCGCGGGTACACGTAGTCCGTTCCCAACAAGTAGAACTTCTTGTGCCCTCCGCCTTCCTTGCTCATCAAGTATTCCACCGCCGGCACGGCCTGCTGGTTCACCGCTGCGCCGGTGTAGAACACATTGTGCGAACACTCCTCGCCTTCGTACTGCACGGGATAGAACAGCAGGCCGTTGTTTTTCTCGAACACCGGCAGGACAGACTTGCGGCTGACCGATGTCCAGCAGCCGAACACCACCGCCACTTTATCTTGCAGCAGCAACTGTTTCGCCTTTTCCGCGAAGAGATCCCAGTTGGACGCGGGATCGACCACCACCGGCTGAATCTTGCGGCCCAGCACCCCGCCCTTCGCATTGATCTCCTCGACGGCCATCAGCACGACATCTCGGAGTGAGACTTCGCTGATGGCCATCGTGCCGCTGAGTGAGTGCAGCACACCGATCTTGATCGGCTCCTTGTCCGCGGCATAGGACAGGGCCCAGTTGCCCAGATTCCCAAGCAGGGCTGCCACTCCGATCCCGGCTGCCGTCCTCGATCCTTGAATCAGAAACTCGCGGCGGGAAGAACCGGCCTCCGGTGTACTTGTGCTATCGGCCTTGATCTCGCTCGTTTTCGTGTTGTCATTCGGTTCCATCGTCAGGCTCCTTTCGTCTCGATCGTACGAGACTAGAAGTTGTACCAGCTCGACAGCATAAAGTTGTCGCCATGGTATTTCTCTGAACCACCTAAATTAACCGCAGCATTCGCCCAGGTCGTCATCAGATGGTTCCACTCAAACGACATGTAGAAATCGCCATAAATGTGCCGGACTGCCGTGACATACGTGCGGTGGTTCAGCAGATATTGCTGATCCGCAATGCCTACGGTTCCTCGCAAATCAGAATTGATAGGATTGTCAAACCCATATCCCGCAATCAATGTGGTGTCCTTGTCGTGGGCATAATCCAACTCTCCCCATCCCACGATGGTCCTGATTTCTTTACCCGTGGTCAGATTCAGGTCTTGGGCAAACCGGAAGAACTCCAATCCCAAGGCCTGTCCATAGGCAAGTTCTCCAGAAAACTTCAGTTGCTTGGTGATCGGCACCGCTACTTCGGCCCCGACCAAGTAGGAAGTAATATTTTTCCCACCACCGCCAAAGCTTCCAGCACCAGTGGCGAACTGAGTGGGAGCAGACCGGTACGATCGATAGGCTGTGCTGAGCGCGACCATCGCGCCTTGCGCGTTATAGGCAAGCCGTGTTCCCAGATAAGGCATTAGCACAGGATCGTTGAAGGCGTTCTCAGAGCAGGTAAATTGGTTTGGCGCGCCACCGCAGGTATTGGCTGTAGGCGTAGAGCCAAATGCTCCTACCCCATTCCCTGAAAACGTTCTCCGTTGCGTATAGGGGTTGATCGCCGACAAACCACGCTCAAACCGCATGACCGTCACCAACCCTTCCACATTCTCCGTAAAGTTGTGTCGCACGGTGATCTGCGGAAGACGTTGCCAGAGGTTCCCGTTATAGCCCATGATGGAGAAGTCCATCAGGTTGGCATGCGAGGACATGATCGGCGTCCAGTCCATACCGGCTGTGATGCTGGTCTTCCCGTTGTTGGGAGAGTACTTCGCATAGGCTAACCGCAGACGAGGCGGGATGTTGCCGGCGTTGTCCGTCTGACCGTAGAAATCCATTTCGACGACACCAGTCAGGTTATGGGTACCATCCGTGCGGTCCCCACGAATGCCGAATACGCTATAACGCGGATTCAACGTCGTCGATCCGTTGCTGCTCTTGCCGGCTGCGGTCGCATACCCGTTGAACTGCCCTGGGTCCAGGGGGTTCGTGTTTCTGTTGCTATAGATCGCATCCAACTCGATGCGTCCGTAGGGCGTGATGCTGCCCTTGCCTTGCGAGGTAAACGCCGGGCTGATGCAGCCGCCGCAAATAATGCTCGGCACGCCGTCCTTGCCCTCTTCCGCCAACACAGGCGCCGCGCTCATGGCGAATGCGATGACGCCTAACCAGAGGCTCGCGCCTCTCCCCAACTGCCTTCTCATCATGCCCTCCTCCTGGTTAATGTATTTGTTTCCACGCGCATCACGGTAGGCCGGCCATAAGGCAAAAAAAAACGCCCTTCAGTCCATACCGTGGACCCAAAGGGCGCCTTTGTCCTTATTCCTTCCGCTGCATAACAGAGTATCCTATACGCTAGTGTGAGGTAAAACGCAAGGCCGCGTGCATACAACGATTACTGCGAAGTCGCCTTGAACCGGTCGGCTAGTTCATGTGGCTTGAACACACCACGCTCCGTGACGATAGCGGTGATGTACTCGGCCGGAGTGACGTCAAATGCAGGATTGAGCACGCTCACGCCGACAGGCGCGATGGGATGGCTGCCATGGACGGACGTGACTTCGTTGGGATTGCGTTGTTCGATGGGAATCTGCTCGCCGGATTCGGTGGCGAGATCGATCGTGGAATACGGCGCGGCGACATAGAAGGGAATGCCATCTCGTTGACACTCGACCATATTGACGTATATTCTTATCGTATACAAGCGTGAGCGTAGATGAAGAACCTGTTAGACCTTGAAGGCTTTGATTGGGACCACGCCAACCTTGCCAAGAACTGGGACAAACATCGCGTTACCCCCTGGGAATGCGAACAGGCATTCTTCAATATGCCGTTGGTCGTTGCCGACGACCTGGCGCACTCCACCGTTGAGCCGCGATATTACGCGCTTGGACAGACTGATACGGAACGCCGCCTGTTCATCGTGTTTACGATTCGCAACCGGCGGGTTCGCGTGATTTCGGCCAGAGACATGAGCCCTAAGGAACGGAGAGCCTATCATGAAC
>CAZKRM010000002.1:0-180771 GCA_964555285.1 uncultured Nitrospiraceae bacterium
CCCGACGACCGATCCCATGCTTCCGCCCATAAAGCTGAAGTCGAACACGCAGAAGACGACCGGCAGCCCCTCGACCAACCCTTCGCCGATCATTAACGCATCCTTGCGACCGGTTTTTTCCTGCTGCGCCTTGACCCGATCCCTATAAGATTTCGTATCGTGAAAATTCAGCGGATCCTTGGCTTCCAACTCCACGTCCCACTCTTTGAACGTCCCGAGATCGACGAGCAATGCGATACGTTCCATCACTGAGATGGGAAAATGATAGTCGCACTTCGGACACACCTTATTATTTCGATCGACTTCCTTGCGGTAGACAATTTCACGGCAGTGGTTGCACTTGAGCCACATCCCCTCGGCCCCTTTGGACCGCGGTGGCACTTCGGAGCCGGTCGTTTTCTGTTTTTTGAACCAGGCCATAGTCGTATCCTCTTGCTCAAACCATCACTTCCGAACATCCGCGAGACGCACTCGTCGCACGGGGTCGCAGAATAGCATAGCCATCAAAACGATTCACGTGCAATTCAACGGAAGACACGTCGAGAGGAGGAGCTAGAGCCCCTCCGGAGAGAGGACCAATCGATACAACATCCACAATCCAAGCCCGACACTCCCCAGGCTCGCAACTCCTTGCACCGCGAAAAACGCCCGCTGGCCGATGGCCCGTGAATAGATGACCGGCACACTCAGAGTCAGCCCGATCATCAGCATGCCGCCGATTGAACCGAGACCGAACACCGCGATGTAGAGCAATCCCTGCCCGATGCCGTTGGTGCTCGACACAATCACCAGCATCAAGGCCGCGGATCCGGCCACCCCGTGGGCCATCCCGATCAGGAGAGGCCGGAGCGACTGCCTGGCCCAATGAGGATGGGCATGATCCTCGCGCCGGCGATGGCTGTGCAAATGCACATGCGGCTCGCCGTCATGCACGTGACGATGCAGATGCCAGCGCTCACGGAACAGCTTGAGTGCCAGCGTGCCGCCGAGCACAATGAGCAAGAGCCCCACGCCGCTTTCAGCGACCAGGGCAAACGGTTCCTGAATGTGAATCCCTGACACCAGCACCACAGCCCCGACCAGCATCAGTGTCAGCGTATGGCCCACGCCCCACCAAAGACCGACAAGACCGGAGGCCCGCATGGAGGGACGTTCAGCAAGGACGGTAGACACCGCGGCTAAATGATCGGCGTCGAGGGCATGGCGCAGCCCTAAAAGAAATCCGACCGTGAGAAAGGTGAGAAGGTTGGATTCAAACATGAAGCCCCTTACCGGGGTGGGACACGGACATCGGTTGTGCGGACAGAGGGTCACCCGCCACGGGCATGCATTTCCAGATGAGGATCGCCACGAAGTTGATCGATCCCGATCAATTTTCCATTGCGCAACCCGACCTGCTCCAAAGCCTTGCGCGATTCGGCTCCCCGATCGCGCCGGGCCTGCCAGCCCTCGCCGATCAACTCGCGCATCCGGTCAGGACCGGCACCGGCTCGCATAGGCTGTCGCAGATCGGTTCCTTTCGACGCATAGAGACACAAGTACCACATGCCGTCGGCGGTCACGCGGCTCCGGTCGCAGGTCGCACAGAACGGCTGCGTGGTCGACGCGATGACGCCGAAGGTGGTTCCGTCAGGCAACAAGAACCGCTGGGCCGGCGCGGTCCCGCGCCCCGGCAACGGGACAATCGGACCATAGTGCTGAGTCAAGGTCTCGAGGATCGCCGCCTGCGACAGCACCTTCCCCATCGCCCAATCATTGGCTCCGCCGACATCCATATATTCGATGAACCGCACCTCGGCCCGATAGTGCTTCGCAAACTCGATCAGCGCCACCAACTCGTCATCGTTAAATCCCCGGATCGCCACGGTATCGAGCTTAAGTCCGGTGAAGCCGACACGCCCGACCGATTCAATCCCCTCGATGACTCGCGCAAACTCATCCCGGCGCGTCAGCTGACGGAACCGTTCAGGACGCAGCGTATCCAAACTGACCGTGACGCGATGCAGTCCGGCTTCATACAACTCCTGCGCATTATCCGCGAGCAGAATACCGTTCGTGGTGAGCGCAATCTCAGAAATCCGCCGGTCTTGCAGCAACAGCCGGACCAGGCGGGACAAATCCCGGCGCAACAGAGGCTCACCGCCGGTCAGCCGAACCTTATCGACACCCAAATCGGCAAAATAGCCGGTCAGCGTCGCCATCTCCTCGAAGCTCAAGACATCTTCGCGCGGCAACCAGACATAGTCTTCTTCCGGCATGCAATACTGACAGCGAAGGTTGCAGCGATCCGTAACGGACAGCCGCAAACTACCCAGCGGACGATCATGGGCGTCTATCACCTTCGAAACAGAAAAGCTGTCAGGCACTCGCGACATGTGTGTGACTCATCGCCCGTTACGCACGACAGACTAGGGATGTTCTTCCACCCACACCTCCCCTTCGGGAGTATGCTCAAGCTTCCAAATGGGGGTGATCTGCTTCAGCTCATCGATGGCCCACTTGCAGGCGCGAAACGCCTCCGCCCGATGCTCGGCGCCTGCGATGATCAACACGATATTCTCACCGATCGTGATTTCTCCGTATCGATGGATGATCAGAAGCTCCAGGATGTCGAAATCTTTCAATCCCCGTTCACGGATCTCGCGCAGCTTCGTTTGCGCCATCCCTTCGTAGTGCTCAAAGGTAATGCTGTCGACATCCCGCCCTTTGGAACGATCCCGGGCGATCCCCAGGAAGGTCGCAATCCCGCCGATCCGCTTCGACCGGCTCTTGATCCGGTCAAGCTCCTGATCGATGGAGAAATTCTCGCGCTGCACCCGAACGAGCTGGCTCTCATCCATCGGTTCCATACCTGATCCACCTGCAAATGGAGGAAGCAATGCGATTTCGTCGCCGTCTTTGATTTCAGTCTCCTCGTGGGCAATCTCCTGATTGACCGACACCAGGACTTTCTTCTTATGAATCAGCTCCCCAATCTGCGGATAGCCGCCATCAAGAAGCTCAACCAAATCTTTCACTCGTCGTCCATTCGCCAATGCCAGAGAGAGAGAACCCTGATTCCCCGCCAGCATCTTCGTCATCCCGAATAGCTTAATCGTGACCATGATTGTTCAGCCAGGCCTCGTGTAAGTGCCTGACTTACCCCCTGATTTTGAGAGCAAGCAGACGTCGGTGAAACTCATCCCGCGATCAATCGCCTTGCACATGTCATAGATGGTGAGCGCCGCCACGGAAGCCGCCGTCATCGCTTCCATCTCCACGCCGGTTTGCCCCGTGGTTTTGACCGTAGCGTAAATATGGATGGCGCAGAGGCCTGCTTGGTTCGGCTGGGATTCTTCTTTGAAGGAGATATCGACGCTGGTGATCAGGAGAGGGTGGCACATGGGAATGAGGTCGGGAGTCTTCTTGGCCCCCATCACCCCGGCAACTTGGGCCACGGCGAGTACATCGCCTTTGGCGATCTTCCCGCGCTGGATCTTCTCCAGCGTGGCTGGCAGCATCAAGACCGTCGCCTGCGCAGTCCCGACCCGTTCGGTCGAGTCTTTCGCGCTGACATCGACCATCCGCGCCCGGCCCGACTCGTTAAAGTGTGTGAACTCAGCCATTTCTCTCAATGAATCAGCTGGTTATACATTGCGCCGATCGGTGATTATAAGTTCCGGCAGAAACGAAGGTCAAGCGGGGGGCTTCACTACAAATGCATCGTGCTCATATGACCTTGAAAGCAGCGAACGTTTGACGACCATTATCCGACTAGCTATTGTTATCTGAATGAGTACACAGGGAAGCAAGCCATCCTTGGTCGAGCGCCTCTACGCCTTGGGCGCACGGCAGGATGAAAACCATGGACCCAAGTGGGCCGCGGGGATCACGCTGGTTCGAAACCATTCGGTTTGGGTCAACTTGGCCTCAGCGACAAGAAACAATTCTTGAGGAGCTCTTTCATGCGACCAATCTTCCCTGGTTCCTCACAGCCGAAGATCTTGCCACTGAAAATGATTGGCCAGTTATCGACCAACTCACACGGCGCATTCCCGACAGTCTCTGCGCACAGGCGTTCCTCAATACCCCGCCCATCCCCGACGGAAACTGGCTCCTCTACGCAGCTCCCGAGCCCAAAGCCATGCACGAAATTCCAGATCCATTCCGAACGGCTGGAAACAAAGTTCGCGCCTGGCTCGATCATCATAAAGTTAGCATCCTCATCGCTTCTTGGCCGGACGACGTAGACTGGGCACTATATATCAGCCCGGAAATAATCACTCACTCATAAGACGTATCGCACTCCCCACATTTAAGGTGAGACACAAGAAGTCTTCTCAGCACGCATTGACCGAGCACCGCCAACGATTTCACATACAAATAAATCCCTGGTGCGCGGGCAGCGAGCAAGAAGACTGAGCGCCCGCACCTTCCCCTTTCCTTTTCCTCTCTCCCCTCCCCCAAGGGTGTGCCCTGGTTGGCTTTCACTGCGCGCATTGAGCGACCGCCGTTTCATCGCGGGGGCTCAGCGAGCAAAAAAACCAACCGGGGCGCGCTGAATACACATTCCCCCTAGCTACTCCCTCTTCTCTTACCCCTCCCTCCAGGGTGTGGTTTGAGTGATCTTCCCTGCGCGCATTGACCGAGCACCGCCACTGATTTCAACTACGATCAATTCTCGGTGCGCGGGCAGCGAGCAAGAAGATCACCCAAACCGCACCCGCTCCTCCTTGACTCTTTGAAATCCGATCCTCGACAATGCCCGCATGTCCGCACACATCATTATTGAGCGGTTGGAATTCCGTGGCCGTTGCGGCGTCACAACGGAAGAACGGGCGAAGCCTCAGCCTCTAGCGGTGGATG
Organism: uncultured Nitrospiraceae bacterium; assembly: GCA_964555285.1. GTDB lineage: Bacteria > Nitrospirota > Nitrospiria > Nitrospirales > Nitrospiraceae > JBBIQV01. The sequence continues at coordinate 4,846 of CAZKRM010000002.1, forward strand.
TGGAATTGGATGCGCCCCTCGATCCGGCCGGCCACACGGACCACCTCACGGACACCATCGACTATGCGAAGATTGCGCAACGCCTCGTCGAGATCGGCACGACGCAGGAGGCCTGCTTACTGGAGACCATGGCGGAGCGATTCCTCGCCATGCTGTTTGCAGACTTCCCCATCACGCGGGCGAACCTCTGGCTTCGCAAGCTCCATGCGCCCATCAGCCAAGTGACCCGCTCCGTGGGTATCAGGATCGAACGCACCAGACTCGCGCAACAACTCAGCTGCATGGAACCGAAGCCGGCCCCGTTTCTGGTCGAACAGCTGCACCGTCTTCCCAAAGGCAAGGCTCTGGATGTGGCGGCAGGAGGAGGACGACACTCCCTATTCCTCGCCGCCAAGGGTTATCACGTCGATGCCATCGACCGCGACGAAGCCGCCCTGTCACAGCTCTCCGCAGCCACTGCGACAAAAGGCCCATCCTCAATCAAAACAAGAACAATCGATCTGGAACAGCCCGCGCCGTTCGATCCGGGCTTCGGACATGAGGCCTACGATGTCGTCATCGTCTTCTTCTATCTGCATCGGCCGCTCTTTCCGTTTCTCATCGATACTCTCAAACCAGGCGGCGTGTTGATCTATGAGACCTTCACGATCGACAACTACACGCATCACAAACATCCGCGCCGGTGGGAGTTCTGCCTGGCCCACAATGAACTGCTGCGCATGACGTCCACACTCCAGATCCTGCACTACGATGAAGGGGCTCACGACGGCGTAGAAGGTCCACGATCCACCTATACTGCACAGTTGGTGGCTCACAAGCCGCTGCGATCGGCTCACGCGACATGAGCCGCATCGATCTCCATCTGCATACCACCCATTCAGACGGCAGCCAGTCCCCCGCGGAAGTAGTCCGGCTGGCGCATGAAGCGGGCGTCTCTGCTCTGGCGATTACCGATCACGACATCACGACCGGCCTTCCTGAAGCCATCGCGGCAGGACAGGAACTCGGCATTGAGATCATCCCCGGGATTGAAATCAGTTCACGCCACGGTGGCTCGGAACTGCATGTCCTGGGCTATTTCCTCAAATGGGAGGATGCCCGACTCAACGAACGCATGACGACCCTGCGGGAGAGCCGGCACCGCCGCAATCCCAAGATCGTTGAGCTGCTGCAAGCAGCGGGCATCGATATCACCTACGACGAAGTGCGGGCGGTCGCCGGGAGCGATTCGGTCGGCCGTCCGCATATCGCCCGTGTCCTTATGGACAAAAAAGTCGTAACGACCGCCAAAGAAGCGTTCGACCGATTCCTCGCCGAAGGCAAAGCCGCCTATGTCCCACGCGATCTCCCCGCCCCTGTCGATGCGATCCGCTGGATCAAGGATGCCGGAGGGCTGGCGGTCCTCGCGCACCCTACCTGGGTCAAGACAACGGAAGGCACGCTGACCGACTTGGCCCGCCGGCTGAAGGAACAGGGACTGGACGGAGTCGAAGTCCACTATAGTACCCATACCCCTAGACAGACGCGCGAATATCTGAGCCTCGCGAAGCAATTGGGCCTTCTGGTCACGGGCGGCAGCGACTTTCACGGGATGACCAAACCCGATATCGAGGTTGGAATCGGCAAGGGCTCGCTGCATGTGCCGGATCATCTGCTTCCGAAACTCAAGGATGCCGCTGCCAAGCTCTAACCCGCTTTCCCTAATCGGCTCGGATTGTCCGATTCCCGCTATTCGTTGACTCTCCCGGCCTATCCGCTAGACTTTGGGCAGCTTCTCACTGAACCTATCCATGACACACGCATCCGGCTGGCTCATTCAGTTCGCGATCGTCTCATTCGTGGCCCTCTTTGCAGGACCGCTCCTGAGCAAACTGCCGTTTGCCGAACACTTTCCCCTGACCGTCCTCGGATTGACGGGTGCCCAAACGATTCGCCTGGTCGTTGAAGGCACCGGCCTCCTCACGCTCTGGCTCCTGGCCTTTCACGCCTTTCGCCGGATGCCGGACAACGGGCGAGGATTCACCTTTCTCAGCCGGATCATCCTTCCGCTGATCACGATCGTCGTCCTCATTGTCTGGGACAAGACCATGCAAGTGGTCGGACAATCGCTGATTGAAGATTTCGGGATCCAGCGGTACAACCTCGGCTATGCCGCCATCCTGGTCGCCACCGGCCTCTGGCTCACTGTGGCGTGGCTACTCAACATCGACGCCCTCCATCATTACTTCACCGCTCCCGCGCCTGCACGAAGTCGGAAGAAGACGCCTCAGACAGTCGACGAGAGTCATGATGCTTATGACAGCTCCGACCCATCCGGCACCTCCGACTCAGCATCCGCCGAGTCGCCCAACAATGGATCTCCACCCGCCATGCTTGGACGGTACAAAGTCCTGAAGGAACTCGGACGCGGAGCCATGGGAGTCGTGTATCTGGGCAAAGACCCCACAATTCAACGATTCGTGGCCATCAAAACCATGCGACTCGATGAGATCGACGATGCGGAGAAGCTCCAGGAAGTGAAAACCCGGTTTTTCCGTGAAGCGGAATCGACCGGCCGGCTCACACACCCCAATATCGTGACGATTTACGATGCGGGCGAAGAACAGAAACTCGGCTACATCGCCATGGAGGTGTTGGAGGGCACGACGCTCAAGCACTGGTCGCGCAAACCCAACCTGCTGCCCCTCGACAAACTGATTCCGATCCTTGCCACCGTCGCCGACGCCCTGGACTACGCCCACCAGCAAGGCGTCGTGCACCGCGACATCAAGCCGGCCAATATCATGATCACCAAAGGCGCGACGGTGAAAGTCATGGATTTCGGCATCGCAAAGATGGCCTCGTCGTCGAAAACGCAAACCAACATTGTGCTCGGCACCCCTACCTACATGTCGCCGGAACAGATTGCCGGGAAAAAAGTCGACGGGCGATCCGACATCTTTTCGCTGGGAGTCGTCCTCTTTGAAATGCTGAGCGGCCGTCCCCCGTTCACTGCGGATAACTTATCCGCCCTGCTCTTTGCGATTGCCCACAATCCTCATCCCTCCATAAAGATCATTCGTCCGGACGTTCCTCCGGCTCTCCAGCACGTGATCAACCAAGCGCTCGAAAAGGATCCTGCCATGCGATTCCGGCGGGCGGCCGAGCTTGCCCAGGAACTGCGCGCCTGTCTGCAAGGCCAGACCGTCTAGCGTAAGGAGCCCATGCCGCTGGCCGTCACCCATAGCGCCCTCTCCGATATCGGCCGCAGACGATCGCACAATGAAGATCGGTATTGCACCGACGCCACCTTAGGGCTCTTCATCGTCTGCGACGGCATGGGCGGCAGCAAGGCCGGCGAAATTGCCGGCGGCCTCGCGGTCGAAACCATCCACCGTCATATCAATGAAGCGTCACAGAACCCCGCGTTCCCGTTGATCGGCCAATCCGACCCAACCATGTCACTCTCAGGGAATCGCCTCCTCAGCGCGATTCGCGATGCCAATCGTGTCATTCATCGTGAGGGGCGCAGAAATCCGGACTGGGCCGGGATGGGAACCACCGTCGTCGCGGTGCTGCTCGCAGACCAACTGATGTCGTTCGCCCATGTCGGTGACAGTCGCCTTTACCTGGTCCGCGCCCACGCCATCCAACCCCTGACTGCCGATCATTCGTGGGTGGCCGAGCAGGTGCGCTGTGGTTTGATGACTGAAGCCGAAGCCGAGCGATCGCCACAGCGGAACATCGTGACTCGCGCCTTGGGAGTGGCGCCGGACGTCGACATCGCCATCGGCGAGGCTGAGCTACAAGTAGGCGACCGACTCTTGCTCTGTTCGGATGGCCTTACAAAAGGCGTCGGGACAACGAGGCTCCTCGATGTCCTGACACAAACCGATGACTTAACCAATGCAGCTCGGCAACTGGTCGCCCTCGCCAATGATGCGGGCGGAGACGACAATACGACGGTCATCACCGTAGCTGTCCATGAGGCCATGGAGCAGCCGATGTGGAATCGGCTCCGTCAACGACCGGCCATGTAACGACACCTCACACACCGGAATATCCGTCGTAGGCCGACGCAGCACGTCGCGTGCTCCCGGTTCGAGCGGCCTGGAATCTGGAAATGATATCGTTGCGTGAGTGAGACTGAACAGCTAGTTCCTGAGGGTGAGTGCGCCTTTGGGCAATGTCGCGTAGCACCCGTCCGACACGTCCTGGGCATGGTCCTGCAAGCACTGCAACATCCGCCCCTCTCCCGGCGGCACCTCGCGACAGAAGCGTTTGACATCATCCGCACAGGCCACCGCATGACCGGACCGTTCCTTCCACCGTACGAGCTGCTGGCGGATCATCGACTGACAGGGGGACGGAAGATGCTTGGCCCGCTGCTCCATGCAACGTCGGCGATCCTCGCCCTGCAGACTATCGGGACAAGCCTGCTGCAGTTCGGCCTCACATTTCATCTCTGCAATTTGCTTTGAGCGAGGATCTGAGGCGACCTCCAGCCCTCCCCCGCCCTGCTCACGTTGAGGTAACTCCGCCCCGTTGACCACGACTCGATGCGAGCCCGGTGCATCCGGCGCCGGCACCCCTGGAATGCTCAGGTCCAGCGCGGGCGTCGGAGGAGTGGCGTTCATCGCACGAGACGAGACCCCGGATGCATGGAGTCGATCTTTGGTGGGCATATTCGCCCAAACCAGTCCCCACACGAGCCCCAGCCCGACAATGGTGACAAAAATGGCGGTCAGACGACTTGATGAGGGCGATGGCTTCGGCATGATGTAGGCCTAGGATAGGACAACATCTGAAGAAAAGCACCGAAAGGCGAGATTTTGAACAGCGTGCAAGGCAGAAATATCGTGCGGAAACTAATTCTCCGATGTCTCGACGATGTGATTCTCGAACCTCGTGCAGCCCTCTGCCAACAAGCGATTGGTCAGCATTTCTCCGGGCCATTCGATCGGCAGGTCTGCAGTGAACACCCAGACGTCAGGAGACGTCCAGACCGGCCCATGTTCCTCCGGCAGTTCAGGATCAAACAGATCGGTCCACACGGGCATGTAGACACCGTTGCCGCATTGCGTATGCAGATGCACGACCGTCCTCGACCTTACCAATGGATCCAGATCCCGCCACACCGCCGCTGTTTCATCGGCCAGATGATGGATACGCACCGCATTTTGCGCGTCGAACATCGCATAGGCTGCGTAGACCGGGACCTCGATGGTATCCGGCGCCAACGCCAGTTCAGGGCACTGCTCGACCAGCCCTTCGAGAATCGCCCGCCGATGCCGATCTTCCCAGGAATCAGGCAACCCGGGATCGGACGCTCCGATAATTTCGAAGAGCAAGAAAGCGGTATTTTCCACCGGCGGATACAGTCGCGCGGCGATCGCTTGCGTCCGCTCCGAGTCTGCCACCGAGGTCAAATGGTCGTGCAGCATCTGGAGATTGAGCGGCTCCAGCGTCGCATCGGTCAGCAGTCTCGACTCCACCCGCACGACGGTGCCGGCCGACAAGCGCAGATGCCGATGGAGCAACTCCGCCGTGGCAATCGGATCGATTTTGAGTTTGAGCGGGGCCGTGAGGTTGGCTTGCAGGGGAAGTTCCAAGGCCGCCATCGTGGCGTAGACCGGTTTTTCTTCCGTCGATTCATCCAGCGCCAGGGTACAGCTGGCTTCCGCCAGCAGATCGAACAACCATTCGGCCATTTCTTCATCGAGCGCCGCCAAGACGGTCAGCAGGTCGGACTCCCGCCCCTGTTCTAAAAAGGCCTGCAGCGTATCGATCGCCGCGTCGGTGTCGCCGTGATCATGGCGACGCGCGTTGATCAAATGGATGAGGTCGCGGGTGAGCGGATCGGGACGAGACCAAGCCAACATCAGACGCTCCTCAGATAACCGAAAAGGAATTCTTGCTCACCGACATCGCACGATCTCCATGGTGCCAAAGAATCTGCGCAGGAGCAAGGGCGAAGACAGTTCCCGAGGCCTCGCATCCGGCGCCAATGACGGGGTACGGCACCCATCATTCACCGATCACTTTCACCAGCACACGCTTTCTTCGCCGGCCGTCAAATTCACCGTAGAAGATCCGTTCCCAGGGACCGAAATCAAGCCGCCCATCCGTCACCGCCACCACGACCTCGCGCCCCATGAGTTGGCGTTTCACATGGGCATCGCCGTTGTCTTCTCCGGTCTCATTATGCCGATACACCGCGTCGTGCGGAGCGAGCCGTTCCAGAACGTCGTCGTAGTCTCGCAGCAGTCCCGGTTCGTCGTCATTGATATAGACGCTGGCGGTGATATGCATCGCGTTGACCAGCACCAACCCTTCCTTCACCCCGCTCGCGTTGAGGACGGCTTCGACCTGCGGCGTGATATTGAGATACGCGCGGCGCGTCTTGGTCTCGAACCAGAGTTCCTCTCGATACGACTTCATCAGCCCAACCTATTCGTGTGTGTTTCGATGGGCATTCTGCCGAACGGTCCGTCCGAGATTCAAGTGGCAGGCGAGAATCAACGACTCGATTCGCCCCGCACCCGAAACAGATTATAATAACAATTATGACCGTGAGGCCACCACGCGCGTTACCGCAACCACTCTCCGCCAACGCCGGCACCGTCTTGGCCCAGCGATACCTCGCGAGAAACTCCAAAGGCACCGTGGCAGAAACACCGGCGCAGCTCTTTTGGCGTGTCGCCCAAGACATCACCCAGGCCGAACGCGCCTACCCGCCCCCAACCAGACAGCCGCATCTCACTCGGCGGTTCTTTGACCTGATGGCTCGCTTGGACTTCCTGCCGAATTCTCCGACCCTGATGAACGCAGGGCGGCCACTGCAGCAACTGTCGGCCTGCTTCGTCCTTCCGATTGAGGATGCCCTTGCGTCGATTTTCGATGCGGTGAAGTATCAGGCTCTGATCCACCAATCGGGAGGCGGCACAGGCTTTTCCTTCAGCCGGCTTCGCCCCCGGGCGGATCGCGTCGCCACAACCAATGGAGTCGCCTCCGGACCGGTCTCGTTCATGCGGGTTTTCAATCTCTCGACCGACGTCATTAAGCAGGGCGGCACCCGGCGCGGTGCGAATATGGGTATTCTGCGGGTCGATCACCCGGATATTCTTGAATTCATTACCCTCAAGCAGAACCCGTCTGAGATGACCAATTTCAACCTGTCGGTCGGCATCACCGACCGGTTCATGCAAGCCTTGAATCGCCAGCAGGCTATTCCGCTGATCAATCCTCGCACAGGCAAAACCGTCCGCCGCGTAGCGGCGCAAGCCATTTTCGATCAACTGGTCCAGGCGGCCTGGCAATCCGGAGAGCCCGGTATCCTCTTCTTGGATACGATCAATCGAGCGAATCCCACCCCTCACTTGGGGGCGATCGACGCCACCAATCCCTGCGGAGAGCAGCCCCTCCTCCCCTACGAATCCTGCACGCTCGGCTCCGTCAATGTCGCCAACTTCGTGTCGGTCCACTCAGGGAAACCGGTGATCGATTACGATCGATTGCATGGCATCATCCCGACTGCCGTACGATTTCTCGACAACGTGCTCGATCGCTCTCATTTCCCTCTGCAGGCCATCAAGGACCACACGGCACTTACCAGAAAAATCGGCCTCGGCATCATGGGCTTTGCCGATCTCCTGATCCACCTCGGCATTCCGTACAACTCCGACGAGGCCTTGGCTGTCGCAGACGAACTCATGGGTTTCCTCCAAACAGAGGCCCACGAGGCCTCGACTCAGCTGGCGCGCGAGCGTGGAGTGTTCCCCGCCTATCGCGGCAGCCGGCTGCAATCACGCGGAAAGCGTTGGCGTAATGCCACCGTCACGACCATCGCTCCCACCGGCACGATCAGCATCATCGCAGATTGCTCTGCCGGAATCGAACCGCTCTATGGCATTCACCTGGTGCGGACCGTGATGGGCGGCATGGCACTCTCCAGCCTTCATCCGGCCTTCGTTCAGCACGCCGAAACGCACGGCCTGGCGCTCCCGTCGCTCCAACGTGAGTTAGAGCAGAGCGCCTCAATCCAGCACCTCACCCAGCTGCCGGCCTCGCTACGACAACTGTTTATCACCGCCCACGACGTGTCGCCGTCACATCACGTGCGAATGCAAGCGACCTTCCAGCGCCATAGTGACAGCGGCGTGTCGAAGACGATCAATCTGCCCCCCACGGCGACGCCTCAAGACGTCGCGGGAGCATTCCAACTCGCATATCACCTCGGCTGCAAAGGACTCACCGTATTTCGCTCCGGGAGTCGAGGCGATCAGGTACTCTCTTGCTCCCAGCAACAATCCTGTTGACGCCGCGACTCCGATCCAAAAGCTCCGTCCCCCTGTAGAATCTCCCCACAAAATTGACTCCATCGAACCTTGGTGATAAGTACTTTCACAGACTATGATCGTTTGCCGATGATCGCTACAGGGAGGTGTCCGATGTTTGCAGTTGCTGGAGGTCCGTCGTTCGCAGGCAATACTCTCTCCAATGTGTTCTTTGCCCGCCAACCGGAACCGGATTTAGAATTCACTGAAGAAGAATTGGAACAGACAACGAACACCCGTTCGTCCTCTCCCATGAAATCGCCCAAGAAATCAGGAGGACGCCCCGTCCTCTGGATCCTGCTCTTAGCCCTCATCGGTGGTGGCGCCTATGTGGCTATGGAACCGGAAATGGTGCTGGACTGGGTGAATCAGTTACTGGGCGAGGCCCCGGCACCACAACCACCACCACAAATGGCCACGAGGCCGGCGCCGATCGCACAGCCGGCGCCCGCATCGCCTGATGCGCCAGCCCCGATTCCGGCTGCCCCACAGGCAAACGCTCCGATGACCACGACTCCGCCGCCGACATCGCCAACGGCCTCGGCCCCGGCGCCCGTCGGAGCACCGGTCGCACCCAGCACAACACCGGCTCCGCCTGTGATGCCGGCGAGTCCGGCAATGACGACTCCGCCCGCACCCGCGTCACTGTCTCCGATGTTCGGAGAAGGTCAACGCGTCACAGTGGCGGCCGACCCTGCGCTCGCCGGCGGCATGATCGCGTTATCTCAAGATCCTGCCGGTACGAAGCCGGGTCCGGCTGTTCGTCCAGGAACCGGACTGACCATTCTTGACGGTGATCTCCAACAGAACGGATGGGTCTACTCTGTCCGTAGCGACGACGGCGTCAAGGGATGGGTCCCCGAGAAGCGTCTTCGTTTGAAACCGTAATCTCCCGACTCACGTTCTTCGGGTTCATCAGAGGGCGGCGATACAATCCTGTATCGCCGCCCTCTGTGCTATAATGCGCCCCGCCGTTTCTCCTACACATTCAACCGGGATTGAAACTCGATATGCAGACGCTGCGCGCCATCCTGTTCGATTTCGACGGTGTCATCGCGAATACAGAGCCGCTTCACTTTGCCGGACTCCGCCGCACCCTGGCCGACATCGACATTACCCTCACGGAATCGGATTACTACGCCAACTATTTGGGCTTCGACGATCGCGGCTGCTTCCTTGCGGCACTGCAGGCCAATGAACGACCGATCACCCCCGCAATCCTCCACGACCTGATGACGAAAAAAGCTATCGCCTATCTCGCTTCGGTTCGTGATCATCTCGTCATTTTCCCCGGTGTGCGGGAGTTCGTTGAACAGGCCGCCGCCAGGTATCCCTTGGCGATCGCCTCCGGCGCCCTCCGTCCGGAAATCGAACTCATTCTCGAACGAGCCGGCCTCAGGAAGGCGTTCCTCCATATCACCAGCGCGGAAGATGTCAGCCGCGGCAAGCCGGATCCGCAACCCTTTCAATATGCGTTCGCAGGTTTGACTCACCTACGCCCGGATCTCGGATTGGATGCCGCGTCGTGCCTGGTCATCGAAGATTCACTGCCCGGCATACGATCGGCAAAATCCGCCGGCATGAAAGTGCTGGCTGTCGCCAATACCCACACCACGCAAGATCTGCATGAAGCCCATGCCGTCATTCACAGCCTGGCCGAGACCAGCCTGGACGATCTGCGAACCCGCCTATGGCCGATCGCACAATGAGGATCAGACCGTAATGCGTATCTGCTCGCTGGTCCCCGGCGCCACAGAAGTCGTCGCTGCGCTCGATCTCACAGACCGGTTGGCGGCCGTGAGCCACGAGTGCGATTATCCGGAATCCATCCGCCACGTTCCGTCGGTCGTTGAATCGGTGAACGAACGTTGGATGAACTCAACCGCCTTCAACACACGAATCCACCATGGTCCGCGCAGGTCCACGCAGCTCGCTCGCCAGCCCGCGACCTATATCCTCGATGCCGATGCCTACTTCAGCCGTCCTGGCCCACGACGTGTTGATGGCATCGAGTTGCTCGCCATAATCTTTCACCCGATGCCCTCGCATCACCTGAACCCCACACAGGCCGTCCGCCTGACAACCTCTTTACTCTCCGCGGAGTCTCGCGCATGACTGTCGATGACGCTCAGGCCTATTGCACGGCACTCACGAAAGCAAGCGGCAGCAATTTCTATTACTCGTTTTTGTTTCTTCCCAAGGCACGCCGCAGCGCCATGTATACGGTGTATGCGTTCTGCAAAGCCGTCGATAGCGCCGTGGATGAGCCGCCCGCCGGGAGTCAGCCCCAGGAAGAACTCGCCCGATGGCGCACGGAATTGGAGGCCGCCTATCACGGGACGCCGACATGGCCGGTCACGATCAGCCTCGCGCACCATGTGAAAGCGCTGTCGATTCCCAAGGTCTATTTTGAGGAGTTGATCAAGGGCGTGGAGATGGATCTGCACAACAACCGCTACGTCACCTTCAACGAGCTGTCGTCTTATTGCTACCGCGTCGCGTCCGTCGTGGGCCTCATCTGCCTGCACATCTTCGGCGCGACCTCCGCCCGGGCACAGGACTACGCCGTGGATCTCGGCATGGCCTTCCAACTCACCAACATTCTGCGGGACGTAGGCACCGATGCGGCTCAAAATCGCATCTACCTCCCCCTGGAGGATCTGAAAGCCTGCAAATATTCTGAAAAGGCCCTGCGGCAACAGACCTATTCACCGGAGTTCCAGAAGTTGATGCAGTATGAAGCCGCACGCGCCCTGCAGTACTACGACAAAGCCCGGGCCGCCCTGACGGCCCTCCCGCCTCACGAGCGCCGCGCGCTGACGGTGGCGGAGATCATGCGCGGGGTGTACTCGAAAATTTTGAAGAAAATCGAAGACTCCGAGTACCAGGTATTTGGTCCGCGCATCCGTCTGACCACCAGTCATCGCCTGGCGATTGCCGCAGGAATCTGGCTTCGCTCCCGATTCTCGTGACCACTCCATCCGCAGAGTCTGTCGTCATCCTCGGCACCTCGCTCGCAAGCCTGGTCGCCGCCTACGAACTTGCCCGTCGGGGCTATCACCTGACACTCATCGAGCACCCCAGCTGGGCAGACGATCTCTCGGCATCTGAGCATATCCTCGGCTGCCATCGAGAGCTACAGACCTTGCTCGATGCCCTCCCAGGATTGGAGCCCTCGACACGAGACCCGGCCACCCCTCTTGAATTTTTCTTGTCCGATGGACGCATCGTCTCCTATAGGCCGACGACGCTCCCCGGATCACTCCATTGGATCGCCGGACTCGTTCGATTTCGCGGTCTGTCCTGGAATGATCGCTGGCAGCTCCTCTCCTATCTCGAGCGGATCTGGGAACAGGAGATCGCTGCCCCGACCACCCTGGACCAGCGCACCGCCGAAGCCTGGCTGGCATCGATCGGTCAAAGCCAATCCGCATGTGACCAGATCTGGTCGCCCCTGGTTCGATTCCTCACAGGCAACGCACTGATCGATCTCTCGGCCGCCTCCTGCGCACGAACCCTGGCGCCCCCCTTTCTCACCGATGCGCGCGCATCCTCCTGCACCAAACTCAGCAGCTCGCAACTCCAAGGCCTGCATCATCAATTAAAAACCGCCTTGTCAGCACTGGGCATACAGGTCTTGGCACAAACGGATCTCCCCCACATTCAATTTGGCCGGCATCGCATCGAGCATGTCCGCCTATGCGATGGGCACAGCCTCCAAGCGACCTGGTACCTGTCCGGCATCCCGCATGACGCGCTCCTGAAGCTCCTCCCGGACCGGCTGCTCACCCGATACGGATACTTTTCACAACTGAGCGACTTGACCGATCTCCCCGCGATATCCGTCTATCTGACCGGATCAGCACCGGCGGGCATTCCCCGCCTCGTGCTCTTGCCGGGACAGGGATTCCACTCTGTTTCAGTCGTGTCGGCGGCTGATTCGTCATCCACTTTGTACGAATTGTCGGCCGTCGGCGATCTCCCATTTCTCGAACGAACCGAGACCGATCTCCTCACCCTCGCCAAGCAGGAACTCCACCGCCTGTTTCCTGCCCTGCAGGCGATACCGCTGCACTCGCCCGCTCTCCATCGCCGCCCACGGGCTGCGCTGTCGCTCGCATCCGGGTCTACGATACTCCGCCCGATCCAGCAAAGCCCCGTGCAGAATTTACTGGTCGCCGGCTCATGGACCGATACCGGCTGGCCAAGTAATAGCGAGAGCGCTGTCGTCAGCGCGCGTCGATGCGTCACCGCCATCACGGGTTCGCCGCCTTGACCCTATCTCCTTCACCTGATACGTGTAATCTATTCGACGATCAACGCGATGCGCGATACCTGCTTAGCGGCCAAAGGCTATCGAGTGGAGGAGTGAGATCGCCTGCGCGCGTTGAATCGATTCCGGTATCGCCCATTGGGCACTTCTTTTCATGCCGGCACATTGACAAGCCACAATGGCCTTCCTAAGATGTCATGACCAATTGGCGCCGATGCGATCATGACCACAACCCCGCTTCAGGATCTCGCTACATCTCTCCATAACTGCCAGCGCTGTAAGCTGGCCAAGCTGGGGCGCAGCCAGGTCGTCTTCGGTGTGGGAAACCCGCATGCCAGTATCATGTTCGTCGGTGAAGCGCCGGGAGCGAATGAGGATCTGAAGGGCGAGCCGTTTGTCGGCGCGGCGGGAAAGATTCTCAACGACCTGCTGCAGTCGGCCGATCTCTCACGCGATGATATTTACATTGCCAATGTCATCAAGTGCCGACCACCTGAAAATCGCGATCCGGAATTGGATGAAGTGGAGACCTGCAAGCCGTTTCTCCTGCAGCAGATTCAGTTGATTCGTCCGAAGTTGGTTTGCACGTTGGGAAACTGGGCGACGCAAACGCTGCTGGAACGGAAAGTTGGAATTACAAAAGTAAAGGCGCAGGCCTTCTACATGAAAGACTTTGTGCTGTTCCCGTTGCTCCACCCGGCAGCGGCACTGCACCAGGGCGGACTGCTCGATACGTTGAAAGCGGATTTCAAAAAGCTGAAAGAGTTCCTCGACCGGAACACGAAACCGGCCGAGCCCATATCGCCCGCGTCACCAGCAGCGCCGACGCTGCAGATCGACCCGCCATACCCGACTCAAATGGATCTGTTCTAGAGTCTTCTCCATCGGTACAAATACAGCGGCGGCGCCAAGAACCGCCTATGCCTTGGAGGATTGTTCCTCTGTCGTGGCGGCAGACTCGGTCCCGTCAGTCTTGCCCTCTTCTTCACCTTCGGCAGGCTTCTCTTCTTCGGGCACATCAAACCATTGCACCAGCATCTCATCCCACCATCCTTCGGTCACGTCGTCACCGGGATCGGTACCCAGGAAAGCGATGTCCTCTTTCTTCAGATCTGGACCGACGAGTTGAGGCTGAAACTTCGCGCGATCGATCACTTCTTTCGTCGCGTATCCGCCGATGATCCAGGCATCGGGATCGGCACGGCGTGACTTATAGGCCTTGAGTCCGATTTTTAAATACATGAACAGCTGCTGCTGGATCGGGTCGGCGACACCCGACTGTGGCAAACTCAGTGTCTTCTCGATCTTCTTCCGCCAATGCCGATCGTCATAGCGCGACGTAATCAGCTGCAACATTTTCTTTCCCAATTCCGCATCAAGCGCCATCTGTTATCCCTTTACACAAACCGTCGTGATCCCACCCGCAATCTCTTCTTACTTATCGACCGTACATGGCCGTGAGCGAGGCTTTCGCCAATGCGTTCTGCTTCAGATAATAGCCGACCATCGCACCTGAGGCTTCCTGTTTGAGGGGAAGCTGGTCTACCTTCAACGCGTACAGCATGAAAATATACCGATGCGGCTTGTCGCCGGGCGGAGGACAAGGCCCTCCGTACCCGGGCTGGCCGAAATCCGTCATGCTTTGAACGCTCCCCTGGGGTGCCGACTGACTATCCGGCTTGCCGGCCCCTGCCGGCAGCGAAGTCACCGTGGGAGCTATGTTGAAGATGACCCAATGCCACCAGCCGCTGCCGGTCGGCGCGTCAGGATCATACATGGTCAGGGCAAAACTTTTGGTGTCCTTGGGGGCGTGTTCCCACTGCAGTTGCGGCGAGACATTCTGCCCGGTGCAGCCAAACCCGTTGAACACATGGTCATTGCCGATCGTGCCGTGCTCCTTGATCGTCGGACTCGTCAGCAAAAATTCTACGGCAAAGCCCGCCTCAGGTAGTGCCAGTGCGGCCAGGATCATCATGCCCCATACCAGATATTGCATGGTCTGCTCCCCCCTCATAGCCCTAGTTCCCCGCCACCATCAGCTCGCCCAGCTTCAGGCTCGGACTCGCAATCCGGCTGCGAAACACCAGATCGCTCCCCACCGTTTCAATGTCGGTGAACATCTGTTTCAGATTGCCGGCGATCGTAATCTCTTCGACGGGATACGCGAGTTCTCCGTTCTCGATCCAGAATCCGCAGGCGCCGCGGGAATAATCCCCGGTCACCATATTGATCCCGAATCCGATCAGTTCGGTCACATACAGTCCTTCCTTGACCGACCCGATCATCTCCTGCACCGTCTTCGTGCCGGGGACCAGATAGAAATTGGTCGGTCCGACCGATGGACTCTCCCCCACGCTCCGCGATGCATTCCCGGTCGACGCCATACCTAATTTCTTGCCGGAATAGGAATCGAGCAGATAACTTTTCAGGACACCCCGTTCAACAATCGTGTTCTTGCGCGTGGCCAACCCTTCGCCGTCGAACGGACGGGAACCAAGCCCCCCCTCCATGCGCCCATCATCCAAAATCGTCAGATGCTCAGATGCGATACGATTGCCGAGCTGATCGAGGAGAAACGAGGCTCGCTTGTAGAGCGAGTAGCCTGAAATCGCGCTACACAAATTCCCGAGGAGACTCCCGGCCGTATCCTGGTCGAAAATCACCGGCACCCGCTTCGTAGAAACTTTGCGCCCGCCAAGACGGCGTAACGTGCGTCGCGCCGCTTCTTGGCCGATCGACTCGGGGGACGCCATCAGACTGAACTTGCGCCGCACCTCATACCACGCATCCCGCTGCATCCCGCCGGTGACGGCATCCGTGGCGATGGGAGAGACTGAAATAGAAAAACTCGAACTGCGGTATTCACCGACAAATCCATGGCTATTCGCCAGTACAACTCGGCCGGACGATGAATCAAACTCGCCCCCCTCCGAGTTCGTCAGACGAGGGTCTGCCGACAAGGAGGCCGACTCCGCCCGCTTCGCCAGATCGATCTGCTGATCGGGCCCGAGTTTGGTGCTGTCGTAGAGATCCAGGTCCGGCCAGTCGGTCGCCATCTGCGACGCCTCGGGCAGCCCCGACACCTCATCCGGCACCACCGCCTTCGCCAGCGTGCAGGTCTCATCGACCAGCCGATGCAATGAGTCGATCGAAAAATTTGAGGTCGAGGTCGTTGCGGACCGCTTCCCGACAAATACCCGCAACCCCAGCCGCTTTTCCCGAGCCTTGCTCAAGCGATCGACCACGCCGACGCGCACCTGAACGGAAAACGTTTCTCCGTCGGCGACCACGATATCGGCCTCCGTCGCGCCGCACCGTTTGGCTCGAGCGAGCACATCCGCAGCCAATTGCGCATACCCGTTGGCCTGTTGAACCACATTACTCATGATGGCTGTGTCCCGCCGACGGTGATTTCATCGATCTTCAAGGTCGGCAATCCCACTCCGACCGGCACGGACTGGCCGTCCTTGCCGCAGGTGCCGATCCCGTTATCCAACTTCAAATCATGCCCGACCATCGAGACCTTGGTCAGAATCTCCGGGCCGTTCCCGATCAGCGTTGCCCCTTTGACCGGCTTGGTGATTTTCCCGTCCTCGATCAAATAGGCTTCGCTCGCCGAGAACACAAACTTTCCGCTGGTAATATCCACCTGCCCGCCGCCGAAAGACACGGCATACAGCCCGCGCTTGACCGATTTCAGGATGTCGGCCGGATCCGATTCACCGGCCAGCATAAAGGTATTCGTCATGCGGGGAAGCACGATGCTCTGATAACTTTCCCGCCGGCCGTTACCGGTCAACGGAATACCCATCAACCGCGCGTTGAGTTTGTCCGTGATGTACCCGCGAAGAATCCCCTTTTCGATCAACACCGTCCGGCCGGTGGGCGTCCCTTCATCATCCATATTGAGCGAGCCGCGGCGAAACGGAAGCGTGCCGTCATCCACGATGGTGCAGACGTCAGAGGCCACGCGCTTGCCGATCAAGTTGGAAAAAGCCGACGTTTTCTTGCGGTTGAAGTCCGACTCCAGACCATGACCGATCGCCTCATGCAGCAAGATGCCCGGCCATCCGCCGCCGAGCACCACCGGCATCACTCCAGCCGGCGCATCCACCGCAGAGAGATTCAGAATCGCCTCACGAGCCGCTTCCCTTGCATAGCCCAAATAGCGGCTCTCTTCCTGATAGAATTCAAATGCGATCCGTCCGCCCCCGCCGAAGGACCCGACCTGACGATTGCCGTTTTCTTCGGCGATGCAGGTGACTTGAAGCCGGGACAGCGGCTGCGCATCTCCGATCAGCGTGCCATCCGATGTGGCCACGGCCACCACTTTATATTCGGTGTTAAAGGAAGCCAGCACATTTTTGATGCGCGGGTCGTAGCGTCTGGCCTCGGCATCGATCGCATTGAGCAGGGCCACTCGATCGGCGGTCGCCACCTCGGCCTTCGCCCGTTCAATGGGGTAGAGATCCCGCGTCGGCCGCCGTTGTGTCGGAACAGGCAGACTACGGTCACCTTTGGGGGAATTCGCAATATAGCGGGCCGTATCCGCAGCGATTTCCAAATCCTTTTGGGTCAGCTCGTTTGAATAGGCAAACCCGGTTTTTTCTCCGGCGGTCGCCCGCACGCCGACTCCCTGGGAGATACTCTTCGACGCCCGCTTGACGATCCCCTCTTCCATGGAGACGGATTCCGACACCCGTGACTCGAAGTAAAGATCGGCATAGTCCACGTCCCGGACATTGAGCCGGTCAAGGGCATGGATCACTTCCAGATCCGTCATGCCGAATTTTGCAAGTTGCCCGGAATCAGCCATCAATCAAGCCCCTTTGTTTCTGGACGGGAACAAGCGCGGAGTATAGCCCATTCATTTCCGCAGCCGCAATGCAACGTATTTTGACTCGTATCTTAACTATTGACAGACCAAGGGCTTTTACTAAATAGCGTTTGACATTGCCTACCCTCGTCAGTAGACTTTGCGCACCTGCCCTTGCGTCTTCACGGAAAGGAAATCAACTCGCTTCTCATGTCACGAACACCCTCTTCATCCAACCTCGAACACCTTTCCGAGCAGGAATTGACGAGTAAATTGGAACAGGACCTCCTGCCCAAACACGTCGCCGTCATTATGGATGGAAACGGACGCTGGGCCGAGTTTCGCAGCCTGCCCCGCATTGCCGGTCATCGGGAAGGGATCAATTCCGTCCGCGAGATGATCGCGCTGTCTCTCGAACTGAGCATTCAACACCTGACCATTTACGCATTCTCACAGGAGAATTGGAATCGGCCGACTCAAGAGATTTCCGCTCTGATGGGCCTTCTGGAACATTACCTGTCCACCGAACGCGCCAGCCTCATTGAGCAAGGCGTTCGCTTCCGCGCCATCGGACGACTCGATGCGCTTCCAGAGAGCGCCCGGCGCTGGGTCCGGACAACCGAGCAGGAAACCGCGCATCTGAACAAGCTGCATCTGACCGTGGCACTCAGTTACGGTGGGCGAACCGAGATTGTGGATGCCGTTCGCGGAGTACTGAAGGACGCGCAGGCGGGCACGATCCGGCCCGATCAGGTTGATGAAGCGCTGGTGTCGCATTATCTCTACACGCACCCGCTCCCGGATCCCGACCTGTTGATTCGAACCAGCGGCGAGACCCGCATCAGCAATTTCCTCCTCTGGCAAGTGGCCTATACCGAGCTTTACTTCACCTCAACCCCCTGGCCCGACTTTCGGCGGCGTGAGTTCCTGCTCGCGTTGCTCGAATATCAGCGACGCGAACGCCGATTCGGCCGGGTCTTGAGCACTGTGTCCTCCTAACCGCACGTGGACAACCTCAGCCCAGTAGATGTGCATGGCAATCGGGCAACCGCACCGGTTGCACCTGTTTCCACCCCGTCTCGCCGCTTCGATGCCCGGCGCGTCTACACCGCCCTCATCGGCATTCCCGTCGTCTATGCCGTCATTCGCTATCTGCCTCCATGGGGTTTGACGCTGCTAGTCGTTACCGGAGCAGCCGTCGCCCTCCTTGAGCTCACCCGCATGGGTTTCGGCGATCGTCGAAACCCGGCGCTCACCGGACTCGCACTCGGACTCACGGCGCTCTTGATCGTCCGTCCTCACTGGACGCTTCCGACAGACGCCATACTTCTACCGGGTCTCGCCTTAGTGCTGCTGGCGATGCTCTGGTCCTCGAATGTCATCACATCCCGCTTCCACGATACGGCCGTCGCGCTATTCGGCCCCCTCTACATCGGCCTCACGCTCAGCACCCTTGTGTCCACACGCGCCCTCCCATCCGGCGAATGGCTGATCGTCTTTATCGCGTTGGTCACTTGGGCCGGCGACATCGGAGCCTACTATGCAGGGACCCTCTGGGGACGTCATCCCCTTGCCCCGTCGATCAGTCCCAAGAAATCCATTGAAGGCCTGGCGGGAGGATTGGCGCTGGCCATGGCGGTCGCCCTCCTGACACAATTCTGGTTGGTCCCGCAGTTGACCATGCTTCACGCGCTGGCGCTGGGCTTGCTGATGACCGGCACAGGCCTCGTTGGAGATCTGTGCGAATCAGCCATGAAACGCGCGGTCGGGGTGAAAGACTCCGGCGGCATTCTTCCCGGTCATGGAGGCATGCTCGATCGTTTGGATAGTCTCTTGTTCACCGCCCCCACCTTCTACTACTATGTGACATTAGTCTGCGGCTTTTCGCCGCTTCCTTAGCAGGAGACGCTATGAAGACCATCATCATCCTGGGCTCTACCGGTTCGATCGGCACAAATACCCTCGACATCGTTCAGCGATTCCCCGGCAAGTTTCGCGTCGCCGGGCTCACCGCGGGCAACAATATCGAGAAACTGGAAGAGCAGATCCGCGCGTTCTCCCCGCGAGTGGTGGCCGTGTCGCAGGAAGCGGCCGCCGTCGCACTGCGGCAGCGCTGCGCGGGCCTGCCGGTCGAGATTCTGTCCGGTGAGGCCGGCATCGCCCAGGTCGCCTCATTGCCGGAGGCCGAACTGGTGATCTCCGCCATCGTCGGAGCCGCCGGACTCGTGCCTACCCTCGCGGCGATCCGTTCAGGGAAACATATCGCCCTGGCGAACAAAGAACCGATGGTCATGGCAGGCAAACTGATGCAGGAAGAAGCCCACCAGCACCGCGTCCGGATCTTCCCGGTCGACAGCGAACACAGCGCGATCTTTCAGGCGCTGGAAGGCCATCGCCTTGAAGACGTCCGGCGATTGATTCTCACTGCGTCCGGCGGAGCGCTCTGGACCGTGGCGAAGCATGAGTTGCCGCACGTGACGCCCGAACGCGCGCTCAAGCACCCCAATTGGAAAATGGGCTCCAAAATCACCATCGACTCTGCCACCTTGATGAACAAGGGGCTCGAGGTCGTCGAAGCCCGCTGGCTGTTTGATATCCCTGAGTCCCGCATCGAGGTGATGGTGCATCGGGAAAGCATTATTCACTCGCTGGTCGAATATGAAGATCGCTCCATGATCGCCCAATTAGGCTTGCCGGACATGCGAACGCCGATCTCGTATGCGATGATGTACCCCGAACGGCTGCCGCTCGACCTGCCTTCGCTGGATCTGACGGAAATCGGCGCGCTCAGCTTCTGCAAGCCGGACCATGACCGGTTTCCCTGCCTCAACCTAGGTTACGAATCGCTCCGAACGGGGGGAACCATGCCGGCCACGATGAACGCAGCGAATGAAATTGCCGTCGATGCCTTTTTGAACGGCGGCATGCGCTTTACCGAGATCGCTGAAGTCATCCGCCATACGATGGACGCCCATACGCCCAAAGCCGTGTCCTCGCTGGAGGACGCACTGGAGGCCGATCGGTGGGCCAGAGAAAAAGCGGAGTCCCTCGTCCATGCCCTGCCTCATTGAAACATCATTTTGAAAATCGGGCAATGAGTGTTAAGTTGATTCCGGCGTTACATGTTCACCTTTAGATATTGAGCACACCCATGATGTTCGCATTCACCTGGTCCCCCGATACCCTCTGGGTCTTGATGCAAAAAGCCTGGTGGTTCCTGGTCGTACTCGGCGTCCTCGTCGCGTTCCACGAGCTCGGACACTTTTTGGCTGCCCGCTGGGTGGGCGTGAAAGTCTTGAAATTCTCCCTCGGGTTCGGCCCGAAGATTTTCGGGCGCCAGGTCGGCGAAACCGAATACCTGCTCTCGGCCGTTCCCTTAGGCGGATACGTCAAACTCTTCGGCGAAGACGAAACGGAAGCGGCCACCCCGGAAGACCGGCGGCAATCATTCGCCCATCAAGGATTGTGGGGGAAAGTGTTGATCGTGGCAGCCGGACCTGGTTTCAACTTCATTCTGGCCTATCTCATTTTTGCCGGATGGCTCTCGACGGGATCGCCCTTGTTCGTCCCGACCTTCCGCGACCTCAGCCCGGACATTGAGGCACTCGTGCCCGGTTCACCGGCATCCTCAGCCGGCATGGAGATCGGCGACCACATTACCAAGGTCAATGGGAAAGAAATTTCCACGAGGACAGAATTACTGGATGCGGTGGCTCACAGCAAAGGGGAAGCCATTTCACTGGAGATTAAACGCGGGACACAAGTAAAACCGCTCTCTGTCATCCCGGTTCCCACACAAAGCCAGCCGTCCTCACCCGATGAGCCCCTGTATACGATCGGGGTCGAGGAAACGCCTCCTTTGGTCACTTCCGTCATGCACGGCCTCCCGGCATCCACAGCAGGATTCCAGGCGGGAGATCGAGTCATTGGTATTGAAGGCCAACCGATCTATACCTGGCTTCAGATGACGGCGATTGTACGGGATAGCCCGAATAAATCGCTGCATATTGATGTGCTGCGCAATGGCCGGCGCATCCCATTAGTCGTCACCCCAAGCTCAGAGAAAGCGACCGTCAACGGCCAATCCGTGGAAGTAGGAAAGATCGGCATCTCAGGACCCGGCCGTTCGCTCATGCATGCGGACAATCCTCTCCAGGCCGTCTACCAAGGACTTGACGCCACCTGGGGATGGACCGAACTCACTGCCGTCGGACTTTACAAGATGGTTGTCGGAGACATTTCGAGTAAAAATATCGGCGGCCCGTTGACGATCGCCAATATTTCCGGAGAAGCAGCCTCCCAGGGAGCCTCCAGCGTCGTCTTCCTGATCGCCATTTTGAGCATCAATCTTGGCGTGCTGAATTTGCTTCCGATTCCGATTCTGGACGGAGGACACTTGCTCTTTTTCCTCATCGAAGGCATTCTGCGGAAACCGCTCGGCGACCGGCAGCGGGAAATTGCGCAACAAGCCGGGCTGGTCCTATTGGTTGGCGTGATGATCTTTGCCTTTTGGAATGACCTCGAACGTATCTTCCTCCGTTAACACCCTATGAAAACATCGCAACTCCTGATCCCTACGTTACGGGAAGCCCCCGGTGAGGCTGAAACGGTCAGCCACCGGCTCATGCTGCGCGCCGGGTTGATTCGAAAGGTCGCGTCCGGCATCTACACCTATCTTCCCCTCGGCCTGCGTGTCATCCGCAAGGTAGAACAGATCATTCGTGACGAAATGAACCGCGCCGGAGCACAGGAACTCCTGATGCCCATGGCCTCGCCGGCCGAACTCTGGAAAGAAACCGGCCGATGGGACTTTTACGGAAAAGAGCTGTTGCGCTTCAAAGACCGGCACGAACGGGATTTCTGCCTGGGCCCCACGCATGAAGAAATCATCACCGATCTATTTCGGCGGGAAGTGAAATCCTACCGGCAACTTCCACTGAACTTCTATCAAATCCAAACCAAGTTTCGCGATGAGATCCGTCCGCGCTTCGGCCTGATGCGGGGCCGCGAGTTCTTAATGAAAGACGCCTACAGCTTCGACCGCGATGATGCCGGAGCGCGCGAAAACTATCAAAAGATGTACGACGCCTACCACCGGATCTTTACCCGATGCGGCCTCACATTTAGAGCCGTCGAAGCGGACACCGGGCTTATCGGAGGTAACTCCTCGCATGAGTTCATGGTCCTCGCAGAGACCGGCGAAGAAACGGTGGTGTATAGCGACAGCGGCGCGTTCGCCGCCAATGTCGAACGCGCCGATGTTTTGCCGCCTGAACGCGTTGAGGCCGACGCCGCTCTGCCCATCCGCACAGTTTCAACACCGAATTGCCGCAGCATCGAAGAAGTGACCGCCTTTCTGAAGGTTCCGTCACACCGTCTTGTGAAAACTCTCTTGTATTCGACCGGAAAAGAAACGGTTGCCGTGCTGGTGCGCGGCGATCATGCGGTCAACGAGATCAAGCTCAAGAAAGCCTTGGGAGTTCCTGAAATTGAATTGGCGGGACCCGCAACGGTTGAGAAAGCCACCGGCGCACCGGTCGGATTTGCCGGGCCTGTCGGCCTCAAGGGAATCAGAATATTTGCGGATCAGGCCATCCCCGCCCTCAAGAACGTGGTGGTCGGAGGCAACCAGATCGACACCCACTACGTCGATGCGAATTGGGGCCGCGACTTTACCGCCGATCAGATCCTCGATCTTCGGAATGCCCAGGCCGGCGATCCCTCACCGAAAAAAGACGGCATCCTGAAAGCCACCAAGGGAATAGAAGTCGGCCACGTCTTCATGCTCGGCACAAAATACAGCCAGACGATGAACGCGACATTTCTGGACCCGCAAGGAAAAGAATGCCTCGCCGTCATGGGCTGCTATGGGATCGGCGTTGGGCGGTCCGCAGCAGCTTCCATTGAACAGAACCACGATGATCGCGGAATTATTTGGCCGTACCCGATTGCCCCGTTTCACATTCACCTGATCCCCGTCAGCCAATCGGACAAGACCAACGAGATGACCGTTCGTCTCTATGCCGAACTACAGGCAGCGGGATTCGAAGTCCTCTGGGATGATCGCGACGATCGGGCCGGTGTCAAATTCAATGATGCCGATCTCATCGGCGCCCCATTCCAGGTCGTCGTCGGAGACAAAGGTCTCGCGGACGGTGTCGTCGAGGTGAAAGTTCGGCGCACCGGCATCAAGACCCGCGTCACTCCCACTGAACTCGTTCAGCATCTCCGTAGCGCTGTCCCTCACATCGATGGCGCTCCGGCTTCTCGCTGATTCATACTCCTTCAACAGCGGCTAGACTCGCACATAACAAACTTCCCTTTTCCTTGCCTTCTCATTCGATTGGGCTACACTCTCTCTCTAGAGAGACCGCCGCATCATAACCGGCACTCGCAGCCATCAGATCGCTGCCACGCCTCGACTACATCGGATCAAGAGCTGAGCAAAGAGGAAATCAGGAATGCAGGCCAAGCCGATGCCCAATAATCTTCAGGAGCTGCAACAAAAAGGCGAGTTCGCAGAACACGTCAGGAAGATCACCGCTCAAATTAACGCGGCCAGCGATCTCGACCAAATTCTCCTCGACCTGCACAAAGATATCCTGGGCCTGTTCGACGCTGAGGACCTCACCCTCTTTGCATTCGACTCAGACAAGAAAGAAATCTTTTCCAAAGCCCTTCAAGTCGATGGCGTCCAAGAAGTCCGCATTCCTATCTCAGAACAAAGCCTCGCGGGTTTTTGCGCAAAATACCTCCGCCCGGTCAATATCGCCGATGCCTATAATATGGCCGAGCTTCAAGGCATCCACCCGGCCCTGCTTCATGATACCTCCTACGACAAAAGCACAGGCTTCAAGACCAAACAGGTCTTGACCTACCCGATTGTCGCCGACAACAAATACCTCATGGGCGTTCTCCAGCTGCTGAATAAGAAAAGCGGCAGCCGCTTTACCAGAAAAGATGAAGAGTCGGTCGCCGAGATCGCCAAGGCCCTCGGCATTGCATTTTTCAACTTACGAAAGTCCACCAAAAAAAATCCCACAAAATTCGACCACCTCATCGGCAGCGGGAAAATTACGCAGAACGAGCTGGAAAACGTCCTCGCCGAGGCCCGCAAAGGCACCAGCGATCTCGAAAGCATCTTGATCGAAAAGTATAAGGTGCCGAAACTCGACATCGGAAAATCATTCGCTCAATTCTACAAGTGTCCCTATATCGAATTCAGCGAGCGTACCCTGGTCGACATCGAACTCCTCAAGAACCTGAACGTCGACTACCTGAGAAAAAATCATTGGATGCCGCTGAAACGCGATCGCACCGCCATTGAGATTCTGACCGATGATCCCGGCGACCTCGACCGGGTTCAAGACATTAAACGAACATTCCCCGGCTTAAACATCCGCTTCGCGGTCAGCCTGCGGCGGGACATTGCCCAGTTCCTGGCGTCCGCCACCGGCCAAAGCGATGCTGGAGGAGGCGGCGGAGGCCGCAAACTCGACGAAAACGTCTCAGACATTCTCGGAGAACTCGTCACCGAAGCCCAAGCCGAAGCCCTGGAAGATGCGTCGGCAGGGGGCGGGCTTGATGAAAACGACAGCGCCATCGTTCGTCTTGCCAACCAGATTATCGCCGACGCCTTCCGACAAAACGCCTCGGATATTCACATCGAGCCCTACGGGGAAAAACGCGAGACACTCGTCCGGTTCCGTGTCGACGGCGATTGCTTCGAATACATGAAAATCCCCCAGAGCTATCGGCGCGCCATCGTGTCCCGCTTGAAAATCATGGCCAGCCTGGACATCGCCGAACGTCGCAAGCCCCAAGACGGAAAAATCAAGTTCAAACTCAGCGAGACGAAAGAGATTGAGCTCCGCGTCGCGACCATTCCGACATCCGGGTATAACGAAGATGTCGTCATGCGCATCTTGGCGGCCAGTGAACCCTTGCCGCTCGACAAAATGGGGTTCTCGGACCGCAATCTTAAAGGCATTAAAGATATTTCGGAAAAGCCCTACGGCATCATCCTCTGCGTCGGGCCGACCGGATCAGGAAAAACAACCACACTCCATTCCGTACTGGGAAACATCAACACTCCTGACATTAAGATCTGGACCGCAGAAGACCCCGTCGAAATTACCCAATATGGCCTGCGCCAGGTCCAAGTTCAGCCCAAGATCGGCTTCACCTTCGCCAATGCGATGCGGGCATTCCTCCGCGCCGATCCGGATGTCATCATGGTCGGAGAAATGCGCGATAAAGAAACGGCCGATACCGGCATCGAGGCCTCACTCACCGGCCACTTAGTGCTCAGCACCTTGCACACCAACAGCGCCGTGGAAACGGTCACCCGCCTCCTGGACATGGGTTGCGACCCATTCAGCTTTGCCGACGCCATGCTCGGCGTGCTCGCCCAACGGTTGGCTCGTCGCATCTGTAAAGATTGCAAGGAGCAGTATCTCGGCACGCCGGAAGAATACGAAGAGCTTCGGCAGGGCTATGGCGCCGAGCGCTGGGACAAACTTGGCATTAAGCAAGACACCACGTTCCGTCTCTCGCGCGGAAAAGGCTGCGAAGTCTGTAATCGCTCCGGCTATAAAGGACGCGTAGCGCTTCACGAACTCCTGCTCGGATCAGACAACATTAAGCGCATGATCCAACAGAAAGCCCGCACTGAAGACATGCTCCACTGCGCAATGGATGAAGGCATGACGACCCTCGTCCAGGACGGCATTCAGAAAGTATTACTCGGTCAAACGTCCTACAAAGAAGTCAAAGCCGTCGCTATCAAGTAGGACGACGGCCTCCTCATGCGGAGCCGCTTGTGCGCACAAGCGGCTCCGCAATCCCCTCCCCCACTTTCTGCATTCGACAAAATCAGGTACACCAGCCCCTCTCTGTGCGTCGGTACCGAAGCTTCTCCTTTTGCCCATCTTTTTTTCCGCCTCAGGCTGTGAGACGGCCGGGTTACGGTTGAATCCTAACGAGACCGCAGTTCGGATGTGGCAGTAGCTGGAGGCAGAGTCGAAGCATGGGTTTCACGGTTGACACACTTGCCTAACCGTGTG
This sequence comes from uncultured Nitrospiraceae bacterium, assembly GCA_964555285.1. Lineage (GTDB taxonomy): Bacteria > Nitrospirota > Nitrospiria > Nitrospirales > Nitrospiraceae > JBBIQV01. The sequence goes on from CAZKRM010000002.1 coordinate 31,315, forward strand.
ACCGCGATCGGTGACAGTAAAGAGAACTCGACCCCGAAGACGGAATCCTTCACCCATCGAACCGTCGCCCGATCGATAAACGTCGATACCCGCTGGTGCGGCAATCGTAAACTGATCGCAATCTCATCACCCGGAGCCAGCGCTGCCTCACTCAACATTCTGGCGCCCGCAACTGAGAGATCGCACACCACGCCAAGACCGCCCCGATTGACCGTCGCCCATTTCTTCAGTCCGACCAAGGCATAGGAGCAAGGAAATGGGGCGGCAACACGCATGCGTGGGTTTCGCCGCCGCGAGAAGAGCTCGTTTGTAGAGACACGGGACATCGACAAGGCCGACCTCGCTTATCTGATCCCTTTTGAGAACACCGTCATATATCGTCGAAGTCGTCCATGGGAGGCACTCGACAACCGCTGAAAGGCCAGTCCGTATATCTGATCCTTCGCCCAGCGAACCGTGGCCACAGCGATTTCCGCAGGAGCCGCTTGCCGCGGCAACCGAACCAGCAACGACACCTGATCGCCGGGCTTGATCGGTGCCTCTGTACTCACCCGCATCCCCCGCAATGAAAGGTCGTACACGACACCCGGCCCATGAACAGACTTTCCAAACCAGCGCTGCTCATCACGCCAGGCAAGCTCACAGGCAATTGGGGTGGGAATACGCACTCGAGGGTGCCGACGAAACTTGTTCAGCATCGAAGGGCGTGATGTGCTCGTCGGCATGCTTGAAACCTCTCAGCTGACTGTATCCCACCCTCTTCTCCCCACAAATACTTTTTTTGAAACTCGCCATCCTCCATGATTCTGCCCTGCCCCTCACGCTGAGAAACCCATGCGACAGCAGACCTGAAGGCCACATGAACCCGGCAGGAAATTCCCCCTGAGGGAACAATATTCTCAGCCCTTCGCAAACCCATCGACAATTGCTTCAATCGGCGCGCATCTCCTACACACCATAGTGGCACGAAAGTTGGACATGATGCCGCCCATGATCATCCAGCAGGCCATTCAACTGTTGACTAAGGACGTTGCCCCTCTGGGCGCTCTCTCCGCTCCTCTTATCAGCTGGTACGGCTCTGCGGGTCTGACGATATTCTTCCTCTGGCAAGTCGCTCGGCTGTATCGGCTATCGACACAGGCCGCGCAACCGTTCGCGCGTGTGACGCGCCGCTTAGATCTACTGGCCCAAGAACGCCTGCAACTCAACCAGGACGGTTTGACACTCCACCCTCCAGGAGCCTTAAAAAGTAGGGCCCACGAACCGCCGCCACATTTGGACCGACGGGACGGAAAAGACTTTCAAGTCATCGATACGACATTTCTGCGAGAACCCTGGCTATCCCCTGCCTGGAAGCAATATCGAAAGACGCTCGTGACGGAACAGGTCGCCTGGTACATCGAACCCCGCATATTTAGTTCCCGTTCCGCTCAGGAACTCTTCTCGCTCGAAACCATCTTTCGCGGAAAGCTGAATCTCGCCTGGTATCAACAAGTGCCGTCCCTCCTGACAGGGATCGGCCTCCTGTTCACGTTTATCGCGCTACTCGTAGGCCTCAGCAAGCTACACGCCGACGGTCACAGCATTGCCGGGATTCAAGGCCTCATCAACGGGCTTGCCGGAAAATTTCTGACCTCGATCGTCGGGCTCGTCTGCGCAACCGTCTTTACCCTGATAGAAAAACCATTCATGTTTCGCTTATTCTCAGCCCATCAGCAGTGCACCCACTTGATCGATGACCTGTTTCCAAGAAAAACACTCGAACAGATACTTGAAGGAATGACGGGAACCCTTCGTCGGCCCTCTTCGCTGGAACAGGAATCGAAATATGCTCCCCCCATTCCCTATGCACAGCCAGCAACCGACACACTCACCCAGCCCTTGAAGGCGATGACAAAATCGGTGGATGCGCTGACGCAGGAAATTCGTGCGCACCTACAGGCCGAGAACTCACCGCCGGCTATCTATCCGATCGACTCCATCGCCAAAACTTTTGCTCCGCTCATCCAACAACTCACACTCGCATTGGCGCGACTGCCTCAACAATCGGAATCGCCACCAGCCCAGCGTTTCTCTTCACCCCAAGGGATCGATGATCTGGTGGATGACTTGACCGCCAGAATCACTCAGACGCCCCATCCCACAACGGGAGCGCCGGTTCGCCAACCCCAAGGATGGCTGCAGCGGCTCCGCACCTCAACACACCGACTCGCGCCTCTTTCAGCAATCACACAGAGTAGAACTCACAAATCCCGTGATCCACGATAATAGGTCTCCGGCCTTCCTAAACCACGGAGAAGACGTTCCACATGCACCCGAATAACCCCGGTTCCCATTCGACGATTTCCCACACGACGACCAATGGGCTCATGGACTTGATGACCTCGCTCGCCATTATTTTCGTCCTACTCCTTGCGGCATCGCTCGCGCCACAAGCCGCCCAAGACGCTCCGACAGACACACCAACGCCTCCTCAGACTACCGTCTCCGATCCCGCAACGCCGCTCACGAGTAACGTTCAAACCTTACTGTACGAGCACTTCGCACAATTCGGACTTTCCGTGGACAACGACCCCCATGATCCGCTTCTCCTGCGAATCGTCATTCCCGAAGACCTGCTCAATTTCGAGTCTGGGAAAAGCACCTTGACCATACAAGCAGATCGGTTTCTCACCGACATGATGCCTCGCTATGCCGTCCTTGTATGCGGGCAGCTCGAGTCTCACGTCGACTCAGTCGTGATCGAGGGACACACCGACGACCGCGGCGGCGACGCGATGAACTTGCGATTGAGTCAGGAACGTTCCTTCCGTGTGATGACGAAAGGCCTCGAGGCCATCGAACGTGTAGAGCCAACCGTTTCACCCTGCTTTCAACGGTTGACGTCTGCCAGCGGTCGAGGCCGGCAAGATCTCATCTCTCATCCTACGACCGGAGTGGATCGGGACAAGAGCCGACGCGTCATTTTCAAACTGCGCCTTCGGGCCACCCCGACACCACGCACTCTCCCACACACGTCCGAGTCGATCGAGATGCCGCTTTGACTGAGTCTCCGCATCGTGGTACGGTACATCACGATCTTCGAGAGGCAGCTACAGGCTCTCCTTCACGCCGTACCCTATCAAGATGTCGGTTCGCGTGAGTGAGATAGGTGGTTCCACACAGAATCGGCTGCGTGTCTGTGCCCCGGCCGATACCAGCACTATCTCACTGACGAGACGACCAAGGAGGACACTATCGCACGCGCAGGAAAAACAACGATGGCGAAACGGGACCGTGAGAAGTCGCTTCAAACGAAGCGAAAAGAAAAGGAAGAAAAACGTGCGCAGCGAAAAGGCGAAAAAGACGACCGCACGTCGATTCCTGCGGGAGAAGATCCTGATTTGGAAGGTTTGCAGTGGGGGCCGCAGCCGCCCCTGTATTAGCACGGGCCGTCTAGACGGCCCGCGCATGCTCCTTACGCAGGACGGACGAACCGATCGTCGCCCAGCGCTCCCCGTAACCGCTGGGTGACAAGTCGACGGAACTCCACTTTCTGTTTGAGAATCAGCGCCAAGCCCTCCGCATCCACTAACACCAGCAGATCATCCTCAACGACCAGCGTTCTCGCTTGATCCCCGAGATTGACGCGATACTGAGTGCGGCCATCAGGATTCCGGCCGGTCCCGGTGACGAGTTCGGTAAGCCCATCGATGACACCCTCCTGATTGTCAGTCCGCAGCCGCACCTTGGTTCCATCAGGAATTCTGACCCACGGGGCGCTGGGCTTGACCGGGAGGCTTTGCGTCTCAGGCATGACGTTCCCTTCCAATAGTAGATTGATCAACGAGCGGTCCATTCACACACTCTCTGCTCTAATTCCCTGGGGCGCCTTGAATGGGCTGCGCCGGTCTGTGCGTTCCATGGCCCATCGGTCGACGTTCCCGAAACCCTGCCGGACGCCCTTGAGCCGGCCGTGCTTGCCGCTGTGCAGGACGCCCCTGCCCACGCGGATCCAACGATGGCCTTGCACTCCCCGCTGCAACCGGCACGGCATGTCCCAACAACTGCTCGATCGCCCGCAACTGCAGACCATCCTCCGACGTGACGAAGCTTGTGGCTCGCCCGGTTGTTTTCATGCGAGCCGTGCGGCCGATGCGGTGCACATAATCTTCGGGGCAATTCGGCAAGTCAAAATTGATGACATGTCCGATATTCGCCACATCAATCCCTCGCGCAGCAATATCCGTCGCCACCAGGACGCGGAACGTGCCGCGCTTAAATCCATCGAGGGCCGCACGGCGCTGGGAGAGACTCCGGTCACCGTGGAGAACGGCCACTTTATGCCCCTCTTGCCCCAACACCCGACCCAACTTGTCCGCTCGATGTTTTGTGCGTGTGAAGACCAGCACCGTTTCCTGCTCTTGTCCGAGGAGTGACACCAACAAAGACGCTTTACTGTCGTGGGTGGTGTGATGCAACGCCTGGGTCACGCCATCGGCCGTGGTGGCTGACGGACTCACCATGACGCGCACCGCATTATGGACGCTGACCTGCACTAACCTGGTAAGATCGGCAGGCAATGTGGCAGAGAACAACAAGGTCTGCCGTTCGACCGGCAACGCATCAAGGATCTGGTTGATTTGCGGGGCAAATCCCATGTCCAACATGCGGTCAGCCTCGTCCAATACCAAAATCTTGATCGGAGCCAGATTGATCGTGCCGTTCCACATATGATCGAGCAATCGACCGGGAGTCGCCACCAGAATATCCGGCTGTTGCCGAAGTCCGCGAACCTGCGCCTGCATATCCGCACCGCCCATGATCACGGTGGCGGAAATGCGGCGTCCACGCCCGAGCTTATCGATCGTGGCAAGAATCTGTAACGCCAATTCTCTGGTAGGCGCCAAAATCAATGCCTGGGGCTGGCCTTTGGGCAGCGCCGCCAGTCGTTCAATCATCGGAATAGCAAACGCCGCGGTTTTGCCTGTGCCTGTCTGCGCACACCCGATCACATCTCGCCCGGCAAGCGCAGGCGGAATCGCTTGCATCTGAATCGGGGTTGGGGCCGTGTACCCAGCCTTAAGAAGATCCTGTAACATCGCCTCAGACAAGCCGAGACCCTGAAAACTCTCGTGAACAAACGTATCCACTACACTATCCTTTCAGTTTGATCGCATTATGACGGGATCAGAGAACCGAGGGGAGAGGGCACCGGAACGATGCAGCTCCAAACTGGACCTGGTCGCGATGCGATCGCGAAGTCCGTTATGGTTTGAGCAGTGATTCGCCGGACTACTACGAGATCAATGTAGGCACACCATACAGCATGCCCCCTCAGACGTCAACTTCTTGCACCCAACCGGCACCGATACGCCCGCATTGTGACCCGACACCGGCGGTTCGCCATCGCCGCATATCTATGCTATTGTAATCGGCAATCATGTTGATTCTATCGGAAGTCAACCAATGACGACGGACACAATTCCCTTACGTCTTGCCCGCCGCTATCATGTGGGCTGGACTGTCGTCCTCTTCCTCTCTATCGTGGTGGGGGCACTCCTCGCTATCCCAACCTATGCCTACTTCTACGATTACTCCTGGCTGGATTGGACGTTATTCGGCGGCCTCTACCTTGTCAGCGGCCTCGGTATCACCGTGGGCTATCACCGCCTCATGTCCCATCGCAGTTTTGATTGCCCCAACTGGGTGAAAGGCGCGCTGCTTATCGCAGGCGCATGGGCGCTGCAAAACAGCGCCATCAAGTGGACGGCCGATCATCTCCGGCACCATGCGCAATGTGATCAAGAGGGTGACCCCTACAATGCGAAGCTGGGATTCTGGCATAGCCACTGCGGCTGGCTCTTCGCGGAGCGAAAGTATGACGACGTGCAATATGCCTCACGGGTCGCGCAGGACCCCGTGGCCATCTGGCAGCATAAGCATTACGCACTCATCGTGCTGAGCGGCCTGGCGCTGACATTTGTTATCGGCTTCATTGCAAACGGGCTGGTCGGCGGCATCGGGTGCTTTCTGCTTGCCGGCGTGGGGAGAACCTTCGCGGTCCTGAACTCCACTTTTTGCATCAATTCCGTCTGCCACATCTGGGGCAGTCAACCCCATGGAACGAAGGATTCCAGCCGCGACAGCTGGTTTGTCTCGTTGATTACGTTCGGCGAGGGATATCATAACTATCACCATATGTACCCAAGCGACTATCGCAATGGACCCAGATGGTACGACTTTGACCCATCGAAATGGCTCATATACGGACTCTACCTGCTCGGACTCGCCAGTGGGCTACGAACGGCATCGGCTGTGGGAAGCAGCCCATCACGGCAACCCTAATTTCCCTTGTCACGCAGTTTGACTCAGGCCAGACCGCGTGCTAAGCTGCCCCTCCGTACGAGCTCCCTTTCCCGTTGCGCCCTTCACTCCCCTCACTCCCGTCTCGGCGCGATCGTTCCCGTAACCTGACCGCTCTTACGCCCCTATCTCCAGAGGGACAGTCTCGCTGTCTCCCGATGGGGGATCACCGACACCAATCGTGGAACCGGCACCGTTGACGTTGTAGGCCCCTGATAACAGTCCAGTAGCCCAGCAGAAGGAGTACGCCATGAAAATCTCGACAGTGTGGACAGGTCGCAAGCCCGGCAAGAAAAAAAACCGCGCCGCGTTGAAGCCGAAAATTCGCTGGCAGCTCCTGGGACTTACCGACCCCAAGCTGACCGAGCAATCCTCCTCCATCGAAACCATACGCCGAGAAGTGTCCTCACTCGCTAGTTCAGGATTCGGACCGGCCACACGTTCGCGGGTGACGGCGCAAGAAAGCAAATCGCAGGGAAGAAACAACCGGCCGGCAGAGAGCCGACCGAGACGTCGAGGCGCGACCGAATAGTCGGCTCATCGACAGGTCAAGGGGCACAGAACCATGATTCCGATGCAACATCTCATGCACTGGCTGACACAGAATCCTCTTGGAGCGGCCACGCTGCTGTATATGGCAAGCGTGGCAGGAGTGCTCATCTATGCTTATTTTGAACCACGCGACCAACATTAGCGTACCGCCTCAGTGTTTCATAAGAACTGCACAGAGGGATCGTGGGAAAGCGTGTCGTAAATGTCGGGGGACTGACCGAGGCCGTATCGGATGACGGACGGCGCGACCTGTTTAACAAATACGGCACGATCGCCCGCGCCTGTATTATGCGTCATAAAAATACCGACATCTCAGCCGGCTACGGCTTTGTGGAAATGGCGTCTGCCGAACAGGCATTGAAGGTTGTCGTCGCTCTTGATGGGGCCCTTGTAGATGGTCGATACCTTCGCCTCTATGCCATACCCCACGCCTCCCACACCGCCTGATGCTGAGCCGCACCACCAATAGGAGGACTTATGGGCCGAACCAACCTTGACCTCCTTATGACGTTCCCAGACGGATCCCATCTGGTCATCAGCACCCAGTGTTCTAAGGATGGAGAATTTTCCTGCGCGCTCTATACCGCCAAAATCGGAGAAGATGATCGCGCCGACTTTCAAGTCATCTCCAACCATCTGTCAGCGCCGACCTGTCAAAGCGCACAAGCGCACGCATACGACTACGCCATTCGACATTTTCCTCGCGCAGACGCGCTCAAGAAACCCCCCTATCTTATTTGGGCAGGCCCCCCCTCATCGGTGATTCAATAATTTTCGAGTGCCGTAAATTGGAATGTAGCGACATTAACCTAGGAGACTCGGCATGACACCAGCAGAACAGATTACCAAGATGACCAACGCCATTAACCAAGCGTCAAGGTGATGGGAGATCGGTTTGGGGCGACTGAAACCGACGTGGCGAAGGCGATTGAAGATCTCAAAGCCTCGATGCAGCCCAACAGCACCAAGGCAACACCACTCTCCTGACCACACCACCGCTCCTCGTTGCGAGGAGCGGTGGAACTTCGTACGACGTTCGCTATGTCAACAGCGACATGATAAGCTTATGCGAAATGAACTTCCGATAGATTCCTTTCTGTTTCGGCTGCGGCTCCACTTATTCCGTTCTGCGTGATCGGTCCGGCCGTCATCATCGTGCTTCCGTCCGGAACTCTGAGCATCGCCCATTCATCGGCCAACTCGTGGACGCCACTAGTCCGCGTCCGCAAAGGAGACTCCCGCATGACGCAGAAATCCACCTCCCAGGCTCAACCCCTCGCATCAGATTAGGTCCGCATCCCTGATGGCACGAGGGTTAAACACCGCCTCGAAGGGCACGAAGGAGTGATTGACGGGTTAACCGAAATGGTTTCTGGCGCGATGCGGAATCCGGACGGGAGAACCCAATACCGTATGAATATCGGAACCTCGACCCGGCAACTCGTCACCCAAGACGACCTGAATATTCTCCTCGATCGTGAGAATCTGGTCATTATGGTCCGCCAGAAAGAGCCTTATCGACGTTCCGTCACTGAACGATTACACGGCATCCTCAGCGCAGACCGATTCATCAAATCCGCGTAGCATAGGGTTCGCACGCAACACATCGGTGCCGAGCACCCACCACCGGAGGAGAGGGTGATGGCTGAGACCTGCTACTCGCAAGGCAAGAAGATCCTCCTCATGCCCGAACAACAGCCCAATGGTACGTGGCGATGTCGCTTCGTGATTCCCGGACGTCTCGAGTCCACCATGGGCACCTCCGTCGACGCACCACTAGGGAGATTCAAGTCCGAATGGGATGCCAAGACCGCCGCCTTTTCGTTGGCCCCAAAAGCCATTGATACCTCGTGCGCAGCGCGTGAAACCAATCCGCCTGGGAGGAAAATATGAGCACGACCATCAAAAAGCGCCATCGTGAACAGACCAGGCAAGAGCGGCAACAGAACAAAGATGCCCGCAGGGCTCAACGCAAGAATGAGAAGCCTGTCTCGGCTCATTCGGAGGGTCAGGAAGACCCCGATTTGGCCGGCATGGTCGCCGGCCCTCAAGACCCCGCCATTGGGTTCACCGGCTGAGCGCTCAATGCCCCCTCGCAGGATAAGTGGCTATTTCAATAGAGGTGTGTTAGTCTCTCAATGTTCCTCGCGGCGGGCCTCGCGTGGAATATACTGATCGAACGGCCCATCACCGATGTTGTTCTCACCGAGATTCTGATCGGAAGCCTGACCTAAGCCGCCTCACTGATTGCGTCTTCGGCCCTCTCCTTCCCCTCGGGAAGTTGTTCTCGCGTCCCAGACAATGTCACTTTCCGGAAGGAGGAACCCCCATGGGTTCAAAACTTTATGTCGGCGGGTTGCCTTATGCGGCGACTGAATCACAGCTCACCACCTTGTTCGCCGCGCACGGCACAGTCGAATCTGCGCGCGTGATCGCGGACAAGTTTACGGGACAATCACGGGGCTTCGGCTTCGTCGAGATGTCCACCCCAGAAGAAGCCAAGGCAGCCATTACGGCATTGAACGGCTCCCAGATGGATGGACGCCCGTTGACGGTCAACGAAGCCAAGCCACAAGAACCACGCACAGGTGGCGGCGGCGGTCGTTTCGGCGGCGGCGAGAAGCGCGGCCGGTTCTAGTTCAGTCGATGCGAGGAGGAGCGCGGCATCGCGCTCCTCCTTCTCCCTACGAGGAAATTCCCTCATGATCAATCCTCCTACACCGGCGACTCGCCCGGCCGTTCCGAACTATCTGACGACAGCGCTCTTCGGTATTGTCACAGCTGTCGCACTGCTCGGCGTGCCGGCCTTCGGCTATTTCTACGGATACAGCTGGGTCGATTGGACGCTGTTCGGAGTGCTCTATGTGATTACGGGTCTGGGGATCACGGTGGGTTACCATCGACTACTCTCGCACCGCAGCTTCGAGTGCCCGAATTGGGTCAAAACCGCGCTCTTAGTGGCCGGTGGATGGGCGATTGAGAACTCGGCGCTGAAGTGGGCGGCCGACCATATCCGCCATCATGCCGCCTGTGATCAGGACGCTGATCCCTACAATGCGACCCGGGGATTTTGGTACAGCCACTGCGGCTGGTTGTTTTACAAAGACGCGAACGCGAACGACAAGTACGCGTCCCGCTTACGCCGGGACTCGGTTGTCATGTGGCAGCATCGTCATTATTGGACGATCGTGTTTTCCGGCCTGGGCCTCACGTTTGCCGTGGGCTTTCTCTACAATGGCTGGATGGGCGGGCTGGGATGCTTTCTTCTCGCAGGTATCGGCCGCGCCTTTGCCGTGCTCAACTCAACCTTTTGCATCAATTCAGTCTGCCACCTCTGGGGACGTCAGCCACATAGTCAGGCAGATTCCAGCCGCGATAGCTGGTGGGTATCCTTGCTGACATTCGGCGAGGGCTACCACAACTACCACCACACTCATCAAAACGATTACCGCAACGGCCCCCTGTGGTATAACTTCGACCCATCGAAGTGGCTGATCTTCACGCTGTCAAAATTAGGTCTTGCCTCATCGCTCAAGACCGCAGCCTCTTCCACACACTAGCCGTTACAACAGACGGTTGCTATTCACCGCCCTTTCACGTTCGAGAAGACAGGGGATACTCCGCCACTTCAATGCGGTGGAGGCCGGCTCCATCAAGCCATTCCCTCCCCTCCTCCGCAGACGGCCGCTCCGCGATATAGGCTTCGAGACGTCGCCGCTCCATGAGCAACCCCAGCGTCGCAGCGTCGCCTGGATTCAGGTGAGCCACCAATCCTTGGATGACTTCGAAGCGGTTCGGACGAAAGAACATCACAGACAGATTGCCGGTAATGCGATCATCGGCGGGAAGATCAGCCGGCAATGCACGCAGGCCGGCACACTCAAATTGCAGCCAGGGAAGGTGAGAGATCTGAATCGATCGCGCGCGGGCCACCTGCCACATCAAGAACCGTGGCGCCGGGACACAGATTGAGATGGCGCAATAATGACTCGGCAAACGAGGCAGACCAATACTCGTGCTGCGGCAGAAACCAACGGAAGGTCACGGTATATTTCCGATGAAAGCTGGTATGGACCCAGGCTACCGGCCGAACTGCATCCGGTCAATGCAGCAGGCGTCGCGGCTGACAGCAGCACCCGATGCGTTCGTTACGCCTACTTCCTGTTGGACTTAGAATTAGGCAGGGACTTCCGTTCAGCAGCGTTCGTCGGAATACGCTCAGTGGATTCGCCGGTGTCGTCATTGTCTGTTTCCGACTCAGTCGTCTCCCCTTCTGCAAGGAGATCCTCGACCTGCCCTTCAGTGCAGGTCAACTCTTGCGGGCTCGAGACTGAAGGCGCATGAGTTGCCTGCGCCTTCTTCTCCAGCGTGTGTTTCCGAAGATCGTCTTTCATCATTTCCCTGCTTCCAATCCTGCTCGCATTCGATCTGTTATCTCGCCCCAGGTCGCCTTGAGCGGCTTCTTCAGTTGCAACCAAAATTGTCCGAACTGTTCCTGATTCATCGGGTCCCCCTTGGCGTGTATGTAAATAACTCCGGCATCTGCAGGAAACAGACAATGGGCGCAATGCGCGACCGCATTCGATCACTAGAGACGGAAGTACCGGCGTAAACGCGGCGGAGACCGGAGAATCAGACGCACAGAAACAGGACAAGGAGGGAGGCGCGAGAGATGGGACAATCGACGCGGCTCGCTACCTCAACTGCACCCTACAGGGCCACAGGGATAGAGTCAATGGCAGCCCGGCGCTGAGAACCGGACAACCGGCACGTCGGCGGCCGCATTCACGCCCCGTCACGATAAACTCCGGCCCGACCATTTAGGCGTGAGGTTTCTCACTCTGCAGCTTCTTATGAAGGTACTTCCGGCTCAGCGTGGTGATGAGGAAGGCCAGGCCGATAGCAATCGGAACAAACACGGCCGAGACCACGTTCGGATTATGCATCCACCCCATTTCATGGAGACCTTTAAAAATATATCCGGCAAGCCCGCTGAGATAGTACGCGATCACGATCACCGACAACCCTTCGACCGTATGCTGGAGGATCGCCTGGCTTTTCGTCGTTTTGTCGACACTCATCAGCAACGCCAGATTCTGAGACTCCAGCATCAAATCGACCCGGGTCCGGATGATGGCGATCATCCCCTCAAACCCGCTGCTCAGCGTCTCGATTCGCTTCAACAACTGTTGATACCCCTCCGCCACGCCGGTCACACCGCTCAGGATGTAATCGGAGAGCGGCCGATGCGGAGCATAGGGCCGCTCGACCATGGATGCGAGCGTGGCATGCACAATCTTGTCGTACGGCACCGCCGCCGATAATTCGAAATGTAATTTCCCGGCCAACCGATTCGTCTTCAACAAATCTTGCGTCAAACTGTTCAACCACCGCTGCAACGCCAGCGCATCGGCGTGGCTGATATGCCCGGTGATAATCTCGCGCTGTTTCAGATGAACTTGCTCGAACGTGTAGACCGAATCGATCGCGGCTGAAAACAGCGGTTTCTGCATGAGTAGCAAATGATAATAGGTCTCGATCCGCACCACCGCATCCACGATATTCTTGATGTGCGACACATCGATCCGCGCGGACCCGACACTCACCAGATACCGCTCCCGCCTGTGTTCATCGGGCGTAAAGCTGGTCACCACCGTCGTCTCCTCGTCAAAAATCCGACTGCCATAGGCCACCGGGCCCGGTAGCATCTGATGCAAATCGTCACGCGACGGAATCGCCTCTACTCTCAGCACAATATCCAACCGGCAGACCTCGGTCCCCAGCGGGGTGATCGGAAACCGATAGTCCGGAAACGTCAACGGCCCGAACGTCAGTTGACTGCCTGGCGTTCCCGGCAGATGCCATAATTGATAACTGTAATATTCCGTATGCGCCTGCCAGACGACGATCAAGCGATCCCCGTTGGCCGCGACTTTCACCGCATAGCCGAACGTCTCCCGCAACACCGTATGGTTCGGCGCCATCTGAAACGATTCGACCAGCCGGCGAAATTCTTCACGGCTCGCCGGGCGCTGTGTCGGAGGATCGGCCATGCGAAACGCTTTGTAATGCACATGCGCCGGCACACGCAGCCACTCCGTCAACGGAATCTGCGGACGCTCATGTAATTTGTGAATGAGGTCGTCGTGAGATGACTGGGCGATTTCCGGCTGTTCCATGCACCCTCCTTGAAGGTCGGCATTTTAGCGTAATCCCTATGACATTCGCCAACCACGCAGCACGAGGCAATCCAGGCTCCACCGAATGAACCGCCCGACACACAGCCGCCTCAAGAAGAGAGAATCTCTCGATAATAGGAATCGAGCATTCCCTTGCGGCTTCCCTCGACCAGGATGAGTTGCCGCTGATCGAAGGTGTTTGCACAGTAGAGATAAACCTGCCCTTCGGCCGATCCGAGTTCGACATGCAACTGCCTGCCGTCGGGCTCCCGGCGGGTCTCTTCCTGCTGCACCAGACGATCCGAAAGCGATTCCCACGCCCACTGTGCAGACGGCCAATGATTTTCGTACAGCGGTATGTCCGGATCTTGTGGAGCGGATCGAAGCAGTGATCGATCAAGCGGCTGGGCTTCGTCCGGCTCCGGCGCTTCGTTCCATGCGAGAGGCAGTGAACTCCCCTTTTGCACCACATAGAACGGCCCGTCGTCGACAACCTCCTCGACAAGGCGATACCGGATCGGTTCAGGATGCTCGACCGATTGCAGATCCCGTCGAGCCAGTGCCCGTTGAAAAGGCACGCGCCGGGCGAGTTGGCGGGTTTTCTCGAAGATGATCATACATCCGCCCGGGCTGAGCACGGCGCTGAGCCGATCCAACCGCGCATCGATACCGGTCCGCTGCTCAAACGCATCCTGCTGCCGTTCATCATGCGCACGCTCAAAGGTGGTCCAGTTCCGGCTGGGAATGCCGGGATCCTGCTCAGCCTGGACCAGCGCATGGGTCGCAAGGATGCAATCATACGATCCACGTAGCGCCTCGACGTCCACATCACGACACTCAAAACGGACATTGCGCAAGCCCAACTCGTCAGCTTTTGACTGAGCGACTGCAATCGATCCGGGCGAGCGATCAATCCCCACAAATTGCGCCTCAGGGCAATGCCGCGCGTATAACGTGGTGAGCATCCCGACCCCGCACCCGAAATCCAACACGCTGTCCGCCTCGCCGATTCGAGACAACACCCGGCGACCGACTTTGAGATAATACTCGTAGCGCTGGCTGTAGAGGACGGGAAGGATTCGGGAAGTCGCCGTCAGATCGTAGAAGGCAATTTCATCCTGGCGAGCACCGCTCCGCTTCCGCTCAACCAGCGCACTGAGCTGATTCAGATCCGCTGCCGACAACGCCGCCCGCTGCCAGGCGAAATAGTCCGCATCGGATGAGAACGAACGAAGGCCCCATTGAGCCAGGTGGGCATGAAGCTGGTGGAGCAACGCAGAACTGTTCATGAGCATCTTGTTAGAGGATGTTCAAACAGACTGCCTGCAAGGCCGCAGTGAATGAGGGGCCGAGGCGTACTGTTTTAGTACGTCGAGGTTCCGAATGAAACGAGAACGCAGCAGGCGGGCTGTTTCAACATCCTCACGCGCGCTTCAACATGATGGCGTCTTCATAGGTCTCCGGCACCGGATGCGGATACCGCAACTGCCCGCCGCCGAACGCCACGTATTTCTCATTCGTCAGCTGTTCGAGTCCGATCGGCCCTTTGGCCTGTACGCGGGACAGATTGAGCCCGATGTCCGGCCCCATGCCGTACCCGTCGCCGGAGTTGAGTCTCGTGGAGGCATTGACCATCACGGCCGTCGCATCCACTTCACGCGAAAACCGCATCGCGGAATTATAGTCAGACGTGGCAATCACGGCTGTCAGACAAGGCCCATGGTCGGCAATGTGCGCCAGCGCCTCATCAAGCCCCGCCACCATCTTGATCGCCAAGACCGGTGACTGGAACTGCCGGTCCCAGTCTTCGTCGGTGGCCGGAGTGACCGCTTCGTGTCCGGTCATCGCCATCTGCCCCATGAGCGCCACGGTCTTCGGACAGCCGATCACCTGAATCTTATATTCTTCAAGCAGACGGCGAATGAGCGCCGCCAAGAACGGCCGCGCCATCCCCTGCTGCACCAACAGGGTATCAATGGAATTGGTGGACGTCGCATGCTGAATCTTTGAATTGATGACGACGTTCTGCGCGATAGGGATATCCACATCCGCATCGACATAGGCATGGCTGATCCCGTAGTCGTAACAGAGGATCGGCATCTTGGCCTGCTCATGCATGGCTTTGCGAAGGCCGGGTCCGCCACGGGGCACAATCGCATCCACGCTCTTCCCGGCGCGCATGATTTCCAGCGCCACTTCCTTCTCGGGCCGGTCAACCAATAACCAGGCACCCACGGGAATTCCCGCGCGCTCTGCCTCTTCACGCATTCGCGATTCAATGGCCTGATGCGTCCGACTCCACTCGAACGCGGGACGAAACACACACACGTTCCCGGACTTGAGACAGAGGGCCAAGGACTCCACAGTAATCAACGGTTTCATTTCTGAAATCACGCCGACCACCCCGATGGGCACGCGGACCCGGCTTACTTGTAACCCGTCAGGCCGCTCCCACCGTTTGGTCACAGCGCCAACCGGATCCGGTAAATCCGCGATGAGACGAAGACGGTCGGCCATCTCCTTCACATCGTCCGGCATCATCCGCACGCGCGTGACCGCTTCTTTCACCCGCTCTCCCCGCAACCCTTCCCCCAGCAGCGTCTTCCCCACTGCATCGACATCCAGCACGTTCGCGGCAAAAATCTGCTCCTCATCCGCTTGTAACCGATCCGCCATAGCACGCAGCGCGCGATCCTTCACGGGGCCCGAAAGCAACGCCAATGGACGCTGCACATCGCGGCATGATTTCAACAACTTATCGATGTACATCTTAACGGGAACTTCCGGCATGTGACCCCCCGTGAGAAATGAACCGTCGCGCAAACAGGCGACTATACCATGCGATTTTTTAGGGAGTAAAGACGACCTTCTACCGCGCAGTCGGCTCTCCGCTCTGCAATGCAGATTCCTGTCGACCCAGTCTCCACCCGATCAAGCCCCAAACGATCATCAGCGGGACAAGCACGCCCGCCACGATCCCAGTGGTCGCCCCCAAGGCTTTCACACCGGACACCAGCCAGCCGGTCGAGGCATCGCCGCCTCGCGATACGGCCGTATCGATGAAGTTCTTGGCCTTGTACTTGTCCTCCCGGTTCAACACAGTAAAGAGCACCTCGCGGGCCGGCTTGGCAATGGCATATTCCCCGACCCGTCGCGCGACCGTGAGCGACAGAAAGATCTGCAGCAGAGGACTGACCACAATGGCCGCGAATCCCGCCGCCGTCACAATCGGAAGCGCCAGCAATGCCGCACCCAACCCAAACCGGAGCACCAGTCGGTTCGTCACCCACACCTGCAACACGAAAGTCAGGACATTCACGATGAGATCCAGCCCGGCAAACAGACGAGTCCGGGCTTCAGGCGAAGGCATCTCACGCCCCACCAGCGCCGTCTGCTCCATATAGAGAACCGTCGCCGACATCGTAAGGAGAAACAAATACGCGCAGATGCCCAGCAGATAGGGAGACGCCGCCACCGCGCGAACCCCCGCCCACATACTGCCGCCCAGCGGCACGTCAGCGACGGTTTTCCCATGGGCCGAATGAACCGCAGCCCACCGGTCCAGTCGAACGATACAGACCCCGCACATCGCGAGCCACACCGCCGAGACCAGCATCAAGACGGGAATCGGCAACACGTAGGTTACGCCCGTCGTCAACACCGGCCCCGCGATTGCGCCGGTGCTCCCCCCCGCGGCAATCACGCCGAACAACCGGACGCCCTGCGCCGGCGTAAACACGTCGGCCATGAAACTCCAAAATACGGACACCACAAACAGATTGAAAACCGAGAGCCAGACAAAGAACGCCCGGGCGATCCATTCCGGATGCCACTGCGCCGTCATCGCCGCAAAAAACAGCAACAGATGGCTGATGAAAAAGGCATACACCGACAACATCAGTCGCGCGCGAGGCAGCCGGGCTGACAAGAGCCCAAACAGAGGCGTGGCGATAAGGAGCGCGAGAAACGTCCCCGTCATCATCCAGGGCAAATGTTGCACGCCGCCTTCAATGGCCATCTCATCGCGCACCGGCCTCAGCATGTAGTAGCCGCAGAGCAGGCAGAAGAAATAGACGAACGCCCAGAGCAGCGGCACCCGCTCCCCGGCTTCGACCTTCACCCATTTCCAGATCACTAGCTGTGACACAGCATCCTTCCGATTCGTGCGCAGACAGTGCCCCACCCTTCCACTCTCCCGCAAGAGAAAAAATTTGCTAGAATGAGCGCCATCATCTTCCTTCAGGAGGCTTCATGATCGATCTCCGTAGCGACACCGTCACGCAACCTACCGATGCCATGCGCGAAGCGATGGCGCGCGCCGAAGTGGGGGACGATGTCTATGGAGAAGACCCGACCGTCAATCGGTTGCAAGATATGGCCGCAGCCTTGCTCGGCAAACGCGCCGCATTGTTCGTGCCCTCCGGCACCATGGGCAACCAGTTGGCAATCCGTGCGCACACCCAACCGGGGCAGGAAGTCATCGTCGAAAGCAAGGCGCACATCGTGCGGTATGAACAGGGCGCCGCCGGCGCCCTCGCGGGCGTTCAACTGCACTGGGTCGTCGGCGATCGCGGCATCATGACGGCTGAACAGGTTGAAGCGGCCATCAGACCGAAAGATCCGTACAGCATCCCGACCGGACTCATCTGCATCGAGAACACACACAACAGCGGCGGTGGCACCATCTATTCGCTGTCCGCCATTGAGAAAATTCGCGCCATCGCCACGAAACACGGGATCCCCATGCACCTCGACGGAGCCCGGCTGTTCAATGCCGTCGCCGCGACCACCTTGCCGGCCGCCACCTATGCGCAGCATTTCGAAACGGTGTCCTTCTGCCTCTCCAAGGGTCTCGGTGCGCCGGCCGGCTCCCTGCTGGTCTCCAGCGACACCCGACTGATTGAACGTGCGCGGCGCTTCCGCCGCATGTATGGCGGGGCCATGCGCCAATCCGGCATCCTCGCGGCCGCCGGCATTTATGCGCTCGAGAATCATGTCACCCGCCTGAAAAGCGACCATGACCATGCCAAGAAACTGGCGCGGACGCTGCAACAGATCCCGGCCGTGCGCATCGCGCCGCAACATGTCGAAACCAATATTGTGATCTTCGATGTCCCAGACCCTCGCCTGGCCCCGGCTGATCTCGTGACCCAACTCAAGGACCACGGCGTGCTCATCCACGCGATCGGAGGCCGGAGCTTTCGAGCCGTCACCCATTTGAATATTTCTTCGAAACAGATCGACGAAGCCGCCGAGGTCTTTGCCCAAGTCCTCAGCTGACCTCCGCGTCCGTTGACACCTCCTTTCAACGACACATACAATGCGCCCCATCGATCAACGGGAGCCGCGATGACCCTCCAAGTGGTGTCGTTCCGACAGATCAGCCGCATTCTCGAAGTGACCGACGCGCTCAGGCTCAACCGGGAATGGGTCGAGATCCCGCTCTCTCCGGAAATCCCGGGACTCGTGCGCCGACTGCAAAACGGAAAACTGGAAATCATCGTCGACGCCGAGCAGCCCTTCGAACAATGGCTCAGCGCATTGCCGCAACACATCCAACAGGTCCCTGGAGCATGATGGACGGTCCCCTCTCCACCCCGGTCCCGACCAGGGAAGAACTGAACGCCGAGCTTCTTGAAGTCCCAGAACCGCCTGAGCAGCCGCCGATTCCTGAACCGCCGGGATTCGATGACAGTGTCGAGATGGCCCTCACGCACATCCGTGGCCGCCGGGGAGGCGACCTCGTCGGTATTCTCATGGTGGGATCCGGTGCGCGACGCGCCCTCACCCCCCATAGCGACATCGATCTCATCGCCCTCGTCAAAGGAGATTGCGAAGGACACGAAATTTTGCGGGCCGGTGAGCGGCTCGTGGATATTCGCTACTTCGGCCATAAGCTGGTCGAAGACGAACTCGCCTACTCCACTCGCCTACCGTCGCTGCTGCGGAAAGCCCGCCTCCTCTTTGACCATGACGGGATCAGCGCCAAGGTGATTGAAAAAGCCAATCAGCGATTCCGGCAGGGCCCCACCCCGGCTTCGATGAACGAACAAATCCGTCTGAAGGCCGAATGCTTCCACTTGCTGGGAAAAGCCCAAGACGTGAGTGAAAAACCGGCCCTGGCCCAGTATCTTCTCACGCTCTTCTTCGAAGAATGCACCATGGCTTTCTTCCGAATCCGAGGCTTCTGGCTGACCGCCCCGGTCGATATCCACCGGTTCATGTCATCCCGCGAACCGGCCTTGGCGGAACTGGCGGCCAGATTCCTCCTCACTGCAAATCTCACGGACCGACTCAACTTTGGGCGGCAATTTGCCGATCTACTCTTTAAGGACGTCCCGAATCCGGCACGAATCGATTAACCCACTCGATTCACCGGAGCGGGCTCCTCTGCAGTCGTCAGACATCGCACGGTCACACGACATGGGAACGGTTCCCTCACGTTCTCGTTATTCATCGATTCACCGCGTACATCCGTTCTCAGGACGGATGCCAAGGAGTCGTTATGGAACTGGGATTTATCGGACTCGGGAAAATGGGTATGAACATGGTCACCCGGTTGCGGCGGGACAACCACCGGGTGGTCGTCTTCGATCGCTCGGCAGACCTGATCAAACAGGCTGAGGGACAAGGCTGCGTCGCGTCGTCATCCCTTGCCGAGATGCTCGGCAAACTGGCCGCTCCTCGCGCCGTCTGGGTCATGGTGCCCTCGGGCGCGCCGACCGAAGAAACCGTGCAGGCCGTCGCCGCTCTGCTTCAACCGGGCGACACGATTGTCGACGGCGGGAATACCCGTTTCCACGATGATGTTCGCCGGGCCGCCGACCTTAAGAAGAAGCAACTTCACTACGTCGACGCCGGTACCAGCGGAGGGATTTGGGGACTCAAGGTCGGCTACTGCCTCATGATCGGTGGGGAGGAGGCGCCGGTCAAACGGCTCGCCCCGATCTTCACCACCCTGGCGCCCGAAAACGGATGGGCCCATGTGGGCGGACACGGCGCCGGGCACTACGTGAAAATGGTGCACAACGGCATCGAGTACAGCATGATGCAGGGCTATGCCGAAGGATTCGAATTGATGTCCAAGAGTGAATACAACCTGGACCTGGGCCGCGTGGCCGACCTCTGGATGCACGGCAGCGTGGTGCGCTCGTGGCTGTTGGAACTGGCGGTCGATGCACTGAAGGACGATCCCAAACTCGACAAACTCAAAGGCTTCGTGCAGGATTCCGGTGAGGGGCGCTGGATGATCGCGGATGCGATTGAAAAGGACGTACCGGTTCCCACGCTCACCACGGCGCTCTTCACGCGATTCCGATCCAGGCAAGACCAGTCCTTCGCGGAAAAAATGCTCGCTGCGCTTCGCAATGCGTTCGGCGGGCACGCCGTCCGCCGATAACGATGGTCCTCACCGGAAATGAACAAGAAATGGCCTTATCCAATCAACGCATAGAGATCAGTCCGGCACAGGAAGCCTCGGTTCCCGTTGAGCCGGCGACATTGGTCATCTTCGGAGGATCAGGCGATCTCGCCAAACGCCGGTTGATTCCGGCGCTCTACAACCTGCTGCTGGACGGATTGCTGCCGTCGAACTATGTCGTGCTGGGCCTCGGACGAAAACCGATGAGCGACGAAGAGTTTCGCGCAACCGCGCGAGACGGCGTGGTGAAACATTCCCGCCGGGCGTTGACCGAGGATACCTGGAAAGCCTTTGCAAGCCACCTCTTTTACATGGCGGGAGAGAACGACGATCCGCATACCTATGTCAGGCTGAAAGCCCGCGCCGAAGAACTCGAGCGCACATTTCAGTTGCCGGGCAACCGCATTTTCTATCTGAGTATCCCACCGAGTTCATTTACCCCGGTGTGCGAAGGACTCTCCGGTTCCGGCGTGGCAATCAAAGCCAACGGGGACGGCCCGTACGCCCGCATCATTGTCGAGAAACCGGTCGGGCGCGATTTGAAATCGGCTCAGGAGATCAATGCCGTCACCGGACGCGTGTTCGACGAATCGCAGATCTTCCGGATCGACCATTACCTGGGCAAAGAAACCGTCCAGAACCTGATGGTCGTGCGGTTCGCCAACAGCATTTTCGAACCGATCTGGAACCACAAGCACATCGACCACGTCCAGATCACGGTGAGCGAAGCCGAAGGCGTCGGAACCAGGGCCAGCTATTACGAGGAAGCCGGCGCATTGCGCGACATGGTCCAGAACCACATACTCCAGCTGCTCTGCCTGGTCGCGATGGAGCCCCCCTACTCGCTCGACCCGGATGTCGTCCGCAACGCCAAGATGGAAGTGCTCCGCTGTTTGCGCCCGATCACCGGCAAGGATGTCGAGAAATTTACGGCGCGCGCCCAATACACCGAAGGAACCGCCCACGGCGAACCGATGCCGGGCTACCGTCGTGAAAAAGGCGTGAACCCCACCTCAACTACGGAAACCTATGTGGCCGTGAAATGTTTCGTGGAAAACTGGCGCTGGTCCGGCGTGCCGTTTTATCTGCGGACCGGAAAGGCCTTGCCTCTCCGCGCCAGCGAAGTGGCGGTGCAATTCAAAGACATTCCCCAGATTCTCTTCAACGCCAACGGCCAATCGCCCCAGGCGCCGAATGTGCTGACCCTGCGCATTCAACCGGAGGAAGGCCTGTCGCTCAGAATTGTCTCGCGCGTCCCTGGCACCAGAGCACAGACACACCCGGTCGAAATGAACTTCAAATATGGGGAAGTGTTCGGCAGACCGTCGCCGGAGGCCTACGAACGATTACTCTTGGACGTGATGGCCGGCGATGCCTCACGCTTCATGCGCCGCGACGCCGTGGAAGCCTCCTGGGCCTGGATCACCCAGATCCTCGAAGGCTGGCAGCAGTCCGGCCAACGGTGGCTCCCGGAATACCAAGCCGGCACCTGGGGACCGGTCGAGGCCGACCGCCTCATCCAGAACGACGGCCGTTCCTGGCGGACGCTGTAGACCCTTCTCACCCGATCTGAAGCTGTCTCAGAATTTCTTCCTTCTTTCCAACCCCCCCGATGAATCGCTCGAACGATCCGCCACGATAGAGGGCCAAGACTGGAAGTGACGAGATTTCCAGCTCGGCCGGGATCTGAAAATTTTCGTCGACGTTCATAGTCAGAGCCAGAAGCTTCTCTCCGAGTTCATCCTGTAGCTGCTCCAATTCCTTCATCAACGCTTTGCAATGGCCGCAGCCCGGCTTCCAGAACTCGACGAGGACCGGAACCGTGGCGCGTCCGACCACCCGGTCAAAATCTGCATCGATTACCGGATGGAAGCGTGAAGACATTCGATCTACGATAGCTTTGACAAGACAGGGCGGAGGACTTGCTGATAGACGAGATCGGCAAAGAGGCGATAGCCCGCTGTGGTGAGGTGCAGACCATCGTTAGAGTATTCACGAGCTAACAGATTCGTCTCGGGCTCGGCCGTCGCGGTGAAGAGATCGACGGCGGTGAGATTCTTCGACCGAACATAGTCGAGAATCAGCCCATTCAGCTCATACCGCCGCTCCAAATGACCGGCCACCCACTCCATCCCTTCCCGACTGTTGCCCGCATCCTCCACTCGTAACGACGGAACGGTCACAGGCACCGGGACTCCTCCGGCAGCCAAGGTCTGCTCATACATCTTTACCAGATTGCGCATGATTTCATGCGTCGGCCCGTTCCACCCTAAATCGTTGGTGCCGCCCAGGATCACGACATAGTGGGGCTCGTGCGCCAGAACATCCTTTCGGAATCGCATGACCATTTCACCGGTGAGTTCCCCGCAGATCCCGCTGATGGACACCTGCCCGGCCGATCCGATTCTCTCTTGTAGTGATTCGCCATAGGGCGTGGATCCTCCTTGAGGATTGTCTCTGGTGGGCGATTGAAACCCGGCGGTCAGGCTGTCGCCGAAACAGACGATCCGAACTGGCTGCATTGACGTCATGGTGGAGCGATTGTACTGACCGCCTGCATGCCTGACAAGCTATGGCACTCGCACAATCCTTCGTGAGTTCAGCTAGTCAAGAACACTCATTTTCTTGACGAATTTTCGACCTCCCGATAGGTGTATCACTATGTCTGATCTCAAGGCCGCACAAGAGATGATGGCAGCCGCAGTCGCGGCCAAGGGAACCGAAGATCCTGAGGTCGCCTCGGTCAAGCGCGTCCTGAAACTTCTCGATAAGACCGCCAAATCCAATCGCACCTATGGAGCCACCAATCCGGTGGCACTCAAGTTCTCCCAGCAGCTCTTTGAAGAACTCTCCAGCCATCTCGCCACCTATGCAAAGCTGACGTTTCTCGTTACGCGCGCGGAGTTGCTCTGTAAAGACGAGGTTGTCTACCAGGCCGAAAAGGAGGGTGGCAGCGAAAACCTCGCCTTCAAACTTTACGCCGACGGCATTCGCGAACTCGCGCTCCAGCGAGGCTTGACGGAGGAAGATCTGTCATTTTTCCTCGATGCCCTCTGGGCGAGCCAGGACAAAGAAAACGACGACGATATCGTCACCCGCCTCTGGCAAAGGAACATGGCCGCACTGACACTTGTGACGGCGGAAGAAATTGCGAAAGCATCCGGGGGATCGGACGCTTTCCTGAAGCTGGATCCTCTTACGACATCAGACTCAACCCTGCGGGAGCTGCTCGATCAAGAACGCAAAAAGAAAGACGCGCAATCCGGGAGCAGCGGGCCCCAGAGTGCTGCCCAGCAAAAAGCACGCTTCCAGTCGGGCTTGGTGGGCTACGAAGTCACGGAGGACGAACTCGCCGCGCTGGCCAAAGAGATCGAACAGGAGAACCAGCAGGACAGTACGACATATATCCTCGACGTGCTCACCGCGATTCTCGCATCGGAGCAATCGCCGGCCTTGCTCACAAAACTCTGCTCTCTCTGGAGCCACGTGATCACCACATTGGTTCAGAGTGGGAAGTGGGCCGTCCTTGAAACCGTCCTGAGCATCCTTCACGAAACCGAAGCCGTTCGTCCGGATATCTCAGAAGCGCATAAGCACCACATTGCCACGCTCTTGTCCGGACTGGGCAAACCGGAGCACATCAAGTCCATTGAGTCCTATTTGAACCGGACTCCGAACGCGAACACCGAAGGACTCTCCACCGTCCTCCTCATGATGGGCACAGAAGCCGTCTCCCTTCTCTGCTCGCTCTTGGCCAACCTTGAGCACTCAGCCCATCAGGCGATTGTCTCCGAAACGCTCCACACCTTAGCCAAGGACCACCCCGAACCGTTGCTCCGCGGCCTGACCGACCGGCGACCGGTCTACGTCAGAAACCTCCTAACAATTGTCGCCAAGTGGAACAAACCGACGTTCGCCGAAGCCGTTGAAAAACTCGTGCGGTATCCCGATGCGCAGGTCCGCAAAGAAGCGATCCGGTTGCTCGGCCACCTTAAGCCCAACGGCAATGGCGCCCGGCTCATCCTCTGCCTGTCCGATGCCGAAGACGCCGTCCGTATCGCCGCATTGAAATTGTTGGCCACGGGACAATACACCGCTCCGTTTCCTCAGTGGGCCTCGATCCTCGCCGACGATACATTTTTGGAGCGCCCGTTGAGCGAGAAGCGCGGACTGTATCAAGCGATCCGCGCCACCTGCGGAGATGACGCCATTCCCTACTGGCAGGGACTCTTCACGGAATGGGCCTGGACCAATCGGAAGAAAAAGGAAGAGTGTGCCGTGTTGGCGGCAGAAGCACTGGGGAAACTGGCCACCTCTGCCGCGATCGAGACGTTAGAGATCGGGAAGAAAAAGGGCAGCGCTGCGGTCCGCCAGGCCTGCGCCATGGCCCTCACGCAACTTCATAAGCAGTCCAAGACAAGCCCGGCTCAACCCACGCTACATGAGGACGCCCCGTGAGTGACTTCAAGCTCGTTCAACCGGCCGTCAAAGACGATCAGACGCAGCCGCTGCTGACCCACGAGAAATCTCTGTCGCAAAAAATCGGCCACGGATCGGAAGCCGGCGACATTCTCGATCAGCAACTCGTCATGCTGGGCTTCCAGCTGATTACCCAGCTCAACACGCTCATCAAGACCTCAAAGATTCATGGCCGGACGAATGCCGCGCTGGACAAACCGGTTGAAACCATGCTGACGCTGATTCAAACGCTGGCCCACGATCAACCGGTCACCTTACGGTTGCAAAACGATTTCCTGTTCCTCGGCGAAAGTCACCTGAAGGTCAACGCCCAACAGATGGCCGTCATCGGCAGCATCATCGACTCGCTCAATAAATGGAGGATCGGAGGACTCACCTTTGCTTCTACCGTCACCTCGAAAGACCTCCGTGAGTTCGCCTACCTCTTCGTAAGCCTCGACCCCGCCACAAAGTCCGTGGACGATTTTAGGCAGGCACTGAACGCACGTGAGGTCGGCGGCATTGTCTTGGAAGATCCCCGTGAACTGGAGCTAAAAGAAGATCAGGATGCCGAATCCAATTCGGGAAAGGCGAGCGACACGCCGACAGACCCAAAAGTACAGCATAAGATCCAGTCCAAGAATGCCTATGCCAAAGCCGCCAATGCCGTCGGGGGGCTCGAAAAATCCGTGCGGGACGGCGGCACGGTCAATTTCAAGCAGGCGAAGCGAGCCATCCAGAACATCGTGGACTTAATGATGCAGGACGAGGCCACCCTCTTGGGATTGACCACCCTGCGATGCCACGATCAATACACCCACAACCACTCGGTCAACGTCTCCTTGCTCTCCATTGCCTTGGCCAACCGTACCGGCTATCCCAAGGTCGCGCTGGCGGATCTCGGATTGGCCGCGCTGTTTCACGACATGGGCAAATCGACGATCCCCCTCGAAGTCCTGAATAAGCCCGGCGAGTTTTCCGATGAAGAATGGGTCGCGATGCGGAATCATCCGACTGACGGCGTGCTGAGCCTCGCGGAGTTGCGCGGAATTACCAATCTCCCCGCCCGCATGGCCGCCGCCTCATTCGAACATCACATGAACCTCGATTACTCTGGCTATCCCAAGTTGAAGACGCCCTGGAAGCTGTCGCTCACCGGTCGCATCCTGATGATTGCCGACTGCTATGACGCGATGACCTCGTCACGCGTGTACCGGCGCGAACCGATGTCACCCTCCAAGGTACTGAACGTCATGTTCGGCAAGTCGGGGAAAAGCTTTGACGCGACACTCTTGAAGCTGTTCGTCAACTGCGTCGGCATCGTGCCCATTGGAAGCCTTGTCATGCTGGATACCGACGAACTGGCCGTCGTCCTCAAGCCGGCAATCGAGCGGGCCGATGCCGAACGACCTCTGGTGAAAGTGATTGCCGATCCCGAAGGGAACCTGATGGATAGCGGCCCGGAGCTGGACCTCGCCAGCAAAGACGCATCCGGCGACTATCGTCACAGCATCGTGCGACTCATCGACAATACGGAGCATCAATTCGACACCAGTCGCTACTTCGCCTAGCCCCCTCGCGCTGCCTTGACAGGCCCTCATCACCTCGTTATTCTGAGAAACGCTTAGCCACACATCCGTTTTATGCTTAGCCTAAGGAGTGTTCAAATGCGCATCCCCGCCGTACAGACGCTTATTGCCACCGCCCTCTTCTCTCTGCTGCTGGGCCCGCTCTCGACGGCCGCGCAGGCTGCGGACGCCTTCAAGATGGGAGTGGTCGACCCGCAGATGGTCCTGGAGAAGTCGAAAGCCGGCAAGAAAGCCCTCGATGGACTCAAGGAATACGTCACCACGAGACAGAAATTGCTCTCCCGGGACGAAGAAGAATTGCGGAATTATGAAAAGCAGCTCAAAGAGCAGGTCGCCAAGTTGAGCGATGCTGAAAAAAAGGACAAGGAAGCGCAGTTCAGGACGAGAATCCAGGACTACCAAAAGCGCGCGCAGGAGTTTAATCAGGAACTTCAGGGCAAGCAGAAAGAACTCGTCGACGACTACATGAAGCGCATCGGCTCAGCCACACAAACCGTGGCCGAGAAGGGAGGCTTCTCGATTGTGGTCGACCGGGGAAGCGAACAGACCGTGAAAATTGTGATCTACAACAAAGATACGGTTGATCTTACCGACCAGGTCATTAAAGAATTCGACCGCGTGAATAAGTAGCGTTTTCCGATTAGGCCGGCTGTTCTTTTTCAAGCGGACAGCCGGCCTCTCTCCAAGCCTTAATTCCTCCATCCATCGAGACCACGTTCGTATAGCCCATCTGCTGCAGAGCGTCCGCCGCCAGCACCGATCGAAACCCGCCTCCGCAATACAAGACGATCGGTGCCTGCTTCTCAGGAATCATCGTTTCGATATCACGCTCGATAATTCCCTTGCCCAGGTGCCAAGCCCCTTTGGCGTGATCCTTGGCAAACTCGTGATCTTCCCGGACATCGACGAAGTGCAACTGCTCACCGCGGTCCAGGCGGCTCTTGACATCGGCCACCGTGCATTCCTTGACACGCGCCCTGGCCTGGTCCACCAGCTTCAGAAACCCGGGATTGTGCTTCATCCTTCCTCCTTATCATCAAACAATGTGGGTTGAGCTCCGCCGGGTCGCCTGAAGGTAGCGGGAATCACTTCCTCACGATCGCATTCAAAACCAGCCCGACGCCTGGCCACCTCGAACAGCTGCTCGATCATCTGCCAATAGGTTCCCGTTCCATGATGGCGATCAAAGAACGCTGATTCGGAGAGCCGTCCTCCTCGCACCTCACGAAGTCGATTGGTAATTTTCGCGAATCGGTCCGGAAACGCTTCCTTGATCCGTTCCAGAAACACGGGCTCCACACTACCGGAGAGCCGCAGCAAACTGAACGTCGCCGTGCGCGCGCCGGCAGCCCGCGCCCGGTCCAGCAGCTCGGGCATCGCCTCATCGTTAAGCCCAGGAACCACCGGTGCGATTGAAATACCGGTGGAAATCCCTGCCGCAGAGAGAGCTTTCATGGTCTCCAACCGCTTGCCGATCGAAGGGGCATGAGGTTCCATCTTCCTGGCCACCTCCTCATCGGCAAACGGAATGCTGAAGTAGACACGTATCCGGGTTTTCTGATGCAACCTCGTCAATACATCCAGGTCACGGAGCACCAATGCACCCTTTGTGATGATCCCCACCGGATTCCGAAAATCCGCGCACACTTCCAAACAAGCTCGCGTTAGTCCGTAGGAGGCTTCCAGTGGCTGATAGCAATCGGTATTCCCGGAAAATACAATCAGCTCGCCCTTCCATGACGGACGCTCAAATGCCTGACGCAGCAGATTTGCCGCATCCTCCTTCACCACCAGTTTGAACTCGAAATCGGTTCCTGCTCCGAATCCCCAATACTCGTGCGAAGGACGTGCATAGCAATAGGCACAACCATGGAAACAACCCCGATAGGGATTGACGCTCCAGCGAAAGGGAAGATCGGGGCTGTCATTGCGACTCAGAATTTCCCGGCTCGCGTCGTGAAAGACCTCCACTGTCGCCGCGGGCGCAGGCTCCAATAATTCACGATGAGACGATTCAAATGGATTGGGAGGGTTCGACACCGTTCGCATGTTGTCATCGTGGCGACACGAATAGCGATTGTCAATCCAAGAGAATCCATCCCACGGCTGCATCTCACATGGCATCGCGCGTTTCGTTGACTCTACCCAAACCCGATGCTAGATTTCTCACACTTTCTGAGGAGTACCACGTGTACGATTTACGCCAATTGCGGGACCATCTCGACTCCATTCGCGAACGCCTCGGTCGTCGAGGAACCGATGTCCCTTGGGACAACATGAAGGCACTGGTCGAGGAACGCCGCCATCTGACCATGCAGGTGGAACAGCTCCGGAGCGACCTTAAAAAAGGCTCTGACGACGTTGCCCGGTTAAAACGAGCCAAGGAGCCGGCCGACGATGCGGTCGCCGCGATGAAACAGGTTGGAGATCGGATCCGCGAGATTGAAGGCACCCTGCGCAGCGTCGAGGATTCGCTCGCCGATCTGAATTTGCGCATTCCCAACGTGCCGCACGAATCAGTCCCACCCGGGCAGGATGCCTCGGATAATGTCGAGATCCGTCAATGGGGCACCCACCCCTCCTTCGATTTTCCAGCAAAGCCCCATTGGGAACTCGGTGAGGCTCTTGGCATCCTGGACTTCGATCGAGCATCGAAGCTCGCCGGCGCCCGTTTCGCCGTCATGACCGGCGCCGGAGCCCGGCTTGAGCGCGCGCTCATCAACTACATGCTGGACCGCCATACGACGCAGCACGGATACCGGGAAGTGCTTCCTCCCCTGCTGGTCAATCGCGCAACGATGACCGGCACAGGACAACTGCCTAAGTTTGAAGAAGATCTGTTCCGTCTGAAAGACGAAGACTATTTCCTCATCCCTACAGCTGAAGTGCCGCTCACGAATCTCCACCGAGATGAATTGCTGGATGAGGAAGCATTGCCGCTCCGCTATACCGCCTTTACGCCTTGCTTCCGCCGCGAAGCCGGATCCTATGGGAAAGATACCCGCGGCTTGATCAGACTCCATCAGTTCAATAAAGTCGAACTCGTCTCGTTTTGCCCTCCTGACCAGTCACAGGCTGAACTCGAGCGCCTCACCGGTCACGCAGAAAGCATTCTGCAGGGCTTAGGATTGCCCTATCGCGTCGTGACGCTCTGCTCCGGAGATATGGGATTTTCAGCAGCCAAGACCTACGATATCGAAGCCTGGCTCCCGTCTCAACAGCACTTCCGTGAAATCTCCTCCTGTAGCAACTTTGAAGCGTTTCAGGCCCGTCGAGCCAATATTCGTTATCGCACAAAGGGCAATAAGAAAGACTCCAAGACCGAGTTCGTCCATACCTTGAACGGATCGGGCCTCGCGGTGGGCCGGACCCTTCTGGCGATTTTGGAAAACTACCAGCAAGCAGATGGGAGCATTGTCGTTCCGACGCCGCTCCGCCCCTATATGGGAGGGCTTGACTGCATCAGAAAGTAGTGCCACATATCTTCCTAAGGCTTGGAGGGGTGACGGAGCGGCCGAACGTGCCAGTCTTGAAAACTGGAGATGGGGCAACCTATCCGCGAGTTCAAATCTCGCCCCCTCCGCCATATGCCTCCTCGATAGTCCAATCTCACCGCCGCGTCTCCGCTCGCATCTCCCTTGCATCTCCATTGCATCCGATCACTCAGCTCCTCATGGCAACACTCGACCCGCCCACAATCAAATCCATACCATTAATATTTATATCGCAAACTATTGATATGGCTATTTGTTAAATAATAATAAAAGGCGAACAGAGCAGCAGATCTCTAGCCCATCTCCCTCTTTCGGTTGGTGCACTCCTACCTCTACGGTATTTCCAGTCCGCACTGCCTCGCCTATCCTGACACCACCTACACATAGCGGATATGACATCAGGAATAGCCCGGGACAAGGAGGGAGCAAATGCAAAAACAAGTCGGCAAGATCGGCGCTATTCGCAGAGAGATCCGAGGGAAAGCCTGCACATCCTGCGGCGGACACATCTATCAAATAGTCCTTCGCTCGTCACTTACCCCGGAAGACACAACACTGTTTGCGCGATGCACCCATTGCCACCACCCCAGAGGCATCGATAAAGATTTCGGAAAAGTGCTTTGGATGTAGTAGTGCGCTGGACGTCACCGCAGCTTACGCACCACAGGAAATCGATCTATGCCATTGACACGATGGACTCACTATCGGCAAATACGCGCTCAAAAGAAGAAAGCCCTGCACCTGCTCGCGCTGAGTGGAGTCATTCGGCCAAGCGCCATCGCACTTCGCTACACCGCCCCTCTCTCCCATATCTCCGCAGAGCCTTTGCGTGAGGAGCGGACACCCATTGCTGAGGACGCGTCTACACCTGCCATCTCTGCTCTTCCCGTACGCTCAACCGAGACAACTCACCTGGCGCATCATCTCTACTCGACAGCCTTCAGGTTTCTCGCCAGATCCAGACGTCACATCCAAAGCCTTCAATGGGACACCAGGAACGCCGCATGACGTGGCCAAACTTTTACCCTGCAGGCTGAGACCTTTCACTTGTGCCTCTTGCACCGGCTGAGGTAATATCAGCCCGCTCGTGAGCGACGTAACCGCGCTGACGACTCTGCCCGTCTGCGGACAGACCCCTATGCAACTGGTCGTGGAGAGGTGGCCGAGTGGCCGAAGGCAACGGTTTGCTAAACCGTCGTAGGGAGAATATCCTTACCGAGGGTTCAAATCCCTCCCTCTCCGCCAGTGACAGATTCATACGGAATCACCCGTTCGCCACTTTCAAGAAAGGATGACTCATGCGCATGTTCGCAGTATTTGCGGTAACCATTGCCCTGCTGGCCGGCCCATCGGCGTTTGCCGCATCGGGAGAGCCGACCAATGACGACCAAAAGACGCTGTACGCCCTCGGTCTGGCTATCAGCCAATCGCTTGGCACCTTCGCGCTGTCCGAATCGGAACTGGATTTCGTCAAATCCGGCCTCACCGATGGCGCCTTGAAACGCACACCGAAAGCCGACCTCCAAACATTCGGCCCGAAAATTCAGCAGCTCCAGCAAACTCGGGCAGCCGTGGTCGCGGACGCGGAAAAGAAAGCCGGCGCGGCCTATCTCACGAAAGCCGCAGCTGAAAAAGGCTCCACAAAGACGGAGTCCGGAATCGTCATCGCCACGATCAAGCCCGGAACCGGCGCCACTCCGAAACCGACCGATACCGTCAAGGTGCATTATCATGGCACACTGCTCGATGGCACCGTCTTCGACAGTTCCGTGAAGCGCGGCGAGCCGGCCACATTCCCCTTGAGCCAGGTGATCAAGTGCTGGACTGAAGGCGTGCAACTAATCAAGGTAGGCGGCAAGAGCCGTCTCGTCTGCCCGGCCAATCTGGCCTACGGAGATCGTGGATCACCACCCGCCATCAAGCCTGGTGCCACGCTCATTTTTGAAGTGGAACTGCTGGAAATCGTCGCCGCGAAATAACGACTCAGACATTTATGGGGCGGTGGCTTGCATCATGAGTCACCGCCCCGCTGTATTTGCGAAATGATCGCACGATACAGTCAATTGGCCTTGACCCAATCACGGCTTCTGCGGTATCGTCCACCACTTCCAGAAGTGAGCCTCCGTGTCGTGCCGAGGTAGCTCAGTTGGTAGAGCACAGCCCTGAAAAGGCTGGTGTCGACAGTTCGATTCTGTCCCTCGGCACCACATCCCCTTCAAAATATTACAGAAATCCAGCTTCATTCGGTCCCTTCAAAAAGTCACGATTTCAGCATTTTTCAGCCCGTTTCGCCCGATTGGTTGTCCAAGTAGTTGTCCAAGACTACGTGCTGTGAACCCGCTCTCTGGGCTCAGAGACGATCATTTTTCATGCTCTAAAAACCCCCGTTTCAAACCCCGATTCATTTTTTCAGCCCTCTCCCCTCCTCGTCGCTCCCCCTAATCACCAGCACAACATGCCGTAGCCCACAATCACCGTCTGAAATTCCATGAAGTGCTGCAACTTCCCTCCTCCGAAGGGGTCGAGCTAGAGATCGTTTTCAGGTACACTGCCGTGGCCTGAAGGCTTGGATACCGAGGTGACTGCATGCAGTGGATTGCTCCATCGGAAAAAGACACTGCGACGGACGCGCTGGAAAAGCGGCTCTGGGACGCTGCCGATCAACTGCGGGCCAATAGCGGTCTCAACGCCGCGCAATATTCCACTCCGGTCCTGGGTCTCATCTTCCTTCGATTCGCCGATGTCCGCTTTGCAAAGATTCGCGCTGGTTTAGAGAAGATGGCATCGTCGTCACGGCGCGGCTCCCGCGTGGACGAACCAGCCGCCTACCATGCTGAAGGGGTGCTCTATCTCACGCCGAACGCCCGTTTCGAGAAGCTTCTGCATCTGCCGGAGGGAAGCAATGCCGGCAAGGCGATCAATGAAGCCATGCGCGACATTGAAAAGCACAATCCTCAGCTTGCGGGGGTGTTGCCCAAGACCTACGAAATCTTTAATAGCACGTTGCTGAAAGAACTCCTCAAGCGCGTCTCCGAAATCCCTGCCACCATCGACTACGATGCCTTTGGTCGCATCTACGAATACTTCCTCGGTGAATTCGCCAGGACGGAAGGGCAAAAGGGCGGTGAGTTCTATACGCCATCCGGCATTGTGCGTCTCCTAGTCGAAGTATTGGAACCGTACCATGGCCGTATCCTGGATCCGGCCTGCGGCTCAGGCGGCATGTTCGTCCAGAGCGCCCGTTTTGTGGCCGAACACAAGAAGAACCCTTCGTCCGAACTCGCGATTCATGGACAGGAGAAAGTCGCGGCCACCGTCGCGCTCGCCCGCATGAACCTGGCCATGCACGGCCTCGAAGGGGATATCAAAGAAGCCATCACCTACTACGACGATCTGCACAACAGCACCGGCCGCTTCGACTTCGTCCTCGCCAATCCGCCGTTCAACGTGAACGCCGTCGATAAAGAACGGCTGGAAGCCGAGGTCGGCAAAGGCCGCCGCTATCCCTTCGGCCTCCCGCGCACAGACAACGCCAACTATCTCTGGATTCAGCTCTTCTACTCGACGCTGAGCGCAAATGGGCGGGCCGGATTCGTCATGGCCAACTCCGCCTCCGATGCCCGCTCCTCCGAGCAGGAGATCCGGAAGCAACTCATCGAAGCCCGTGCGGTGGATGTCATGGTCGCAGTCGGGCCGAACATGTTCTACACGGTCACACTCCCCTGCACCCTGTGGTTTCTCGACAAGGGAAAGCAGAAGACCCCTCGCACCGACAAAGTGCTTTTTCTGGATGCCCGCCATATCTACAGGCAAGTGGATCGAGCGCATCGTGACTGGACCGAAGGCCAAATCGGCTTCTTGGCCAACGTGGTTCGTCTGTACCGAGGTGAGGAACCGGACTTTACCCTCGGCGGAGCAGAAGCGGAAGCCAAGCTCAAGGAAGTCTTCGGCAAGAAACTGAAGTTCGTCGACGTGCTGGGGCTCTGCAAAGCCGCTACGATTAAGGAGATCGAAGCGCAGGGTTGGAGCCTGAATCCCGGTCGCTATGTCGGCGTGGCACCAGGCGAGGACGTGAGTGATGAAGATTTCAAGGAACAACTAGAAACGCTGAACGAAGAACTTGAAGCACTAAATGCTCAGGCACGCGAGCTTGAACAGGCCATTGCCAGAAACGTGGCGGAGATTCTTGAATGATTCCAAGCAAGAGGAGGTCGGGTTGGCAGTACTGGGAAATTGCTGATCTGCTTCGCGACGGCATGCTTGAAATTGGTGATGGCTATCGAGCGAAAAACTCTGAAATGGGCTCGTCGGGATTGCCTTTTGCCCGTGCTGGTAACGTGAACAATGGTTTCCACTTCGACGACGCTGACCTTCTGAAAGAAGAGAGCGTAAAGCTCGCAGGAGAAAAACATTCACGCCCCGGAGATATCACATTTACATCAAAGGGGACTTTTGGAAGGTTCGCCTTTGTTCGTCAAGACACACGGCCGTTTGTATACTCACCTCAGCTTTGCTACTGGAGGGTGAAGCGAGAAGGATTGGTCGAGCGCAGGTTTCTTTACTACTGGATGCAAGGCGCTGACTGCATGACCCAGCTCAATGAGGTGAAGGGCCTCACTGATATGGCCGACTATGTGAGCCTGACAAACCAGCGCAGGATGTGGTTTTCTGCGCCTTCGCTCCCAGTCCAACGCCGAATCGCTGGTATCCTATCGGCCTACGACGAGCTGATCGAGAACAACCAGCGGCGGATCAGGATTCTGGAGGAGATGGCCAGATCCCTCTACCGCGAATGGTTCGTTCATTTCCGCTTCCCCGGCCACGACAAAGTCAAAATGGTTCCCTCTCCCCTCGGTCCTATTCCCCAAGGATGGGAGGTGGTCCCGTTCACAGAAATTGCCGATGTTCTGAGCGGTGGCACCCCCAAAACAGATGTCAGCGAATACTGGAACGGGGACCTTCCGTTTTTCACACCTCGCGATGCACCTGCTTGCTTCTATGTTCAAGATACAGACAAGCATGTCACCGAACTCGGTCTTTCCAAGTGTGCCAGCGAGCTCTATGCTCCTGACACAGTCTTCATAACGGCTCGCGGCACTGTGGGCAAGGTCACACTTCCTTCGGTACCAATGGCGATGAACCAATCTTGCTACGCTCTACGTGGAAGAGCCGGAATACCTCAGCGCTTTCTTTTTCTAATGACGCTTCAACAAGTGGACTATCTCAAGACAAACACCGGCGGCGCCACGTTCGACACCATTGTTGTGGATACTTTCCATCGAATGCAGGTTGTCAAACCACGGCTTGAGGTCATCGCTCGCTTTGGCGGCCATACCGACGCGATGTTTGAAACCGTCAACATACTACAGCAGCAAACAACCAACCTCCGCCGCACCCGCGACCTGCTGCTCCCGCGGCTGCTATCGGGCGCTATTGATCTTTCAGATACCGGCACACTCGTCAATCAGGAGATCGCATGAGCGAAACCTACAACATCTATTGCGACGAATCCTGTCATCTGGAGCATGACCGGCAGTTGGCTATGGTGTTGGGTGCGGTATGGTGTCCCGAGTCGCAACGGGCATCGGTGGCCAGGGCCATCCGTGCGCTGAAAGTCCGGTATGGGCTTGCTCCTGAATTTGAAATCAAGTGGACGAAGGTCTCTCCCGCCAAGCTGGACTTTTATTTGGCCCTTATTGACCTCTTCTTCTCCGATCCTCGGCTGCATTTCAGAGGAATTGTGATTCCGGATAAATCCAAGCTCAATCATTCGGCGTTTGATCAATCGCACGACGATTTCTACTACAAGATGTACTTCCAGTTACTGAAGGTCATTTTTGAGTCGGACAACCGCTATCGCATCTACCTCGACATCAAAGACACGCGCAGCCAGCAAAAGGTCATCAAACTGCATGACTATTTAGCGAATGCCCCGTACGACTTCAATAAAGAAATGGTGGCGCGGATTCAACAAGTGCATTCGTGTGAGATCGAACAGTTACAGCTGGCAGACGTGTTGATCGGCGCTCTTGGATATTTACATCGTAACCTTCAAACAAGCCCAGCCAAGCAGGCGGTGATCGAGCGGATCAAAGCACGATCCGGTTTTACGCTGCGACGCAGTACGCTGCCGTCCGAAAAGAAGTTCAACGTGTTTGTCTGGGCGCCGCAGGCTGTGGAATGAGTCTGCCGAAGCTGCTTCCTTTCCACGGTGATTGGGCTCGTTACGAGGAGGAGCTCTATTCGCTGTACCTGGAAACGGTTATCCAAGCGGGGCTGACGTTTCGGAGCCTGCCCGTCAAGGCGAAGTATGCGCCGCCGACAAAGAACAAGGGCTTTACTTTTTGGCACCTGATTTCAGAAGGAGAGCGAGAAGGGGATCGCATTCCAGATTTCAGACGTTGTGAACGGATTCGCTGGGTGGCCTGGCTCATTCAAAACGCGACGAGCCATAGCGACCTAAGTTGGTGGGAAAACAAGCGCGGCAGCAATATTCATATTGTAATCTGGCATGAGCGCGAAGAGTTTGCCGTCGTCTTGGCAAAGCGGACCGGATACTTCCTCTTAAAAACCGCGTATTGGGTGAAGACGTATCGGCGGAAGGATTTTGAACGGGAACGAGCGGAATATTGGCAGTCTCAAAAA
The DNA here is from genome assembly GCA_964555285.1 of uncultured Nitrospiraceae bacterium. Taxonomy (GTDB): domain Bacteria; phylum Nitrospirota; class Nitrospiria; order Nitrospirales; family Nitrospiraceae; genus JBBIQV01. The sequence continues at coordinate 67,997 of CAZKRM010000002.1, forward strand.
AGCTAGGGCCGCCTGGCATTGCTGCCAAGCGGCCCCGTATGCTCTTTCTACACATGGTAGATGAGTCGCACATAGTATCGGGCAGCTTGATAGCAAATACAAGCCCCTTCTGATTTGACGCAATGTCGCATAGTTATAACGAAGACTCCCTCGTCGAACAACCAGCCATCCAGCTCTTCACTGAGATGGGCTGGCAGACGGTGTCGGCTCTGGAGGATATCTTTGGTGTTGGCGGCACACTTGGGCGGGAAACCAAAGGCGAGGCGGTGTTGGTTATTCGTCTTCGTGCCGCACTGGAGTGGTTGCTGTTGCTGACATTTGAGCGAAACCTGTCCGCCGACTAAATCTTATGCCACCAGTTGATGTCTACCCCATCATTCCTCTTCGCAAAGAGGATGTGTTGGCCCCGGAAGAGATGGGCAGCAAGCGTAAGGGATGGGTGCAAGTTGCGGGTGATTCCGAACGCTGGCTCTTCAAGTATGCCCGGCTCAGTAATGGCCAAGTCACTGGTGAACACTGGGCTGAAAAGGTGGCCGCCGAAGTCGCTGACTTGCTCCATATTCCCCATGCCCGAGTGGAACTTGCCACTCTTGAGGGATCTCCAGGCTGCATCAGCCGACGGTTTCCCGAACTCGCGAGGCCAGGCGCAGAACTGATTCACGGGAATGACTTACTGGCTGGCGCCGGGTTTGGGTACGACCGTACCAAGCAGTTTCGTCAGAGCGACCACACAATCGAAAACATTTTGGCTGCAATTTCGCATGTGTTCTCCGATCCGGAGGAACAGGCCGCGGCCTTTCGTCAAATGGCCGGGTATCTCGTGCTCGATGCCATTATATTGAATACGGACCGGCACCATGAGAACTGGGCGCTCATTCGCGTGATGCATCAGGACGGAAGGGTGTCTCACGAAATGGCGCCCACGTTTGATCAGGCCTCTTCCCTTGGCCGGAATGAGCCCCCGGACAAATTGGCGGCTTGGATGGCTGAACCAGGGCGGCCCGAGTGGTACGCGGGCAGAAGCCGCTGTCAGGGAGGAATTTATCTTCGATCCGACGATGCCCACGGGGCCAATCCTCTCAAGCTCCTGGAGCTCGTTGCGCGCAAATGGCCCGAGTATTTTGTGCCGTGGTTGCCCAATGTGGAAAATGTTCATGAAGAGGCCCTTTGTGATACAGTTGGGCGAGTGCCATCTGAGACGCTGGTGCAGGTCCAGCGCGACTTTGCGAAGGCCTTGTTGCGAGTGACGTACCGACGGGTCAAAGAGATTCTGTTATGAAAACCTTATTCCTGGCCTGGCAAGATAAACGACTTCGTGGCGATCATGTGGACGGCACCCGAGCCTGGTTTCCAATCGGCCGTTTAGATGCTGAACCGGAAGATTCTCATTACCGGTTTGCCTATACCCGTGGAGTATTGCAGGCTAAGGACAAGGCAGGATTCCAACCCCTGGACGCCTTCCCGAAATTTGACACCTTGTACGAATCATCAGAGCTGTTCCCGCTCTTTCAGAATCGGCTCATCAGTACGAAACGTGAAGATTATGCCGAGTATCTCCAGCGACTCAATTTGTCTCCGGAGCGCGCAGACCCGTTCGAGATTTTGGCGATCAGCGGGGGCGGGCGACAGACGGACAATCTAGAAGTGTTCCCTAAAATTCAGGCCCGTCGCGATGGCAGCTTTTCCTGTCGATTCTTTTTACACGGCTGGCGTCATGTGAACGCCCCATCCCAAGATCGATTGAATGTGCTCCGGCCCGGGGAGCCGCTACAAGTGGCGGTAGAGTTGAATAATCCCGCAACCGGCGTGGCAGTCCAGCTTGAGACCGCAAACGATTATTTCATGGTGGGCTGGGCGCCTCGGTACCTTATTCATGACGTGTTACAGGCCATTGCAGGTGGACCGAGTAACATGACCGCGCGGGTCGTCCAGCTCAATCCACCTCCGGCTCCTCACAATCAACGTGTTCTCGTCGAGCTCGAAGGCCGCCTCATGGCTGGCTATGAACCGATGAGCAGCGATGAGTTTCTCCCACTGCGTTCCTAGTGGCGCATGGCCCACGCCTACTCCGAAGACCAGCTTATTGAACAACCCGCCATTGCTCTGTTTGCCGAACTCGGATGGCAAACAATCTCGGCCTTAGAAGAGGCCTTGGGATCTCAAAGTACGTTGGGACGGGAGACCAAAGGCGAAGCGGTGTTGGCTGCTCGTCTTCGCGCCGCACTTGTGCGTCTGAATCCTTCTCTCCCACCGGAAGCCCTCTCCGGAGCCATTGATCAATTAAGCCGCGACCGCTCAGTGATGAGCCTCGCGGCGGCGAATCGGGAAGTATACGGACTTCTCAAGGAAGGGATTCCCGTTTCCGTTCCTGATCCCAAAGGTGGCGGGCAGAAGACCGAGCGAGTTCGGGTCATTGATTGGGAAAATCCTGCTGCCAACGATTTCCTGCTGGTGAGTCAGTTCAGTGTGACGGGACCGCTCTATACCCGTCGGCCTGATCTTGTTGGATTCGTGAATGGCCTCCCCATCGTCGTGATCGAACTGAAGAAGCCGGGCGTGCCGGCGCAGCAAGCGTTCGACGACAATCTCACTTGTTACAAATCCGACATTCCCCAACTCTTTTGGTCTAATGGACTGACGATTGCTTCCAATGGGACGGAAAGCCGCGTGGGATCTTTGACTGCTGACTGGGAACGGTTCTTCGAGTGGAAACGGATCGAACGCGAGGATGAACCGCGCCGCGTCTCGCTTGAAGTCATGCTGCGTGGCACCTGCGAGCCCTCTCGCCTGCTCGATCTATTGGAAAACTTCACCCTCTTCTCTGAGCACAAGACCGGGCTCGTCAAAGCGCTGGGGCAGAACCATCAGTTCCTCGGTGTGAACAATGCCATTGCAGCGACGTTGGCTGCCCGGCAGCAGGGGCATGGACGAGGCGGTGTCTTCTGGCAGACACAGGGATCAGGTAAGAGCTTCGCCATGGTGTTCTTCGCCCAGAAGATCCTTCGGAAGGTTCCCGGAAATTGGACCTTTGTGGTGGTGACTGACCGGGTGGAATTGGACGTTCAGATCGCCAAGACCTTCAAAGCCTGCGGCGCGGTCAGCGAAACGGAAAGCGACCTCTGCCATGCGCAGAGCGGTGCACAACTGCGGCAATTGCTCGGCGAGAACCACCGCTACGTCTTCACGCTGATTCACAAATTCCAGACTCCAGAACTTTTGTGCGACCGGTCCGATGTCATCGTGCTGACGGATGAGGCGCATCGCAGCCAATACGACACGCTGGCGCTGAACATGCGGGCGGCCTTACCGAAGGCCCTCTTCCTGGCCTTCACCGGCACGCCGCTAATTGCTGGAGAGGAGCGGACTCGCGAGGTGTTCGGCGACTATGTCTCCATCTATGACTTCCAGCAGTCGGTTGAAGACGGCGCGACGGTCCCGCTGTTCTATGAAAACCGGACGCCGGAACTCCGCTTGGAGAATCCGAACCTGAACGACGATATCTACAACTTGATCGAAGCGGCGGGTTTGGATGATGACCAAGAGAAGCGGCTGGAGCGTGAGCTGGGCCGGCAATATCAATTGCTTACACGCGATGAACGACTCGAAACCATCGCCAAAGATATCGTCCAGCATTTCCTCGGGCGCGGCTTCCAGGGCAAAGCGATGGTCATTTCTATCGATAAGGCGACGGCGTTACGGATGCACGACAAGGTTCGGGTGCACTGGAAGGTCGAAGAGCAGCGTGTCGAACAGGAGTTGGCGAGGCTCACCACCTATGGGGCGAAGGCCGGCTATCCCGATCGCATCCGAGAACTGAAAGCACGACTGGATGTAATTCGCACGACCGACATGGCAATGATCGTCTCGACGGAACAAAATGAGATCGAGCGGATGAAGAAGCTTGGCCTCGATATCGCGCCTCACCGAAAACGGATGAATGATGAGACGCTGGATGAGAAGTTTAAGGACTCGAACAATCCCCTGCGCCTGGTCTTCGTCTGTGCCATGTGGCTGACCGGCTTTGATGCCCCGAGTTGTTCAACGGTCTACCTCGACAAGCCGATGCGGAATCACACATTGATGCAGACGATTGCCCGGGCCAATCGGGTGTTTCCCGGCAAGCACAGCGGCCTCATTGTGGATTACGCGAACGTCTTTGCCTCGTTGGAGAAGGCGCTGGCGATCTATGCCAAAGGCCGTGGTGGTGAGCAGCCCATCCGGGATAAGCAGAAGCTCGTGGAGAGCCTGCGCCAGGCGATCACGGAGACCGAAGCCTTCTGCCTGGCTCATGGTGTTAACCTGGGAGCGATTGAGCAGACTCCGGCGGGGAGTCTTGATCGACTGATGAAGATTGCCGAGGCGGTCGAACGCCTGATCTCTCCCGACCCGCTCCGCAAAGACTTTCTCGGCCAGGAGGGGTGGGTCCGAACTCTCTTTCAAGCGGTGAAGCCCGATCCATCCGTACTGGAGTTCGCCTCACGCGTGGCCTGCCTGACCACGATTGCCGAAAGCATTCGCGAACGAACGGGCGAGGGTCCGGCCGATATTTCAGCCGTGATGGCCGATCTCAATAAGATTCTGGATGCGTCCGTGGCAGCGGATGGATTTCACATCCCGCAGGACAAGTCCGGCCATGGGATCATCGATCTGACAAAGATCGACTTCGAGGCGTTGGCTAAGCGCTTTGGGAAGTCCAGGACCAAGAACATCGATCTGGAACAACTGAAGGCGGCGATCCACGCGCAACTGGACAAGCTGGTTCGCCTGAACCGGACGAGGGCCGACTATCTCACTAAGTTCGAAGAGCTGATCGAATCCTACAATGCGGGCAGCCGGAATATTGACGAACTCTTCAAAGAACTCCTGGCGCTCAGTCGTAGTTTGAACGACGAACAGGAACGGCATGTCAGAGAGCGCCTCTCTGAAGAAGAGCTCGTGGTCTTCGACATTCTGACCCGCCCGGCTCCTGAACTGGCTCCCGAGGAACGTGCCGAGGTGAAGAAGGTTGCCAAGGAGCTACTGGAAAAACTGAAACAGCTGTTGGTGCTGGAGTGGCGACAGAAGGCAACGGCCCGCTCGCAGGTCAAGCTGGCCATCGAAGAGCTACTGGATCAAGGCTTGCCTCGCAGCTATACCCCTGATCTTTATAAGGAGAAGTGTTCAGCGGTATTCGAACATTTCTACGAATCCTACGGAGACCGGGGAGCGAGCATCTATCCCACGATGGGTTAACGCCGACCTAGACACAACCACCCCTCTCTCGCCTTCTTCCGACGCCCTCCCCCTGCTTAAGAGATGCACCATTGAGTATCCCAAGACATTAAAAATAGCTGCACAATTTGTTGTGACACTGCCCTGCCTTGACTTTGACTCATTCGTGAGCTACCTCCAGTGGCAATAAGAGGTGACACGATGGCAGCACGCGCCATTCATAATGAGAAACTGAATCTTCGGCTGAGTCCCTCAGAGAAGCAGAGACTGGAAGCCGCGGCGTCTGCTTCCGGTCGATCGGTGAGGGACTTTGTCCGTGAAAGCGCGCTGGCCCGTGCTGAGGAAACCCTAGCAGATCGTCGCACCTTTCTGCTGAGCAAAGCAAAATGGGCTGAGTTTCAGGCGGCGCTTGATGCTCCGACTCGCCCCCTCCCTCGCATGAAAGAACTTCTGACTGAGCCAGGATTCTTTGACGCTCCCCCTCTTCACCGCACGACAAACAAGCGTTGACTCGGAAGATCGCAAAGGTTCAGCGACATCACGCCGTTGATGCGGCCGACTGTGGGCGGGAAGATCTGAATCGCTTTCTCCGGCAATACGCTTTACCCAATCAACACAGCGGAGGATCTCAAACCTATGTGGGGGTGGTCGACGACACCGTCGTCGGCTACTACGCACTCGCGGTGGGATCGGTTGAGCAAGACATTGCCCCGGAACGAGTCAAGAAAGGACTCGCAAAACATTCCATTCCGATCATGCTGCTTGCCCGGTTAGCCGTAGACCTCCACTGGCAAAAACAAGGAGTGGGTGCCGCGCATCCTGAATGATGCAACACTACGAACTCTGCAGGCCGCGGATATTGCCGGAATCCGTGCCTTGGTGGTCCATGCCAAAGATGAGGTGGCGAAACAGTTCTACGAGCGTTTCGATTTCCTCCCTTCTCCAAGCGATCCGTTACATCTCTTCATGCCCCTCAAAGACCGTCGCAACCAACCGCCTACTCTTCCTTAAATTGATGATCCCGGTAAGCCGTTAAGACGGAAGCGAGACGGGTTTTCAGCTCCAAGCGCTTGGGTTTGCCGGTCGAGGTGTAGGGAATCTCTTGCCCGAAGAGAATAACTTTAGGACGTTTGGAGAAAGGAAGCAGACGGCGACAGTGTTCCAGCAGGTCCCGCTCAGTCACCGTAGCGGCTCCGTCACGGGGAACCACATAGGCGGCAATTTCCTCCCCGTAATACCGGTTCTCGAAGGGAATGGCCATCGCGAACCGGACGAGCGGATGACTCTTCAACGCATCGTCGATTTCCAGCGGAGAGATGTTGACACCGCCTCGAATAATCAGTTCCTTCAGCCTGCCTGAAATGAAGAAGAACGGGCGTCCTTTGTCGTCTCGCGCATAGAATCCCTCGTCTCCTGAACGGAACCAACCCCATTTGAAGGCCGCTTCATTGGCGTCGTCCCGCTTGAAGTAGCCGGTACAGACGGTTCTCCCACGAATGCAAATCTCTCCTCGCGTCTTTTCCGGCACAGGCATTCCGTTCTGGTCGAGGATGGCCATGTCATTGTGCCGCAACGGCACACCGATGGAGGGAAACTCGTAGCTGCTGAGCCAGTGACGATGCTCATCAGGCGACAGATCGTTCGGCAGGAAGCAGGAATAGCAGGTCGTTTCCGACAAACCATAGCCATGGAGGATCGGAAAATGAAATCGCTCTTCGAAGCGCAGGGCGGTTTCTTTCAGCAACGGTCCCGCGCCGCAGATGAATCCTTTGAAACAGTCGAGTCGGTAGGAAGAGAGGTCTTCCTTCGCATCGAGGAGAAATTCGAGCAAGGTTGGCACGACACTGACACAGGTCACTTGCTCCTCGTGGAGCCTCCGCCAGAAAGTAGCGCTTTTGAATTTCCGATTCAGCACGACACTTCCTTTGCAATAGAACGGGGTGATGAGCGTGACTACGGCGCCGTTCACGTGATGGATCGGGAGCACACACATCAGCCGATCGTTCACGCCAAAATGGTGCCAGTCGGCGATCGCGTCAGCGTCGGTCAGCAGATTCTCCACCGTCAGGACCACCCCCTTGGGAGGGCCTGTGGTCCCGGACGTATAGACGATGAGGGCTTCATCATCGAGGCACGAGGCACGAGGCACGAGGCGAGAGGTCGTGGGGAGCACCCCCCTCTTGCCCCTCGCCCCGTGCCTCGTACCCTCCATGAAACCTTCATCGTTCAGCGCAATCACATGGCGTAAGGCGGGCAGATCTCGCTGGAGACCGTTCACTTCCTCAACATAACTGTGCCAACAGCAGACTGCCGCGGCCTCCGAATGCTCCAGGATGAAGCGTTTCTTGTCTGCCGGTTCTTCGATATTGATCGGCACAATCGTAAGCCCCGCTGTCCATGCGGCAAAATAGAGTACGACGGTGATATCGTGGTTGAAGAGGATCGTAGCCAGCCGATCCCCGCGCCGGAGTCCGATCCGGTCATGGAGAAAGACCGCCGCCTGCTGAACAACCGTGCCGAACTCGGCGTAGGTGTAGGTGCAGCGGAGTTGTCGGTCATCGTCGCAGTAGGTCAGAAACAGTCGATTGACCAGGTCCCGATCGTAGACGCGGGATTTGAAGAAGTCCGCGAACGAACTCCAGGGCAGGGGCGGCTCCCCATCCTCTATTCGACGCGCCTGCGCGATATAGTCAGGTACGGCGATCAAGCTCGACATAGGCCTCCGAAGCCGGGCCCGTATAGAGGGCCCGCGGGCGGATCAGCCGGTTGTGGTCCTGCTGTTCGATGATGTGGGCGCACCAACCGGTGATCCGCGAACAGACAAAAACGGGCGTGTAGAGATCTCGCGGAATGCCCATCAGAAGGTAGGCCACCGCCGTATAGAAGTCGAGGTTGGGATAGAGGCCTTTCTCCTGCTGCATGATGCGATCGATGATAGTCGCGATGTCGAACCAGCGACGATCGTCGCAGATCCCGCTCAATGTCTCGGCATGCTGTTGGATGATGGCAGAACGGGCGTCGCCTTGCTTGAGGACGCGATGGCCGAATCCCATAATCCGGCGTTTGTCTGCCAGGGCTTCCCGCACCCACCCGTCCGCCCGATCCCGGCTCTTGATGGCGAGGAACATCTCCGCAACCGCTTCATTGGCCCCCCCATGGAGTGGGCCTTTGAGCGTGCCGATCGCCGAGGTGACGGCCGAGTAGAGGTCCGTCATCGTCGATGACGTTACGCGGGCCGAGAAGGTGGAGGCATTGAATTCGTGCTCGGCATAGAGCGTGAGCGACACGTCCAGCACGCGGGCCATCGCCGCCGCCGTCTCATCCCCTCTCCGTCCGGTTAATAAAAAGAGCAGGTTTCCGGCAAATCCCAGGTCAGGTTTCGGATCCAAACGCGGTTTCCCCTTGGCGAGCCGATGGGCGGTCGCGATGATGAGGGGAATCTGCGCCAGCAACCGGAGCGCTATGCGAAGGTTCCCCTTGTGCGAACGGTCTGACGCCTCCTTATCGAGCATCCCGATCAGAGAAACAGCGGTTCGCAGCACGTCCATCGGGTGAGCAACAGTTGGGACTGAGCCGAGGAATGCTTCGACGGGAGGGGGCAGAGCGGACTGTGCCGCCAGCTGCGTCGCAAAGTCCTTCAGCTCTTTTCTGGTCGGGAGCTTGCCGAACAGCAACAGATAGGCCACCTCTTCGAAAATCGCCTTCTCCGCCAAATCATTGACCGCGTAGCCTCTATATCGCAGGCCCCCTTCTCCTTCGTCCACATGACACAGGGCGGTTTCACCGGCCAGGACTCCGTCGAGACCAGGGCTGTAGGGTTGCGTCTGTTTGACCGCCTTAACCGTCGGCATGATCGTCCTCCGGCAAGTGAAAATATCGATCTCGCTGCTCGTACTCCGCGTACCGCAGCAGATCATAGAGCTCCTGCCTGGTCTGCATCCGTTCCACCAGATCTCGCTGTGATCCCCTGTGTCTCAGCTCGGACAGCATCTGCTCGACAGCCTTCGTCGCCATCCGCAGGGCCGTGACGGGGAACAGCACCAGGCGATAGCCGAGGTCTTCAAACTCGCCGACGCTCAGATAGGGAGTCTTTCCGAATTCCGTCATGTTGGCCACCAGCGGCGCTTTGCCTCCTTCCTTGGCGAGTTGCCGGGCGAACAAGCGAAATTCCTCGGCAGACTCGAGGGCCTCCGGGAAAATCGCGTCGGCGCCGGCATCTATGTAGGCCCTGGCCCGTCGCACAGCCTCGTCCAGTCCTTCGACGGATCGCGCATCCGTGCGGGCCACGATGAGAAAGTCCCGGTCCCGCCTGGTGTCGCTCGCCGCGCAGATTTTGTTCACCATCTCGCTCGCCGAGACCAGCCGCTTACCCGGCAGATGTCCGCACTTCTTGGGCAGCTCCTGATCTTCGATCTGTATCCCTGCCACCCCTGCCTGCTCGAATTCCTTCACGGCACGCATGACCATGAGAGGAGGACCGAAGCCCGTGTCCGCATCCACGATCGCCGGAATCGTCACGGCCTTGGTGATGGCTGCTGCGTCGGACACGACTTCCGTCAGGGACAGCAAACCGATATCCGGCAAGCCTCGCGCGGCCGAAAGACCGGCGCCGGAGACGTAGAGGGCCTGGAACCCGGCGCGCTCGATCTGCATGGCCGTCAAGGCATTGAAGGCTCCGGGCAGAACGACGGTCTGTTTATCGAGCAGCTCGCGGAGACGGCGCGCTCTCGTTTGTGCGGGGCGATCCATGATTGCGTTCAACCTCAACCTTTCAGCTTCAGGAGCGGCATCAGTGTGCTGACATCTTCTAACCGGTCGAGCTTCCAGACCAAGTCGATCACCTGTTTCATGCGCGCTCGATCTAATTTCCCCGCCGCCAGCCGGTGGAACTTGTCTTCGACTTCGTGGTCGGACATCCGGCTCTGGGGATGGCCGAGGGGATAGTCCACCTGTTTGACATAGGTGTTCCCCGCCTTTGTCCGAACGGTGATGCGCGTCGGCATCGCCAGCGGATAGCGGCCGGTGAACTCCTGCAGCGGCGCCACGCGCACGTTCTGCATCAGTTCATGTACAAGGGGATCCGCAAGACGATTAGCCTCGAAGGAACGCAGCGTCACCTTGCCGTCCAGGAGAGCGACGGCCACGCAGTAGGGAAAGCTGTGGTCGGCGGTCTCTCTCGTATGAGGGCGCCACTTTTCAGGCTCGCGTCCGATGATTTCAATGGCGACATCATAGCTGCCGACTTCGACGTCTGTGATGCCCGCAAGCGCATCGACTCCTTCTACTTTGAGCAGGTCCTCTCTGAGCGCGAGCGCGGCTTCCACCGCCGTCTGCGCGTGATACTCCACCGGGTAGTGTTTGATATAGGCATCCAGAATCTTGAATGTAGGGGACAGGCTCCCGGGGACTGACCCCCTTCCGCTGGGGTCTATCCCCGTCAGACAGCGTTCACCCCCGAATGCCGGAAGCTCGAACGGTCCCGACACCAGTTTCATGAAGCCCTTTTCACCTTCAAAGATCGGCGAAGGTCCCGTCATGCCTTGCTGCGCCAGCATGGCGGCGAACACGCCGTTGCGTGCCGCATTGGAAAAGGCACAGGCTTTCCACATGGAAAGGTCTCCGACCCGCGTCTGCCGGAGGGCGACATTCGCGACACCGGCAAGGTTGACGGCCTGCAGAGTCTGGGCATCCGAGAGTTTCATCACCTTGGCGGCAGCCAGGGCGGAGGAAAATGGGCCGTAGGTCACATGGTCCCAGCCGCGCGGTCGCAGCGCCGCTGCGTCGCAGAGACGACACTGCACTTCATAAGCGAGCGCAATGGCCTGAATCACGCGCTTGCCGGAGGCACGAGCCGCCTCTCCAACCGCAAGGATGGCTGCAATGTTGTCTGAGGGGTGCGCTGGTTCCTTGGCAAGATAGGTATCGTTGAAATCGAGATAGCGGACGAGCGCGCCGTTGGCGAACGTCGCGAGATCCGGGAGCGTTTGATGATTCGTCCCCCATAGCGTCGCGCCATTGGTCACTTTCACCGATTGACCAATGCGACGTGCGATCCGACAGGGTTGCGCGTTCCAGGCTCCGAGCGCACAGGCGAGACTGTCGAGAACCCGCCGTTTCACTTCGTGCACGACGACACCCGGCAGGTCGTCATAGCAGAGGGATTGGCAGTATCGAGCCAAACGATCTGCGAGCATGCAGGACCTCATGTAGCGACGGTCAATGGTCCATCGTCATTCGTCAATAATGACGCTTGACGACTGACGTTCTTCACACGTCGGCGAATTTCGGCTTCCGCTTCTCAAGAAACGCCCGAACGGCTTCCTTCTTCTCAGGGGTGACACACAACCGGCCGAACAGTTCTGCTTCCCTGGCCAACCCTTCTGCCGGAGGAGTGTCGAGTCCTCCTCCGATCGCGCGCAGCGCCGCTTCGACGGCGATCTTTCCACGCGCCGTCATCAGGGCCGCGATCGCTTCGGTTTGTGCCACCAACTCATGCGGCGGGACAACTCGACTGACAAGGCCGATCCGTAGGGCCTCCTCTGCCGGCAGACTCTCGCCGGTGAGGATCATCTCCGCCGCTTTGGAAGCCCCGACGACGCGCGGTAGCCGCTGCGTGCCTCCGAAACCGGGGATGAGGCCCAGCTTGATTTCCGGCAATCCCAAGAGAGCCCCGGCCGCCGCTATCCGAATGTGGCAGGCCAGGGCCAGTTCGAGCCCGCCGCCGACACAGGTTCCATTGATGGCGGCGAGAACCGGTTTGTCCGACCGCTCGATGTAGCTGAACAGGGCCTGGCCCCCCACTGAAAACTCCGTGCCGCCATGGACGCTGGTGAGGTGAGCCAGTTCGTTGATGTCGGCCCCCGCGCAGAAAAACCGTCCCGCGCCGGTCAAGACCACCACCCGAACGTAGTCGTCCTCCTCTACCTCGTTTAAGACTAGTTCGAGTTCCTTGAGCACCGAAAGACTGAGCGCGTTGGCGGGCGGGTTATGCAGCGTGATCCGCGCAACGTGGTGAGAGATGGTCAACAGTTGATGCGGCATAATATCCTCCTCGCCGTCAGAGACCGGTACCGTTCCGCATCGGATGAGCAGACGAAATCTGTAGATCGCAGAGCCGTTGATGCTCGGCAATTGCAGCGACGAGTTCCGGAATCCCTTCCCCTGTCGCAGCTACGGTCCGGAGCACGGTCGGACACCATGCCCGCAAGTCCCGGATCGTGGCATCCGCACCGGGCAGATCACCTTTGTTGACGACGATGATATGCGCTACCTCCAACAAGCCGGCTTTCATCGCCTGCACCTCATCGCCAAGACCCGGCGCCACGACTGCGACAACGGTGTGGGCGAGATCAACCACGTCCACTTCATTCTGACCGACGCCAATCGTCTCGATCAGAATGACCTCGTATCCCGCCGCCTCCAACACCAGCATTGCGTCGCGGGTCGCGCGGGCGAGCCCCCCATGATGCCCGCGAGTGGCCATGCTCCTGATATAGACACCTGGATCGAGTGTGTGCTCCTGCATCCTGATGCGGTCTCCAAGCAAGGCGCCCCCCGTCACAGGGCTGCTGGTATCGATGGCCAGGACCCCGACCTTCATCCCCAAGCGGCGATAGGCTGCCACGAGTTGGGCGACCACCGTGCTCTTTCCTGCTCCCGGATAACCGGTAATCCCGATCACGGCTGCACGGTGCGGACCCGAGACAAGCAGTCGAAGCATGGCGCTGCCGTGCGGGTCCTGATTCTCCAACAACGTAATCAGACGAGCGACGCAACGGACGTCTCCGGCTTTGACCCGGTCGGCCAACGCCAACGGGTCTCCCAATTCATGCCTGGTCTGCAGGCTCGAACCACACATCGGTCACCTTAAAGGATGGTGTTTTCGCAAAACGGGCGACCACCGGCAGGCCGATTCGCACCACGTCGGGCTGGAGGCCTTTGAGCCGCGACAGAAACATCGTATCGGCTCCATCAAACTCCACCAGAATCAGCGTGAAGGGCGTCTCTTTCAGGAAGACCTCGCCGCCGTAGTGGCAGGTGGTGAAAGTATGCACTCGGCCGGTTAACGGCAGTGCGAACCAGGAGGTCGCTGCGCCACATCCCATGCAATGGGCACGAGGGGTGGCATAGGTGTAGCCACAGGCGGTGCAACGAGAGCCGAGCAGTTGGCCCTTCGTCAGACCGACAAAAAATGGCGAATCCTGGGCGTAGCTGTGGTGATAATCGATCTCGTAGTGGTCCAGGAGGATCAACGGGTCCACTCCGTAGAGCACCGTTCCCTTATCCATTTAGGTTGCCTCCAGGATGGTTGCCGTGATGTAAGTCCCTGTGCCGGCATGACTGTGGATCAGCCCGCGTTTCGCGTTCCTGACTTGAAGTCTCTCGTCATGCAAGTGTTGACCGATGGTGCTCTGCAATTGCCAGAAGGCAAAGACTGCCTGCATCAGTCCTGTGGCGCCGACCGGGTGGCCACAGGCCAGCAGTCCACCGGAAGGATTGACCGGAAGCTGTCCCTGTTTGGGCAGTTCAAGGCCGTAATCGAGCCCCGGTAAAAAAGGCATGCCGCTCTCCACGAAGCGGCCGCCTTCGCCGTACCGGCATAATCCGAGGTCCTCGTAGGTCTGAATCTCAGATGACGTGTAGGCATCGTGGAGTTCGACGAAGCTCAGCTCCTCTAAGGGGTTTCGGATCCCCGCCATCTCATAGGCCAGTTTCGCCGCCATACGGCCTCCGCGGAACGAATGGACGCCGGGATATTTGAGGTGCTGGTAATCTGACTCCCGCTCATGCGGCAGCAGGATGACTTTTCCATGGGGACGGTCGGCCATCCGCATCGCGTCGGATCCGGAGCCAACCCCGGTGATTTTGACCGGACGGTTGCAGACCTTCGACGCGACTGCTTCGGAAGCTAGGAAACACACTGCCGCGCCGTCCGACATCGTGCAGATGTCTTCCATCGTCAGCGGTGTGGCCACCATGGGGGACTCCCGCACCTGCTTGATCGTGAGCCGTTTGGCTTTCTGCGCGTAGGGATTGTAGAGGGCGTTCGCATGGTTCTTGACCGAGACCATGGCCATCTGCTCGACCGTCGTGCCGAATTCGTGCATGTGACGTTGGACCATCATGGCGTAGTACCCGCTGTAGAATCCGCCGACGGGGAAGTCGAAGTTCGTGTCGGAGGCGAGGGCAATGAACTCGTTCCCTTTCCAGGTGTTTACGCGCGACATCGTTTCAAACCCGAAGGCCAGGCAACAATTCATGCGCCCGGAGGCCACTGCTTCCCACGCTGACTGGAAGCAGAGCCCGCCGGTCGCTCCCCCGCCTTCGACTCGTTTAGACGGTTTGGGGCAGAGTCCGAGATAATCCTGTACCATGCTGGCCGCTTTCAACTGCCGCGTAAAGTGGTCCGAGAAATAGGAACCGACCGCTCCATCGATCATGTCTTTGGTGAGGCGAGGCACATCGTGGAGGGCATAGTCGTAGGCCTCCTTTACCATAAGGCGGAAATCCTTCTCGGGGTGAGCCTTGGCAAACTTCGTAATGCCGCCGCCGATCATGTAGACCGGTCTCATGATCGCAATCCTTTCACAAAGTCCACGATGTCACTCATGGCGGTCCCCGGGCGAAACAGCATCCGCACTCCGTCCGCCTTCAGTTTCGGAAGATCGTCATCCGGGATGATGCCACCGCCGAAGAGGACGATGTGTTCCGCGCCCTCCTCTTTGAGCAACTCCGACACCCGCGCGAACAAGGTGTTGTGCGCGCCGGACAGGACACTCAGGCCGATGGCATCCACGTCTTCCTGAATGGCCGTGTTCACCACCTGTTCAGGGGTCTGGTGCAGACCCGTATAGATCACCTCCATGCCCGCATCCCGAAGCGCGCGAGCCACGAGCTTGACTCCGCGGTCATGCCCATCCAATCCGACTTTGCCGATCAAGATCCGGATCGGTGATGCGGCTACTGCCATGCTTTCACCTCTTCGAGAAAGTATTTCCCCTCGCGATCTTTGCGAACATAACCGGCCTGGACCAACGGATCGTGCTCGAAGATCAGGAGCCACTGGCCTTCAAAAGCCCGATCCAGCACCCAGCGCTTGGTTTCAAGCGTCTGAAGCGGGTAGAGGTCGTACCCCATGATGTACGGAAGAGGAAGATGGGACACGGTTGGAATCAGATCTCCCAGGTACAACGCGACCCGGCCCTCCGACTCGATCTTGACGCTCTGATGACAACGGGTATGGCCGTTTGTCACTACCGCAGAGATTCCCGGCAGCAATTCCTGGTCGCCCGTCAGAAACTCCCACTTGTTGACCTGTGCGAGTTCGGTGAAGTTATCCCGTCGATAACTGACCTTCGTCCGTTCATTCGCGTTGGCGGCGTCCTCATATTCGCCCTGCTGGACGAAGTAGGCCGCATTCGAAAAGGCGGGGATCAGCGCGCCGCTGCGATCTCTCACCGTATTGCCGCCGGCATGATCGAAATGGAGGTGCGTGTTGATGACCATGTGAATGTGTTCGGGCCGCAGGCTGTATCGCTGTAAGGACTCTTGCAAGGTCGGCGTGCGATCGACGGCGAATCTCTGGCAAAACTTCGCGTCTTCCTTGTCGCCCAGACCTGTGTCCACGAGAATGTTCTTCCCGTGGGCTCGAATCAGGAGGCAGGTGAGACTCAGCGGGATACGGTTCTGCTCATCCGCCGGGCAGCATCGCTCCCACAGCGCCTTCGGCACTACGCCAAACATGGCGCCTCCATCCAGCCGAAAACGGCCATCAGTGACCGGATAGATCTCAAACGCTCCGAGCTTCATCGGTTCCCACCTCTAGCCCCTTGCCCTTCGCCTCTAGCCAGTGCGTCGGCACGCGCGTTACAACACCACCGGCTCCCGATACGTCCCAAACACTTCTGTGAGCGTCGCGCAAATTTCTCCCAACGTCGCCTTCGCCTTGACCGCCTCGATCAGATACGGCATGAGGTTCTCACTGCAGGAGGCCGCTTCTTGCAGCTCTTCCAACACACCGGCCATCTTGAAGGGATCACGGGACTTGCGCAGATCGGACAGGCGCGCAATCTGTTCTTGCTCCACCTCCGGCCCGATCTTCAACGTGGGAATATGGTGCTCCTCCATCTCCACATAGTCGGTGACCCCAACAACGATCCGTTCTTTTCGTTCCACTTCTCGTTGATAGCGTTGGGAGGCATCGAGGATTTCCCTTTGCGGAAAGCCACTCTCGATCGCTTTCACCATCCCGCCCATCTCATCCAGCCTGCGGAAGTAGTCCCGCGCTCCCTCTTCGAGGCGGTTCGTGAGAGACTCGACATAATACGACCCTCCAAGCGGATCGATGGAGTGTGTGATTTCGCTCTCGTGAGCGATAATCTGCTGAGTGCGGAGCGCAAGCTTGACCGCCTCTTCCGTAGGGAGGGCGAGCGTTTCGTCCATCGAGTTGGTATGGAGGGATTGAGTCCCGCCCAACACCGCAGCCAGAGCCTGTAATGTGGTGCGGACCACGTTGTTCATGGGCTGCTGCGCGGTCAGTGAACAGCCGGCCGTCTGCGCATGGCAGCGAAGCTGCAAGGATCGGGGATCTTTCGGATGGTATCGGCGCTCCATTTCACGGGCCCACAGCCGGCGGGCGGCCCGGAACTTGGCGATCTCTTCAAAGAAGTCGTTGTGGACGTTGAAAAAGAACGAGAGCTGGGGGGCGAAGCTGTCCACGGCTAGTCCGGCCTTCACGGCCGCCTCGACATAGGTCAGTCCGTCATACAGGGTAAAGGCCAGTTCCTGCACCGCGGTCGATCCGGCCTCGCGAATGTGATAGCCGCTGATGCTGACCGGATGCCATTTGGGAACCTGTTTCGCACAGTAGGCGATGGCGTCGGTGATGAGGCGCAGCGAGGGTTCGGGCGGGAAGAGCCATTCCTTCTGGGCGATGTATTCTTTCAGGATGTCGTTCTGCAACGTGCCGCCCAGACGTTCAACGGAAATGCCGCGCTTCTCCGCGACAGCCAGGTACATGGCGAAGATGACGGCAGCCGGGCCGTTGATCGTCATCGACGTCGTGACCTGATCAAGGGGAATGTCCTCAAAGAGCCGGTCCATATCCGCCAGCGAGGAGATCGCGACGCCGCAGTGACCGACTTCGCCGTGCGCGCGTCCGTCATCGGAGTCGATCCCCATCAACGTCGGCATGTCGAAGGCCACGCTGAGTCCGTCTTGCCCATGCTGGAGGAGGTATTTGAATCGGCGATTGGTATCGTCGGCGGACCCGAAGCCGGCAAACTGCCGCATGGTCCAGAGCCGGCCCCGATACATGGTTGGGTAGACGCCGCGCGTATAGGGAAATTCGCCCGGCAGGCCGAGATCGTTCTCAGGTGACCAGTCTTTCAGGTCCTCGCGCGAATAGACGCGATTGATGTCGAGTCCCGAGAGGGAGGTAAACCGAGGCTTGCGTTCTTGCATCACGACGCTCCTTAGGCCAGAGGCGAGGGACGAGAGACGAGAGGCCGAATCTCACCGCCCATTGCCTCTCGCCCCGTGCCCCGCGCCTCCTCATACACATAGAACCCGTGACCGGTTTTGCGCCCCAGCCACCCTGCTGTAACATAACGCCGAAGCAAGGGGCAGGGACGAAACTTGGGATCGCCCAGGTCTTGGTACAGGACCTCGCAGATGGCGAGCACCGTGTCCAATCCAATCCGGTCGGCGAGTGCCAGTGGTCCCACCGGATGATTCGCCCCTGTCGTCATTGCCAGGTCGATGTCTTCGGCTGATGCGACCCCCTCTTCCAATGTAAAGATGGCTTCATTGATCATCGGAATGAGGACACGGTTCACGATGAACCCCGGCACGTCCTTGGCCACCACAGGAGTTTTCCCCAGCCGTTTCGCCAGATCCATGGCCAGATGCAATGTTCGCTCCGAAGTTTCGAGGCCCCGGACGACTTCCACGAGTCGCATCACGGGGGCCGGATTCATGAAGTGCAAGCCGACCACTCGATCGGGCCGACCGGAGGCCGCCCCCAGCTTGGTGATCGAGATCGATGACGTATTGCTGGCGAGAACTGTATGTGGTTGGCAGACGCGGTTCAGTTCGGCGAAGAGTTCCTGCTTCAGGGCGAGGTCTTCCGGAATCGCCTCGATGACCAGCTGCACATCTCGCAACCGGTCGAGTTGAACCATCGGACGGATGAGCGCCAGCACAGCCCCGACTTGGTGGTCGGTGAGACTGCCCCGTTCCACAGCCCGTTCCAGACCGGCCTGAATCTTCCCGATAGCCTCGGTTAACGGCGGCTCAGCGACATCGACCAGCAGGACATGATACCCGGCTGTGGCACAGACCTGGCTGATGCCCCGGCCCATCTGGCCGGCGCCGACAATCCCGATCGTCTTGAGGTCGTCGAGTTTCATGTTTCACCAGCGGGAAACGCGAGACGCGCGCGAAAAGCGCGAGTGGTGAAAGCCCAATGCCTTTCCTCTTGATCCCGCATTTCTCGCCTGTCGTGCCCTTCGCGCTATTCCCTTTCTACGATCATCGCCAACGCTTCTCCTCCCCCGATACAGAGACCGGCCAACCCTCGCCTGGCGCCGCGCGTTTCCATGGCATGGAGCAGGGTCGTGAGCATGCGCGCGCCGGTGGCGCCGATCGGATGGCCGAGCGCGACCGCCCCGCCGTTGACGTTCACTTTCTTGTGGTCGAGCCCCAATTCCCGGTTGACGGCGAGGGAGACGGCCGAGAAGGCTTCATTGATCTCAAACAGGTCGATGGCGCCGATTGAGAGGCCGGTTTTCTTGAGCACCAGCTTGATCGCCTCGACCGGCGCAATCGTAAACCACTCCGGCGCCAGTGCCGCCCCGGCATAACCGACGATGCGCGCCATCGACGCAAGCCCGCGATGCGCGGCTTCCTCCTCAGCCATGACGACCAGAGCGGCCGCCCCGTCGTTACAGGAAGGGGAATTGCCCACGGTCAGGACACCGTCTTCCTGGAACACCGGCTTGAGCTCGCGCAGCTTGCTCAGATCGACTCGATTCGGTTCCTCATCGTCTGTGACGGTCAATGGCGTGCCTTTCCGTTGCGGCACGTCAACCGGCGCAATTTCCCTCTTGAAGGTCCCGGTCGCGATGGCTTCCTGAGCGCGGCGGTAACTTTCCAGGGCGAAATCGTCGAGCTCCCTTCGGGTGAGCCGATACTTGGCTGCGCATAATTCGCCGGCATTGCCCATGTGGAAATTGTTATAGACGTCCCACAGGCCGTCTTTGACCAGGCTGTCCACTAACTCAGCATGTCCCAGCCGATACCCTTGCCTCGCCTTCTCCAGAAGGTAGGGCGCACGGGTCATGTTTTCCATGCCACCTGCCACAACAACCCTCGCATCACCAAGCGCAATGGCCTGAGCGGCCATGATCAGGGTCTTGAGGCTGGACCCGCAGACCTTGTTGACGGTCGTGGCGCCGACCGAGTGGGGGATTCCGGCGCCGATCGAGGCTTGCCTGGCCGGCGCCTGCCCGAGCCCGGCGCTGAGGACACAGCCCATATACACGTCATCGACCTGATCGGGTGGATGATTGATGCGGCCTAGGGCCTCAGCAATGGCCATGCTGCCTAGCTTAGTGGCGGGCACGGAGCTGAACACCCCGTTGAAGCTCCCCATCGGAGTTCGTACGGCACTGACGATGACTGCCGGCTCTGTCCTCTTCACAGGATGTGCTCCCACTGACTCTGTTCCAGATAGCTCTTGACCTTCGCCATGAACTGATCCGCCGTCGCCCCGTCGATGACCCGGTGGTCAAACGACAGGCTGAGGTAGCCCATGAGACGGATCGCAATGGCGTCGTCGATGACCACGGCCCGTTTCTGAATCGCGCCGACGCCGAGAATCGCTATCTGCGGTTGATGGATGATCGGCGTGCTGAACAGACTGCCGAACCCGCCATGGTTCGTGATCGTGAACGTCCCTCCTTGGACCTCCTCGGGACTCAGTTTTTTCGATCTGGCTCGCTCGGCCAAATCGGTGATGTCTTTGGCTAACTGTGTGAGTCCCCTGCGATCGGCATGTCGCACCACCGGCACCAGCAGTCCGTCCTCCAGCGCCGTGGCGATCCCGACATGAATGTCTTTCTTGACGATGATGCCTTGTTCGCCCCACGTCGAGTTCACGATCGGCACCTCTCGGATGGCGCGGGTCACCGCGCGGATCATAAAGGGTAAATACGTCAGGTTCCGGCCCTCCCGGAATTTGGCGATGCCCGAAAAGTCCGCCTCGAAGAACGTGGTGACATGGGCCGATGTCTGCCGGCTCTTGACCATCCGCTCGGCAATGGTTCTCCGCATCTGCGTGAAGGGCACGATTTCTTCGCCCATTGACCGCTCGCCGCCGGGACCTGTCGCCTTGGCTGAACCTCCGCCCTGAGCGATGAAGTCCTGCACATCTTTCTTGGTCACCCGTCCGCCGGCTCCGCTCCCGGTCACCTGCGACAAATCCACGCCCTGCTCCCTGGCCAGTTGCCTGACGGCTGGAGAATGATGGCCTTCGCCTTCGGGCACCGGTTCTGCTGGACGGACCACCACTCCGCCCACGCGATTAATCACTTCGGACGGCGGCGTACTCTCGATTCGAGCCAGCAGGGTTCCAATCGGCACCGTTTCACCCTCCGGAACGAGAATTTCTCGTAATACCCCCGTTGCCGGTGAAGGAATGACCAAGTCCACTTTTTCGGTTTCCACTTCCAAGAGATCTTGATCCGCTTGAACCGCTCCTCCGACCGGAATAAGCCACTTCACAACGGTACCCTCCGCAATACTTTCTCCGAGCTGGGGCATGAGAATGTCGGTCGCCATAGAATCCTCGTGATGCGTGATCGGTGATGGGTGATCAGTAATGGTCCGTCCGGGATAGTTCTTGACTCATCACCATTCACGCATCACAGTTCCTAGTATGCCGTCAACTTCCGCGCTGCCGTCACAATGTCGCTGACCTTCGGCAGAAAATACTCTTCGAGTGGCGTGCTGAAGGGCACCGGCGTGTCCGGCGGAGCGATACGAAGAATCGGCCCGTCCAAACAATCGAAACAGTCTTCCGCCAAACGCGCGGCAATTTCAGCTCCGATCCCGCCCGTCTTGTTATCCTCGTGCAGCATGATGACTTTGCTGGTTTTGCGCACCGATGCATAGATCGTGTCTGTGTCGAGCGGAATCAAGGTGCGCAGATCCACCACTTCGACCTCAATGCCTTCTTTCGACAACTGCTGGGCCGCTTCCAGCGCCAGATGCACCATCGCACCGTAGGTGATGACCGAGATGTCGGCGCCGATCCGCTTTACGTCGGCCTTCCCGATGGGCACGATGAAGTCTTCCTGCGGCAGCACGGCTTTGATCCGTCGATAGAGAAATTTGTGCTCGAAGTAGATGACCGGGTTGGGATCGCGAATCGCCGCTTTGAGGAGACCCTTCGCATCGTAGGGCGTCGACGGCGCCACAAGCTTGAGTCCCGGCGAATGAAAAAACCAGCCTTCTGGACATTCTGAATGAAAGGGGCCGCCATGGATGCCCCCGCCGAAGGGAGCCCGGATGACCATGGGAACCGCCGCTCCCCAGCGGTAATGATTCTTGGCTGCCACCTCGGTGATCTGGTCGAAGGCGCAGGAAATGAAATCGGCGAACTGCATCTCCACGACCGGGCGCAGGCCCATCATCGCGGCGCCGATGGCGGCTCCCACAAAACCGGACTCGGCTAACGGGGTATCTAACACTCGCCACTCGCCATATTTCTGGAGAAAACCTTCCGTGATCTTGAAGGCCCCTCCGTAGGCGCCGATGTCTTCGCCCATCAAGAACACGCGCTCGTCGCGCGTCATTTCCTCGTCCAGGGCTTGCGAGATCGCCTCCAGATAGGTGACTTCCTGCTGCCTTTGCATGGTTTCAGTCGTCATCGCTTCCTCCGTTAGCGAATCACAAGCTGACAGACTGACACGCAGGGAGGGCGCTCCAAACTTGCGACTTGTCAGCTTGGCAACTTACTTGTCACTGTCCCCGTTCTCCGCAAAGACTCCCTCCAACACTTCCCGTCCTTCCGGCAGCGGGCTCTGTTCCGCAAACTCCAGGCCGGCTTCGACTTCTTGCTTCACCCGTTCACCGACCTCGTGAAACGACGCCCCATCGCCGTAGCCGAGCTGCATAAGCAGTTGCTCGGCTTTGAGGATCGGATCTTTCTTCTTCCATTCTTCCAGCAACTCGGCGGGAACGTATTTGGCCGGATCGTGCTCGGAATGGCCGTGCATCCGCATCGTTTTGAATTCGAGAAAGGTCGGCCCTTCGCCTGCGCGGGCTCTCGCGATGGCGCGTTTGGACGCCAGATACACGGCCGCCACATCGTTACCGTCTACGATTTCACCCGGCATACCGTAGGCCTTGGCCCGCTCGACCACATCGCGGATCGCCATCTGCAACCGTTGCGGCGTCGAATAGGCATATTGATTGTTGTTGCAGAAGAACACGACGGGAAGTTTGCGGACCGCCGCGAAGTTCAAGGCTTCATGGAAATCGCCGCGGCTGGTCCCGCCGTCCCCGGTGCCGGCAAAGGCGACACGGGATTCGCCCCGGATCTTGAAGGCCAGCGCCGCGCCGGCCGCCACCGGCAAATTGTCGGCCAGATGGCTGACAAAGCCGATGACGCCCCGCGTGAGATCGCCCATATGGACGTTGCCGTCCTTCCCTTTGGTAGGCCCGG
This sequence comes from uncultured Nitrospiraceae bacterium, assembly GCA_964555285.1. Lineage (GTDB taxonomy): Bacteria > Nitrospirota > Nitrospiria > Nitrospirales > Nitrospiraceae > JBBIQV01. Next base: position 90,936 of record CAZKRM010000002.1, read on the forward strand.
TTCGTTTGCCGAGATATTGGGCCAAGATTTCGCCGGGCGTGAAGCCGCGAATCAGGAAGGCTCCCATGTCCCGATGAAACGGGGCGATGACATCATCGCGCTCAAGCGCGGAAGCGTACCCCACGGAGATGGCCTCCATCCCGTGGCTGGTGTAGCACCCGCCGACGATGCGACCTTGGCGATACAACGCTGTCACGCGATCCTCCATCGCCCTGGTGAGCCGGAGGTAATAGTACATGCGGAGGAGATCGTCTCGCTTGATGTCCCTTGTCACGTCCGCCAGGTTCATACGGTCCTCCCTGCAGAGCGGTGAATCGCAGGTCAAAGGTCGGGCAAATCATTCCAGATCAACAACGGCCTTTTCCGCCGGCACAGCGGGCACTCCGCCGGCTCCCACTGCGGCATGTCCAGATCGGTCGCATAGTAGAACGGATACCGCGCGGCCAATTCATTCATCAGCGGGAATTGGCCGCTGTCACGGCGAGCGAAGACCAGCATTCCGGCCAGCAGCCCCCCGTGGTCGGTGATGACTTTCCCAAGTTTGTTCACACAATTCCCGCGTGTGGTGACATCATTGAGCGCCAGGAATCGTTCACCTGGGTTGATTGCACCGCTCGCGATATCCGTTCCAATCCGTCCGGTCTCGTCACTGTAGGGAGTCAACGTCACGCGCAATCGCATCGTGTTGTGAAGAATATCCGCAACCCCTTCCGCAAGCAACTTGGCGGCGGAAGCGGTCGTGACGATGCCGATGATCGGGTTCTGCTGAAATGTCCGTCCGATCCAATCGGCCATGTCCTGGGCCGCCGGCTTGAGCAGTTCCGGGAAGCGGGCAATGGAATCGAACCGCAGATAGGTGGCCGTATGGTGGCCCGACACCACCTCTACATGAGCGTCGAAGAAGACCGACCGAGAAGCCCGTAGCATCTGTCGAATATCGCGCCCAGTGAGTGCGGTGTGAGCGCCGTCGCGAATGATCGTTTTCAGCCTGTCATCGATCGCCGGTCCCTCATAGAGATCACGCTGCCGTCGCACTAATTCAGCTGCCGCCTGCTCACTCGTGAGGACACTCATCGTCACCTCCCCGGCGTCGGACCGACCACCCTTGTTCGCAACACACCGATCGGCTGAATCTCCAGTTCCACCACATCTCCCGGTTTCAAATAGCGATCCATTTCAAGTCCGCATCCGCCTCCGACGGTTCCTGAACCGAACACATCCCCTGGATAGATCGTTTCACCGCGCGACACATGCGCGATCATCTGCGGAAACGACCAGTGAATCGTCCCGAACCGTCCCCTGGACCATTCTTCTCCGTTCACCCTGGCGGTCATCGCCAGGGCACCGAGATCCGTGATCTCATCGGGAGTCACCAGGCAAGGACCGAGAGCTGTCGCAAAATCTTTGCCCTTCGCAGGGCCCAACCGGCAGGCCATCTCCTGGAACTGGACATCGCGCGCGCTGAAGTCATTCATGATGGTATAGCCGGCGATGTAGTCTTCTGCCTCCCGTTCGGCGATGTCTTTGCCTTTGCGCCCGATAACACAGGCCAGTTCCAACTCATAGTCCAGCTTCGCCGTCTCCAACGGCCACGGCAGGTCTTCGTCCGGCCCGATAATGGTGCGGTGATTCCCCTTATAGTACACGGGAGCTTTGTACCATTCCGGCGGGATCGCCTGTCCCCGCTTCTTCGACGTGGCCGCAATGTGATCTTCAAAGGCGATAAAGTCGCGCAACGACGGGGGATTGAGAAGGGGCGCGGCGATCTGCACACCGGCTGGCGGATGCAAGATCGTCTCACCGGACGGACCTTGCGTTGAAGGGTCGAGCATGACGACATAGCCCATTGCCCGCCGCGCGGCAGCCATGGTCGACGGACCTCCTTCAAGAAACTCCAGCATGTTCGAGGGCACTTGGGCATTGGCCAGGCGATACGGCTGGGCTTCGCGTTGGTCAGCCAGCCATCGAACATAAGCCAGATTCAAGTCAACCACGCTCCGGCCGTGCATGGCTCCCACTCTCGTGAAGGGGCCGACAGGAGTAGTGATATGGAAACTGACGAGTTTCACCGGCGACTCCAGCTCAGCGCGTAATCTACGATCTCTACCGCTTCCATTTCAGGCCGCACCGTGAAAGGTGTCTTCGATTCGACCATCACCGCGACTTCACTCGTCTGCGTCTTCCCTTTACTGGCTTGGACCGCTTGCGGCTGCGGGCCGTGGTGGATGCCCTGCGGATGCAGGGTCAACATGCCCGGTCGAATCCCCGCGCGGCTAAAGAATTCTCCCTGATGATAGAAAAGCACTTCATCGTAGTCCGTATTCCGATGGTAGAACGGAACACGCAACGCCAGGGGGTCGCTTTCCAACGGCCTCGGCGCAAAGGTGGAAATGAGACATCCGCCGGCCTGAAACGTCGCGTGAACGCTCGGGGGCAAATGATAGCGGGGGCTCGTCACCGGCCGGAAATCGCGCACGTTCAGCTTCGCGACCCAGAGATCTCCTTTCCACCCGACCACATCCATGGGATAAAACGGATACGCCACCCGCGTCGTCTCCCCTTGTCGCTTGATGTGAACCTCCCATTCCCGGTCTTCGGCCTCTGCCGATTCCATAAGGCCAAGCTCCGGCGCGACGAGGATACCTTTGTCGAACAAGGCATGCTGGCCGAGCGGTCCGCGATCCGGCACGACGATTCGTTCGGACGTTTCCACGATGAGAAACAGGGAATGACCGGCATCGACGTGGGTTCGATAGGTCGTCCCTTTGGGGATCACCACGTAATCGCCCGGCTCGTACGACAGAGTTCCAAAGTCTGTCTCAAACGTTCCGGTCCCCTCATGCACAAAATAGACTTCGTCCCCGTCCGCGTTCCGAACGAAATGGGGCATCGTCTCCGTAGAGGAAAAGACGTACAGCCCCGCATCCCGGCTTTGCATCATGAGAGCCGGTTGCGCAGAAACGGAGGGTACGCTTGTCGTTGAAACCTGGGTGCAGACAAAGGCTCGCGGCTTCAGCGGTCCCTCAATCTTCACCCAACCTGTCGGGGGATGCGTTCGGTACAAATGCGATACCGGGCCGGCGAATCCGTCTCGCCCATGCTCGTCCTCACAGAGTCCTTCGGGAATTCCGACATGGGCTTGATTGGGAGCTTTACCTCTTTTGCTGAGATACATAGCCGGTCTCCCTCAGAGACAGTCTCTCGCTATGACGCTTGCTTCAGCGGCTTCTTCTCCACGGGGGTGAAAGATGCGTTGTAATCGATGATCGTCCGCGCGAGACCGGAGACCTGCTCTCGCTCGATGTCCTTGTACAGCGATTCAACCGTGCTTCGGACAAACGTCTTCGCCTTTTCTCCTCCATGCTCGCGTTGGATCAACTCAATAAACAAACCGCTGACCGGAAACAGCGGGTAGGTGAAACGCTGCTTGAGCGGTCCGAACCCGTCTCTCCCCTCTTTCACCGGCCCGCTGAATTGCACGCCCAGAGCTTCCCACTCATGACAAACCGCGTCGATATCCTCGACTTCAAGGGCAAAGTGCTGCACCCCCTGTCCGTACTTTTCAATAAACTCGTTGATCTGAGACTTCATCGTCTTGTCTCGGCCCCGCATGATCGCAACCCTGGCGTCGCCTCGCTGCACGACGACGGTATCCATCGACGAGTTGTCGCTCCCTACATCCCGAGCCGACCAGATCACCTCAAAGCCGAGGACCTTGGTAAAGAGAAATTCCGCCGCATCGAGGTTCTCCACGCAGAGCGTGATGTGATCGATACCGGCTATGCGATTCATCGTGACACCTCCTCCCTGCGGAGCGGAATTCACCGAACTCAGACCCGCCTCTTCTCATGTCATACACATCGATCTTTCGAGAGACGACTCGCAACATAATACGCATATCGAGCAATTGCATATTACTATTATGCGTTCACGATAGCAAGAGGACTTCCTATGACGCCATGACATTTATAATTATTTTCCCCTTACAAATAGTGACATTTCCAGCCACTTGCGCTATTGCCGCGATAATATAAAAGGTATATCATAGTAAACAAATGCGCGAGGCCGAAGACCGTTCAACGTCCTATTCGCCTGGAGTCGGGAGCTTCCATGATCTTCTATCAAGAAATACGACAGACCGTGCTTGCGCATGGAGCGATCAACAACTCGTACCTCGATCGCTTTAGATCGGGGGCGCTCTCCGACTCGGATCTCAAAGAGTTCGCGGTCGAGTTCTACAACTTCGCCCGTTTCTTCCCTCGAATCCTGGTTGCTCAACTGGTAAATACCGAAGACGAACAGGTGGCCGGCGAATTGACCAAGGTCCTCTACTCCGAGTTGGGCGATGGACAGATCCGGCAGCGCCACGAACTGCTCTATCGAAACTTCCTGCGATCCATCGGGATCGACGTGCATGAGGCCATGACTCGCCCCATGCTCCCTTCAACCCGCGCCTACATTGAGGGTATGGAACACCTCTACAGCAACGGGAACCACGCTACGGCTCTGGGCGCATCCTTCGGCCTTGAGAACATGGCGATCACGATGTGGGATCACCTGATCCCCGGGCTTACGCGCCTGAAGACGGCTCGCCATCCGCACATGGACATCACCTACTTCACTTTTCACCGGGAACTCGAATCCACGCATGAGGAAGCCATGGCGCACGCGGTGGCGGCGGCGCAGGGTGCGGGCGATGCCGGGATGTCCGATCAGGACAAGGATGACTTCCGGTACGGGGTCACCGCCGTCCTCGGCTATCTGGAGGGATTTTGGATGGGTTTGAAGGGGCAAGAGACTCCGGACCGGAACGCCCTCGACATCCATCACCACGCGGCATGAAGCCATTCCGAAGAGAGAGGAATTCCAGCCACCGGTTGAGAGGAATGATGCATGTCCGAAATCTCTCGGTATCTCGAAGCCATTAAGGACCGTTACGAACTCAGCAGCGATTACGCGCTGGCGGAGAAGCTGGGCATCGCCCAACCGGAGGCCAATTTGATGCGCCGCGGGCTCAAGATCCCGAAACCCGAGCTGTGCATGAAGATCGCCACCCTCCTCAACAAGAATCCCGTAGAACTCCTCCTGATTGCGCAAAAAGACAAAGCTCCGACCTCAGCCAAAGAATACTGGACTCTGGCGCTGACGGCCGTCGACGTCATGCTGCACGTTCCCAAGACCCCCAAATACATTCCGCGAAAGGTTGAAGCCATCGGGCGCGAACTACGTCAGCTCGAGACACAGACATTAACCTATGAAGGAGCAGAAGCGAATGCCGAGGCCATACGACTCGTTCAGACCGCTGAACATTCCATCGACGCGATTATGGAGCGCTGGAATATCTGGAAACAGGGTGAGGCCTTGTATCCGAATTACCTCTTGGCGAATCAGGCCGCAGTTCAGCGCGGAGTGACCATTCGCCGCCTGCTGGTCCTGACGCGCGGGCAAATGCAACAAGCGTCGGTTGTGGCTGATGCCATCCAAGTCATGGACGACCAGCAGCGGGCCGGAATCCAGATCTTCTTCGCGTTTCGGGAAGAACTTGAACGCGCTCCCGCCTTCCGACGATTTGAAGAGGACTATAAAGGCCAAGGAGCGGCGACGGATCTCAACGCCGCCATGTTCGACCGGGAGATTCTCATCTTTCCCCAATCATACGGCCAGGTGCAGCTCGGCGTAGTCGGGACTCCGACAACGCTGACGATGATCCATCGATTGGAGATTACGTGGAAGCCGGACCTGCTTCGCGATCTGGATCCCGCTCCGCTCTTCGATATGACCCGGTATGTCTTTGAGTACGGAGGCCCGCAGGCCTTTAAAATGGAATTGGCGCGGTTCAAGAGGTCGGTCGCATGAAATTCCCTTCCGAGCCGTTCAAGATCAAAGTGGTCGAACCGATTCGACGCACCACGCGCGAGGAGCGGGACCGGCTGCTGCGCGAGGCCGGCTACAACCTGTTTCATGTGCCGGCCGAGAGTGTGTACGTCGACCTCCTGACCGACAGCGGCACCTCCGCCATGAGCGACAACCAATGGGCCGGCCTGATGCTCGGCGACGAGTCCTATGCCGGCAGCAGGAACTATTACCACCTCGAAGAAACCGTCCGGTCCATATTCGGCTACACCCACGTCATCCCCACTCATCAGGGACGCATGGCCGAGAATCTTCTGTTTTCCACCGTGGTGAAGCCGGGCATGAGCGTCCCGAACAACATTCATTTCGACACCACGCGCGCCAACGTGGAGCATCAAGGAGCGCAGGCGCTGGATGTGGTGATCAAAGAAGCCTATGACCCGCACTGCGAGCTGCCCTTCAAAGGCAATATGGATCTGGTCCGATTGGAAGAGACGATTCATCGCGTCGGACGGGATCGCATTCCGCTGGTGATGCTGACCATCACGAACAACAGTGGCGGCGGGCAACCGGTGTCGATGGAGAACATCCGGCAGACCCGTGCGCTGGTGAACCGCCACAGTATTCCCCTCTTCTTCGATGCCTGCCGTTTCGCCGAGAACTGCTTCTTCATCAAAGAGCGGGAGCCGGAATTCGCCGGCGCCTCGATTCTCGCCATCGCGCGGGAGCTCTTCAGTTATGGCGACGGCTGCACCATGTCAGCCAAAAAAGACGGCCTCGTGAACATCGGGGGATTTCTCACACTCAACAATGAGCAATGGGCGCAGGACATTACGAACATGCTCATTCTGGTCGAAGGCTTTCCCACCTACGGCGGATTAGCGGGGCGCGATCTTGAAGCGATGGCCCGAGGGCTTCGCGAGGTGCTGGACGAAGACTACCTCAGCTTCCGGATCGGTCAGGTTCGCTATCTGGGAGAGTTGCTGGATCAAGCCGGCGTGCCCATTCTCAAACCGATCGGAGGGCACGCCGTGTACCTCAACGCCAAAGAATTCCTGCCGCACGTTCAGCAGGACCACTTTCCCGCCCAATCGTTGGCCGTCGCCCTCTATCGCGAATATGGGATCAGAGGAGTGGAAATCGGCACGGCGATGTTCGGCAAGAAAGATCCGGCCACCGGTCGCACCATCCATCCGGAACTCGAAATGGTGCGGCTGGCCATTCCACGCCGAGTCTATACGAATATGCAGATTACCTATGTCGCCGAATCGATCGTCGAACTGTATCGCCGGCGCGAGAGGATTCGCGGTCTGGCCTTGACCTATGAGGCGCCGGTGCTGCGCCACTTCACGGCACGCTTTGAGGAACTTCAACACCAGCCGCTCTTGTAGTGAGCTGCATCCTGATGGAGCACCCATGGCAACCCTCTTCAAAGGCCTCGAACGAATTGAAGAAGCCCGAGAGCGAGTAACCGGGCATAGTTTCATGGCAGGCCTCTTCATGGGGAGCCCCGATTTCTCGCTGCTCCTCCCGCCGGAAGAATCACCGGAACAAAAAGCTGCCTGGGAAGAGTTTCACCCGCAACTGGAAACCTTTCTGAAAACACACGTCGATCCTGACGAAATTGAACGCACAGCGAAGATCCCCGATTCCGTGCTCAAAGGACTCTTCGCGCTCGGCGCGTTCGCCATGAAAATTCCGAAAGAGTACGGAGGCCTTGGGTTTTCCTACACAAACTACGGTCGCGCCCTCATGCTCATGGCGAGTTGGAGCAATATTCTCGCCCTGACCGTCGCGGTGCCCCAGTCGATCGGCATCGCCATGCCGTTGCTCCTGTTCGGCAACGAGGAGCAGAAACGCCGCTACCTGCCGATCGTCGCCCGCGAAGCCATCTCGGCCTTTGCGCTCACGGAATCGATCACCGGATCTGATGCGGCCAATATCGGGACTGAAGCGGTGCTGAATTCCAGCGGCACGACATTTGTGGTGAACGGCGAGAAGCTCTGGTGCACGAACGGCTCGATCGCCCGCTATGTCACATTGATCGCGCGGGTGCCGGCGAGGCGCGCGCAGGAGGACGGGCAGACCCTGTGGGTTCCGGTCCCGGACGGCAAGGGAGCGGAGGATCATGTCCATACCGCCTTCGTTCTCGATATGACCCAGCCAGGCGTCCGCATACGACAGCGCTGTCAATTTGAAGGCTGCCGGGGCATTGAGAACGCCTACATGACCTTCACGGATGTCCGGATCCCAGCGGCCGACGTGGTCGGCAAAGTCGGGCGGGGGTTGAAATATGCGCTGACCATCCTGAATGTGGGCCGGGCGGTCAGCATCCCGGCCATATGCATGGGCATGGCCAAGCAAGCGTGGCAACCGACACTCGATCGGGCCAACCAGCGGCTGACATTCCAGAAAGCCCTCGGCGAGCGGCAGACACAGCGCATGAGGCTGGGCCGCATGGCTGCGAATCTGTACGCGATGGAAGCGCTCGCCTTCTCTGTGTGGCGCATGGCCGACCACCACTGCTATGACGTCAGAACAGAAGCGGCAATTGCGAAGATCTTCTCCTCAGAAAGCACGATCCAGTTCCTGAAAGATGCTCAGACCCTCTTTGGCGGCATGGGGTACGAAACGGCCGATTCCAAGCGGATGCGCGGCGAGCCGGCGTTCGGCATCGAACAATTGGTTCGCGACGCAGAGATGTATCGAATCGGAGAGGGCGCGACGGATATCCTCCGGCCGTTCGTGGCGCGCGAGGCGCTCAACATGCACCTTGAGCGCGCGCGGATTTTTTTTGATGAACAGGTCACAGGCCTGCGCCGGTTCGTGGAGACAGGGCGCCTCTTCGGGTTCTATGCTTCCTGGTACATAACGCAATGGGTACCGAGGCTCTTGCCGGCTCGGCCGGAGTTCAGGCACCCAAAAGTTCAACCCAATCTGCGTTTTGTGGAACGCGCGAGCCGGCGACTCTCACGCGCGACGCTCTACGCATTGATCTGGCATCGGCAGGCGCTTCGAGATGACCAAGGGCGCCAAAACCGGATCGAACGCATCGGGGAAGATCTTCTCCTGATTGCGACGGCAACGCTCTCGGCAGAAACGCACGAGCGGACGACCGGACACGTGGAAACATGGGACCTTGCAGATGAGGTGGTCCGTCAGGCGAAGGCGCGCGTGAAACAGCACATTCGCACCCTCATTTCTAATAGAGATATGCGGTTAACGGGCATCGGAAAGAAGGCCCTCGGGGGCGCATATCCAGCCCTCTCAGAAGGCATCATCGGGCGGAGCCTTCACGACTACGGGCTTCCAGAGAAGCCTGACGTAAGCAGACAGGCCGCACAACTCTCTACAGCCGGGCGGTAGCTTCGTGTACTCATTTCGTTTACTTGATCTGACCCTATCCTCCCCGGTTGAGAATCTCGCTCTCGACGAAGCGTTGTTGGACGACCTGGAAGAGAACGGGCACGACCCGATCCTTCGTTTTTGGGAAAGTGATTGCTGCTTTGTCGTGCTGGGCCGCGCCTCGAGCCTTACCGATGACGTGCATGTCGCCGCGTGCCGGCAAGACCGCATCCCTGTACTGCGGCGGGCAAGCGGCGGCGGAACCATCCTACAGGGACCCGGATGTCTGTCCTATGCGTTCGTGCTTCCGATCGCGCTGCATCCCGATTTGAGAGACATCTGCCCTACCAATCGATTTATCTTGCAGCGCACTGCCGAAGCCCTCCAGAAATGGCAGCCGGCCATCGCCGTCCAAGGTGTCAGCGATCTGGCCGTCGAAGGCCTTAAGATTTCTGGAAATGCGCAGCGGAGAAAAAAAACGGCGCTCCTCTTTCACGGCACGATCCTCTACGGCATGCAGGCCGACCTCATTGCCCGCTATGTGAAACACCCCAAGCGGAAACCGGACTATCGCGGAGACCGGCGCCATGCCGCATTCCTCAGCAGGATCGATGCATCGCCGCGTGAGATGAAGCAGGCGATTGCGGATGCCTGGCACGCTGATGTCCGGTTGGAAGCGTGGCCCCAAACCCGGATGTCGCGCGCCATGGCGAATGTCGTTGAGCGGAGTCATCCTCACAAACCAGAGCCGTCCCCGACCTGAATAGCGCGCAGCGACACAAGACGTTCTTCGCGAAGGCACGAGCCGGGCTGAGATAATCTGGGTCGCGAAAGATCATGGATCCTGAGGAGCCCGCCAGGTCTACCGCGAGCAGGCACACGAGGCGGGCACATGAGACAGTTACTGTGGCGTCAGGGAGCCGCGCCGGCAGGAGATAAGCCTATGCGCGCATGGTTGATGGATTCCTATGATGGGGTCGAAAGACTACGGCTCGGCGAGGTGCCGGATCCTCAACCGGGCCGGGCTCAGGTATTGCTGAGAGTAAGATATGCAGCCCTCAACCCCGCGGATGCGTTTTTGGCACAACGGCTGTACCCGGCCCAGCCGACGCTCCCACATATTCTCGGGCGAGATGGCGTGGGTGACGTGGTAGCGATAGGGGCCGGCGTGAACCACATCCGTGTGGGCGAGACCGTCGGCATTCTGCGCTGCGATGTGGGAGTGGACGTGTGGGGAACGCTGGCCGAGAACGTCGTGGTTCCCGCGGACAGTGTGATCCGAATCCCTCCCAACTGGTCCCTCGAAGAGATGGCCGGGGCTCCGTTGGTCTGTTTGACTGCCTGGCAGGCCTTGACGCAGTGGAACGATCCTCCGGCGCGTCCGCATGCTGAGTCCGTCCTCCTCGTCACCGGCGCGTCCGGTGGTGTCGGCGTTGCGTCCGTGCTGCTCGGGAAATCAATGGATCTCACCGTCGTAGCCTTGTCACGCAGTCCGGAGAAGCGCGCTCGGTTGAAGACGCTTGGGGCTGATTTCGTCTTCGATCCAGCGGACAGAAACCTCATCAAGGCTGTGACGGCGGCGATCAATCCGAAGAAAGTCGACCTGGCCGTCGACAGCGTCGGCGGCCCACTGTTGCCTCAGGTGGTGGCGCTGCTCGGCCATGACGGCCGAATCAGCGTGGTCGGCAGAAGCGGAGGCACCGTGCCGGACTTCAACACGGCAACCTTGTTGTTCCGTCGCATTCGGATGGGCGGAGTCTCGGTCGGAGACTATACAGCCCAGGCCTCGCACACAGCGTGGAAGGAGATCGTCGATCGACTGGATGGCATAGGAAAGCGGCCACAAGTGGACACCATTGTCCCCTTCGAGGATGTGAAGAGAGGGTTCGCGCGGCTGGCACAAGGGCCTATGGGAAAGGTGCTGGTGCGAGCAGCCGGCTAAGAGCAGCCTTCTGCTCGCCTGGGGCTATCAGCGTGAGCAGCTCATTTGTCGAGCAACGGCACGATTCCTTCTTCAAGCCACGCATACTGACCCTGCATGATGTTCCTTGCCAAGTTGTAGACGGTGGCGTCCTTCTGATGACCGAGGATGCGCCGCGTTGGGGATGGGGCTGGATAGAGCTGCTCCTCCATGTCCTGGCAAAAATAGGCGGCCAACTCGCGGATGCCCGGTTTCATCCGCATCTCCGGTTGGGAAGAAAACCAGAGCGTCGCGGCCATGGGAAAGAGCCGGAGACTGTCATTCACCACATGTTGCAGCAGAAGTTGCTTGTTATGCAGGCTTTGCCGGTGACGCAACGTGGCGGCGAGCGTCGCGCGCGTCACGCTCCGGGAGGACGACTCGATAAAGCGAACCCACCGCTCGAAATCCTTTCCGAACACATTCGAACCGGGCCTCGGATGCAAGGAAGGCAGGCTGGAACGAAGTGCCATGCGCGCATAGTACAACCCCGCCTCTGCCCGCTGCGAAGAAGCTCCCTGGAGAAAGGCGATGCCCTTTTCGATATAGGGTGAGAGGGCTTCGCGCGCCATCCAGATGCGCAGAATCTCACTCGTCCCCTCCCACACCAGATTGATGCGCGCGTCGCGCAGCATGCGCATGACCGGAATAGCGGGCTCCCCGCTCCGACGCTGTGATTCGACGGTCATGAACCCCCGCCCCCCGCGCACCTGAAACAGGTCGTTCACCGCCTCCCAATACCACTCGCTCCCGATAATCTTGGCTGCCGCCGATTCCAGACGGAGGTCGCCTTTCCTATTTGCCCAAGCGCCGCAAAAAGCCATGACGGCTTCGAGCGCCAGCGTATAAGCAGCAGCGCGGCAGAGTTTTGCGCCGATCAGATTGTGTTCTCCGATCGGCTTGTTCCACTGGACGCGCGTGTGTCCCCACCAGCGCATGATGGACAGACACTGTTTGAGACCTCCCAGACAGGCTGCAGGGAGCGTCAGGCGGCCGACGGTCAGCGTGGCGAGCGCGATCCTCAGCCCGTCCTCTTCGCTGCCCAGGCGGTTTTCGATCGGGACAGAGACGTTGGTGAAGGTCGGGGCTCCATTGTAAATCCCTCTCACACCCTCGAAGCGCAGGCGGGTCACGGAGCATCCCGGCCATTGGGTTTCGACGATGAAGGCCCCATACCGCTTCTGCGCCTGGGGATCTTGAATCTCCTCCGGACGATCGACGATACGCGCGATTACGACGAGCAGGGAAGCCAGGAACTCGCCGTCCTGCTTGACGGAATTCGTAATGAAGAATTTTTCTCCTGTGAGGCGATACCCGACGGTCGTTCCATTCTCTGTGACGCGAACCGCGTAGGTTTGCACCTTGGCAATGTCGCACCCCACCTGCTTCTCTGTGAGCGCAAACCCCGACACTTCTCCCCGCGCGAGCCGAGGGAGATACTTGGCCTTCTGCGCTTCGGTTCCAAACAGGCGCAGCGGCTCAGGGACGCCGATCGATTGCGCCGCCGACAACAACACGGTGAGCGATGCATCGAAACTTCCACACAGGGTGGCAACTTTCTGATACTCGGCTTGAGTGAACTCCTGCCCGCCGAAGCGGGTCGGAATCTTGATCCCCAAAGCGCCAAGCTCAGCCAGGGCTTTCAAGACCGGCTCAGGCAGTTCCCCCTCGCCGTCGACCAGTTCAGGATCCAGGGGAAGAATGGCGGTTTTGAATTGCTCTAAGAACTTCCGGGCAGAGAGACTCGTCTCCGGGAGGCCGATGGAGGTGAAGAGCTCCCACCGAACGTCGGCTTCGAACAACCCTGCAAGAAATCCGTCATAGGAAGCCTTGTCGCGGGCAGTCTCCGCAACGGCTACGGACCCTTGAAACAGCTCGGGGTTGGCCATCAGCGTTACCTACTGTGACATGACGACCCTCGTTTCCATTGTGACACTCTACCACTGCTGTCAGTGTTTGTATCCCATGATTTGGCGCCCCTCCTCAAAATAAGGAAGGCTCTGATACTACCGAGAGGGAGATGAAGTATCCGTTCCGTGGTCGTGGTAAGATGGAGCACAGTCCGGCGTATGGCTCGACGCCAGCACGCGATTGAACATCGTTCCTAATGCCGTGGCGGACAACGGTATGCGCAAGGTCGTCGTCGTTGACGGGTTTCGCACTCCCCTTTGCAAAGAGGGAACGGACTTTCGCGACACCGATGCGGAAGTGCTTGGCGCCTGTGTCGTCCGCGACATGGTCCAGCGATGTCATCGCTGGAATCTCCCCCTTGAGACAATCGATTGCGTGTTAGGCAGCAACGTGGCAACGCCCATGCATGCGGTCAACCCGACGCGAGTGGCGGCCGTCACCGGCGGTCTCCCCGCATTGATCCCCGCCGATACGGTGGCCGGAAAAAACTGCGGATCCGGCGTGACGGCGCTCTATTACGCGAGCTTGCGCATCAGGAACGGCGATGCCGACACCGTACTCGTCATCGGCATGGAGGCGATGAGCCGAATTCCGCTCTTGTACCACCCTACGGTTGCCGACCTTCTTCTGCGCAACGCCAAAGCCAAACACGTCCGCGAACGAACCGCCGGCGCTCTCGCCCTCATTCCCAAACTCCTGAACCTCACGCGATATCCGCCTCGGGTCGGTTTGACGATGGGGCTCACGGATCCGATGTGTGACCTCATCATGGGACAGACGGCAGAGAATATTGCAAAAGATCCTGCCCTCGGCATGACACGGCAAGATCAGGACGCGTTTTCCATTCGATCGCATAGGCTCGCAGCGCAGGCGTGGAAGAACGGACTCTTTGCCGAGGAGGTCGTGCCCGTGTACCTTTCCGAGAGAGGCGCTCATGTCGAACGCGACAACGGCATTCGTGAGGATGCGGGTCAGGAGACGTTTCGTGATGTAAAACCTGTGTTCGATAAGCGCCACGGGTCGGTCACACCGGCCAATTCTTCACAGATCACGGATGCGGCCGCCGCCATGCTCCTGATGGAAGAGGGCAAGGCCGCGTCCCTCGGCTTGCCGATCCTCGGGTATGTGAAGGACTACGCCGATTTCGGCTATGAGCCTGCCTGTATGGGCCTGGCCCCTGTGGGGGCCATCGTCAAAGTGCTGACCAAGGCGCGGCTGCCCCTCAAGGATGTCGCCGTATGGGAGATTAACGAAGCCTTTGCATCCGTCGTCTTGGGGATCAGCCGCATCCTCGACTCATCCTCGCTCATGAAACAGAAATTTGGCCGCTACGGATTGACCGAACGTCTCGGTGAAATCCCACCCGATGATCTCAATCCGCGCGGGGGCGCCATCGCGCTCGGTCACCCGGTCGGCGTGTCCGGTCTGCGGCTGGCCATGACCTCGCTGTTCGAACTCAAGCGGCGCAATGCCGAGCGGGCACTGATCACCGCTTGCGTAGGCGGCGGACAGGGAGTGGCCATGATCCTGGAGAGGAAAGAGACATGACACAGAGCCACACCATGGCTCCCGGCCGGTTCAAGCACTTCAAGACCGACGTGCTCGGCGACGGGATCCTGCTGGCAGGATTCGATTACTCCGGCAAGTCGGTCAATGTGCTCAATGCGGAGAGCATGGCGGAGTGGCAGGAGATCGTGCGGCTCGCCGAACAATCCGCTGCCGTCAACAGCGTCGTGCTGGTGAGCCTGAAGGAAGGAAACTTCTGCGCGGGAGCGGATCTGGAGCAGATGCACGATGCGCAACGCCGGCGTTCCTTTCACGAGATGGAGCAACTCGTGATCGCCGCCCACACGCTCTTTGACGCGATGGAGCGATCGCGGAAGCCCTTTGTGGCAGCGGTGGAAGGGGTCTGTGTCGGAGGAGGATTCGAGCTGGCCCTGGCCTGCCATGCGCGCGTCGCCAGCACCCATCCGAGAACCGGTGTTGCGCTGCCGGAAGTCAAACTGGGCATTCTGCCCGGGTTCGGCGGCACCCAGCGGCTCCCGCGCCTGATCGGTTTGCCGGCGGCATTGGACATGATTACGACCGGAAGGACGATCTTTCCCCGGCAAGCTCTGCGGATGGGCCTGATCGACGGCATGGTCGCCTCCGTTCCATCCGGCAGCAGAACTCTAGAAGACGTCCGGAAAGAAGTCCTCGTGCAGGCCGCCGTTGCACAAGCCCGCGATCTCTGTCGCGCCCCCCTCAGACCACGGCCCCTCCCGACAAGCCGGAGAATCCTGAGCGCTCCCGTAATTCGTTGGCTCCTCTGTCGCTATGCCCGGCGGCAGGTGATCAAGCGCGTCCGGCATTTCTATCCCGCTCCGCTCCGTGCCATCGAGGCCATCGAGGGAGGAATGGCTGTGAGCATTCTGGAGGGATCGCTCAACGTCGAAAAGCCCCTCCTGATGGATCTCATGGCCGGCCCGGTTTCCGCACACCTCGTCGGGTTGTTCCTGGCCGGCGAGAAGCTGAAGCGGAACGCCGCCACTGTCCCGACCGCGACGATGCGCATCGGCGTGCTGGGGGCCGGATTGATGGGCTCGCAGATCGCGGGGCAGCTCACCGAAAAAGGGTACGCGGTGACGCTGCGAGACGTGTCTTCGGACATTCTCGCGAAAGCGATCGGACACATCCACGCCGCCCAGGCGGCCCAGGTGCGCAAACGCATCATTCTTCCGTCCGACCTGCGCTATCGCATGATGCGGATCGCTCCAACCACTCATCTCAAGGATGTAGGCGCCGCGTCCCTGGTCATCGAGGCCGTCTCGGAAACACTTGACGTAAAACGGGCCGTGCTAGCGGAGTTTGAAGCGGCGGCGCGCCCCGATGCCATTTTTGCGACGAATACATCGTCCTATACTTTGGCCGACATTGCCGTGAAGGCCGTCCATCCGGAACGCTGCGTGGGGCTCCACTTCTTCAACCCTGTGGCCAAAATGCAGTTGGTCGAAGTGGTGCGCGCGCCATTGACCTCCGACCGGGCCCTTGCACAGGCCTGCGGCCTGGCCAAACGGCTGGGCAAGTTTCCGCTCGTGGTACACGACGGACCGGGCTTCCTTGTGAACAGAATTCTGTCGCGGTATCTGGCAGAGGCTATGATCCTGGTCGGCGAGGGAGTCGCCATTCGACGCATTGACACCGTCGCAAAGAATTTCGGCATGGCCATAGACAGCGGGCATCCTATGGGCCCTCTGGAACTCCTCGATCTGATCGGACTTCGGGTCGCCCGGCACGTGCTGGGGTCTCTCGCTGTGCTGGGGGCGCGCATCGAATCCCGCGAGGCGCTGCTTCAAACCCTGCTGCAGGATGGAGGAACGCCCTTGACGTTTTATGAGTCAGGGCGGGTGAATCCACGGACGGTCGAAGCCCTTGCGCGCTATCGCCGCAACGTCCCCTCCGAAGCAGAACCTCCCTCTGACGACCTCATTCATCAGCGGCTGTTTCTGCCGATGATCGACGAAGCCGTGCGCTGTCTGCATGACCACATTGTGGAAGAGGCGTGGCAAGTGGATTTCGCACTGATCTATGGGATCGGGTTTCCCGCATTCCGTGGAGGCCTTCTCGCCTGGACGCGGGAGACCCTGTCGCCGGAACGCATCGCCCAGGCGTTGGAATCGCTGGCAGCCCAATACGGCAAACGTTTCGAGCCTTGCGCTGCTCTCTCGAACGGAGGATGGTAGTGCCGGGAATGTCTTGATCCGACTTGCGCCAAACGGGAGGCATCATGACCGAGCAACCGTCATTCCCCTATTATCCCGAGGGAGTTCCCCGCGAGCTTCCTCTTCCTCCCGAGACGCTTTCGGAACTGTTCTCCAGGAGTGCCCAGCGGTTTTCTCGCCGGCCGGCTCTTTATTTTTTCGGCAAGACCCTCTCCTACCACGAATGTCACTCCCTCGTTGAGCGCTTTGCCTGCGGCCTCGCGGCACGGGGAATTCGCAAAGGGGATCGCGTCGCTCTCTGCCTCCCGAATTGCCCGCAGGCGGTCATCGCCTACTTCGGCATTGTGAGGGCCGGAGGGATTGTCGTCGCCTGCAACCCGACCTATACGGAACACGAGTTATCCCACCAGCTTCGAGACGCGGGGGCGCGGGCGATCGTGGTGCTCGACCTGATGTACCAGAAGGTCCAGGATCTCGATCTGGAACTGATCATCGTGACGCGGATCACCGATTACATGACGACGATTGCGAGGTATCTCTATCACCATCGAAACAACCGGCCGGCGATCGCGATTCCTCGCATCAACACAACATACTTCTTCCACGATGTCTTGAACGACGCGCCCCCCGTAGCCCCGGAGACCCTCCCGATTGCGATGCCGGACGATCTCGCGCTCCTGCAATACACCGGGGGCACCACCGGGGTGTCCAAAGGAGCGGCGCTGCGTCACCGCAACCTGACCGCCAACATTCGGCAACTCATCAGCTGGTTTTCACCCGCCGAACGAGTGGAGAGCTTCCTCGCGGCGCTCCCGCTCTTTCACGTGTTCGGGATGACGGTGACGCAAAATATCTGTCTGGCGGTGGGAGGGTGCATGGTGCTGGTCCCGGATCCCCGCAATATGTCGGCGCTGCTGACGCTCCTTCGCAAGAAGCAGCCCACCGTGATTACACTCGTGCCGGCGCTTGTGCGGAAACTGCTCGACCACTGCGATGCGAAAGACTTTGCCGCAACACGGTTCGTCCTTTGCGGCGGGGCCGCGCTTCCTTATGAGCTCCTCAAGAAATTCAAGGAACGGACCGGCCACCTGATCATCGAGGGATACGGTCTCTCCGAAGCCTCTCCGGTCACGCACTGCAACATTCCCCGCGGCCTCTCGGTCAAGCGATCCATCGGCTTGCCCATTGCGAACACCGACGCGAAAATCGTGGACGAGACCGGCCGGGAGATCCCTGTGGGGGAAATCGGCGAACTCTGGGTGCGGGGTCCGCAAGTGATGCAGGGCTATTGGAACAACAGGGAAGAGACGGCGAATGTGCTGAAACCGGAAGGGTGGCTGGCCACCGGCGATCTCGCGCGCGTCGATTCGGACGGCTTCTATTACATTGTCGATCGGAAAAAGGACATGATCCTGTCCACCTCCGGGTTGAATGTGTACCCTGCCGAAATCGAGCAGGTGCTGTTTCTGCATCCGTCTGTCCGTGAGGCCGCCGTCATCGGCGTCCAGCTCGGAGACGGGAACGAATCCATCAAGGCCTTCGTCGTGCCCGCCTCGGATATCATATCTGCGGACGACCTCCTCGCGCATTGCCGGCGCTATCTGGCAGCGTACAAAGTTCCCAAAAAAATAGAATTCCGCGCGGAACTGCCCAAAACCATTCTGGGGAAAACCCTGCATCGGATCTTACGAGCGGAGGAAAACCGGCGACGTCACCTTCAACGGTCGTAGCGGCCTTGGGCGAGAGGCCGAGTCTCCGGCCGTCGTGGCGCATAGCACTCACGTTCATCCGGACGGATCCCTCGGATGCAGACACAGGTCAGGTACACAATGCGCTGGATGTCACGACAGATCCGGGAAATTTATCGCAGAGCAACCTCCAGGCTGAGCACAGAAGGCCTTTCGCGCAGACCAGGCCTGAGCATAGGCCCCTCCAATTCTCCCGCACATAAGTATGGGAAGAGTGTATTTGTGTTTTGTGGAGGCGGCTGCAAAGCCATCATCCAAGCGGTCATGGCTGCGGAACTGGTCCACGCCGGCTTTCACCCGACTCACATCGTGAGCGCCTCGGCCGGAACCTGCAATGCCCTCGGATTCGTCGAGAATCCCGGTCCGATCGGAGCCGAGAAAACCCTCCGCATCTGGGAAGACTATATCAACTCCCCGGACGCGATTTATGAGATCCACCCGTTTCTCCGTGAAAAACTGGCGCGGCTCTTAGGCGTTGTGCCGCAGGTGACTCAGAGCTTGGGCCCGAGCGATTCGGTCCTGTATGACGTCAGGCGGGCGATCAAGTTTGTCCCTCTGGTTCTTTCCTTGGGTTTACGCATGCCGCTTCGTATGGCGGGCCGCACGGTGAGCTTCCTATTTCGCCTCATGGATGCGTTTGCGGCTCCAAGCCAGTCCTTTCGGAAACTTGTGCAGGCGCCTGAAATTCAAACCACGCTCGATGAAGTGAATCAATACTTTGAGCTGCAGCAGATGAAAGCCTTGCTTGATCCATTCCCTCTTTTAAGCCGGCTCACAGAACAGATCGACGTGCAAAAGGTGCTGGCAAGCCCCATCATCTGGAAAATCGTTGCAGAACGGTACGAAGACGGCGCAACCGTGGTGTTTTCCAATAAAGACCCGGACCTGACCGCGGACGGAAATGCGGACGGGCACAGCCTGAAAACCAAGCAGGACCTTTTCATGAAACGGATTCGCGCCTCCATGGCCCTGTATCCTCTGTTTGAGCTGGTCGAGATCGACGGCTACCGATATCTTGACGGCGACCTCGCCAATCCACTTCCCATCGAAGAGGCCTTCAACTGCGGATGCGAGACGATCTTCATTCTCCTGAACATGCCAAGGCAGAGCGTCCGCGTTGCCCCCTCCCCGCTGCGAGACCTGCTGGAGTTGAATGCATTCTTGCGCTTGAACGAACGATACCTCCACCACAGGCTGAAGGAAGCTCAAGTGAAAGCCAAGGAGCTGGGGGTCAACCTCTTTGTCATCGGCCCCGATGACATCCCGTCGGGACTCGGCCTGCTGGAGATTGATCGGAAGGTGATCGAGGTGGTGAAACAACGCGAGCGAACACGGATGAAGGACTATCTCGCCGATCTGGATGCGCACAACCTGCGCTTTGCCGCACCGATGCGTTAGGCCGCGCCTCGTAGGTTTCTTCGACGAACGCGCCGGGAGCTTCCATGCGGAGCGTGTTGAAAATCGGGCATCGCGGGGCCGCGGGTCATGCCCCGGAGAACACCTTGAGCGCGATTCAACAAGGGATCGCGCTCGGAGTCGATTTCATCGAAATTGATGTGCGCCGCACGGCGGACGGCGCGCTCGTGATTCTCCATGATGAGACCGTGAATCGGACGACGGATGGGAAGGGACGGATCGATCGCTTGTTGCTCCGGGAGGCGAAGCAACTCAATGCAGGGAACGGCGAAACCATTCCAACGCTTGAGGAAGCAATCCGCGTGATTGCAGGACGCGCGGGACTGCTGCTGGAGGTGAAGGTGAACGGAACAGCTCAGCGGGTGGTTGAAACGGTGCAGCGGGCTGCGTTGACCGATCCCGTCATCTATGCGTCCTTCTTGCACGACGAGCTGACGCAGGTTCATACGTTCGACCCGACCGCGCCGCTTATGGCGCTCTTCGGGAAATTGCCCAGAGATCCCGTCGCCCATGCCGTCACGCATGAGGCTTCATATGTCGGTCTTCGACACGACACAGCCACACACCGCCTCGTCGAGGCATGCCACCGGGCAGGTCTGCTCGTGTGCATCTATACGGCAGACAATCCGCGAGACATCCAACACGGACTCGCTCTAGGCATCGACGGCGTGATATCGAATTATCCTGAGCGCATCTGCTCTGCGACCGGATGAGCCTCTTGACAGAAGAGCCGGTGAGGCGTATGAAGAAAATGTCAGCGTCATCCGTCGAATGATTCCCTCTGTTTCTACACCAGGGAGGAGGCACATGATGGAAGACCTCAGTCCACCGGACCTGAACGGCCCGCTAAGCTAACGGCGGGTCTCTCGTGGGTCGCACAAGCCCATCTCCCACAGCTACACCATTTCCCGCGTAGGGAACACATCGCTGGATGCGAGTCATCAGGGAGAATCGAGGTTGTTGTGAGGAACACAAGCACCTGGGGCACATACATTTGCCCCCCCGACGAGAAATCTGACGCCCTGTGCCTTACGCGGGTCTTATCATGACCCTCACCAAAGCATAAGACGAGTCCAGCGTCCTAAGCGCTCACCACGGGCGACTTCTCACCGGTTGTCGAGGGTCGCCCGTGATGTTTCAGACCCGGCTCATCCGCCGCGCGAAGAAAGGAGTTCACCCACACGACTACTTTTTACAGCGGAGGAATTCATCATCATCGGCCGCTTGCAGTTCAGCGGCGGCGACTCATACCGAACCCGTGCCTTTCCGGTCTGAGGCGACAGGATGGAGGATGTGGCCATGTTCTGGGAAACGCGGACTCCTTCACAACAGAAACCAAATCGCCGCTGTTCCATCTGCGGCAAGCAACAAGATGCCGTTCGGAACCTGATCGCAAGCCCTGCGCAATATACTTGCGACTCCTGTCACATCGCCTCTGCATTGCTGCTCTGTGAAGAATGCATTCAACGATGCGCCGCGTCCATGACTCAGAAGAAGGAGGCCCAGGGGTCGCCTCCGTCCCTCCCGTTGGTCACCCCCAAGCCGTCCGAAATCAAAGCCACGCTCGATGACTATGTGATCGGGCAGGACCGCGCCAAGAAAGTGCTCTCTGTCGCCGTGCACAATCACTACAAACGGATCGTGAACCGGGAACGCCTCACACACGTCGACCTCCAAAAGGGCAATATTCTGATGATCGGGTCGACCGGGACCGGCAAGACGCTCCTGTCCCAGACCTTGGCGCGCATCCTCCATGTCCCCTTCACCATCGCCGACGCGACGGCGCTGACGGAGGCCGGCTACGTGGGCGAGGATGTCGAGAACATCGTGCTGAAGCTGCTGCAAGCCTGTGACTATGACGTGGCGCGCGCCGAGACAGGCATCATCTATATCGATGAAATCGACAAGATCAGCCGCAAGTCGGAGAATCCGTCGCTGACGCGAGATGTGTCGGGCGAGGGCGTTCAACAGGCCCTCCTCAAACTGGTGGAAGGGACCGTTTGCAATGTGCCGCCGAAAGGGGGGCGGAAACATCCCGAACAAGACTACATTCGCGTGGATACGACGAACATTCTGTTCATCGCCGGCGGAGCCTTTGTGGGGTTGGATCAGCTCATTGCCCAACGGACCATGCCCAAGCGGCTGGGGTTCGGAGCGATCGATCCCGTGTGCGAGATCGACGGCCACAGCGATATGCTGCGTCGCGTGCAGTCCGAGGATCTGTTGAAATTCGGACTCATTCCCGAGTTTGTGGGCCGATTCCCTGTCCTCACCACCCTGTCCGACTTGGATGTGCCGGCCCTGATTCGTGTTCTCACCGAGCCGCGCAACGCCCTGGTGAAGCAGTACCAGGCCCTCTTCGAGATCGAAGGAGTCGATCTCCGGTTTACCGATGCCGCGGTGAAAGCTGTCGCCCGGCGGGCGGCTGCGATGAAAACCGGGGCGCGGGCGCTACGGACGATTCTGGAAGAAGTGATGCTGGACCTCATGTACGACGTCCCGGCGCTCGGCGGAGTAAAATCGGTGATGATCACCGAAGAGGTCATTGCCGGGATCGGGCAGCCGCAGATTCTCGCCTGACCCACGCTGCGCAGGACGCGCGATCCCTCGCCCGCAGTGTTCTTGTGTTGTGGGATGGAGCGGATCGCGCGAAAGACCATGCGAGCAGCGGTCGGTCAGGGCAGATCCTCTGCACAACGAAATCCCAGCGAAGGCCCCCAGTAGGTCATATCGTCCCAGCCGCGATAGCTGGCGCGCAATTCCAACGCCCGGTCGCCGGATTCGCCTCCACGCAACACACGGAACGACCCGCGCACCGGCCCCTGCGGGTCGCGCGCAGGGGCCGAGCGATAATAATCCTCCGCATACCAGTCGTTGACCCATTCCGACACATTCCCGACAAGATCCGCCACGCCATAAGGGGAGGCTGCAAATTCGACGGTGCCGGCCGGATCGGTCCCGTTTCTCATGAGCTGTTGCGCGACCGCTCGCGCCCGGGCCTTGAACACTTCGTCGCTGTTCCCCCAGGGATAGAGCCGCCCGTCGGTCCCACGCGCCGCCTTTTCCCACTCAGCTTCGGTCGGGAGCCGCCGGCCCAGCCAGCGGCAATACCCGCGGGCTTGGTTCCACATCACGTTGGTCACCGGGTGGTCTGCGCGCGCGCCATCGTCGTAGCTGGACCGGTCCTTCGGGAACGGACAGCCTCCGGCCTCCACACATTGCCGGTACTGACGATTCTTGACCGGATATTTATCAAGCCAATACGCGCTCACGTACACACGGTGCAGGGGACGCGAATCCGGCAACCCATCCTCCGCCCCCATCGAAAACTCACCGGCAGGAATCAGCACCATCTGATCGGGAGGCTGAATGCCACGCTGACCGAGCCGTTCAAGCTCATCTCGTTGAACCAGGCGGAGCTGTTCATTGACCTTCTGAACCGCTGCCTCGTCCGGTAAGACTATGGACGACGAGTCCCGGCCTCTGGCACCCGGCTCACGGGAACCCGGCGCACGCACGGCTTCGCCCTTGGCGCTCGACTCCGGCGGAGGAGACGCAGCTTGTTGGGATGGCGCGACATCGGCCACCCGCGCCGTTTCAATCCTGACCGCTGCACGAACCATCGCTTGGACGAGACTCTGCCCGTTGAACTCTTTCAGCTTCTTGCGCCCTTTCCCGATCGCCGTAAAATCAAACGACTCGATGTTCGCCAGCAGCGGCGTGGCATAACTCACGGGGACAGCGAAGGCCATTCCTTCCGGGACGATGCCGGAGGGATGGCTAAACTTCGTGGTCAGCACGCCCACCACCTCGCCCCGCGCATTGAAGACCGGCCCCCCGCTGTTGCCGGGATTGACGGCGGCATCGACCTGGAAAACACGCTGTACGCCTTTGGTTCGCACCGCCGCAATCCGCCCCCGCGTCACCGATACCTCGCGTAGGCCGAACGGGAACCCGACGACCACGACCTCCTGATCCAATTGCACCGAGCCGGCATAGCCCAGCAGCGCTCCGGCAAGCCCCACGGTTTCGACTTTCAACAGCGCGAGATCGTGTTCGGGATCGGCGCTGATCACCACCCCCGGCATGCGAAACTCCCCGGACGCAACCACGACGATCCGTCGCGCATTAGCCACCACATGATAGGCGGTGAGCACGTAGCCGTCCGGATGAATGATCATCCCGCTTCCAGCCGGCTTTTCGCTCGGTCCGGCGACACGCTCCGCCGCCCAGGCCGATCCCAGCCCGATCATCAGCAACCCTATGGTCAATGCCGCGCTTTTCATTTGGCAATCGGGATCATCACGCTGATCGCTCCGGCATTTTGTCCCAGCTTCAACCCTTCCCTGGGAAAGCCGGTCCGGTCCAGCGATCCTTTCGGCTCCCCGTGACAATCGAGGCAGCGCCTGGTCGTATAGAGCGGGAACATCAATCGGAGCATCCCGCTCTTCGCCGTCGTCTCACTGATCGGTTTTTCTCGGGGATAGCCGGGATCGGCAAAGAGTTCCAGGGCGGACCGCTCTGTCGAGTCCGGAGCATTCGCTGGATTGCGAGGTACGAGCGTCGTTTGTTTGATCCGAACGCCGGTCCGTTCGGTATAACGGCCGGCCACACGGTCCCCGAATATCGCCGGAAGAAATCCTCTCGTCCCGCTCGATTCGTTGATCTCAGGCTGCGCATCGGCCACAGCTTGCCGACTCACGACGGCGAGTTCCTTCAGTAACTTTTTGGCTTGAGTTGGAACATGAGCGGCAGTGAGGTTCCGCAGATCAATCCCGGACCGGCTGCGAAACATGTCGGTTAATTGTTGCTCGAAGACATCCGGAACCAAACCCTTAGCGGAGGTTCCTGGGGCATCGAACGGGGGCTGATTTTCATTGATGACCGCCCGGCCTGAATCCAGAAGGATGGCGAGAAGACGAGCCGTTTGCTCCACTTCAAGAATCGTCTGAAAGGCGATTCCCGCGTCCGATCCGGTCTCCTTCGCCGCAGCCGCACCCTGCCGTCCCGCAACGAGTGCCGCGAAGAGAAGCAGAGCCGCGGTGAGAAATCGCAGAGACTTCGACATACGATCATCTCCGGCGCATCGTCATACCCGTTGCGAGAACCCCCGGTGTCCGCCGGCCATTATTGAAAGAACCGGCGGACACCGTGCTGGGAAAATCGTACGAGGCGCCCTTGCGGGAAGTCAAGCCGCTCTCACCGACATCGACAACCTCAGCGCTATAGAAGCTATCGGTTTCGATAGAGGTCGATCATTACATTGTGGGCATCCAGCTCAATCGTGACCGGCGTGCCGTCTGGCAGCACGGACAGTTTTGTGCCGGCCAGTGCATCCACCTCAAAGGTGGCAGGTCCATCCAGGGTAGAGAGTTGAATCTCCTGCCAGAACGGATCCGCATACCGAACCGTTCCAACGACAAACCGATGATCCGGGAAGAATCGGTCCGTCCCTGACACATCGATCATCACATTGCCCGAATCGACGAGCAGATTCACCGTATCACCGACCTTTGCCTGATGCAGCCCCACACGGTCCGCTTTGTTCGGACTGATCGTCCGATCCTGCAAGCTCTTGTCGGTATGGATAAACAGCATTCCCGACTCGATCTTGCTGATCACTCCGCTGAACCCATAATGGGCCCCGCCCATGATGATGTCTTGCGATGGCTCTCCGGCGCCCACCGGCGTCACGAGAAACATAACGACTGCCGCGCTCAATACCCAATATTTGTAATACTGGACCATGTCCGCACCTTCCTTCTCCCTTCCTTCAACATCACGGTGATGAACCTGCCGTGGGAGAGGAAAGGGCAACGCTCTCCCACGGCGCTCAGGCCGCACTCAGAACACCAGATCGCTTCCCCCGCCCGCTGGAGCGGGAACCGAAATGCCATACTCCTGAGTCGGCGTCACCATCAGCGAAAAGTTGAACAGCTCATCTGCAGCCACGTCGCTGATCCCATAGTCCCGGGCCCGCAGCATCTTGAACCACTTGCCCATCTCGGCTTTGACGGTCCGCTGATCTCCCCGGTGAAGCGCATCCCGCACAACACTCAACTTTTGCCTGTATGGCTCCCAATTCGAGGCGGGATAGTGGATCTTGTAGAACGACATGGAGTTGGCGATTTCATCAATCCACGCGGTCTCTGCCATGGCCGGACCGAGGACGAGGAAACAGCCCACGATGCCGGCTATGAGCAAGGCTCCAATCATTGTCTTCATAAACCCTCCGGCATGACCGCCGCCTACCTACCGGCCGCCATTCACGAAGCCCCCGGATCGAATACCTCATCGAGCCAGTAATCGCAGCCTTCTAGCTTGCACGGACGGCCACCCTCATACGGCGTATTGATCGTATGGTCCGGCACACTCATCGGCCGTTCATTGCCGATTCCCAGCTCAATCACAGCGACGGAACCGGTATCTGCCGCCGACTTCGCTCCCATGGCAAAGTTGTAAATCTCATCGGCCGCCACATCGTGTATGCCATAGGCACGATCCGCCAGCATCTTGAAAAAGCGGTCCGTGTCCTTCTTCACCATACCCTCATCCCCTCCCGCCAGACCGTTGCGAATCGCCGCCAACTTCTCAAAATACGGATCGAAGTTGGATCCGGGATAGGAGGCCCTTTCGAAGACCACCATGTTCCAGACCTCGTCCACCCACATCTCTGCGGCAAGCGCCGAACCGGCGAACACCAACAACATGGCACAAACAGCGAGTACCACTCCGCACACCTTTCCATGAACCCTGTTCCCTCTCATGGCAACCTCCTTTCACTGCAGGCCGACTTCATCATGATGGCGAGATCAGCAACCAATCTTCCGCTTCGGACCCTCCTGGCTCTCATTACCCATGGTCGCGATAGCGCCACCCCTAGTGAGTCCCCTGACGATATGTCTCACGGTACAGGGTGGCTGAGAAGGAAGCCATCACCGAGAGGATGGATTTCCCCTCCATCCGGCAGGTGACACATGACAGAAAAAAGAATGGGGGCGCTATTTGTAGCGCAGATAGGCGAGCACGGCTTCGACGCGCCCGTTTACGGACAGCTTCTGATAGATATGGTGCAGATGGGTTTTGACGGTATCCACCGAGACACACAGCTGGTCGGCGATGTCCTTATTGCCACGACCGGCCGCGGCGCAGGCGAGGATCTCTCGCTCCCGCTCCGTGAGGCTGGACAAGAACGCGTGTTCACCGCCACGCGCCTCTGTGACAGCCGCCACGGCGCGCCGCGCGAATCGGTCCGGCATGAAAGGGGACAGCACGTGCTCACCGCGATGCGTGCCCCTGATGATGCGCAAGAACTCGGCATGGTCGGCATCCTTGAGGATATAGCCGAAAGCCCCGGCCTCCACGGCCGCCACAATCCGTGTATCCTCGTCGTGCACCGACAACATCAGCACTTTCGTGTCAGGCAGGCAGACGTGAATCAGCTTGGTCGCTGTGATCCCGTCGAGTTTCGGCATGTCGACGTCCATCAGCACGATATCGGGCTTATGTTTCATCGCCAAGTCAAAGGCCTCGCGACCGTCCGTGGCTTCACCGGCCACGATCAGATCCGGCTCTCGTTCAAGCAGCAAGCGCAGACTTTGCCTGAAGAGCCGTTGGTCCTCAGCAATGAGCAAGGTGATGGACATGACTCTCTTGCGCCACCGGGAACTCAACCAGGAATATGGCGCCGCCATGGCGCCGATTGGCCGCGTGGATCGATCCGTGATGGCCTTCAACAACGAGTCGGCAGAAATACAGGCCAAGCCCGCGACCGCTCCGCCAGTCCTGCCGACCGGGACTTCTGAAAAACATCTCAAAGATGTGAGGGAGCGCATCGCGTTCGATGCCAGGCCCTTCATCCGCGATCGAAATAGAAATACGATCTCCCGCTCTAACCCTGTCGTCGGCGGCGCGCATCGACTTGCCGCCGGATTCGCTCCGAGCAGACACCGTAATGAGTCCTCGCCGGGGAGAGAATTTCAGCGCGTTGTGCACCAGATTGCTCAACACCCGCTCAAGACGCCGGCGATCGGCTTCGAGCGTGAGACGGGCATCAGGCAACTGGAGATCGAAGGTAATCTCACGAGATTCGGCTTCCAGTCGAAACAGATGGAGCACCTCATGGATCAGGTCATTGAGACACACCGAAGAAGTAATGAGCGGCAGACCGGAGTAGTTCTCCTGATACACGTCCAGCATGTCGTTGATCATGCCCTGCAACTGCTCGATGGTGAAATGGAGGTCTTCACACCATCGTCGCACCGGATCCACCTGGAGTTCCGGCCGCTGCCCCATCAGTTCCAGCGTCTTCTTGACGCCGGCCAGGGGATTTCGGATGTCGTGCGCGAACATGGAGGCAAACTGACTCAAGGAGGCCAGCCGCTCCGATCTCAACAATTGATCTTGGAGCTGCTTTTTCTCGGTCCAATCGGTCAACTGCACCATCACCGTCTCGACCGCACCGTCCTTCCGGAGTGGGACGAGATCGACCTCCATCACAAAGAAATCTCCCGTCGGATCCGGCACATGCCATTCTCCGGCCGGTCGTTCCTTGCCGCTGGCAAACACCTCCGCCAACAACTCCTGCAACCGGGGCTGATCCTCGACACGAAACAGCGCGTACACCGGTGTGCCGAGCAGACGAACCGCCGGTTGCCAGAATTTGATCTCGCCGCGCCGATTCAGATCCCGGACGATGCCGTTGGAATCGACGAGCAAGCCCGGGTGAAGGGAATGATTCCAGACCATGCGGTAATGCTCTTCCGATCGGGCGATGGCGCGATGGGCTGCGTCAAGGTTGTCGCCCTGATAGTGGCTGAGCCCCTCCGGAATATCGCTATGGCTCATCCGCCGCATCAGCGCAGAAATCACTCGCGCCATCCGTCCGGCAAAATGCCACGGACGCATCGCTGTCGAGAAGGCAGAGGACGCCCTCACCCGCTCCAGAGTGTCCGGCGTTCGCCTGAACAAGAGAGCCCCCTTCCGTATCGACTGGAAACCACGCATCGCTGGGCTCAGGCGGCATGTCTGGTTTGAACGTCGCGCGCACCGGGTTCGATGAAGCGACCGCTCTCGCGAGCCTTCGCAACCCGCCTCTTTTCAGACTCGCTCTCGCCCGCCATCGACCAGGCGATCAACCACACGAGCGCAACCATCGTTCCGAGACCGATGATCTCGACCATAAGACACCTCACTGGCAACAATACCGAAAGCCATCCGATCCCGGCACGGGCCACCTAAGCAGCCCGACGGTAACTGGCTGCGGCTTGCGTGCCCGCCGCATGCGAGTCATCGATCCCGCCTGCCGCTGCCTGCGATATCCCCTTCCCCCGCGGATAGAGGATACCTATGCAGACGAACAAGGTCGTCACCATCGCCAGGAGACCTCCCACGATTCCCCAATATCCCCATGACATAAATCACACCCTCGTGTATGCGCCACACGAGTCCTTTCTTGGTCCGTTCACGTCACGCCGCAATGCGATGCACCCACTTGTCGGCGTCCTGCCTCATCTCGGCGAGAGCGTTGGATTCTCTGCTCTGAGCAGTCAGCGAGAGTCCTCCAAAAAAGACGGCCGCCAACATGAGACTGGCTGCAATCAAGTAGCCCATCGGCATCTCCGGCCAGGAAGCTGATTCAGTGAAGGCCACCGCAGTGTCTTCAGGGAAAAACTCGATGGCGGCCAATAAGGTCAAGCGATCCGCCAGCGCCTCAGTGCGAACAGCAGCCAGCACGAGACTCCCCAGTTGCTCTTGTTGAGCAGCCCGGACTTCTTCCGCTTCTGTTTGAGCTTGCGTCACATGCAGAAGAGCAGCGCCCAGACGTTCCTGAATCGCGCCGGTCTGCCATCTAAAGTTTTGGGTTGCGTCCACGATCTCGCGTCCGAGAGTCGCCTGCCAGGTAGAGTCAAATTCATGATTGAGGCGCTGTCCTCGGGCTTCGGTTACGCGAATCATGCCGGTGTTGTAATCAGAAAGATACTGATCAGCCGACAATGCTCCACTTCGAATGCCGCGCGCGGTGAAATTCACAATCGCCCGCCCCATGACGTACTGCATCCTGGCCATATGGTCGGCCGGAACTGTCGCAGCCTGGCGCATGATGGCTCCCAAGGAACCGCCGGGGAGCGATTGGAACTCTTGGTGAGCGAGGGTCGCCCGGTTCCATTCGGATGCAGATTGGGCCATGACCCGATTGGCACGGCGCTCGAAGAGCGCCTGATCGACAATGGCTTGCCCCAAGGCAGGCTGAAGCCACGTCATGCCGAGTTCGAAGCCGGCGGATTGTTCCGTCAAGAGAGGCTGTAACAAGACGGGCTGAAACGTGCCGTCGGCAGCGACGAACAACAAGAAGGCGCCAAACACAATCGCACACATGCCGACGCCCACAATGACATCGATGATGTTGAAGCGGTACGGCATACCAACCTCCTTTCCGAATCGGGTAATCCGGCGCGCGGCCGGCGCACCCCGCGCCATCGTCCGAGAGTGAGATGAAATGGTTGTCGATCCGGGCAGTCGAACACTATTGAACCTCCTCCTGGTCAAGTGGCGATAAGAAAATACGACTCTCGCAAAGGTGTATTGCGATGAGCGATACGAGACCGGAATGCGCCAACTCGGTGAGATTACTGGAACGTACGCGATCGGAGAAGAGGCCGCACTTGCCATGTCCGCGCCGTTGGATCTGTGTTCCACGGAGGATCATGACTACCACCTCCTGCATGAGGCGGCTCGTGGAGAGGAGTCTTTACTCTACGCCCCGGTACCACGCCGGTCAAGAGCGAGAACGGCACGGCAGTGGCGGGCCGGCAGGAATCACAACTCCCGAAGGCGGCGAGTCGCTCGTCGAGGTTGGCTTATGCCGAACCGCGACTTTGTGGCCCTGGCTCATGGAAAGACGGGAGCGGGTCGTTTTGATTCGCGATCAGCCGTCCAGCCGAACGCGATCTGTTCCTCATCCTTCCCAGCGCTGGTAGAAACGGGGAAATAAGATGGAGAGGTACGAAATATTGTGATCCCAGAACCAGAAACTCATACAGGTGACCAGCGCAATGGTCGGAAGAATCAGTACTGCGAGGCCTATCACGTCCCGAATCGTCAATGGATGAGTCGTCAGGGAACAGGCGTCCCCTTCCCCGTGTTTGACGACACGAAGAATGAGGGCGGCATTCACGGCGTTGCTTTTGAAATAGAAGGAGTAGGCGTCTCCGGCGAAAGACATCGAACCGAACAGACCATTCTTGAACAGGTTGTACGCCATTTGGGCCAGCAAACTCCATGGCACATGGAGTTGTCGTGCCATCACCAGAATGGCCGCTCCACCGACGGTGGCGAGCGCGTCACCAACGACTGGGATGAGACCAAGCAGCGGATCCACCCCCATTCTCATGCGGGTTCCGGGCAGGCGCAACATATCGTCGAGCATGTGCGCAAGACGCTCGACCTGTTGCTCTTTCGAGCGAACACCACTCATAGTTTGACCGTACGCCATGCTGATCCTGCCGCATACTCGGCACTACCGAATAAACGTACGACTGCTCAGCTGTCGCATGAGCCGCTCTTGAGGCTCAGCCTGTTACGCCTCCTCAGGAAACGCGAGTCCGAGATTCAGCACGAGAGTCCGAGCGCAGCTCCCGCTCATTCCACGATCCACAACGTGAAACCCGATGCATCCGACAACAACTGATCGGCGACGCCTCCGCCGATCATGCGCTTGAGCCCATGCGAGCCGTGACGGCTGATCACGATCGTTCCGTAACAGCCGAGACGAGCTTCGACCAGAATATTGTGCGCGATATCGTCTTCGTATCCGAACTTCAGCATGACGCGATCCAGAGGGAATCCGGTCTTCCCGAATAGCTCCAGCGCGGTCACCAGAGTCGGAGACTCCGTCGCGCTTTCTGTGGTGACCCAGTTGGCCTGGTCCCGGCGCAATTCCTCGGCCAGACGAACCTCCTCTGCCGGATTCTCGGATCCACCGTGTTCCAAAAGTTCGCGCGGCATCGGTTTCAACACGTGAAAGAGGGTGACCTGCACATTGTGAACGTCACGCAGCAAGGTTCCCACATACCGCAAGGCCCTGGCGGAATGCTCGGAGTCATCGACAGCGATCAACACACGTGCGATGGCCGTGTTCCCGCGAGGGGTCGTCGTTGGAAGACTATGCGGCATCATACGTCACCGGATTTCCAAGGGTGAACGGTGGAACTCCTTTACCACCGGCCATACGAGCGCGGCGAAATCCCAGTAGCGCATGCGAATCGCGTCCGAATGGGTCCCGGCATGAAATACGATCTCCCCGTCCTCGGCAAGCGATTGCTCGACGTACACGGGGAGCCCATAGAGATTTCCGAACGGCGGCATCGCTCCCAACGCACAGTCCGGAAACAGGCTCTTGATCTCATCCTCCGTCGCAAGCCGTACATGGTTGGTGAGAAAGACTTCTCGGAGTCGATGGAGATCCACATTCCAGCTGGCCGGCAACACCGTCATGACGAATCGCTCAGCCACCTTCACGATCACGACCTTCGCCATCTCACGTTCCGGGGCGTGAAGCGCCTGAGCGGTGGCCCTGGCACGATAGGCTTCCGCATGGGGTAACACGTCATAATGCACCCGTTCACGATCAAGATACGTTGCGAGCGTTTGGGAAATGGGCATGACGACACCTCCTGAGGTAACCGACATTCCAAGAGAAGTTGGTCTGGAAGCGAGAGAAGCAGAGGGACGATCCGGCTGCAAGGGGGGCGTGTCGCATGATCACCACTCCGGTCCGATCATGACAGTCGCTGGCGAGAGTCGATTATACTCCATTTGGAACAGCAACGTCTTGATAATACCGTTGGGCCCATTCTGAAACGGAACCTCACCGGATGAGACGACTGCTTGGATGGTCAGAAACGCTTCACTCCAATGCGCGCGCCGCCCGTGCAACGCTTATCGCGCGATCGGGAGGCGGCTGAAATAGTAGGAAGAGATGGCGGCCGTGACTGCGACATTGAGAGAGTCGATGTCCCGTACCAGGGGGATCGAGTATCGGTGCGACGACGCGGCAATGGATGCAGGACACAACCCCTGACTTTCATTTCCCACTGCGATGATGGCGCGCGGTGCGACCACGGTAATGGAATGAAGATCGCATGCCTCCGGCGAAGACACCACGGCGGCATACAACGCGCAGCCGGATGCCGACAGAGCGGCCGGCCCTGCGCCCTGAAATACGGGCAGCGCAAGCACCGCTCCGGCCGTGCCCCGCACCACCTTCGGATGAAAACAGTCAACGGAATCGGAGCTGAGCCAGACCCCGGAGAGACCAAGCCCTGCGGCTGTCCGAATAATCGTGCCGACATTCGTCGGATCTTGCAGACGTTCGCCATACACACCCAGCACTCGGGCCTGAGCAAGCACGTCGCCCTCATTCCATTTCGGCAGTCGGACAACGGCAAGAATGCCCTGCGGCGTATCGACATCCGAAAGCTTGTCGAATGTTTCATCCGAACAGAAGTATTGCGCCACCCGCAATGCATTCCGCGCGGCAGAACTCTCCGCGTCTTCCTGTTGAAGATATCGCGCGGAAACCGTAAGGCTGAAAATCTGTTCCGGGAAAGCGCAGATAAGATCGCGACAGGCATGGGCGCCTTCCATCGCGAAGGCGCCTTCACTGAGACGTGACTTCTTGTCCTGGAGGAGATGCCGAACCAACGACCCATGGGCGCGAGTAAGAGGGCGGAGCAGAGCAGACACGTTCGACCCTCTTACCGTACAGGCCCAGGCTCGGAGAGAACGCCTGACAGAGAACTACCGCCGCTTCCGCTCGGACGCGGCTTCCGCGGCACGAATCCGCTGCGCCCTCGCCTTGGCGCGCTTGAGCAGCGTGAGCTTCCCGCGGGTGCGATCTTGCTCGGTCTGCAGCTTCTCGAGCTGTGACTTCAGGTGGGCCTTCTCTTGTTTATGCAAATCCGCGCATTCGGCTTTCGAGAGAAGCTTCCAATCGCCTGTATTGCCTGCCCGCTTAATCCGAGCATCCAGCGATTCGCGAAGCTGGCGCGCCCGCATCGTCATGAGTGATTTCAGGGCCTGCCGGCGCCGTTGCACCTCTTCTTCTTCAGCCATAATGCCGCGAATGTCCGTTCCCAACATGTTCCCGCCCTCCTTCAAAGACCTAAGTTCGAACGGGCATATTGTACCTGAATTCACCGCTCGCCTGCCACCGGACAAAAATTTGCATAACTCATTGATGTGTATACACTTTATCAAATGCATATCATGGGGTCGCTTGCGGCAGAATCCGAACTTCTATATCATCCGCACATGCCGATCGGTGCGCTCATACAGGCCTGGAGGCTCTCTCGAAACCTATCGATTGAAGCACTCTCAAAGACTGCCGGCATCTCAACTGCTCAGTTAGAAGAAATTGAAACCGATCAGACTGATCCTTCCTCAGCGACCATCGAGTCACTCGCCACCGCGCTTCGCATTCCACCCTCATGGCTGTTTGATACGCCCAAATCGTTTGATTGCCTGTTCAATGAATCCGGCGACGATGAGCCACCGCCTCCCGACCGAACCGATCCGGTCACCGAACGCATTCTCACCGGCTCACGCCTGGATCGATCGCTGTATGTCATGTTGACGGCGCTGATGCAGGCGGGAGATCCTAAACTGCTCCGCGCAGCGGAAATGAGCCTCCGCAGCCTCGTCAAACAATCACGCCACGCCTCTGTCCCCTGGCAACAGCGTTCCCCGGGGCATTTCGAACCACCCGGCGACTAACCGGCGAGTGACGAGTGGTCAGCGATGCGTGATGAGCTTTTCTCCGAACACTGATCACGCATCACTATTCACGTGGTTCCTCATACCTCGCGCCCCGTACCGCCGTCATTCATAACACCTGCAGGATAAAACACTTGAGGTAGCGCGTCTCCGGCATGCTCGCCAAGATCGGATGATCGCCGCTCTGGCCGCGCGGCTCGATCAACCGGACTTCACGCTTGGCATCTCGTGCGGCCAGGCGAACGGCATCCCAAAATTGCGTTTCGGAAATATGATGCGAACAGGAACTCGTCACCAGAAAGCCTTCCGGTTTGGTGAGCCTGATTCCAAGCAGATTGATGTCCTTATACCCGGCGAGAGCCTTGGGCACCGCCTGCCGGCTCCTGGCAAACGCCGGGGGATCGAGCATCACCATATCGTAGCGTTTGCCCGTCTTGGTCAATGATCGAAGTTCGTCAAACGCATCACCCGCGCGATAACGACAGCACGCCTCGACACGATTCCGCCGCGCGTGCTCCCGGGCCATCGCCAGGGAGTCTTCACTGACATCCAACCCCTCGACCGATATTGCGCCGGCCAGCGCCGCGTGAATCCCGAATGCGCCCGTATGGCAAAACGCCTCCAGCACTTCGGCGCCGCTCGCATATCGCGCTGCAGCCAGTCGATTCTCCCGTTGATCGCAAAACCACCCGGTCTTTTGTCCCGACTCCATATCCACACGAAAGACCGCCTGTCCCTCCGTAATCTCCACGGTCGTCGCTCCGCTCCCTTTTGCAAACCCTCGCTCCAGCGGCAATCCCTCAAGGGTCCGGCTTTTCGGATCGTTCCGGAGATAAATCGTCTTCAGGCCGGTGACCTCTGCCAGCAAGTCGGCCAGCATCGCTTTCCGACGATCCATCCCGAATGCCAGCGTCTGCATCACCAGCGCCTGATCGTATCGATCGACGATCAACCCCGGCAGGCGGTCTCCTTCGCCATGAATAAGCCGGTACGCCGTCGAATTCGTCACGATCCGCTGTCGCAACCGCGCCGCCTGACGCATCCGCTCAAGCCAGAACGGCTCATCAATGGGAATGTCCTCAAAGGTCAGAAAGCGAACGCGGATCTTGGACTCCGGGTTGTAGAACCCCCGGCCGTAGAATCGTCCGGCCGGCGTGACCACATCGACCATGTCACCGGCGACCGGCCGGCCCTCGATCTTCGCCACATGACCGGCATAGAGCCAGAGATGGCCGGGCCCTTCCCGCCCCATCTGATGGAGTAAGATCACGCGCCCGGTGGGTGCATCAGGTTGTATCGTCATGCGTCACTTATCCAACCTGGCGCTATAAAAGGTCAAGGGGATTCCCTGAGCCATCGTGCGCCTCCAAGACAAAGCTTGACGGTGCCCGGTCAGTATGATGTGCTGCACGTGAATCACCGGCCTGTTGCCGCCATCCGGAGCACGCACATGAACCATTCTGCGACCATCGGAACTGCCGTCCTTGACCGGCTCCACCGCCTGGGAGTCCGGCACATCTTCGGCATTCCCGGCGACTACGTCCTTTCACTCTATCAATTGATCGAAGCGTCGCCCATCACGCATATCGGAACGACGCGGGAAGACTGCGCGGGCTTTGCCGCGGACGCGTATGCTCGTATCAACGGCATCGGCGCCGCCTGCGTGACATATTGTGTCGGCGGACTCAACACCGTCAACGCGATCGCCTGCGCATACGCGGAACGATCCCCCGTCGTCCTGCTCACGGGATCACCGGGACTCTCCGAACGCACGCGCACTCCCTACATGCACCATATGGTCAGAGATTTCTCCACCCAGCGGGAAGTGTTCGAACAGATGACCGTCGCCGCCATCACGCTCGAAGATCCCCTCACTGCCGAGCGCGAACTGGATCGCGCCTTTGCCGCCCTGCTGCGATATCGGCGCCCCATCTACATTGAAATCCCCCGCGACATGGTCCACAGCCCGTTGCAGAACAGCGGCAAACCGATCTGCATCGAAGACGAGCCCGGCGACCCGGCTGCACTGGCTGAAGCCATCGGTGAAGTCCGCGCGATGCTGGCGGCCGCACAACGCCCGGCGATACTGGTCGGAGCAGAAGTGGGACGTTTCGGCCTGCACGACGACCTTGCTCGGCTGGTCGAACGGCTGAACATTCCCATTGCCTCCACCCTGCTGGGGAAATCCGTGATTCGAGAAGACCATCCGCTGTATGTCGGTGTGTACGGAGGGCTGATCGGACGCGATGAGGTGCAGCGGTTCATCAACGAATCCGATTGCCTCCTGATTCTCGGATCGATTCTCTCCGATGTCGAAGATATGGATGCCCGTTCCCCGCTCATAACGGAAGGCCGTACGATCCACGCCACCGCCGACCGTGTGGCCATTAAACATCATCGGTATGAAACCATCCTCTTTCAGGATTTTGTGCGCGGGCTCGGTGAGTCTCCGCTTCCCAGCTTTTCGTCACGTACGCTGCCGGTCCCGTCGATCCCCGTCAGCCCACCGTTGGACCCCAATGGGCCAATCACGCTTCGCGGATTATTCAGCCATTTGGACACTGTCTTGAACGAACAGACCCTGGTGATTGCGGACGTAGGGGAATCCTTGTTTGCCGCCGCCGACCTGCATGTCCATCGCCGGTTTGAATTCCTCTCCCCCGCCTATTACACCTCCATGGGATTTGCCATCCCTGCCGCACTCGGCGCCTCCTGCGCCGACCCCACCCTCCGCCCGATCGTGCTCGTCGGAGACGGGGCGTTCCAGATGACCGGAACGGAACTGTCCAGCTGTGTGCGCTACGGACAAGCCCCCATCGTGATCATTCTCAACAATCACGGCTATTCCACCGAACGCGAAATCCTTGAAGGCCCGTTCAACGATATTCACGAGTGGCAGTACGAACGCATCTGCGATCTGGTCGGCGGAGGCGTGGGATCCCGCGTCACGACTCAACGGGACTTTGAACAGCGCGTCGCCGCCGCGCTGGCCGATCCCACACAGGTGCACGTGCTCAACGTGTCGTTGAATTCAGCCGACCGCTCTCCCGGCATGATCCGTCTGGCGCGCCGCCTGGGGAAAAAACTCTCGACGGATAAACCGTAGTCAGACTCTCTGTCTGTGCGGTCTCTCTGACCTCCCAACTCCCAACCTATCCACCCCCGGCTTGAACAGCCCGGCCACGGGGAGGATACTTCATCTCACTGACTTCCATGAAACAGACAACTTCGCAATGGATTATTTCATCGGGCGTGGCTGCGTTGACGGTCGCGCTCGTGGTGGTCGATCTTCACACAATGGGTCATTTCACCCAATACGCCCAGAGCCTGCAACCGACCGATACAACGTCTGGCTCAAGCCCGAAAATCCATTGCGAAGCATGACCCCAACCGCTAAGATCGTCGTTCCTGCGCGAGTGACCTAACCATGGAACCGATATATTCACCGCTCTCATCGGAGTCCTGTATATGAGAATTTGTTCTGTTCTTTCGCTCATCGGCCTCAGCGCCACACTGTATGGCGCCGCGATGCCGGCTTCGCTCGGCTTCGCGCTGGAACCTGCGCCGTCAGCCTATACCCTCGACTCGATTCTCGACCTGGCCTTGGCTCGGAATCCGGCCGTGTCGTCCGCGGAAGGAACCATCGATCAGCAGCGTGGCCAACAGACGGCCGCCGGCGCCTATCCGAATCCCACCGTCACCGGATACATGGGCTACGGTGAAGTGCGGGACACCGGTCGTGCCAACATCCGCGAGTCCCTCGACCGCGAAACGCTCACCGAATACAACGTGACCGTCGGGCAGCCGCTGGAATGGCCGTCGATGCGCAAGGCCCGCCAAGGGGTGGCGGACGCGGGACTGGCGACAGCCAACGCCGGCATGTTGGAAACACGCTTGCACCTGACCACACAAGTCAAGGTCGCCTTCTACGACCTGTTGCTGGCCCAACGGGATGCCGCGCTGGCCCAGCAGAATCTCGACATCGTCGAGAGCGTCGCGCGGATCGTCAAGGCCCGCGTGAAATCCGGAGAAGCGCCGCAATTCGAATCGATTAAAGCCGAAGTCGAAGTCCTGAAGGCCAAGCAACAGCTCGCCCGCGCAGAGAACGCCGTGCGCATCAATCGGGCCGTGGTGGATACCCTGACCGGTGGCGCGCTCGGACCAACGTATGTCATTCAGGGCGACTTCATGGGCATGTCGAAGGAGATCCACCTTGACGGATTGATCGTTCGCATGGGCACCCAGCATCCGTCCATTCAACGGCTGCTGAAATCGGTCGAACAATCGGACTGGAAGATCGAATTCGAGCGACAATCGAGAATTCCCAGCGTGACAGTCAACGGCAGCTACTGGCGCGAGATCGGCCGGGAAGCGGTGCAAGGCGGGCTGTCCGTCCCGATGCCGCTGTGGTACCGCCGGGAGGGAGAAATCGCCGCGTCGCTGGGATCCAAGCGGCATCACGAAGCCGAGTTGCTGCGGACGCGCAACGAACTGGCGAGAGCCATTTTCCAACATTACCAAGACGCCAGAACGACGGCCGAATTGATCGACGTGTTCGATAAAGGCTTGTTGAAACAAGCTCAAGAGGCCTTACGACTCGCCCAATTCAGTTTCCAGCAAGGAGCGTCGAGCCTCCTGGACGTCTTCGATGCCCAACGCGTGCAGCGCCAGATCCAGATGGAATACGCCCAAGCGCGGTACGAATTGTCGGTCTCCCTAGCGCGCCTGGAACGAGCCGTGGGAGGCGCGCTATGACTTTACTCCAAGTCGAACGAACAAGTTTGAGGAAGCAACCGATGACGTGGGAGGCGGGGCTCCGGCACTCCCGTCGCCTGGCCACCGGCATCCTGCTCAGCCTGGCCGCGATCATCGCAGGATGCGACCGGTCTCCGAGCGATGCGGTTGCGGTCAAGACGCCCGTAGCGGCTTCCACTCCCGGACTGATTACACTGTCTGCGGAGGAGTCAGCCCGGATCGGGCTCATCGTTCAGCCGGCGACTCGAAGCGATTTCCGCACCTATCGGGACTTTCCCGCGATCCTACAACCGAATGAACGCGCGATGGCGGACATCACAACCCTGGTCCGCGGGCGGGTCGTAGACGTCTACGCCGACTTGGGGCAACAGGTCGAAGCCAACGCCCTCCTCGCTATCCTGTACAGCAGCGACCTGGGCCTGGCGCAATCCGCCTACCTGAAATCGCAGGCAAAGCTCCATGTCGCCGAACAGGCCTATGCGCGGGCCAAGTTCCTGCTGCAGGAACAAGTGATCGGCGAGGCGGAGGCCCAGCGCCGGCAGGCGGAACTGCTCAGCATGCAGGCGGAAGCCCATGAGGCGCGCGACCACCTCAAGCTGCTCGGCATGAGCGACGGCGAATTCCGCCGGCTCGACAAGAGCCGGGACATCCGTTCCCATGTGCCGATTGTAGCGCCCTTCGCCGGACGCATCATCGGACGCAACCTGACCAGAGGAGAAGTCGTCGAGACCACCGAGAAATTGTTCGTGGTCGCCGATCTGTCTGAAGTCTGGGTGCGGGCCAACATTCCGGAAAAAGACATTCCCTTCGTCCATTCTATCCATGCATCCGGGGGCCGACAGGCGGAGGTACGGATCAATGCCTATCCGCGGGAAATCTTCAAGGGCACGATCACCTATGTCGGCGATGTCCTGGATCCCGCCACCCGCACCATGCAACTCCGGCTTGAGCTCCCCAATCCCGAGGGGCGGCTGAAACCGGAGATGTTCGCCACAATCCGCCTCTTCTCTGAATCGCAGCCGGACCGGTTGGCCGTCCCGGAAGCTGCGCTGCAACGGGACCAGGACCGGATCTTCGTCTTCGTGCGGCGCGACGCAGCCGACTATGAAGTCCGCGAGGTCCAAGTCGGGGAATCCAACGGCACGCACAGTACCATCCTCGGAGGCCTCAGCGAAGGCGAGCCGGTCGTCACACACGGCGCGTTTATCTTGAAATCCGAGCTCTTGAAGAAACAAACCTGATGGTCGCCCGCCTGCTCGACATGTCACTCCGCCAGCGCATGCTCGTCGTGCTCATCGCGCTCATGCTCGGCATCGGAGGACTCTATTCCTTTCGAACCATTCCGATCGATGCCTTTCCCGATGTCACCAGCGTGCTCGTGCAGGTCGTCACCAAGGCGCCAGGACTATCACCTACGGAAGTCGAGCGGCTGGTGACCTACCCGATCGAGTTGCAACTGATCGGCGTCCCCGCGCTCATGGAAATGCGGTCCCTGACCAAGGTCGGTCTGTCACTGGTCACCATCGTGTTCGACGATGCGATGGACATCAACCTTGCGCGCCAGCTTGTGCTCGAACGTCTGATCGAAGTGAAAGAGCTGCTTCCCCCCGGCGCAGAACCGATGCTGGTGCCGAACAGCACCGGATTGGGCGAGGTCTTTCAGTACTACCTGGCCGACGCCCGCAGCCCCGCTCAGGACGAGGCCCTGTCTCACCAGAACTTGATCGATCAGCGCACGATTCAGGATTGGATTATCCGGCCGCTGCTGAAAAGCACCCCGGAAGTGATCGATGTGAATTCCATGGGCGGCTTCGTCAAGCAGTATCAAGTGCTGGTCGAGCCGGCCCTGTTGCGAAAATACGACCTGACCCTCCGCGAGGTGTTCGACGCCGTGGCCAGCAACAACGCCAACGCCGGCGGCAACATTCTGGAAAAGCACGACGAGAAATATATCGTGCGCGGGATCGGCCTGATTCGGTCGCTCGAAGACGTCGGACGCATCGTCATCAAGGAAGCCGGCGGCACGCCGGTCTTTGTCAGCGATGTGGCGCAGGTGTCGATCGACCATGCGGTCCGGCACGGGGCGACCGTGTTGAACGGAGATCGCGAGGTGGTCAGCGGAATCGTCCTCATGTTGCGAGGGGGCAACGCGCGTGACGTCGTCGAAGGCATCAAGGCCCGCATCGACGACATCCACCGGCTGAATCTGCTGCCGGACGGACTGCGCATTGTGCCCTTCTATGACCGGATCGAATTGATCACCGCCGCCTTGAGCACCGTGTATAAGTCGCTGGCCGAGGGAGTGGCGCTGGTTATCGTAGTGCTGGTGCTCTTCCTGGGCAACATTCGCAGCGCATTGATCGTCGTCGCAACTCTGGTGCTGGCCCCGCTGGCCACGTTCATCGTCATGGGCCAGGTCGGGCTCACGGCCAATCTCATGTCGCTGGGCGGACTGGCCATTGCCATCGGCATGATCGTGGACGGCTCCGTGGTGGTCGTGGAAAACGTCTATCGGCATCTCTCGGAGCGCTCGTCCGCCTCTATCACGCGGCTTGAATTGATTACCACATCCGTGAAGGAGGTGGGACAGCCGGTCGTATTCGGCATCCTGATCATCATTCTGGTCTTCCTGCCGCTGCTCTCCCTGCACGGGATGGAAGGCAAAATGTTCAAGCCGCTTGCCTATACCATCATGATCGCCTTGCTGACCTCCCTAGTGCTGTCGCTCACACTGTCGCCGGTCCTCTGCTCCCTGATGTTGACCAGCGGCAGCGAAGAAGATCCCTGGATCGTCCGCTGGGCCAAACGCCTCTATGCACCCTCGCTTCGATGGGCGCTGGGCCACCGAACCCTGGTGCTCGCCATCGCGATCAGTTCGCTGCTCGGCAGTCTGGCGCTGTTTCCGTTCCTGGGAAGCGAGTTTATCCCTATCCTCAATGAAGGCAGCGTCGCCCCGCAGACCATCCGGCTGCCGAGCGTCTCTCTCCCCGCTTCGATCGAAATCGAAAAGCGCATGCAGCAGGCCATGATGGAATTTCCTGAAGTCGAGATGGTGGTCTCGAAGATCGGACGCACCGAGCTAGGGAACGATCCGCAGGAACCGAACGAAAGCGATCCGGTGGTCCGCCTTCGCCCGCTCGAACAGTGGACGACCGCGCGCACGATGCCTGAGCTGATGCAGAAATTCCGTGAACGGCTGACGCGTATCTCGGGCGCAACCTTCCTCATCAGCCAGCCCATTCAGCAGCGGGTCGATGAATTGATTTCCGGCGTCAGAACGGAAGCGACCGTCAAGCTGTTCGGCGATGATCTGGACGTCTTGCGCAGCAAGGCCGAGGAAATCGCGGGCATCCTCGGCACCGTGCGAGGGGTGCGGGACATCAAGGTGGAGCAGCTCTTCGGACAGCCCTATCTCACGATCGACATCGACCGGAGCAAGATTGCCCGGCACGGGATCAATGTCGCCGAGGTGCGGGACATCATCGGTACCGCCATCGGAGGCGAAGTCGCGACTCGCGTCTACGAGGGGCAGCAACGCTTTGAACTGGTCGTCCGCTTCCCGGAGCAATACCGGGACAGCGTCGAGACGATCAGCAACATTCTGGTCACCGGCGGGGACGGCGCACTCATTCCTCTGGCCGACCTCGGAACCGTACAACTGGAGGAAGGGCCCGGCCGGATCAGCCGCGAACGGCTCCAGCGCTACGTGTCGATCGGCTTTAATACGCTGGGACGCGACATCGGCAGCTTAGTGGCCGAAGCCCAAGCGAAGATCGCCGCCCAGGTGGCGCTCCCTGCAGGATACACCATCGCCTGGGGAGGCTCCTTTGAGAATATGGAGCGGGCGATGGCCAAACTGCGCCTCATCGTCCCGATCACCATCGGATTGATCTTCCTGTTGCTCTATTCGACCTTCGATTCGCTGCGCCAGGCGACGATGATCATTCTCAATCTGCCCTTCGCGCTGATCGGCGGCGTGGTGGCGCTCTGGCTGACGGGGGAATATCTCAGCGTGCCGGCCTCGATCGGCTTCATCAACCTCTTCGGAGTAGCGGTGTTGAACGGGATCGTGCTGGTCTCCTGCATGAATGCCCTGCGCGAGGAAGGCGCCTCGCTGGACGAGGCCGTGATGTCCGGGGCGTTGCTGCGCCTGAGACCGGTGCTCATGACCGCCCTAGTCGCGCTGCTGGGGCTGATCCCCCTGGCCTTCGCTCACGGAATCGGATCGGAGGTACAGCGCCCCTTGGCAATCGTCGTCATCGGCGGACTCGTCAGCTCCACGTTGCTGACCTTGATCGTCCTTCCCATCCTCTATCGATGGATCGAGAGCCGTACCCAACAGGACGCTCCGCCGACAGACGGCCACCCCGTCATCGAACCCGTCCATGGAGGGCAATAGCCCCGGGATTCCCCTAGTTCACCACCGTAATCTTGACTGTTATGTTCAAGAAACCATCATCGCGCTTTGATACCTGCGCCTTCCACCAGATGTGCGGCTATGCCGTGCTATTGGATGAGCCGCGCCTGACAGGTGGAGTCGTTCCGATCTCCGTAGCGTAATCTCTCCCATAATACGGTCGGCCAGAGTGAAGAACTTTGCCGTCAACTCTTCACAAGCCATATAGAAACGGCATCCCCCAGCGTTGAGCCGAGGCGGTATTCCCGTACGATATTTCCATGAGATCGATGTATTTGGATAGACCATCGGCGCTTCAGCACTTAGGGAACCGGAACGGCACAGGCATTGCTTCTACAATGAGGTGAACAAGTGCCTCCCGTAATCCAGGTCGTTCGTTCATTCATGACTGCCAGGGAGTAACTATATGTCGGACTTCCACCAGCCCGACTGATCGCATCGGGTACCCGCTGGACGATCCGACTACTCAGCGTCGCCATGGCCCTTGAGCAACTCGGCATTACG
Organism: uncultured Nitrospiraceae bacterium; assembly: GCA_964555285.1. Classification (GTDB taxonomy): domain Bacteria; phylum Nitrospirota; class Nitrospiria; order Nitrospirales; family Nitrospiraceae; genus JBBIQV01. Next base: position 135,321 of record CAZKRM010000002.1, read on the forward strand.
GAACACCATTGAGGCCCCCATGCATCCTCGCTACCTTGTCTTCACCGACCTGGACGGCTGCCTTCTCGACAGCCGGACCTATTCGTTCGATGCGGCTCGACCGGCCCTCGAACGACTCCAGGCGAGCCATATCCCTGTAGTCCTGGTCTCCAGTAAGACACGGGCAGAGATCGAGCCTCTTCGCCGGCAATTGAATCACCAGGGTCCCTTCATCGTTGAAAACGGCGGCGCCGTGTTCGTGCCCCTCGGCACATTTGATTTCCCTCTGGATCGCGCCCGGCGACGGTCTACCTACCACGTCATCGAGTTTGGAACGCCCTACGCCCTGTTGCGCGATGTGCTCAAGCAGATTGAGGAAGCCGTCGGCACGCCGTTGATAGGATTCGGGGATCTCTCCATCGATGACATTATGGAGCTGACCGGACTATCCAGGGAAGCTGCGCTGCGGGCCAAGATACGCGAGTACGACGAGCCCTACCTGGTACAGGGCCCCGACACGATTGCCACAGAGGTCTGCCGTCAGATCATCACACGAGGGTTACAATGGACGAAGGGCGGTCGCTTCTTTCATCTGACCGGACTGAACAACAAGGGGCAGGCCGCCTTGAGGCTGCTTCATTGCTATAAACGGCAATGGAATCTCGATGGACCGCCGGCCGAGGTTGAAACCGTAGGGATCGGGGATAGCCTGAACGATCTCCCTCTCCTGCTGGCGGTGGATCATCCGGTGCTGGTACAGAAATCGGACGGATCATACGATCACAACATCGATGTCCCTCAGCTGATTCATGCCCCAGGCATCGGACCGGTCGGGTGGAATCACGCCATTCTGCATCTGCTGCAGCTCGCAGCCTAGCAAACGCGCGGTCTCTGCAGGATCAGCGGCGTCCGTCAAACGGGCTTCTTCGACGCAAACACCGCCGCATCGCAGGAGAGATATTTGATCTGTTTGATCGGGACCAGGATCATTTCCCGCGACGACTCCAAGTAAATAAACTCCTGGTCTTCCGACAACCGATGACTGACTGCATCCTTGATCAGCATTTCCTGATTGTCCACAAACACCACTTTGACCCAATAATGCACGATCAGCTCCTCCCTACAAAAATCCGGCTACTTGACCACACCACTATCTCTTCGAAGCCAGCGGATTATACTGATCCATTCGAGACTGTGGCAACTTGCCAGCCATAGCCCCTCGTGGGTAAAGTACCCACCGTATTACACTGTCTTCGAGGAATGTCCGATGGCCAGATCAGTTCGAATCGGCGGGTTGACGGTGCTGTTGCTCATCGGCCTCACCATCTCCCCTATGCTTAGCGACGCGCAGGTGATGGGGGACCAAGCCGAATTGGGCCGGCTCCAGTCGAAAGCCGAAGAGGCGATCGGGAATGACGATGCGGATGGCGCGGCGATGATGATGGGACGGGCCGCGTTGCTCGCCGCTCAACTCGGCAAGAGAGAGACCGAATGGAAGGCGGCATTCCGCAAGGGCCAAGAGGCGCTTTTCAGATCGCAGGAACATACCTACCGGGCCATGGCACTCTTTCGACGAGCCGGCGGTCAATTGCCGGCTTCATCGGGAGTCTGCGGCAGCCTGGCCCTTGCTCATACAAGTCTGACACACGTGGCTGAAATCAATAGACCTTCTCCCCAAGACACCCGCCTCCCGGAGGAGGCCGAGCGTCTTCAGGAATCTGCCGACAACTGGCGCCAGATCATCGTATCCCTGGTTGCCGAATACCAATGTCCGTAGCTCTCCGGGGCCGTGGGCGCGGGCCTGGTGTTAGTCGTCCTCCGGGTTGATGATGTGCAGACCCGCCGTCTTTGACGCCGCCAACAGCTGCGAGTCGGCACTCACGACCGTCAGTCGCAGCGGCTTCAATTCCAGCGCCAACGCCAGATGCATCACTTGCGTGGCCCGTAAAAAGGGATACTCCAGGACCAACTCTTTGGTGGCCAGATACGTCCCCATTGTCGGCGCGATAAACTCAAAGAGTCCGGCTTTGGATTCCAGCTCGAATTTATACAAGACCGAATAACAATCGTCTCGGGTGATTTCTCCCTGCTGGGCTCGATTGGAGAGCGTGGCGTAAAAATCTGTGACCGTCCAGGTCGGCAGAATAGCGACTTTCCCGCGTTTGACCATCAGCTTGTTGACGACGCGAGTACCCCGTTCCATGCTATAGCGTTTGACGAGCGCGGTGGAATCAAAATAGTAGTATGGCATCCTGTCACACCCTCCCCTTCATGATCAGGGCGGCCAGGGGCCCCTGGAGTTTTGAAAGTCGGTCCTGCAACTCGTCCAGCGGCACTTCCTCATATCCCTGTTTGCGCAGCGTATCGGCGAGATTCCCCTGATTGAATGAGGCGGTGTCGTCCTTCAGTCGATCGCCCAGCTTCCGCTTCGCCAACCGACTCGACAGTTTCCGTCCGGGCTTCGTCAGCCCGCGTCCGCGACTCCGTGGGGCGCGGCCCATCGATTTCTCTGTAGACTGTGTCACAGTGCTGATTCCCTCCTCGTTAAAATGGGCGTGGGCTCGGTACCGCCGGATTCGCCGGTGTGGATTCTCGCGGGCAGCCGGCCGACGATGGCGCCTGGGCCGGCAACGACGCCTCTCCAAATACATGAGATGCGATCGCTTTGGCAAGGTCTGAGGAAAATTCTTGTTGAATAACCCGTAGGGCTTTCGCGGTGGCTTCGCGATCGGACAGATGCCCTTCCTTCCCGCCGCGCGATACCGCGCCGACCACACGCTGCGTCGAGGACTCCACCACATCGAAGTCGCTGCACCACCGGACAAACTTGAATTGCGGGTCGCGCACATCGATCGGCCAGATACGCACGGTACCGCGCACCAGCAATTCGCTGCCGGCCCGTTGGGTGGTCACATGCAATCCCTCACGAATGAGCCCTTCCGTGAGTGATCGCTGGGTCGGCTCTGCATGATCCCCCGCGACCTCGACCGCGATGACCAGGTTCGTCGAAAGAAACTGATCCAGCTCATTCGACAGTTCATTCACACGATACGCGGCCGGAGTTCCCTGGCCGGAGGAACGGATGACGCGCAGATCTGCATTGAACGCGTCGCGCATCACAAGATTCCGTATGGCACGCCGGAGATCTCGCACTTTCGTCAACTTGTCAGTGGTCTGCCGCGCTTCGAGCAGATCGGTCTCAATCGTCCGATCCAGCTCTCGCATCTTATCCATCATCGCCGCTTCGCCCTGGCCGCGATGCATCCCCGCCAAGGCATAGTGCATCCCCTGATGCCGGTCGTACCAGGTATCGAGAATCTTTACGTTCTCGAGGACTTTATCGGTAGAGACTTTCGTCACCTGATCCAGCGTCAACCGCCGTTCGGTATTCGTCGATCCCCGGTTTTCGACGAGCAGATACGACTCCCAATCCTTCGCCTGCGCCGCAACCTCGGCCTTGAAAACTCTGGCCACGGCCGCATAGGCCTGATCGGTTGCGGCGCTCTTGCTCGACGCCTGCCCTTCTCCTAAGAGATATTGAGTCGATGAAAACTCTGCGCTCGTCCCGTCCACCCATGCCGGCTTCGCCTTCCCCCCAAACCACGTACAACTCGAGAGGGCCATTCCTGCGACGAACAGCATACCCAGCGGCAACACGACTTCGCGCCTCAGACCGGCCGGTGCCCTCATTGAATCACCCGTTGAATCATGACCGCGGTTTGTCCTGGGGCCAGCGTGAGCAGGCGCCTGTTCTCCGTCGTCGGATCGTTTCCTCGCCCGATCAGCTGCACCGACGCTGCATACTGCCCGGGATCGACCCACACGCGAGCGATATGAATTTCATCCGGGAGCGTCTGCCAACTGCGCTTATCAGCCTCTTCCGAGGCCACCGCAAGGCCCTTCGTCAGAAGCCCGACGATGAGTCCCACCCAAGGAGCGGCATCTTTACCGGCCGCTTGCTGGGCCCCGCGTGTGGCCCCTTCCGCCATCGCGAACTTGACGGCTGCGCGAGCCAGCGCCTTGACCGTGATGCCGGGCAACCGATCGGAAAGACTTTTGTCGGCCAACGCGGAAACGTTCTGTCCCAACTCTGAAGAGACCCTCACCTGCCGACCGGTCTCGCCGACCAGCGTCAACTGCTCCACAGGCACCTGCGTTTTCTGCGTCGCCAAGCGAGGCACCGCCACGCGCACGACACGACCATTGAGGCCATACAGGACGCTATCGACACCCCGGTTCTGATGCCTGTTCGACTGAGAGAACCCGCGATTCAACAACACGAGCTGCAAGGCATCCAGGCTGATCGGCAAGTCAAGAAAGCGGTCCTCCTTGCGGGGGGCGCGGCCATTATAACTGATCAATACCACTTGGGCGAGACCGCGCTGCGCCGCACTGGCCTGCCATATCGTGTCAGGGAAGAGCCGGCGATACTCCTCAAACTCATTCGTCAAACTGAGCGCGTCAGCGGTCCGCAAGAGATCGGCGCGGAGTTGTGTCGGCACCGGCGTGCGCGCCCAGCCTCGGTTGGCTTCATACGCGTCATAGGCCTTCCGGTAGGCAATGAACGCGTTATTCACGTCGTCCGTCGCCTCATAGAGAATGCCCGTCAGATATCGGGCAAACCCGTCCTCTCGATAGCTCGCCTTGTCTTTGACCTTATCCGTAAGCACGTTGAGCCGGTGATCGATCCGGCGGGCTTCCACCAAGGCTTCCTGGAGCTGCCCCTGCGCGGCGTAGTTCAACGCCTTGACGACATTGATCATCACATGTTCGTAGGGATCGCCTTCGTAGAATAAGGCATTGTCATTGGTAAGAAAGGCGGCGGCTTCAGAGCGAACCGTCCTGGTATAGAGCCGTTCCACTTCCTCTTCGGCCTGTTCCAAAACAGCGCTGCTCTGCTGGTAATCGCCGGCCAATTGCAGCGTCATCCCGCGATCCATGCCATACAGCAGGCGACTCTTCTCTCCGTAGGATTTTTCAGCTTGTTGCACAATCGCGTCTGCCTGCTTGGCGTCACCCGCCGCCAAACTCTGCTCGATCAACAGGTAGCGATTGATGGGAGGACCGCACGCGGTCAACAGAAGCAGCCCGGCAGGCACAGCGAATCGAAGGGATGAACAGACAGCGCGCCACGGCGCCGGAGAACTGCGGGCAACACGTGAGAAGAGAGGGCTCAACAGAGTTCTGGAGCCTAGAAAATGGTTCTTTTCTTTTCGATGACCTTCTTTATTTTCTTCTGTCCGTACCAGACCTTGGCATTACTCTCCAGGTCGATCATCTGGAGATCCACTTGATAGAACACGGCTTTGGTCGCATCCGCTTCGTCGAGGATCGTCGAAATCGTCCCCTTCATCATGTAATCGGCGCCGATTTCTTTTCCAGGAGCCTTTTGCGTATCCTCGCGTGAAAACATCGCTTGCTCTTTGCGCTCGGTGCGCAGCTCATCGCGCTCGCCCTTGCCGGCGACGAACGTGACCTTCTGTGAATTGGTCAGTTCACGCTCAAGGTCGGTCACAAACGTCTGGACGCTGATGTGCTCGTGGCTGCTGTTCAAGATCGTGCCGACCACCACAACAGGCTGGCGATGCTTTGCTTGGGTAAAGTTGCCGAGCCAGGGGTAACCAAGCGACTCCTTGACCATGGTCTCAGCCACCATCCGCGAGTCGGTATCGTTCCAGCGCCCGCTGAGATCGGTCACCACACCGGCATCGACCCGCGTCACTTTTGTTTCATGCCCGCACCCTGCCAGAGTCAACACCGCCACCGCTCCCACCGCCAGCCATCCGGACTTCATCGCCATCACATCGGTCCCTCCGCTGAAAATCCTCATAAGAACGAGACACTCGAAGCGTTATCGCGCCAAGCGCTTGTCTTCTTCTTTCTCCAGCCGATCGAACATCTTATCGGCATTCTTCCGGACAAAGTCGCGCACCTGCGCATTGAGCTCTTTCGCCTGCTCCAAGTTGTTCTTCATTTCTTCGAGGTTCAGCTTGGTGAGGACGTAATACGTGTTGGTCTTGTCGTCTTTGTATCGATCAATCGGGCGCACACCGCTCAGCGTCGCCGTCGTGACCGTCTTGATCGCCCGCTCGACATTCTGCTCCTCCGTGTTTCTGGTGAAATCGCCGGCGGTCGTCGACGCCGCGTAATCTCTCATCAGATAACCGGTGTAGGTTTCAAAGGTCTTGGCAATTTCGGCGCGCGCGCGATTCTCAGCCGTATCCCAGGCCAATGGCTCGTTCCGCACTCCAACCACCGCCCCCACGCCATAGAACGCCTTGCTCTCCTTCTCGTTGAACGCTCCCGACCCCTTCTGCACCCACTTTGGAGGGCCACCACAAGCGGCAAGTCCGACCAAGAGAACAACGGCAAGCCCGGCGCCCGCCAGTCTCGTAAAACGCGCTTGCGATATAGCCATGCGATCCTCCTTCATCCATAACGGGAATTGATGACGTGGAACCTCAAACGATTCGAAAATTCGCGTGAATTCATGCTAACATGCGACCCTGCTTCAGTCAACGCAACGGGGTATGAACGGTTGACGAGACTGCGCGTATTCAATCCACTCCGTGATGATTCTTAGAGGAGACACACACTGTGGCCGACGTTCAAATAGAAGACGGCATTATTAAGATCGCCAGCCTGGACATTCAAGATCCCAAGGCCGCCGCGGTCTTGGCAGAATATCCGCAAGTGCGCTGGGCCGAAATCACGAGACGCGCGCTGAAGATCGGATTGGGCTATCTCAAGGGTGGCGGGAAAGACTAAGGTTTTTTCTGGGTATCGGCCTGACTCACGGCCGCTCGCGCGCGGGAATCGGTTCCGCCCAACTCGACATAGCGGCGAAACGCCTCGACAGACTTCGCCTGATCCTTCAGATAATCCGCGTAGAGCGTGCCGAGTGAAAAATAGACATCCTGATAACCGGCGTTCACCTTGAGCGCCTGCAAAAGCGCCTGTTCGGCTTCCGGGAAATTCCCCCGCTTTTCATAGATCAACCCCAACGTGTAGTACGAGTCAGGGTTCGTGGGCGCGTGCTTAACGGCCAACTGGCCGGCGGTCAAGGCCTCGTCAAGATTGGGCAGGATCTCCAACCGGAGATAACTTTTCAGCACATAGGCATCACCGAATTCCGGATTCAAATCAATCGAGCGGTTCAGTCGTTCCAGAGCTTCCTCTACGCGCTTCCCCTCCTGGAGCAACACAAACGCCTGGTCATATTGCGCCCGTGCCGCCTGTTGCCGTTCAGCCGGCGTCTGGGGCCCCGCGCCGAGCACAAATGCGGCCTTGCGCCCTTCGATGAGAATGAAGTCGCCATCCCCGTCCAGCCTGGCGGATATCGGATGTTGCTGCCCCTGCGTGACGCCGGGGATTTCCTTTTCAAGATACGCTCCCAACTCGGAAGCCATCAGCCAGCCATTCTTGTTCAGATCCGCCGCACCCTGTAACCCCGTCAGAAGCGCTTTGACGAACACACTCGCATCCCCGACACGCTTCGACACTTCCCCCTTATCCCCGGCAGTAATCACCTGCATGGCGCGCCGTTCCGTGTCGTCCTCCGGTGACAACCGGCCTTCGAGAGACAACTGCTGAGGCGCCGTGGCTTCCCAGCCTCGGACCGCAGTATCAAGAATGAGCAGGGTGTGCTTCGCCGCCAGACGCCGGGTAAATTCCTTGAGCTGGTCGAAGGTAATGGACTTGGCGACATTATTGATCTGCGCATCCGAGGGAACCAGATAGCCTAAATCCTTCCCATCGGCATCTTGCGTCACTCCGGAATGCCCCACGTAGAAGAGCGCCAGACGATCCATCCGTCCGACCTTGCGCGGCAACATATCCGACAAGAGCTGCTGCAGACGGCGAAAGCTGGCATCCTTGTCATAGACTTCGACCACTTCATCGAAGCCCATCTGTCGAAATGCCTGGGACACCGTTTTGGCGTCCGCCACCGCTCCGGGAATCGATGGAGCCAGCAGATAGCGCTCCACGCCGATGATCACCGCCCATGATTTGTAGTAGAGCCCCTCGGGTTTCCCCAACTGGGCTGAAGCAGACTGCGCTCCGCCTAACCAGGCAAGCAGGAACAGCCCGAGACCAAAACTCGTAGCGCAGTGGCGCCGGGAAAGCAGAGATGTGATCGATCGAAGAAGTGTTTGCATGACCGGCTCCGGATGAGCCTACCCTTGCGCCGTGACGGCTGTCAAGGAATCCAGCCGACGAACCTGCGCATCCCGGCAGTTTACACGATACCTGGACCGATCCCCGTACAATTGTATGGTTGCAGGGGGAAGTCCCTTTCTCCATAATCATCCCATTCGTGCTGAGACGGCTATCGACCGAGGAGGTGTGTGCGTCATGAGCGAGAAAATTGAGACTCTACTGAAGGAAAGCCGAACCTACGAGCCAAGCGCCAAGACCAAAGCCGCCGCCCATATTCAGAATTACGACGCCGAATATAAGAAATCGATTGCCGATCCGGAAGCCTTCTGGAGCGGAGTCGCCAAGGAACTCGAATGGTTTACGCCGTGGAACAAAGTGCTGGAGTGGAACTACCCCTTCGCAAAATGGTTTGTGGGGGCCACCTGCAACATCTCGTACAACTGCCTTGATCGCCACGTCAAAAACGGACGAACAAATAAAGTCGCCGTTATCTGGGTCGGTGAGAACGATACCGAGCGCGTCTTCACCTACGGGCAGCTCTATCGCCAGGTCAATCGCTGCGCCAACGCGCTCAAGAAGCTGGGCCTGAAGAAGGGCGACCGCGTTACTATTTATCTCCCGAAAGTTCCCGAGCAAATCGTGGCCATGCTGGCCTGCGCCCGCATCGGCGCGATTCACAGTGTCGTCTATTCCGGGTTCAGCGCCCCGGCTCTGGCCAGTCGTATCCACGATGCGGAATCCCATTTGGTCATCACCGCCGACATCGGCTACGACCGCGGAAAAGTCATTCCCCTCAAGCCAGTCGTGGACGAAGCCCTGAAGACCTGCCCGACGGTCGAGCACGTCATCGTGGTGCGTCGTCAGAAGCCGGAAATCGCGCTGGCCGCTCCCAAGGAGCTTGATTGGTATGAGTGGTTAAAAGGCGAATCCACGGAATGCGAAGCGGTCAAGCTGGATGCCGAAGATCCGCTCTATATCTTGTATACCTCCGGCACCACCGGCAAACCGAAGGGCGTCGTGCATGTCCATGGCGGCTACATGGTCGGCACCTACATCACCACGAAATATGTGTTCGATCTAAAAGACGACGATGTGTATTTCTGCGTGGCTGATCCCGGCTGGGTTACCGGCCACAGTTACATCGTCTATGGCCCACTGCTGAACGGCGCGACGATCCTCACCGCGGAAGGCAAGCCGGACTATCCGAACCCCGGCCGCTGGTGGGATTTGATCGAGCGCTACGGCGTCTCCATTTTCTACACCACCCCGACGGCCATTCGCCTGCTCATGCGATACGGAGAAGACTGGCCCAAGAAATATAACCTCTCGACCTTGCGCATCCTCGGCAGCGTCGGCGAACCGATCAATCCGGAAGCCTGGGAATGGTTCCACCGCGCAACCGGTGAAGATAAACCCATCATGGACACCTGGTGGCAGACAGAAACGGGGTCCATCCTGATCACGCCGCTACCGACCGTGCCCTTGAAGCCGGGCTCAGCCACGCGGCCGTTTCTCGGCATCGAAGCCGATGTGGTGGACAGCGCAGGAAACAGCCTCCCCGCCAACGCCGGCGGCTTTGCCGTGATCAAGAAACCCTGGCCCTCCATGATGCGCACGATCTACAAAGATCCGGAACGTTACAAGACCTATTGGAATACGATCCCGAACTGCTATACCGCCGGCGATGTGTGCCACAAAGACGCCGACGGCTACATGTGGTTCATGGGCCGCGCCGACGACGTGATTAAAGTCGCCGGCAACCGGTTGGGCACCGCCGAAGTGGAGAGCGCGCTGGTCAGCCACCATGCTGTGGCCGAGGCCGCCGTCATCGGCAAACCGCACAAACTCGTCGGCGAGTCCATCAAGGCCTTTATCATCTTGAAGCAAGGCGAAACCGAAAGCCCCGCTTTGATTCAATCGATCAAAGATCAAGTGATGAAGGAACTGGGGAAAATCGGCGTACCGTCGGAAATCGATATCGTGCCGTCTCTCCCCAAGACCCGGTCGGGAAAAATCATGCGGCGCGTCCTGAAGGCCAAGGAACTCGGACAAGATCCGGGAGATATCTCGACGATCGAGGAATAGTACCGGATGACATGCCGGCACATGGCCTGGAAAGTCACCATCCCGAGCGGCGGACGCAAAGGCCTGGCGATGCTCATCGTCACGACCGCATCAGGCGAAGTCTCAAAAATGTTTTTGGTGAAGTAACCCCTCAGGATTGAAGCCTCGTTCTGAACCTGACACAAGGTTGAGAACGAGGCCCGAGGTTGGCGCTAGTCCGCGCCTTCCTGGCAGATTTTGGGTTCGGTCGCGATGTGTGACTCAATGAGCATATCTACCCGGCTCACACCCAGATCAATGCAAATGTCCCCATTTGTCCTTTCCGGCCAAAAGCGTAAACGAAACTCCGAGACATTTCACCGCGTCCGCCTCGAAGCACCTGTTAGGCCGCTGTGAGCCTGACTTTCACGACCTTGCCGAGCTTCACATGCTGCTTGGCTTGCCAGAGATCGTGGTTGTACTGCATGGCAAGCCAACTCTCCGGAGAACGACCAAGAGCCTTCGAAAGGCGTAGCGCCATTTCAGGACTGATGCGGCTAGTGCCCGTAAGAATGCGATTCAGCGTTGAAGCAGCCACGCCGAGCTTCCCGGCCAACTCGCGGCCGCTCAGATTGTTGGGATCCAGATAGACCTGAATAATGAACTCGCCGGGATGGGGAGGATTGTGCATAGCCATTAGTGGTAGTCCTCATAATCCAAGACGTAGGCGTGCCCGTCTTGGAACTTGAACGTTACGCGCCAGTTTCCATTGACCCACACAGACCATCGTCCGCGCTCCGATCCCTTCAAAGAATGCAGTCGAAACCCTGGAACACTCATGTCCTCAATGGACAGAGCCGTGTCCAAGGCCGCTAACAGCATGCGCAGACGCTTGGAGTGGTCCGGCTGGATACCCGCCGCGCCTCCCGACTCAAAGAACTTCCGAAGCCCCTTGTGTCGGAATGATTGGATCACACGCTACGTATAGCACGTTGCGCATCACGCAACAAGACCTAGCGCTCAGCGCTGCGCCGCTACTCAGGCGAAATACCAAAGGGCCGAGACTGCCGGAAAGGCTCCCGCCTGCTTCGGCCTGGCACCCAGCATCGACAAAGTCAGCCCCGACGAGGGCAAGGCCAGTGACAAGGTGACTATTACGGGAGCGAACTTCGGCAACAGCGATTGCCTGCGCAGTATTTCTTTCGGACCAGGCCACGCCGCAACGTTCAAAATCGAGAGCGACAGCAAGATTTCCACCACCGTCCCGAGCGGCGGACGCAAAGGCTTGGCGATGCTCACCGTCACGACCGCATCAGGCGAAGACTCAAACACGTTTTTGGTGAAATAACCGCTTAAGATTGGATCCCCGTTCTTGACCGGGCATAAGGTTGAGAACGGGGCGCGAGGTTGCGTTAGTCCGCGCCTTCCTGACAAACCTTATATTCGATCTCAATGAGTGGTTCGAACGACATATCCATCCAAGCACACACCCAGATTATTTAGAAAGCCCCCGTTTGTCCTTCTCATGCTCAGAAAATCCCGCAACGATAAGCTCAAGTGATTCATCGCAGCTCTGGCAAAGGGAGGTGAAATGGGCCTTGTACTCGCCGAACTCTTTCAAGACTCGCTTGCTCTCACTGGTTGCCTCCGAGCCCCATCGGTGACCTCGGACTAACGATCTCAGGTTGTGGAGTTCATGAAAGGGGCTCATAAGATCATGTGCATGTTCTTCCTCAAATCCCAACCCTACCAAGCAGCGCTCCAGCAACTTCAACTGACGCATAGTGGCTGACGGCGTTTCGCCCAGTTCCATAGCTTTCGCCTTCAACCACTTTTGGTCCAACCCTTCAACAAGCAGTTGATTCAACGCCATCATTTCGTTTGCCCATTCGTCCCGTGATGCAGTCACCGGGTAGTGAACTTCATCAAGCTGCTCAAAATCTGGCAGATTCCACCAAGGGCAGTTACTCTCAACAAGCCCACGTAGCCGAGTTTTCAGAGCTGGAAGAGCATCGTACTCGTCATACCACTGACCTTCAAAGTCGGTCGTGAAGGCTCTCTTTGACACCCCTGTTTTCGGCGCCTCGTTGAACTGTTTCCAATGCAACTGCTCCTCATAGGGGAGCCGACGCAGATACACAAGATAAGTATGTACTTGGCCCGCTTGGTTGATGTCATACGTTTCTAGATGCCAGGCTCCGCGGCAGGTGATGGACCTATCTTGCAAGGTGTACTTCTGACGATCAGCTTTGTACTTAGAAAGCACTTCGGGGCGAAAAAAAGCAGGACTAAGCTCAAATGGAAGGTCTGATTTTGTGAAATAGTTGACTGTCGCGCCGGGCGCGCAGGATATTTCTACTATTCGCTTGTTCTTCCAATCCTGCATAATGAAGCTAGCGTATTCCCTCTCGTCTTCGTCATGAGCTCCCCAAATTTCTGCTCGAACTGACGCCACAGATATCCTTGGTTCGATTAGCTGGACCCCGCGCGAGTAGCTACCAACCCCAGGCTGAACTGTCAGACTCACAGCTATTCCATCGTACTCAGGAAGATGTCTTTCGTCTCGACCATCTCCCCATCCATGAAAACTCCCATTCCGAAACCTGGTAAAGTCGAACATTCTAAGAAACTTTGTTCGAGAAGCTGCGCAATATTTGTTCAATACCTCAGACTTCACTACGACAGCGCGACCACCCTCGAGAGTAACAACCTTAATGCATTCCTCGATATCGCCATGCCGATCCAATCTGCACCACGCATTTCTTTCGTTCACGTAGTGAAGATCCAGAACCTGTGTGATTTCCTGATTTACTTCAAAGTAGCTGGCATCTCCAGCGCGCCCCTCGAATGACCGACCAAAAATGATTTGGGTTGCCGTCTTTAGAATTTCACTTCCTTCAGAATGACACGGCCTTTCAATCCAAACATCCTCCTGGCTTGCGACCAGACTCCAACCTGAGAAAGGATTTGAACTCCAGCCACGAAGATCATCTCCGTGATCTTCGAGATTCACATTCTCAGGAACTAACAGGGCGTAAATATAGACATGGTCGAGGGTGGCATAAACCAAAACATAGTCATCGTTCGCTTCTTCCGCCAGGAAAGGCAGGATATCGCTCTGACAACACCACTCTTCAAACTCGCTCGCCCCTTCCGGAGCCTGCGAAAGAGCGATCAATTTTCCAGGGTTCAGGAGATTCATGTTGCTTGCAAAGGAAACTAACAGTGTTTGGGCCGATCCGCATAAGAGCCGGATCTGCCATTGCTGACCGTACGACACGCCGTGGAACCTCACGCCGGCCCGCAGGGAGCCAATCATGCCACGTGCTGCTGAATGTGTCTCTCGATTTCTTCCCCGACGGCCCGCTTCGCCACACGCAGATCAAACTCAATTTGGAGCCCCATCCAGAGATCCGACGACGTTCCCAAATACCGGCTCAAGCGAAACGCCGTATCGGCCGTGATGGCGCGCTTTCCGTTGACGATCGCGCTGATCCTGCCTGGCGACACATGGAGCTCACGGGCAAGCCGATTGATACTGATGTCCATCGCCTTCATGAACTCTTCGTACAAAATTTTCCCCGGATGTATCGGCTCCAGCAACTGTTTGCGCGCCATATTGCACCTTCCGAGCAAAGACAAAAAGAATTGCGCCACTGACAGCCGTCAAATCAGTCCACGCTTCTGCAGATAGTCCTTGTCGATGACAGGGGTCGGCTTTGGCGCGACCTGTCCACGCTCTTGGAGGAGGCGTTCGACGTATTTGCCGATGAGGTCGGATTCGAGATTGACGGGATCGTTCACCTGCTTGAGGCCCAACGTCGTCACTGTGGCGGTATATGGGATGATGGCAATAGAGAACCCGTGATTCGTCACATCGTTGATCGTGAGGCTGATACCATCGACGGTGATCGAGCCCTTCACGACGCAGTAGCGCAGAATGTCTTGCGGCGCTTCGATGGTGAAGATCACGGCATTCCCATCCTGCTGCCGGCTTCGAATCGTGCCGACGCCATCGACATGCCCGGCGACCAGATGCCCGCCGATGCGCTCACTCAGCTTCATGGCCCGTTCGAGATTCACGGGTGTGCCTGACGCAAGCAGGCCCAGCGTCGTAACTGAGAGTGTCTCTGGAGACACCTCCACCGTAAAACTGCTGTCGCTTTTGGAAATCGCCGTGAGGCAAATCCCGTTCACGCTCACACTGTCGCCGATCTTGAGATCGCTCATGACGGTCGAGGCCAGCAGCGTCATCCTCGTGCCGGCCAGCGTCTTCTCCAGCGAAATCACTGCGCCCATTTCTTCGACAATGCCAGTGAACATCAGTCTTTCCTCATGATGATGTGCAACAATCGTTATTCGCGGCGCCATTATAGCACCTGCTTATCGATTCCTCATCGTCAGCCAAAAGACCATCGCGGCGGCGATCTGCAGGCTCGCGATGATCGTGAAGGCTCCGGTATAACTCATGTTGGCGATCAGAACGCCTGCCAACAATGGTCCGCTCGCATGGCCGATGTCGCCGATGGTGCCCTGCATGCCCATTCCCGCCCCCAGCGCCTTAAACTCCGAACTATCCGCCACAAAAGCAGATGAGGAAGACGACACGACGGCTTCGCCGAAGCCGAATCCGGCCGAGAGCAGCAGCAATGCAGCAAAGATCGAGACATGCGGCATACAGACAAACGTGACGGCGCAGATCAGCAGGCCGATGATGATCAGGGGCTGCCGCCCCACCCGGTCTGACACGCGCCCCATGATCGGCTTGGAGAAGAAGGATGTGCCGGCTTGGACACTGAACAAGAGTCCGACCTCGCCGGGATTCAACCCCACCGTGAGGCCATAGAGCGGAAGAAACGCCATGAGCGCGCCGTTGGCAATCATCTTGGCGCCGTCTGTCGCGCTGGTGATCAGCACCTTGCGGTTCCGCGCCACCATCACGAATCCCTTCCACATCTCCGCCAACAGCGGCCGCATGCCTTTCTGGACTACTCGCGGTGGCGCCACGTCCAGATGCAAACTGTAAAACAGCACAATCGCGATACAGCCACACACCCCGGCTGTCACGAAGGCGGAATCAAATCCGGCTACATGGGCGAGATACCCGCCGATAAACGGCCCGAGTAGCGCGCCCGACTGCGTGCAAGCCGTATAGGTCCCCAGCGCCGCACCCCGGCGTTCACGATACAGCTCCGCCACGGTCGCCAATGCGCTCGGAGCGAAAACAGCCGTCGCCAGGCCATGCGCGAATCGCAAAACCGTCAGGCTATTCAGATCCGTGATAAAGAGATAGAGAAACGGCGGCAAACCGAACGCCACGACCCCGATACGCAGTAAAAATCGCCGGCCATAGATATCGGATAAAGCGCCGGAGGGCAGCTTGAGGAGCACACCGGTCAAGGTCGACACCGACACGATCAGCCCGATCCGCTCGGGACCTGCCCCGAGATGCTCGGCAAACAAGGCCAACACCGGCATGCGCACCATGTTGTAGCTGATGAAGCAAAAGATCCCGACGGCGCAGATGAGGAGAAAGCTGCGTGACGACGTCATCGTGCTGCCGGTTCCATCTTATGGGTGCTGCCGACACGGGGCATATTCGCAAGGGCCTGCTTCAAGAAAGCGACGTCCTCGGGCGGTAATGACGGCGGATCGGTCGCCTCAAAAAGGACGCGCTCGGGATACCGCCGCATTTCCATTCCCAGCTGATTCACTGCGTTAATACCCTTCATCAGTTTGCGAGAGACGGTGCGCCCGACCAGCGGACGCAGCAGCGAAACGAGTCCGGCCACAACTCGATTATCCAGCCTGGTATAGGACACCAGCGTCGTCTCGACGGCCTCCCGACCGGCAGCATCTTTCACCGTCGCCATGCTGAGCATGACGACGGCCTTGCCCGTCAAGTGCGGCAACAGCGTACTGTGGTGCGACCCTTCCAGATAATACAGGCGATGACGCGGATCCTGATAGACCAGTTCGACCGAGCCCACAGTCCCTTCGCCGTCGTCTCCCCGATAGCGACCGGGGCCGCGAGTCTCGGCTTTGTACAGTCCTAACTCCAGACGATTCAGGAGCGCCGCAGCGACAGGCGGACGATCCAACAAATACACATAGACCGACTCCGGCAACGGCGTCAGAATCGGCCCGACTTTGTTGGCGGTTGTAAACTCATCGATGATCGGCTGGAGACGGCAGACCCACGCAGCATCGATACGCTCGATAGGAAACGTGACGCCCGCATGCTGCGGAGCGATATGACAGGATTCCGCTTGAGCATTCACCGGCAGCGACGCTACAAGCAGTACCGCGACCGCGCAGGCCCGCATGGCGGCAACCCTGCTCATGGCGCAGGCGTCGACACCTGAATGGGCAGCTGCACCGTAAAGAGTTGCCGGGAATCTTTGCGCGCACGCGCCTGCCGTAAGAGCGTTTCGACCGTCGGCGCAACCATTCCCTCGAATGACACATGGTTGTTCGTCACGACCGTGACCGGCTTAGACACATCCACCAGTTGATCGTTCAGAAACAGCGTGTAGCGCTGGACCAGCCCCGCTTCGACGTGGATACGATTGGGCGCGGTCACTGAGGCATCCAGCCTGGCGTAGCGCTTCTTCCTGGTCAACTCATCGAGTTTTGACACCAGATCGTCCGCAAAAGCGGCGATCGGATCGGTCGCATCGATCCGCACCCAGCCGAACGATTGAAAATGACTGGCCTCACGGACTATCGTTAGCGATGCCGGCAACGGGTTCCGGCGCTGAGCGTTGAACCAGGCCACCAAATCGGGCAGCTCCTCTCGAGGGAAAAAATGCCCGCCGGCCATGGGATGCTCGCGCTCATGTTCACGATAGATATGCGGATAGCCGATCGCCGCCAGCTCGCGCGAGATCGTCCGGCTCAACTCCACCGGCATGACCTGATCCTTGGCCCCATGAATGATATAGACCGGCGTGGTCCGCAAATTGGCGAGAAACGGCATCAGCACGCCGTCGAGACCGCCGGCCATCGGAGCCAGACCGGCAAACCGTTGCGCATGATGCATCCCGATCAACCAGGTGCCGATCCCGCCGTTCGACATGCCGGTGAGAAACACCCGGTCCGGATCGACGTGATACTGCGCCTGCACTCGTTCGATGACGGCGAGCACGAGATCTTCCGCCTGTCTGGTAAACCAGGCGCCGGACGGATAGGTCGGACAGACCAGAAGATAGTCATCGCCCAAGCGGTTCTGCCATCGCTCAAGATAGGCATCACCGGAAAACCCCGCCCCGTGCAGACAGACGACCAGTCCATATCCCTTGCCGGGCTGATACGTGAGCGGAACCGAGAACGCATAGTGGTACGTGCGCTCGCGCACCACGATCTGTTCCTCAGTCATCGTCCCGACCGGCATGGCCTGATAGGTTCGTCCGGTCTGGATGGCGCGGCTGACTTGATCAATCGTGACTTCCGGATTGGCGAGCAATTGTTGAAGCACGGCCTCCGCCTTCGTGCTATCCGTTTCGTCGAGATAGGCCAAGACATCGACTGTGAGATTGTGACTCGCAGACGGGAGATCGGCAGACCACACCGACTCTCCCGCTGCGACGAGACAACACCAGACCAGCAGAAGACACACATAGTGCACCGCTCGCCTGACCATGAAGAACTTCTTCATGGTTCCATTATACGTCGCCTTCAACCACAACATCCTTCCCCAGAATCCTGGTGCGCACTTGCCTCAATTTCCAGGCATCCGCCAACCGGCGCGGGCCCACTCCTCCGATGACACCTTTCGAGGCTTTCCCGCCCAGGAGAGTCGGCGCCACATACAGCCTCACATGATTCACCAGCCCGGCTTTGAGAAACGCTTCGTTCAACTCCCCGCCTCCCTCCACTATGGCAGAGATCATCCCGCGCTCGCCCAAGGCCGTGAGGAGATGTTTCAGCGACACGTGGCCACCGCGACTCGGCAACAGCAGCACTTCGATCCCTTGTCGATCAAGCGCCCTGCGTCGCGGCAATGGAGCAGACTTCGTCGCGGCAATGATCGTTTTCGCGAGGGACTGCTGCGTGAGAATTTTTGCTGAACGGCCGATGCGCAAACGACTATCGACCACAACCCGCGCCGGCTGGGTCGCAGCCAGAGCCGTCAGACCAGGCGATTTGCGTGCCGTCAGAGACGGGTTGTCTTTCTGTACCGTCCCTATACCCACGATCACGGCGTCCACTGCACAACGCAACCGGTGAACCTCCCGCCGTGATTGCAGCCCCGTAATCCACTTGGACTCCCCGCAGGCCGTTGCAATCTGTCCATCCAAGGTCATCCCGGCCTTGAGTGTCACATAGGGCCGCTTCGTGACAATCCAATGGCAATAGGCCTGATTCAACGCTTCCGCCTCTTTCCGCGCAACCCCGACCGTGACGGCCAGCCCGGCTCGACGCAGTTGCGCAAGGCCTTTCCCACTGACGGCCGGATTGGGATCGCGCATGGCGACCACCACGCGCCGTACCGCGGAGTGAATCACCGCCGGCACGCAAGGCGGAGTGCGTTTCTTCAGATGGCTGCAGGGTTCGAGTGTGACGTAAAGCGTGGCTCCGCGCGCCAGATGTCCGGCCTGCCGCAGTGCGAGCACTTCAGCATGGGGTTGGCCGGCTGCGTGATGGTAGGCTTGGCCGACGATGCGGCCTTTGGAAACGACAATGGCCCCAACCATCGGGTTGGGGCTGGTCTTACCGAGACCCTTCGCGGCAAGGCAAAGAGCCAGCGACATATAGTGGAGATCGTGCGCGCGGACCGTCACCGTTTATTGCGGCTGGCTGAAAGCTTCTTGGGCGCCGGCTTGGCCCGCTTCACAGACTTCGAGGCCTTCGCGGATTTCACCATCTTGAGGCGCGCCGGCACGGCTTTCTTGGATGCAACCGGCTTAGCGTCTGCTTCGGCGATCGCCGCTTGAGCTGCCGCCAGCCGCGCGATGGCTACGCGGAACGGCGAACAGCTCACATAATCCAGCCCCAGCTGATGGCAGAACTCGACGGAACTCGGATCGCCGCCATGTTCGCCGCAGATGCCGAGCTTGATCCCCGGCCGCGACTTGCGCCCGCCGGTAATCGCCGTCTTCATCAACGCCCCCACGCCCTCGCGGTCGAGGGTGGCGAAGGGATCCGCATCCATGATCTTCACGGTTCGGTAATGATCGATGAACTTCGCCGCGTCGTCGCGGGAGAATCCGAAGGTCGTCTGGGTGAGATCGTTCGTCCCGAACGAGAAGAACTCAGCCTCTTCCGCGATCCGTTCGGCGGTCACGGCGGCGCGGGGCAATTCGATCATGGTCCCGACGAGATAGGACAGCTTCACGTTGTAGCGCTTCATGGTTTCTTGCGCGACTTCGCGAATGAGATCCTTCTGCGATTTCATTTCCGCCACCATGCCCACCAGCGGAATCATGATCTCCGGAACGATCTTCTTGCCTTCCTTCGCCAGCTCGCAGGCCGCCTCGATAATGGCGCGCGCCTGCATGCGCGTGATCTCCGGCATCGTAATGCCCAGACGGCAGCCGCGCAGCCCCAGCATCGGATTGAATTCATGCAGCTCTTCGACACGGGCGAGCAAACGGCGCTGCTCTTCCAGCTTCGCTCCGTCCTTGCCGGTCAACTCCAGCTGGGCGATCTCCACCATCAACTCTTCACGCTTCGGCAAAAACTCGTGCAGCGGCGGATCGAGCAAGCGAATGGTGACCGGGAATCCCTCCATCTCGCGATAGAGCCCGATGAAGTCCTGCTTCTGCAGCGGCAGCAACTGCTCCAGATACTTTTCCCGATCTTCCTTCGTCCTGGCCAGAATCATCTTCTGCATGATCGGAATGCGGTCTTCGGCAAAGAACATGTGTTCCGTGCGGCAGAGCCCGATCCCCTCGGCGCCGAACCCGCGGGCGATCTTGGCCTGGTCCGGCACATCGGCATTCGCCCGCACCTTCATCGTCCGCGCACTGTCCGCCCAGGAAAGAATGGTCGAGAATAGCTGATACTTCTGCGACTTCTTCGCATCCAGCTTCCCCTGCACCACCTGAATGATCTCGGATTCCATGACGGGAATATCGCCGTCATACACATTGCCGGTCGACCCGTTCACAGACAGATAGTCGCCTTCCCGGAACACTTTCGAGCCGATGCGCACCGATTGAGTATCGATGACTTCGACGGCCTCGCATCCGGCCACGCACACTTTGCCCATCTGCCGCGCCACGACCGCCGCATGGGAGGTCATCCCGCCGCGCGCCGTCACAAAGCCTGTCGCGGCATTCATGCCATGAATATCGTCGGGACTGGTTTCATCACGGACCAATACGACCCGTTGCCCGGACGCCTTCATCTCGACGGCGCGATCCGGCGTCAACGCGATCTTTCCCGCCGCCGCTCCGGGCCCGGCCGGCAGTCCCTTACCCAACGGGGTTGAACCCGCTTCAGACTGGGTATCGAAGATCGGATAGAGATACTGTGCGAGCTGATCCGGCCCGACCCGCTGCACCGCCTCGCGCTTGGTAATCAACCCCTCTTTGACCATCTCGACGGCGATCCGCACGGCGGAAATGCCGGTGCGTTTCCCGACGCGCGTTTGCAACATATACAACTTGCCCTCCTGGATCGTAAATTCCAGGTCGAGCATGTCGCGGTAATGTTTTTCCAATCGCTTGTAGGTATGTTCCAGCTCTTTATAGGCGGGAGGCACGGTCCTGCCGAGCTCCGTCACCGGCAGCGGCGTCCTGATTCCAGCCACCACATCCTCGCCTTGCGCATTCATCAGACATTCACCGAAGAATTTCCGCTCGCCCGAGTTGGGATCCCGCGTGAACGCGACGCCGGTACCGCTGGTGTCGCCCATGTTGCCGAACACCATGGCCACGACGTTGATTGCCGTGCCCCAGTGATCCGGAATCCCGTTCAGCCGGCGGTAGGTAATGGCGCGCGCACCGTTCCAGGATGAAAACACCGCGTCGATCGCCAGCTTCAGCTGTTCATTCGGATCGTCCGGGAACCCTTTGCCCGTTTCTTCCTTGACCAGCGACTTGAAGCGCTCCACGAGATCGCGTAAGGCGCGGGCATCGAGCTGCGTCTCGTGCTTCACGCCCATTTCTTCTTTTTTGTGATTCAGAATCGCTTCGAAGTGTTCACGCGGCACACCCATAACGATACTGCCGAACATCGTGATGAACCGGCGATAGCTGTCCTGCGCGAACCGTTCGTTCTTCGTCTTGGCCGCCAACCCTTCGACCGTCTTGAGCGTCAGGCCGACATTAAGCACGGTGTCCATCATCCCCGGCATCGACGCGCGCGCACCGGAACGCACGGAGACCAGCAGGGGCCGTTCCGGATCGCCGAATCCCATCCCCATCGACCGTTCCACCCGCTTGAGCGACGCCGACGCCATCTCCCACATCCCGGGCGGATACTTCTTTCCCAGCTTGTAGTACTCGACACAGGCTTCTGTGGTGATGGTGAATCCGGGAGGCACGGAGATGCCCAGATTGGTCATCTCGGCCAGACCGGCGCCTTTGCCGCCCAGCAACTCTTTCATGTTGGACGTGCCTTCCGCCTTGCCGTCTCCGAAGTAGTACACGTATTTCTTTGCCACGCCTGCTCTCCTTTGCGATCGCCCCACTGAACCTAGACGACTGGTCTGCCTGCAGCCAATTCAAGTTGCAGCCGGTACCGATTGACCAGATACCGCCGCGTCAGCATCCCGAAGACGATGACCGCCGCGACAAATCCGACAAATCCCACGAGACGATAATCGGCCTTGATTCCATGATCCACGTAATAGCGCCCATCAGAACCCTGCCGTACTTTGGTGTTTTTGTCCAGCACATGAGGTCTGCCTGTCGGATCCGAAAGATTGATCCATTCTGAGCAGAGGCGGATCGGCTCAGTCGATCCGGCGAGACGCTGCCAACTGAGTCGAAGGCACACGTCATTTTGAGGATTAAACTGATCCTGCGTCTTGACCAACTCATCCAGGTTGACGCCGCTCGCCCATATGCCGAGCAGAAAAATCCCGTTGCACAGCACGATCAGGACGATCGTGATGACCCGCGCATACCGCTGAACACGGGTGGAACGCAGCGCCTCATTCCCCGGTTCTGCCAGGCCAGCCTGCGATGGGAAATCCTGCGCCATAAGGCCATACCCCGACTAGCTCCCTTGTACCACAATCTGGGAAAAGTCCGCGAATGACATGAAGAATTCATCCACCTCTTTGAGCAATGATAATCGATTACTGCGCACCGCCTTGTCGTCGACATTCACCATCACTGCGGCAAAAAAGGCGTCGATGGCCGGCTTCAGACACACCAGTGATTCCAGCGCCTTGCCGTAATCGCCCGCCTGCATCGAGGTCCCCATTCGCTCCCGTTCCTCCGATACCGCCTTATGCAGAGCGGACTCGGTGGCATCTTGAAAGACGGCCGAGGCGACCGGCTGACGATCCCACTGCTCTTTTTCAACCAGCCGATGGGCGCGCTTGAATCCGACGATCAACGGGTCGAACTCTGCCCGAGTGGTCACCGCTTGCAACGCCTGCATCTTGGCCAGGAGGTCTCGCAGGTCGAACGACTGACGGTCGGTCACACTCACGACGGCATTCACGACATCATCCCGTAACCCATGGACGGTACGGACGTAGTGACGGACGCGTTCAAAGGCAAAGTCGACCAGCCGTTGCTGCCCGTCGCCCTGAGCGGAACCGGCCTTGATTCCTGCCGCTCCCACAATCGTACGGGCTTCACTGATGGCACGCCCCAGGTTCAGCCGAACGCCACCTTCTAAGAGAATACGCACCACCGCCGTGGCATGACGACGCAGCGCAAAGGGATCTTCCGAACCCGTCGGTACCATGCCGACATGAAAGAAGGATGCGAGGCTGTCCAAACGATCGGCCAGCGACAAAATCTGCGCTTCAGTCGATTCAGGAATCGCTCCCTCCATCGACTGGGGTCGATAATGTTGGAGGATCGCCCGGCACACCGCTGGCGCTTCCCCGTCGTGCCGCGCATAGTAACCGCCCATGAGGCCCTGCAATTCAGGAAACTCTCCGACAATACCGGTGAGCAGATCGGCCTTGCACAAGGCGCCCGCCCGCTCACAACTCTGTACAACGGATTCGTTCAGCCCCGCCAGTCGCGCGAGCGAACCGGCCAGCGTGGCAATGCGCGCCTGCTTCTGCCCCATCGTCCCGATTTTTTGATGAAAGGTGACTCCGTCGAGTTTGCCGACCCTATCTTGTAGCGCGGTCGTCCGGTCATCGTCATAGAAGAACTTAGCATCGGCCAATCGTGCCGCCAGCACCCGTTCGTTCCCTTCACGGATGAGGCCCATATCCTTGACGCGATTGTTGGCCACCGCAATGAAATGTGCGACCAGCTTTCCGGTCGTCTTATGTCGGAGCGAGAAAAAGCCCTGGTGCTCTTTCATCGAGGTGATCAAAATTTCTTCGGGCACGTCAAGATACATGTTCTTGAACGACCCGATGATCGCGCAAGGCCATTCCGTCGTATTGACCGCCTGATCGAGCAGAGCATCGTCTTGATTGAGCGCAAATCCCGTCTTCTTGCACAACGTCGAAATCTGCTCGGCTATGATCGCCCGACGGCGTTCGGGGTCAGGAATGACGCCGCCTTTCTCGAGCGCCTTCACATACGTCGCGCAATCCCGAACGACCACCCCTTGCTTCGCCCCGAGCACCCGGTGTCCCCGCGTCCGATTCCCCGCCTTGATGCCGGCTGCCTCGATCGGAAGCACCGCACCGCCGAAGAGCACGACCAGCCATCGCACCGGCCTGGCAAACCGCACCCCTGCTTCGTTCCATTTCATCGCTTTCGGGAAGGATAACTTGGCTACGAGTTGCGGCAAGAGCTCGGTCAAGACGGCTTTGGACGGACGCCCATCCTCGCGCTTCACCGCAAAGAGATACTCGCCTTTCGGCGTCTGCCGGACTTGCAAATTTTGCACGGCCACGCCCTGCCCGGCTGCAAAGCCGACTGCGGCTCTGGTCGGCTGTCCCGCCTGATCGAAGGCCACCGCCTTTGAAGGCCCCATGGCTTCCTTCATCACCGAAGCCTGTTGCGTGACCAGACCTTCAACCACAAGCGTCAGCCTTCGGG
Organism: uncultured Nitrospiraceae bacterium; assembly: GCA_964555285.1. Lineage (GTDB taxonomy): Bacteria > Nitrospirota > Nitrospiria > Nitrospirales > Nitrospiraceae > JBBIQV01. Next base: position 159,638 of record CAZKRM010000002.1, read on the forward strand.
GCGTCCCGAGTGTCCGGACAGCCTGGAACGTCAGTCGTTGCTCGGCAAGAAGCTGCTCGGCGGACTCTTTCAAACGGGTCAAAGCGGGACTGATAAACTGATAGGGCAACTCTTCGACCCCGATCTCCAGCAGCAACTCTGCGGTCGCCGGAGCAGATCGCCCGCTACTCTTCTTCGTGAACATACTGGCGCGAGATGGCTTCCGAGCTTTCGGCATAAATACTGTCTTAGACGGTTAAGACCGCTGGCTTGCAGCGGTCGATCGTGTGCGACGGCCTTGCTGCGCGCCCTGATTCGTCGCACGAGTCATGAGCGGATGCCCCATGGCGGCCCGTTCTTCAATGTAGCGCTCCGCGCATTGCCGGGCCAACGCGCGAACCCGGGCGATGTAGCCGGTGCGCTCGGCCACACTGATGGCGCCGCGCGCGTCGAGCAGGTTGAACACGTGCGAAGATTTGATGCAGTAGTCGTACGCCGGCAAGGTCAAGCGCTTCTCGGTCTGCGCGAGCAACCGCTTGCATTCGGCCTCATGCGATTGAAAGGCCTGCATCAACATCGCCACATCGCCTTCTTCGAAGTTGTAGCGGGAGCCCTGCACTTCGGTTTCGTGATGGATGTCGCCGTACTTGATCCGATCGGTCCAGGCCAGGTCATAGACATTGTTGACCTGCTGCAGATACATGGCGATGCGTTCCGTCCCGTAGGTGATCTCGCCGGTGATGGGCGCCAGCTCGATCCCGCCGATTTCCTGGAAATAGGTGAACTGGGTAATCTCCATGCCATCCAGACGAACTTCCCACCCCAAACCCCAGGCCCCGAGCGTGGGAGATTCCCAGTCGTCTTGGATAAATCGAATGTCGTGCTGTTTGGGATTGATCCCCAATTGCGCGAGGCTTTCGAGATAGAGCTCCTGGATATTGTCGGGTGCCGGCTTCAGCACCACCTGGTACTGATAGTAATGCTGCATGCGGTTCGGATTTTCCCCGTAGCGGCCGTCCGTGGGACGACGGCAGGGCTGCGGATAGGCGGCCCGCCAGGGTTCAGGGCCGAGGGAGCGCAGGAAGGTAGCCGGATGAAAGGTTCCCGCCCCCATTTCCATATCGTACGGCTGCTGAATGACGCAGCCTCGATCCGCCCAAAACCTGCTCAACGTCAGAATGAGGTCCTGATAATTCACGAATGGTCCAACGATTTAGTCTAGAGAAGACTCACCGGTTGCCGCCGGAGAAAAATTGCGTGCCAAGCTAACAAGAATGCTTTCATACTGTCAAGCAACATTCCCTCATGGATCAAAGAGTTGCATCGTGTTTTCAAAGCAGAAAGGAAGCGGGACAGCCCCCCGACGCTTGAATCGTCTCCCAAACACAAGAGCAACCAAGAGCTTGACGAATCTCATCGGCCTCCATTACTGTGGCGAAACTTGACTAAGTCAATTCATTTTAGAAAGACACAGCGTGAGGCTTTCTAAGAAAAGTGAATACGGACTCCGAGCGCTCATCGAGCTCACGATCGCCTATGAACAGACGACCTTACAGCGCCATCAAATTGCCAAGCGCCAGCGCATTCCGATCGAGTTTTTAGAGCAAATCCTTCTGGCCCTAAAACGGGCGGGGTTGCTGGCCAGTCGACGGGGTCTCAAAGGCGGCTACACCCTCATCAAGCCCCCCGGGGAGATCACCGTCGGTCAGGTGATCCGTATATTGGACGGCCCACTTGCCCCCATCGGCTGCGTGAGTAAGACCGCGTATCAGAAATGCCGGGATTGCCCCTATGCGGATAAAGCCGAATGCCCGGTCCAGCATGTGATGGGTCCGGTCCGCGATGCCATTTCCGGCATCCTCGATCATTGCACGCTCAACGATTTTGCAGCAAGCCATCGCAGAGGATAGCCATGGATCAGATCGTCCTCATTTTCATTACCTTCGTCGCCGCAACAGTCAATGGTGCGTTGGGCTACGGCTTCTCCTCGATCACGATGCCGGTGGCGCTCCTCTTTTATACGAATCGCATCTTGAATCCCGCCATGGTGCTGGTTGAGCTGGTGCTGAATAGTTACGTCCTCTTTCTCAACCGACAAAACATCCCCAATATTTTCCGGCGGGTGGTGCCGATCCTGATCGGCCTCGCCATCGGGGTCGCCATCGGCAGCTATATCCTCTCCCTGGTGCAACCGGCCTGGGTGAAGTTCGTCACCTACTTCCTGCTGCTTCCCTTGATCCTGCTGCAAGCAGCCGGTATCCGCAAACCGATCAAAGCTGAAAAAGCCATCGGAGTCCCCTTCGGTATCGGCATCGGCACCCTCTATTCCGTCACGACCATCTCCGGACCACCGCTGGCGTTGCTGTTCAATAACCAGGGATATGAAAAACAGGATTTTCGTGCGGCGCTGGGCGTGATCCGGGTCGCTGAAGCAACCCTGACCGCTATCGCCTATGGCATCATCGGGTTTTACAGCGTTGAGAGCATGAAGGTCATGCCCTACATCGTGCCGAGCGTCTTACTGGGCATTCCGCTCGGCGTATTCTTGATCCGTTGGATGGACCCGGAAACATTTCGGCGGCTCTGCATGAGCTTTGATGCCGTCGTCGTCGGATTTGGACTCTCACGTGTGCTGGTGGAGCTGAACCTCGCCACCACGTTTACCACCTATAGTATTCTTTCGATCGTCGTCCTGCTCAACGCCGTGCTTCTGTATCGGTACTTTCAAGAGCGAGCAGCCACGTAGCATTGGAACCAACCGGCGACCGTCCTGAACTACCCTCGAGTTTTCACGCTCAGCCACACAGCTCTTCCAACATCTACGAGTAAGAAATACGGGTACGTACGTTCCTATATTCCTCCAGAGGCAATTTCACTAAAAACTCCTGGTCCGAACTGAAGGTCTGTCTGTAGGCCATACCCTTCGGACATCCAGTGATCTAGTGGTTTATCCCCGTCAATAACTTCAATACTATCATTGAGATTTGAGACTCATAGCAGTGGCCCATATATTGCTATGCTTCCCCTTCCAGAAAGGGAGTAATCGCGATGGTCTTCTTTATCTTGCTCATCATGTTGGCAGTCGCTCTGAGCGCAGGCTCAACCCACTCTGAGAGCACCACTCGCCCTTCTCCGCTCTAGATTGATTTGCCTACTTACTTAATTGCACTGAAGGGAATATCCAGGATGAAAGCTGACATGAAGCGACAAACTATACGTCTCATCGCAACAACCATTCTCTTAACCGGCATCACAGCCCTTACCGGTTGCGGAGGCGGGGAAGGGGGCTCCTCTGATTCGAGTCCTGCGGGTCAGACGGGAGCCATTGCCTCACTTGCCTGGCACCCTGTCCAAGATTCTTCAGTGTACGGTTACTACGTGTACTATGGGAGAAACTCATCCGGCCAATCAGGATCGTGCAACTACGAATCAAAACAATTTGTTTCATCACCAAGTGCCACGATTACCAACCTTGATCACGAGACTCGCTACTACTTTTCCGTCAGCGCCTATAACGGGCTAGAAAGTGGCTGCTCAAGCGAAGTCTCGACAGTGACGCCCTCGTCTCAAGCCTAGCCAGAACCATCCGTCTATATCTGCGATCTTCGTCCTTGAGATTTCCGAGGCTCAAGGAGGAAGATCGCGAGTCCCTTCATTGACTCCCTTCCATCGTTTTGTTAGCCTCAAGCCCCGCCGCATTCCTGCCGATCTCTGATATAGAGAAGCATGCGCCGGCAACCTACAGCGCGTTCAATTCCTGAAAGGAGTTCCGATGGCCAGTGCAACCCTGTCCCCAGAGTCTCTCAATGCCCTCCACAACAAGGCCACGCAACTCCGTATCGAAAGCGTTCGAGCCACATCCGAAGCGGCCAGCGGCCACCCATCCAGCTGCTGCTCCGCTGCCGACATCGTGGCAACGCTCTTCTTCTCGGTCATGCGCTACGACCCCAAGAATCCCAAAGCCCCCAACAGCGACCGATTCATCCTGTCAAAAGGACATGCCGCTCCCCTGCTCTACGCAGCCTGGGCGGAAGCAGGATTGTTTCCCAAAAGCGAACTCTTAAAATTGCGCACGCTGGCATCCGATCTCGAAGGTCACCCGACACCCCGGCTTTCTTTCGTCGATATGGCCACCGGCTCGCTGGGACAAGGTCTCCCCGTCGGCATCGGCATCGCCCTGAACGCGAAGTCCGTCGATAAGTATGACCACCGGACCTACGTCCTGATGGGCGACGGCGAGTCCGTCGAAGGATCGAATTGGGAAGCGGCTGAAGTGGCCCGACATCACGGCCTGGATAATCTCTGCGCGATCGTCGATGTGAACCGGCTGGGACAAAGCGACCCAACCATGTTGCAACACAATATGGAAGGCTATCGCGCGCGCTGGTCGGGATTCGGCTGGCATGCCATCGTGGTCGACGGTCATGACATCGCCGCGCTCGTTGCCGCCTTCGATGAGGCATCCCGCACAAAAGGAAAACCGACCGTCTTACTGGCTAAAACCTTCAAGGGGCACGGCCTTTCATTCATGGCGGACAGCCCCAGTTGGCATGGGAAGCCGGTCCCGAAGGGAGAAGAGACCCAAAAGGCGATCGATGAATTGACCAAGCAACTGAAACCCGGCAACGGAACCGTGCAGATCAACCGGCCCGCCGCAGTCACACCCGCGCCGGCGACACGAACTGCGCTTCCGCCTTCACCTTATAAAGTGGGCGAGGCCGCCGCGACGCGTGAAGCTTTCGGCGTGGCGCTCGAAGCATTGGGCGGCGTGAATTCCTCCGTAGTCGGCCTGGACGCGGACGTTAAGAATTCCACCTACACGGATAAATTCGGCAAGAAGTTTCCGAATCGATTCTTCGAAAACTTCATCGCCGAGCAGAACATGCTGGGCGCGGCCGCCGGCCTCGCCGCCTGCGGAAAAGTTCCCTTTGTCGCCACCTTTGCCGCGTTCTTTACGCGCGCCTACGACTTCATTCGAATGGCGGCCATCAGTCAATCCAACATCAAGCTCGTCGGCACCCACGTAGGCGTCAGCATCGGCGAAGACGGCCCTTCGCAAATGGGCCTGGAAGATATCGCCATGATGGCGGCACAGCCCGGCGTCGTCGTCCTCTATCCATCAGACGCCACCTGCGCCTACCGTCTGGTCGAAGCGGCGGCCAACCACAAAGGGATGGTCTACATCCGCGCCGGACGTCCGAAATCCCCGGTACTCTATGGACCGGAAGAAACGTTCCCGATCGGAGGGAGCAAGGTCCTCCGCCAAAGCGCCCACGATGCGCTCACGATCGTGGCAGCCGGCGTGACATTATTTGAAGCCCTCAAAGCCCACGATCAATTGAAAGCCGCGGGCATTGCCGTGCGCGTCGTCGATCTCTACAGCATCGCTCCCATCGACCAAGCCACCCTCATCGCCGGCGCACGCGCCACCCACGGCCGCCTCCTCACCGTAGAAGACCACTACGCGCACGGCGGACTCGGCGATGCCGTCCTGAGCGCGGTCTGTGCGGAAGGCGTGCAAGTCCACAAGCTCGCCGTCCGCGCGATTCCCCACAGCGGCAAGCCGGATGAACTCGTCGATCATTTTGGCATCGGAGCGCGATCCATTGTCGAAGCGGCCAAGCAAATCATCAAGTAACCGGTTGAGCTCATCGCCCCCGGATGAACTCAACCATATCCCCCTGCTCAAGATTCTTTCCAGCGCAGACCGCCGGCGCGTGCTGCAGGACCTGACCGAACAGCACTACACCAAACGCGATGTCATTTTTCGGGAAGGCGATCCGACCGAATACTTCCACATCGTGAAGGAAGGCACGGTCAAGTGCGTCAAGTCGACTCCGGATGGAAAAGAGTGCACGCTCAAGATGCTGATGCCCGGCGATCTCTTCTGTTGCGACGCCGCGGCCTTCGAAGGAGCCTACCACCCCGGCACGGCTCAGCCCATGGGCGACGTCAGCATTTTGCGCATGAACAAGAAATCCTACTTCGACATGCTGCGCCGCAACCCCGAGGCGGCCATCGAAGTCATCAAGCATCTCGGCACCCGCCTCAACGAAGCCCAGGAAAAGGCCAAGATTCTGGCCCTCGACCGAGCCGACCAGCGACTCGCCTCGCTCCTGGTCGATCTGGCGACGAAGAACGGAGTGAAAGACCCGCACGGCATCAAGCTCCCGATGCGACTGACCCGCCAGGATATGGCCAATATGGTCGGCACGACGACGGAGACCACCATTCGCATCATGAGTCGATTCAAACGCGATCGCCTCGTTTCTGGAACGGCAGCCCGCCTCATCATCCGCGATCTCGCCGGCCTCAAAGCTCTCGCCTCCGCGTAGCATCTTCCAAACCCGCAGTTCCAACATACTTCACAAACATGATCTACGTCATATTATTTTAACCGCACTCTCCTTATCCTCACACACACGGACGACGTGTCACTGAGACCTTCGCAGACAAGAACCCTCAGTACATTCGCCCGCAGGAGTTCGACCAACCATTCAGAGAGGAGTTCCACAATGATGAGAAGACAATCCCAACGGGTCATGACACTCGCAGCAGCCTCTGCGATCGCGCTCGCCGGATTGCTGGGACAGACGTCCTCGGCATCCGCGAAGACTCACGACATTCACATGACCGCCGTAGAATCCGACATTATCATCGACGGCGGCGGGGAGAAGTACGCCGCCTGGACGTTCAACGGCACGATGCCTGGCCCGGTCGTCCGCGTGACCGAAGGCGACACCATCAACTTCACGCTGACCAACCCGGCCACCAATAAGAATCCCCACGCCATGGACTTCCATGCGGCGGAGATTGACTTCTTGAAGAACTACAAGGCCATCAATGCGGGCGAAACCATCAGCTACACTTTCGTCGCGAAGAAGCCCGGCATTTTCTTCTATCACTGCGGCGCGCCGCCCATGATCCAGCACGTCGCGCGGGGCATGTTCGGGGCGATCATCGTCGATCCGAAAGACGCCTCGGTCTGGCCCAAGGCGGACCGGGAATATGTCCTGGTTCAATCCGAATACTTCAAGAACCCCAACGACGTGCAGGCCATGTTCGACCGGAAGTTCGACGGCATGATGTTCAACGGCGGCATTTTCAAGTATCACCCCTTCGTCACGGGCGGCGGCAAACTGGATGCGAAGCCGGGCGAGCGCGTGCGCGTCTATTTCGTCAACGCCGGCCCGAACGAGTTCTCATCCTTCCACCCGATCGGCGAGATCTGGGACAATGTGTATGAAAGCGGCAATCCGGCCAATAAGCTGACGGGCGTGCAGACCTATGTCGTTGGACCGGGCAGCGCGGCGACATTCGATGTCGTCGTAGAATCGGCCGGCGCCTATCCGCTGGTCACCCACTCCCTGACCGGCGCGCTCCGCGGCGCCATCGCCGTCTTGCTGGCCTCGCCGGACGCGAAGCCCATGCCGTTGATGCCGATGGTGCCCTGGGAGCTGCCGGCGAAGAAGTAGTGTGCGTTCCACTCCCATTCGTCCGGCTGGTCCTCGTGGACCAGCCGGAATTTTTCTGGTCACCGTGCGCACGATGGCAAAAAACCTTCATTTACATGCTCTGCTGGCCGGCCTCATGGGTTGCCTCCCCGGCAACACCTTCGCAATGGAAGAACGGATCACGCTCATGCTTACAGACCCTGCCTGTACACAAAGCCACAGTGCGATCAGCGCGACACTCGAGGAGACCTCCGGCGTGCGGCACGTCGATCTCCACGCCATTCCGAGCCATGCCCTCATCGATATCGAGGCGGGAACCGTGACGGCTGAAGCCCTCAAAGATCAGGTCAATGGCATCTTCGCAACACACCCGTCATGCCATGCAGAGATTATGAAGTCCTGTATTTCCGCCGACCCTCAAGCTACAAGCATCATACTCCCGTAAGCCCCCTTGTCTGCAGCTACGCGACCTTCTACGATGCTATGCATGATGGTTAGGCCTTCATGATTCGAAAAGACACTCAACCGGCCATCAACCTTTGGCGATTTGCCATTGTAGTCAGTCTGTTTGTGTTGGTCATCGATACCGCTCCACTCCCGGCTCAGGATGCCATCCTCGAATGGTTCCCCATCCGGCCAATCAACTTCGACATGACGTTCAGCCAACGAACCTTCGCTCCTGACAATCGAGTGATCGGGATCCAAGGCGGGATCACGGCACTTCGTTACGGCGATCTAGAGATCCGGACGATTTATCAGTACTACAGCAACCACACACTGACTTTTCAGACCGATCAAAACTCGCTGTATTTGAATCCTCGATGGAACAACTTTATTGATATTCTGGACTTTCCAAAGAGCATGCCCATCAACCGCGTGATCCGGCATGTGCTCTTCGGTCCCCTCAAAGACCGGGCAGTTCCCTATGTAGGCTTGATCGGCGGCGCAACGCTCCCTGGGCCAGGGGCTACCTGGCCGGGGCATTTGATCGGCGGTCAGGTTGGTGTCCGATTTCCAATCGCACGGGGATTTTCCGTCGACACAGCTGTTCAATACACTCAATTCGGGATTGATTTTCAGGGTACTGCTGGGCAGACGCAACAATGGTTGATCACCTCAGGGATTCGCTTCTGAGCATGCCGCACACACAGGACGGAGCCTTGACGGCTCCACCTCATGAGACCAAGACAACCGCGCCGCTCACCCGGCTCTTGCGCGAGCGGGCGTCACTGTTGCTCATGACGTGCATGCTACAGGGGTGTGGATTGGTGGTGGATGCGGTTCAAACCGTGTGGCCCATCGCGACCAATGAACTTGATGCGATCTGCGCACACAGACAAGTGCGCATCGGCATGGCGGCTGAACCGTTCCAGCCGTTCGTATTTCCGGCCATCTACACCGACGAAGGGCTACGCGTGACGGGCCTCGATGTCGAGCTCGTGCGAGAAATTAACGCTGCGCTTTCGCAGCGCTGCGGCAGCACAAAGCCGATTATTCCGACACTCCACCTGATTCGTTTCCGAAACCTCTTTGTCGAACTGACTGAAGGAAACCTCGACTTGTTTGTCTCCTCCATCAGCGCCAATGTGCCGGCGCCAGGACGGATCGGCCTCGCCTACTCGAACCCGTACTTTGATGCCGGTGGAATCGGCGGCATTGCGGCTCGATCTGAAGTGGCCGAACGGATCGGTGCACAGATCAGTCGGCAATCATCGAGCGCGGCTGAGGCGTTCTCCGGATTGACTGTGGCTGTTCAGGAAGGAACCAGTGCGCAATTCTATGCGGAAGCGACTTTGAAGAACATTCGGCTCGTGCTCTGCGACTCACTACCGGCGGCCTTCGAGTCTCAGGACCCGCCGATAGACCTCATCCTTGGGAAAGAGCCCGTCTTAGAGTATACGGTGCGGCGCAGCAGGAAGGACTGGCACCTCCTCAGGTTGGACAACGGCAAGCCGCTTTTTCTGACCCGCGAGCACTACGCGATCGTGACGGACGAGGAGAGCTATCGGTTGCGAAGATTCATAAATGATCTCCTGTTTCGGCTTGATGAATCAGGCCGGCTCGCTGACATGCGGCGGCGCTGGCTGGAAGAAACCTATGCCTATCCTCGCCGGGCCGCCACGGAAGGTCTTCCGTTTGCCGCGGAGAAAATGCCCCAGCATTACGATCAAGGCCAGTGTCGACCGGCTGACAACCGACCACGATGAAAAAGAGGAGGCCTCTATGAAACGAGTATGGTGTGCCGCAATGGCGGGAATCCTCGCGACCGTCGCCATCGGAGCGTTGGCCCCGAGCACAGGCTGGGCTGCTGAGCGCGCAGAGACAGAGGAGACCGCTCGGTTATTGGCCAAGTTGCTCAAGTCCGGCCGATTGGTCATTGAGCAGAACCAACTGTTGATCGACGATCAGCATAAGGGGGACAAAGGATTTACGCCCGAGGTATTTGAGCAACAACTCATTCTGGAATTTCGCCGACAGTCAGGCCTGGATCTCTCGAAGCTCCAGAACGCGCCTATCACAGTGCCTCCCCTGGCCAAAGAGCTGCTGCCGGCGTTCGTCATCGCCAGCAAAGAGGTCGTGCGGGACGCGCAAGTCGTGATCAACCAGCGCGGGGTCGGGTACAAGAACTTCATTCCGGCCACCTACGGCAGCCAGGCTTCTGCGCGATTCTCCAAACAAACGCGCGTCCGGCTGAAGCAAACCACCTTGCAAGCGCGCAATCCCAAGAATGAACCGGATGAATACGAAGCCTCAGTGTTGAGATGGCTCTCAGGACGCCCGCGAGGCGAAGCCTATGTGAGTGAGTTGACCGATGAAGGACAAACGTTGCGGGTGGTGATGCCGATTTACTACGTGAAAGACTGTCTGGCCTGCCACGGTGAGCCCAAAGGCGACCTCGATATTTCCGGCTATCCCAAGGAAGGACATCACGAGGGAGACCTGGCCGGAGCCATCACGGTTACGACCCCCTTGAGCCTCCGCTGAACGAATGAGAAAGCGCCGCAGCTTTTCTTAAAGACATGCCCTCATAAGCGATTTCGCACGTGCGCCCTGAGCGAAATCGCTCTTCTCCCTCCACTACGGTGAGCCGAACCGTCTTGGAGCACGAGCCATCACATTCTTAATCAGCCGAATTACCCCACAATATCAGACGTGCGAGATCCGCAGGCGTTGCGGAGCCGAGCTGTCTCCAGGGGCATCGGTTGTGCAGAGAACTACCGGCAACGTGGCTCATTCCAGCGAAATGAGCGGACAACACTGGAACAACAAACAAGAGAGATGACGATGCCGCCGTTATTGAGAACAGTCCTGGCAGAGGGTGCCGATCTGCTTGTCGGCACGGTCAAGATGACGATCTTGACCGTCATGCTCATGCTCGCGCTCATACTGGCCGGCTCGTTCTTCTCATCCGATCTTCCATACCGGGCAATCATGTGGATCAACGGCAGGTAGAAACCAGCCGGTCGTCGAGCAGGGTTGGCTTCAATGATCGGGAATTTCAACTGCGGCACAAAACGAGTCCACTTTGTGCGGGAACAGCGATGGAGAACGGACCAAGGAGGGCCAAGGTGAATCAGAAAGAAACTCGGCAGATTGATGTGCTGGCCATCGGATTGTTCGGCCTGGCCGTGGGGGCGCTCACGTTAGGCATGGCGCAGATCGGGCGGATTCCGGAATCAGATAAGATCGGGATGCTGGTCATAGCGCTGGTGTTCGGCGGAGTCGTTCAGTTGCTGGCAGGGATTACAGATATCCGATACAACGAACAGCTTGGAGGGACCGCGCTCACGATGTACGGATTCTTTTGGCTGACCGTATCCACGGCCAAGCTGCTGAGCGAGAGCACATCCTTCCATTTCGACGGAGCCTTATTCATTCCGATTGAGCTCATCTATCTGGTGTTTTCCGCAGCCATGATTTATTTAACCGCCTACAGATCTGTTGCCTTGAGCCTGTTGCATGTGATCATCACACTGACATTTCTTGCCTCCGTGTTAACCAAGCTGGGGATGATTTCCTCCGAAACGCTGCCCGGCTTAGGGCACCTGTGCATCGGCCTGCTGGCCTTTTATCATGTCATCGGAAGCTTATCGCTGGCGTTCACGGGAAAGGCGATCCTTCCGCTCGGCCGACCGGTCTTCAGTCGAGAAGCCGCCGGCGCGGCGAGTCACCATATCGACCTCGCCCCAGTGAGGCGACTCGAGGCGCCCACCTCCGGCTGTTAGCGGGCGGGGATCAAGCGGGCTTGAGAAGCAACCTCCGGCGCATCCAGAACTCAGCTTCAAACCCGCATGATTCATGACGGTTCGTCACGAAATCGCGGAGCCGCGTCGAGAGATTGAGCGCAGTGGGCCGCCTATTCCATTTTGACAATCCAACGTCTCGACCTTAGGATACTTTGAAGACCCTGGAGAACCTATGCGGGAATATCTGACTCGCCTGTTCAACGATCTTCCGATCGGACGGAAGCTGTTGCTGGTTTCCATTATCCCCCTGACTGCGTTAATCCTGCTCAGTATCGTGACATTCGACAGCGTACAAACGGTCGAGCGGGATGAAGAGCAGCTCAACCGTTTATACCTCACGCAGAAATCGGCCGCCCAGTACATGCGCCTGATCGTCGATCTCGAAACGAGTTTCCGAGGATATGTGTTGACGCTCCAGAGCCCCTATCTTCGCCCCTTTCGCACGGCGCAAGAAGGCATTTTTTCCGTGGGAGAGGAACTCACCCGGATGGTCTCCGATGAAATCCCCCACCGCTCGCATTTCCTGGAAGTGCAGGCGCTGGTGAAGCAGCTCATCATTGAGAAAGTCGAACTCATCGAAGAGGCAAAGAGAGGGCATCGTGAGAGGGCGCTCCAGTATATTGAAGAAGGACGCGGCCGGACGATCATGGTCAGGATTCGAGAGTTGATGGTGACGTTCGACCAGCTCGAACAGCAACGAGTGGTGACGCGACTGGGCCAACTGAGTCAAGACCGGACCGCCACACTCATGGTGATTTTAGTCGGAGGGATTCTCACCCTGGGGCTCGTGGCCTCCTCGTTATATTTGATCGCCCGCTCGATCGCCGGTCCGTTGGTCGGCTTGGCCAAAGCGGTCGGATCCTCGCCTGCGGGGTCGCTCTCAGGCATCCCAGTGCTTGAGCGAAAGGATGAGATTGGATATCTGACCAGGGTGATGCGCCGGATGGGCGTTCAGATTCAGAGTCACCTCGATCAGGTCGAGCATTCGGAAGCAGCCCTCCGAGTGCTCAATGAGAACTTATCCGCGTCGGAATCTAAATACCGAGGATTGGTGGACAACGCCCCCTTCGGCATTTTTACCACCAAGGGAACGGAAATCACGTTCAGCAACCGCTACAACCAAACCCTCGCCGGGCTTGATCCGGATCACGTCACCGATCCTGCTACATTTCGCCAGTGGATTCACCCGGAAGATCAAGAACGTGTGTTGTCCGAGTTTGCTCACGCGGTAGCGAACACCCAACCGTACGAGACAGTCTTTCGCTTTCTTCATGTGAATGGCACAGTGCGAAAGGTGCTGAGTCGCCGGATTCCTCTCGGGCACGGGACGACCCACCCGGCGATCTATATCGGATTCAATATCGACATCACGGCTCTGGATCAGATGCAGACCCGCCTCAGCCGAGCTGAGCAGCTGGCGACGCTGGGCCAGGTGGCGGCCGGGATTGCCCATGAAATCAGGAATCCACTGGTGGGGATCGGTTCCAACGCGTTTCTCTTACTGGACGAATTTGACACGTCAGACCCGCGGCATGCCGATTTGGAAATGATTTTGAAAGAGACCAAACGACTGGATCGCATCGTCAATCAGATCATCGATTATGCCCGCCCACGGGAACTCGTTCCGGTGCTGTGCCCTTTGAGCGATCTTGTTGACGAAGTCGTCAAGTTACTCGATTCGACCATGACCGCCAAACACCTTGCGGTCACACGTTCCCTCCCTCCCACCCTGACACGGCTCCATGCCGATCGTGACCAAGTCAAGCAAGTGCTCTTGAACGTCTTTCAGAATGCGATTGACGCCTCCCATGACGGGACAGCCATTGAAGTGACCGCATTTGAACTCCCTCGCAGCCAGCATGCAGGCATCGTGGTCAAGGTCACGGATCACGGAGTCGGAATTCCCACTGATGCGTTAGCGCACGTATTCGAGCCGTTTTTCACGAGTGGGAAGCGGCATGGAACGGGGTTGGGGCTGGCGATCTGCCGTAATATCATCGAGAGTCATGGGGGCGACATCCAGGTCGCCAGCGAGGTCGTGAAAGGGACGAGCGTCAGAATCTGGCTTCCGCTCCGCCAGGAATTCCAGTTCGTCGAGGGATAACGCATGCAACTGACCATCTTCGTGACCGACGATGAACCGGCCATTCGCAACGCGATCATCAAGCGCCTGATTCGAAAGCAACACCGGGTTGTGGGATTTGAGTCGGGCGAGGCATTGCTGGCTGCGCTGCCTCAAGAGATTCCCGATTTGATCCTTCTCGACCTCAAGATGCCGGGTCTCAGTGGACTGGATACCCTCAGAAAGCTGCGTCCGCCGACCCCCCACACACTGATCATCTTGCTCACGGCCTATGGCACCGTTCAAGACGCGGTCGATGCCATGAAGCTCGGGGCCTATGATTTCCTCATCAAAACCGTCGATCTGGATGCGATGGAGCCGGTGCTCGATCGTGCAATCGATCTCTTGAGCCTGCGCCGGCGTCTTGCCGTGGAGACCGAACATCTTGACAGCCAATATGCGCTATCCAGCTTGGAAGCACACAGTCCGCCCATGCAACAGCTGCTGTCCCAAGTCCGGGATGTGGCCTCGAATCCGAAATCCTCGGTCCTGCTCCTGGGCGAGACGGGAACGGGAAAAGAGCATCTTGCGCATGTCCTGCACCACAATGGGGCGCGGGCTTCGGGACCTTTTGTCGGCGTGAACTGTACCGCCCTCCCACGAGAGCTGTTCGAGAGCGAACTGTTTGGTTTTGAACGAGGGGCCTTCACCGGGGCGGTCCAGCGAAAGATCGGGTTGCTTGAAAAGGCGGAGGGTGGGAGCTTATTCCTCGACGAAATCGGTGACTTGGATTTGGCCATGCAGGCCAAGCTGTTACGGGTGATTCAAGAGCGCACCATCCGACGTCTTGGGGGAACCGATGATATCGAGGTGGATTTTCGCCTCATCGCCGCGACCAATCGTGACCTCAAAAAAGCGGTGGCTGACGGGCGCTTTCGGGAAGATCTCTATTTCCGTTTGAACGTGGTCTCCTTCGAGCTGCCTCCGTTGCGGACACGTGTAGAAGATATTGCGCCCTTATGTCGAAGGGCGGTCATCCGATACAGCAAGGAATTCGGGAAAGACGTCGTCGATATCGGGCCGGATGCCATGACGCTGTTGCGGGAGTATGCGTACCCAGGGAACATTCGTGAGCTGCACAATATCATCGAACGGGCCATGATCTTCTGCCATGGCAAGATGCTGACCGTGGACAACCTTCCGGCTGAACTGCGGCGGAGGCCGGAATCAGCGGCGGTGACCGTCCTGGAGGGAGAAGAACGCATGCTCAGGCTCGAATCGAAATTAGGGAAACAATCCCTGGCCGATATCGAGCAGGCGATCATTCAGGAAGTGCTGCGGTTGTCGGACTACAATAAAACCACTGCCGCCAGGTATCTCGGCCTCACCCGATTTGCGCTGGATCGGCGCCTCAAAAAGATCGCAGAAGAGTAACAGGCGCTCACGAAGGATTCGGCGACACAAACACCAGCACTTTCAAGCGCTGGTCCGTATGATTCTTGACCCCGTGCTCTTCCCCTGCCGGAGCCATCGTCCCTTGCCCCGGTCCCAGCACCTGCTTCTCTGAACCGACCTGAAACGTCCCCTCCCCTTCGAGCACGAGATAGACCTTATCCTGCTCCCCATGGATATGGCCCTTCTGTTCCTGCCCCGGCTCAAAACAGTAGACATCACAGAAGAACCGTTCCGTCTGAAACATATTGTTCTTCTTCATCTTCTCCCGGCTGAACTGCTGATGATCTGAAAGAGTAACCACTTTCATGAAAGTACAACCCTCCTGATCTAAGAATGATGAACGGACTGATTAATGCGCTTGACGATCGAATCGACCGGGATCAAATGACGCGCAAGCCCCAACTCCTTGGCGGGAATCCCCATCGCTAGACCAAGGAGCTGGGGCAAGTGGAGAATGGGAAGATTCAACTGCGTGTTCACCGCCTGGCCCGCTCGATCCTGATAAATATCCAGGCTCATGTGACACAGCGGGCACGGCGTCACCATACAATCGGCTCCTTGCCCCTTCGCTTCTTTCATATTGGCTCCGGCCATCGCCATCGCCGCGGCTTCCTTTTCGAGAATGATCGGAAACCCGCAGCACTTGGTGCGCCCGGCATAGGCCACCGCCTCCCCGCCCAACGCACGAATCACCTGCTCAAGAGACGTCGGATTCTCCGGGTCGTCGAACCCGAGATCCCAGGATGGCCGAAGAATATAACAGCCGTAGAACGGCGCAATGCGCAGCCCCTGCAAAGATTTCACGACCTGTGAGCCCAGTTGGCGCAGCCCGATCTCGCGCACAATAATCCAGAGCAAATGTTTAACTTGAATCGTTCCGCGATACGAGATCCCCTCCGGCTCCAATAGGCGGTTGATGCGATCGAGCAATCCCGGCTCGCACTTCAATCGCTTGTTCGCCGCCGCCATGACGCCCTGGCAGGTCCCGCAGATCGTCATGACATCCAGCCCCAGGCGCTCCGCCTGAGCAAAGGTCCTTGCGTTCAATGCCAACGCCACGTCCGGCTCCGCCTCCGTCACGACCCCGGCGCCGCAACACGACGACGCCGCCAGCTCAACCACCTCGATGCCGAGCCGGCCGACGATCGCCATCGTCGATTGATACAACTCCGGCGTCGCGCCTTTCGCCGCACAGCCGGGATATAACGCAAATGTTAACGCCATCGCAGATCCATGGGGGCTCCTACTGCAGCTTAGAGCGCACCCGTTGATACGATTGATTCAACTCTTCCATCGCCTCATGCGCCCCGGCCTTACCGGCTTCTCACCTGCGTCCACGCCCGTTGAAATCAGTCCGCCCCAGATAACCGGCAAACCGATAATCCATCGGCATTTCATAGGCCTATCTCCCTCACTCACCTGAATCGGCGCTCACTCCCGCCGACAGTATAATCAGGCTCCCGTGAACTTGTCACGCCGGGTGCCTTCTCGCTCAACTTTTCCGAGAAACCGACCGACAAAGACACATCACCAGCTCGCACCGACGACAACTAACAGGAGCGCCGGAATGCCGATGGCCCCCGATACCCAAATCTCCACCGCCGCCGAGAAGCTGGAACAGGCCCTGGCCCGGAAACTCGACAGCGGCGACATCGAACTTCCACTGTTGCCCCAAGTCGCCAGTCAAGTCATGGCTCTGGCCGCCGATGCCACGGCCGATGCGGCCAAGCTGTCATCGCTGATCCATCAGGATCAAGCCTTGGCCGCCCACGTCCTGCGCATTGCGAATTCTCCGGCCTATATGCCGCGCAGTCCGGTCATCTCGCTCCAGCACGCCGTTGCCATGCTCGGCATCAATCTGCTTTCGGAAATTGCCTTTACCGCCTCGTTGAAGAACGGCGCTTTCCAGGTTCCAGGACACGAAGACCACATCAAGCTGCTCTGGCGGCACTCCCTGGCCAGCGGCGCCTTCGGCAAAGAGGTCGCCCGGATGCGACGGGTGAATGTCGAAACCGCGTACCTCTGTGGACTCTTGCACGGAATCGGCAAGCCGGTCGTCCTCCGCACCGTCGTCAATCTGGCCAAAGAGCTCAAAGCTCCCGTGGACAAGGCCGAAATGGCCCAACTGCTGGCGGGCTACCACACCCGCGTCGGCACATTGATGGCCGACAAATGGGGGCTCCCCAAGCAAGTCGCCGAAGCCATCGCCTACTACACTGACTATGACCATGCCGCGTCCTTCAGACAAGAGTGCCTGCTCACCTGCGCCGCAGACCGCCTGGCCACTCATCTTCTCGCGCCGGACACCCTGTCGGAAGAGGAATTGCGCGAGCACCCGGTCTTTGCCGATCTCAACCTCTACCCCAGCGATATCGACCAGCTTCTGGCCGGCAAAGACAAGGCCATGTCGATGGTCAATGCGATGAACCTATGAGCACACCAACGACCTTCGACATTGTCATCATCGGGGCCGGCCCCGCCGGACAGAAAGCCGCCATCCAAGGCGCAAAATGCGGCAAGCGCGTAGCGCTGCTGGAGCGCGAGCGGGGCATCGGCGGCAGCTGCGTCTACCGCGGCACCATTCCCAGCAAAACCTTGCGTGAGAGCGCCCTGCAGCTCGACCGCCTGCGCCGCGCCGGCGCGGCCTTCGAATTCAGCCTGAAGCCGGACGCGGAAATCTCGTCGCTGCTCAGCCGCCTGGAGAACGTCGTCCACACTCACGACACCTACATGAGCAAACAGTTGCGGCGCAACGGCATCTCGCTCTTTCACGGCCGCGCGCGCTTCGTCGATGCTCAAACCGTTGAAATGCAAGCCGTGGACGGAGTTCGCCAGCAATTTACCGCCGATCATTTCGTCATCGCCACCGGCTCACGCCCGCGCAACCCGGCTGAGATTCCGGTTGATCACGAACATATTCTCGACAGCGACTCCCTGTTATCCATGCTGTACCTCCCGCGCTCCCTGGCCATCATCGGAGGCGGCGTCATCGGATGCGAATACGCCTCGATCTTCGCTCTCCTCGGCGTCGAAGTCACGCTCATCGACCGGGCACAATCCCCGTTGCAATTCATGGATCCCGAACTCGTCTCGCAATTCGTCGCCGGCTTTGAGCAACACGGCGGACACTATCTTGGGGGACAATCGATTCAAAGCATCCAATGGAACGGCGCCACCCATGTGGTGACACTGCTCGGCGATGGCCGGATCATCAAGAGCGAGAAAATGCTCGTGGCCTTGGGGCGGCAGGCCAATATCGAAGATCTCAATTTGAGCGCCGCCGGACTTGAGATGAACGACAAAGGCAGCCTGTCCGTCAATCAGTACTGCCAGACGAATGTGCCCCACATCTACGCAGCGGGAGACATGGTCGGCGCCCCGGCCCTCGCGTCGAAAGCGATGGAGCAAGGACGCCGGGCGGTGCGCCACGCCCTCGGCCTGCCGATCGGCGATGCGGCATCGACTATTCCCCTCGGAGTCTATACGATCCCCGAAATGGCCAGCATCGGTTTGGATGAAAAGATGGCCCGCGAGCGATTTTGCAATCCCGTCGTCGGACGCGCCAAATTCGAGGAAGTCGCCCGCGCCCAAATCTCCGGCGCCGGTCATGGGCTCCTGAAAATGATCGCCGATCCCAACGGCGAGCGATTGCTGGGTATCCAAGTGGTCGGCGATTCCGCCACAGAACTGGTGCACATCGGCCAGATGGCCCTGCAGCAAGGCGCGTTGGTGGAATCGTTTATCGACAACGTCTTCAACTTCCCCACCTACGCCGAAGCCTATCGCGTCGCCGCACTGGACATCCTCGGCCAGGTCGCCAAACGCCAGACCGCGGAGGCGGCGTAGAGCCCACTCCCCAACCGGATATCCAACGCGTTCCGGCCTCAGCCGGCTTCTCCGGCTGAGGCGCCGCCGGCGACGCACAAGAAAAGGCTCCCGGCACATTCTCTTTTCCCAGGATGTGGAACCCTGCACTCGACATGAGAAGGCCTGCTTTGGTATACATGCCCTATATATCCATGAGGTCTCAGATGGCGCAAACCAGCATACAAGTCCCTGTGTTAATGAGCCTTGCTCAAAAGCGCCGCCTTGCCCGCAAGGCCAAAGCGGCAAACCTGACGATGGGCGAACTGCTTCGCCAAGGCGGAGAGCGGTTTTCCCCCGCAGAAGATGACGTCATGCTGGACCAATTCGCCAAACAGGTGACGCGGGCCACTCAACGGGCCATCCAATCCATCGATAAGACATTGGCGCTGGTTGCGCAGTCGGAAACCCGCATCCACGCGCTGACGAAATCCCGAAGGAAGCACTGAGCATGGGGCTCACAGAACGGGTCTGGGATGCGTTTGCCAGAACGATTAAACTGGCAGACAAAGTCGAGCAGCTCACCGCAACCGTCGCCAAACAACAGAACCATATCGAAGATCTCACCGGCCGTGTCATCCGACTCGAGACCGCTCTTGAAATCGCACTCGGCGGCAGACGAACCAAAAAACTATCCGGACCATCCTCATAGCAACGGATTGATCCCTTGTCAGCGCTCCGTCGTTGCGTGTCCGCGCTCACTTGCCTTTCGCCAATGTATTCTGGCGAGACCGATCCTCTCTGTTCAAACTTGATCCAGAACGCGCTTGCAGCACACGATGCGGCGGCGGGAGGCGAATGAACCACTGCAGACGGTCGCCGTCCGCTTCGGGATCTCGCCTTCACGGATTTCCACGATCCAACAGGCGATCGAAGCGGCCCCGCTCACCCCCCCCCAGCAGGCGCGCGTCTTCGCCAAGTGCAAAGTCAAGAACTTGCTGACCCCGTCTTTGCTTGCTCTGGCTGGCCCAGGTGACTACCGCGAGTCTGCCGGCGAAAGCGGGCCAATGAGCCGCGCAGCCAAATTCAAGAACTCCTGCGCCCGACTAATTTGCTCGGCAGCCTCCACGGCCGACAACCCAGGACCGAGATCGCAATCACCCACATGGCGGCTGTCCTCGCCATCGAGCAAATATTTGTGGAACTGCAAGGGCACAAGCCCCGGCTTCGTCAAACGTTCCCCGAACGCGGCCAATACGGCTGAATGTTTAGAAAACGCCAGGCTATGCCCCAGCAGCAGGGCTTCGCCACATAAAACATGGTGTAGTAGGCGCGGGACACCGCAAAGTCAAAGAGCTTCTCCCCGGCCAAAAGGTGAGCGGCACGAAGACTGGAGTGGGCTTTGTGGAGTAATGCCGCCTGATCGGGCGTCATACCGCGACGCCTTCGCGCCGGATGTTCATGAGTAAGGGGCTTTGCTCTCGTTCGAACCGGTCGGCCGAAACAAACGCGCGAGAGATCACCACATCATGTGCGAGCGAGAGCGAGGCGATGATGTCACTGGTTCGGGCAATTTCCTCCCCAGGAGACACTGGTCCTTGCAAGACAACCAGGATATCGATGTCCGATCCAGGTTCGGCATCGCCGCGCGCCTGCGATCCGTAGAGCACCATCCTGATGAGCCGGGGGCCATACAGCGCCTCAAGCAAACGGCGTAATTCTTTAATGATCGCATGAACCGTTTCGCTCATGGGAGGTACCCCCAATCATGTCCCATTTTATAGCAGGTTCCCAAGGAATTGCCTACGGCGGCCCGCCATAGAACTGCTTGGACTCTTTCCCGCTGCCGTATGGGCAGACATCATTCCGCCCAATTTCCGGGGACGACCATTCGGCTCACGGCCTTGTTCCTGACCCGCGCAGGCGCGCGTCTTCGCCAAGTGCAAAGTCAAGAGCTGACCCCGTCTTTCCTGCTCGCTTTCAGACTTGGTCGCGTATGGTGCATTGGATGAGGACGCTTACGTTTCAATCCTTGTTTTGGTGGAACTCCCTTTCAGACCACCAGATCCTACGAGGTCAGCCGTTGCCTGTTACTGTTTCAATCCTTGTTTTGGTGGAACTCCCTTTCAGACA
>CAZKRM010000003.1:0-65035 GCA_964555285.1 uncultured Nitrospiraceae bacterium
GCCAGGCGCGGGGCAAATCGGCGAACCACGTGCCGACCACGCAAGCCTGTGACACTTGTCATCGGACGACGGCCTGGATTCCGGCGACCTTCAGCCATACCGGCGTGACACCGGGGAGCTGCGCCACCTGTCACAACGGCAGCCAGGCACGGGGTAAATCGGCGGCCCACGTGCCGACCACAGCGGCCTGCGACACCTGTCACCGGACCACGGCCTGGATTCCAGCGACCTTCAGCCATACTGGGGTCACGCCGGGCACTTGTGCGACCTGCCATAACGGGACCACGGCACGGGGTAAGTCATCGAATCACCTGCCGACAACTGCTTCCTGCGATACCTGTCATCGGACTACAGGATGGACTCCGGCCACCTTCAGCCATACCGGCGTGACGCCGGGGAGTTGCGCGACCTGCCATAACGGCAGCCAGGCGCGGGGCAAATCGGCGAACCACGTGCCGACCACAGCCGCCTGCGATACGTGCCATCGCACGACAGCTTGGATTCCGGCGACCTTCAGCCATACGGGCGTGACACCGGGGAGCTGCGCCACCTGTCACAACGGCAGCCAGGCACGGGGTAAATCGGCGGCCCACTTCGTCACCACTCAGGCTTGTGATGCCTGCCACCATGCGGGAGGAGGCTGGACGCCGGTCACCGCCTATACTCATAGGACGGCTTTCTATAAGGCCCACAGGGCAAGCGTGACCTGTAATGCCTGTCACACGAACAACAACGAGGTCATAGCCTGGAAATATGCCGGCTATAAACCGGATTGTGCGGGCTGTCATGCGGGGGATTTCAAACAAGGTCCGCACAAGAAAGTGGATTCTCCAGTGATTTACTACAACGTGTTGGAGCTGAAAGATTGTTCAGGAAGCTGCCACAAGTACACCGACTCCACCTTTACGACTATTAAACAAAACCGCAGCGGCCAACATCGCCCCACCGGTAGCTTCTAATACTCGAACGTCCAAAACCTCATGGGGTGTTTCTTGGTGGATGTGAAGCGTGCAAGCAGGTTGCGTGGTGTGGCGTGGAGCTTCCTGCTGGGGGGAATTCTTACCTTGTACTGCCTGAGTGTCCCCCTTCCGGTTGCCGCTCAAGTCCTTGACCGGATCGAGATCGTTGAAACCCCTACCGCGGCCGAGATTCACATTGTGTTCAATACGCGCACCCTGTACTTGCGGCATACTCCCTCCGATCGAGGGGATCTCATCCGAGTGTTTCTCGACTTTCCAGACCAGGATCGCTCCCGCCGGTTTGCGCGCGAACTGGCCGCGTCGCCACCCAGCGACCTTATCCCCAAATTTACGGTCACCTTTCCCGACCAGGCGACGAACGGACTTTCGATTCGATTCAGCCGACCGGTACGGTTTCGTGTGAGTCAACGGGACATCAGAAGCAGCAGCAGGATCGTGATTGCTGTGAAGCTGGATAAGCCGGCCATGCCTATGCCCCCACCCCCCGAGATGAAAGCACCTCTTCCCAAGACAGCCCCGCCGGTTGTCGGCAAAAAGCAGTCATTTGATGTCCCTCCATTCCGTCCTGGTGTAAGCACAGAACAGTATGCCGATGACCTGATGAAGCTGGGACGTGCAGCGATCACCGCTGAAGAGAACGAAAAGGCCGTGCAGATATTTAACGCCCTACTCAACCTTCCTCCCAACAAGCAGTCGCAGGACGCGCAGGAGATGGTTGGGCTCGCCAGAGAACGGAACGGTGAGATCTCCAAAGCCAAAGCCGAATACGAGCATTACTTGAAAACCTACCCGAGCGGTGAAGGAGCGGTGAGGGTGCGGCAGCGGTTGGTCGCGCTGGCGGAGGCGACGACTCACGTCGCGCAGCGCAAGGCCGGGAACGCTCCCAAAAAGATCGACGAAACCAGCGTCTATGGGAGCGTGTACGAGTACTATTACGGTGGCTATTCCCAGTCAACAACCACGGACAAAGTGGGCAATACTACGACGAACTTCAACAATCACGACCAATCGCTGCTGGTGTCGGCGTTCGATGTCACCGGCCGTTATCGGAAGGACGAATATGACAACAAGCTTGTGGTCCGCGGAACGCAATCATATGATCTGTTGGCGACCACTGACATAAGAAGAAACGTCAACCGGCTCAGGGCTCTCTACTTTGAGCATTCGAGCCAAGACTCCTATTTGCTCCGGGTTGGTCGGCAACCGGGCAACAGCGGCGGGGTACTCGACTTTCGGTTCGACGGGGCCTGGTTCCGTTACACCGCTGCGCCCCAGTTCCTGAACGTGAATCTCTTGGCAGGCCAACCCCGGCAATTCAGCTTGAGTTCGGATTACGTCCCTGATGACCCACGGAACTTCAGAGCCGACCTGAAACGCTACTTCTATGGTGCGAACGTGGATGTCGGCCCTCTCGGAGAGGCCTGGAGCGGCAATGCCTATTACATCAATCAAATGGTCAACGGCGTGGTCGATCGCCGGGCGGTGGGAACTGAAGTGCGGTACTCCTCTAACGGGAAGAATGCATTCTCTTTAATCGACTACGACATTTCGTATGGAGTCCTCAATGTGGCGATGCTCAACGGGACCTGGGTGACGGAAGGGACCACCTACACCGTCATGGCCGACCATCGACGGACCCCGTATTTGCAAACCACGAACGCGCTCTTCGGAACCCCGGGAGCATCGCTCGATCACATCAATACGGCGAACGAAAGTCTCTTGCGCGACCAAGCGAAGACCGTGACTGCCACAAGCGACCTGTTCCTCGCCGGAGTGCTCCATGCGGTGACCAAAGACTGGCAGCTTGGCGGCGATGTTCGCCTCAACCGCATTTCCGGTACGTCGGCATCGAACTGTTTGGTCATCTTGCCGGGAACGAGTACGTTGTTTCTGAATCCGAACGCCACGACCGATGCGCTCTGTTCCTTGCAAGCGCTGCCCGGGACTGGCAATATCTGGACGTATACGGCTCAAGCGATCGGGGCCAACTTCCCGCTCGAGAATATGACGTTTGTGGCGAATGCCAGCTACATTACGAGTCCGGCCTACCGTGGCGAGTCGCTCACGCTCAATTCGTTGGCGCGCCCCAGTCCGCAATGGCAGTTCGACACGTTCGTGCTTCTCTATCACCAGAAGGACGGTTTCATGGAACTCTACCGGGTGACCCCGACCGTCCGAGTGGACTATCGTTTCTTGAATAGTTGGACATTCGAAGCGTCGGGCGGGGTTGAACAGACGATCACGGACAGTTCGACGCAAAAGGATTCGACGTTGCGGGAATTCTTTTTCTTCGGTCTCCGGTGGGATTTCTCCTGATATGCTACAGGTGGTCGAACTGAGCGGCAGTCGAGGTACTCGGCAGCTCTTCTCGCAGATCAGCTTCTCCGTAAAGCCGGGACAGATGCTCACCGTGACGGGCGAGAACGGAAGCGGCAAGACCAGTTTACTCCGCATGCTCTGTCGTCTTGTGCCGCCCGATCGAGGTATGATTCGCTGGCAGGGGGAAGACATCCGCAAGCTGAAGGATCTCTATCATTCCCGACTCACCTATCTGGGGCATCTCAACGGAATCAAGGACGATCTCACTCCGGTCGAGAATCTCAAGATCTCCGCCTGTCTGTCCGGCGATGAGCGTTCGGACACAAGCGCACGCGAGGCGTTGGAAGCCGTCGGTCTGGGTCGATACGTTCATCGTCTGCCGACGAGGGTGTTGTCTCAAGGGCAGAAACGCCGTGTCGCGCTGGCGCGCCTCTGGCTTTCCACACATCCGTTATGGATCCTGGATGAACCGTTTACCTCACTCGACGCTGCCGCCACAGGTTTCTTGACGCGACGGCTGCAGGCCCATACGCACGATGGCGGCATGGTGGTGGTCGCTACCCACCAGGAGGTTGAGATCGCCGCCGATTCCGTCCAGCGCCTAAGGCTGACTGGATGAACGAGCCGAGCATGTTGAGGGCTCTACGCGGGGTTGTGCGCCGGGATCTTCTGCTGGCTCTGCGACGCCGTTCGGATGTGATGACGACGGTGCTGTTCTTCGTCATCTCCGCGAGCCTCTTTCCTCTGGGAGTCGGACCTGACCCGGCAGTGCTGCGGATGATTGCACCGGGAGTTCTCTGGGTCGCGGCCCTGCTTTCTTGTTTGTTGTCACTGGGGCGCGTATTTACGGCTGATTATCTCGATGGCGTGTTAGAACAGATGCTATTGATACCTCAGCCTCTGGCGGTCCTGGTCGTCGGCAAGGTGTTCGCGCACTGGGTGGTCTCTGGCTTGCCGGTCGTCCTGCTCTCGCCTCTCCTCGCCTTGCAATTCGGCCTGAGTGGGGAATCGATGGGGGTGCTGTTGTTGTCGCTCTTACTTGGGACACCGACACTGAGCTTGATCGGAGCCATCGGCGCCGCGCTGACTCTTGGGGTCCGTGGCAGCAGCCTGCTGGTGGCTCTCCTGGTATTGCCCCTTTTCATCCCGGTGCTGATTTTCGGGGCCGGCGCCGTTACGAGTACGGCAGCTGGATTAGGCGCGGAGGCGAATCTTTCACTGTTGGGAGCCTGCCTGATGCTGGCCCTCGCTCTTGCGCCCTGGGCTGCGGCTGCGGCGTTACGCATTGCGTTGGAGTAGGGTGGCTCTCATGCGGCTGATGAACATCAACTGGCTCAAGTATTCGTCGCCGCAAGCCTTCTACCCCCTGGCCGGGAAGATGATTCCGTGGTGTGCGGTCGCGGCGCTCCTGTTGATTGGAGCTGGTCTCTACATCGGATTGTTCGTGGCTCCAACCGATTTCCAGCAAGGAGAGGCGTATCGCATCATCTTCGTCCATGTGCCGGCTGCCTGGATGTCGATGCTCCTGTATGTGGTCATGGCCGCCTGGGCCGGTCTCGGATTGGGCCTCAATGCGCGC
The DNA here is from genome assembly GCA_964555285.1 of uncultured Nitrospiraceae bacterium. Lineage (GTDB taxonomy): Bacteria > Nitrospirota > Nitrospiria > Nitrospirales > Nitrospiraceae > JBBIQV01. Next base: position 4,879 of record CAZKRM010000003.1, read on the forward strand.
CCCTCGTTCATGATGGCCCAAGCCATCGCACCCACCGGGGCCCTGTTTACCTTTCTTGCACTGTTGACCGGTGCGATGTGGGGCAAACCGACCTGGGGCGCCTGGTGGGTGTGGGATGCCCGGCTGACGTCTGAATTGATTCTCCTGTTTCTGTATGGCGGGGTGATGCTGCTCCGCGCGTCGATCGACGATCCTCGGCGCGCCGATCGCGCCGGCGCCGTCTTCGCGCTCGTCGGGGTCGTGAACGTCCCGATCATATATTTTTCGGTGCGCTGGTGGAACACGCTCCACCAAGGCGCGTCGGTCAGCATGACGGCCGCGCCCAAGATGGCCGCAACCATGTTGACGGCGATGGTGCTCATGACGTTGGGCTTCTGGATGTACGGCATCGCCGTCACGCTGGCGCGCATGCGTTGCGTGATTCTCGAACGTGAGCGGCAATCCTCATGGGGGACGCACCCTTCTTATCCGGAAACGGTGGAGGTCCACTGATGCAGTGGGGGAGTCTCTCCGAGTTTCTCGCGATGGGTGGGTACGGTCTGTATGTGTGGATCTCGTTCGGCGCCACGGCCCTGTGCATGGTGTGGGAAGTGCTCGCCCTGCGGCATCGACATGCGACGGCGGTTGCAGGCCATCGCTGACGATCTCACGATGACGGTGGCACGACGATGAAACCCAGACACACACGGTTTGTCCTCATCGGCCTCGGCCTGGTGGCGCTCGCGCTCGCTGCCGCCTTGGTGCTGAATGCGTTTCGCAGCAATCTTGTCTTCTTTTTCACGCCCACGCAGGTGGCGAACGGTGAAGTGCCGCACGGTCGCAGCTTCCGCATCGGCGGGTTAGTCGAAAACGGCAGTCTCACGCGCGAGCGCGATGGCCTCACCGTCCATTTCGTCGTGACCGACACGGCGAAACGCGTTCCGGTGACCTACAAGGGAATCCTTCCGGACTTGTTCAAGGAAGGGAAGGGCGCGGTGGCGCAGGGTCAACTCGGGGTGGATGGGACATTCCTTGCGAGCGAAGTCCTGGCGAAGCACGATGAGAACTATATGCCGCCGGAAGCGGCTGAAGCGCTGGCCAAGGCGAAGGCGGCAGGGGCACAGAGCAGCAATACTCTCGTGGTGAAGCCTCAGTAGGAAGCCGACATGATTCCAGAAATCGGCCAATTCTCGTTAATCCTCGCGCTCTGTGTGGCCGTGGTGCAGGGAACGCTCCCCATCCTTGGGGCAGCGACAGGTCACGGGGCCTGGATGGCGGTGGCGAAGCCCGCCGCGCGCGGACAGTTTCTACTCGTGCTTATGGCCTTCTGTTGCCTCGGGTATGCCTTCGCCGCCAAAGATTTTTCCGTGCTCTACGTCGCGGCGAACGCAAATTCACAACTTCCTCTTCATTATCGTCTCGCGGCCGTCTGGGGCGCGCACGAAGGATCGCTGCTGCTCTGGACGTTTATCCTCACCCTCTGGATGGTCGCGGTGACGCTGTTCTCAACACATTTGCCGGAGACGATGCAGGCGCGCATTCTCGGCGTCATGGGACTGGTCAGTGTGGGATTTCTCCTGTTCATGTTGACGGTCTCCAATCCGTTCGAGCGTCTGATCCCAGCCGCCGTCGATGGTCGCGATTTGAATCCCCTGCTCCAAGACCCGGGCATGGTGATGCACCCGCCCATGCTCTATATGGGCTATGTGGGATTTTCGGTTGCGTTTGCCTTTGCCATCGCCGCCCTCTTAGGAGGCAACCTGGACGCAGCCTGGGCTCGCTGGTCGCGCCCCTGGACGACGGTTGCCTGGTGCTTCTTGACCGTCGGCATCGCGTTAGGGAGCGGCTGGGCCTATTACGAACTCGGATGGGGCGGTTGGTGGTTCTGGGACCCGGTGGAAAACGCGTCCTTTATGCCCTGGTTGGCGGGAACCGCGCTGATTCACTCGCTGGCGGTGACGGATAAACGGGGAGGCTTCAAAGTCTGGACGGTCCTGCTCGCCATTCTGGCCTTCTCGCTGAGTCTGGTCGGGACGTTCTTAGTCAGATCCGGTGTCCTGACCTCCGTTCACGCCTTTGCCACTGACCCCACACGCGGGTTGTTTATTCTGGCCTTCCTCGCGATCGTCATCGGCGGTTCATTAGTCCTCTATGCCTGGCGCGCTCCGCGCGTCGGGCTGGGGGGCGGTTTTGACATGGTCTCACGCGAAGCGATGTTGCTGGTGAACAATGTGTTGCTCATCGTGGCGACCGGATCGGTGCTGTTGGGGACGTTGTATCCGTTGTTTCTGGACGCGCTGGGCCTCGGCAAGATTTCTGTAGGCCCGCCCTATTTCGATACGGTCTTTGTTCCCCTCATGACCCCGGCCATTTTTCTGATGGGGATCGGTCCTCTGGCGCAATGGAAGAAAGCGAACCTGCCTGACTTGGCGACGCGGCTGCGCTGGGCCTTCGCCGTGAGCCTCGCGACGGCGTTGACGCTCCCATTGGTCCTGGGTAAGTGGACGCCATTCATCAGTCTCGGTCTTCTGCTCGCGATCTGGATCGTCGCCACAGCCGTCCTCAATGTGCGCGAACGGCTCACGCATGTTAGTGGAAACAGTCTGGTCGGCTGTCTGGCGAGTTTCCCTCGTTCCTATTGGGGCATGCTGCTCGCCCATTGCGGCGTGGCGGTGTTCATCGTCGGCGTGACCTTCGTGAAGGGCTATGAAGTGGAGAAGGATCTGCGTATGAACGTCGGAGAGACCGCGACTATCGGGGGCTATACGTTCCGGTTCGATGGAGTCCAAGAGCTCAAGGGGCCGAACTATATTGCGGCGCGCGGGGCGTTTCGTGTGAGTCAGGGTGGCCGTGACACGACCGTGATGCATCCTGAAAAGCGACTCTACACCGTCCAGAACCAGGCCATGACCGAAGCGGCGATCGATTCCGGATTGCTGCGCGACCTGTATGTGTCGTTGGGCGAGCCACTCGAAGACGGAGCCTGGAGCGTGCGGCTCTATCACAAGCCCTTTGTCGACTGGATCTGGGGCGGGTGTCTGCTCATGGCGCTGGGCGGGGCTCTCGCGATGAGCGACCGCCGCTATTGGTTAGCATGGCGGCGCGAAGAATCACTCCCACAAGCGGCGCCGCAACCGTTGGGCCAGGAAGTCTCATGAAACGGTTTCTCCTCCCCCTTGGGATTTTTGCGGTGGTGGTGGGGTTTCTTGGCATCGGGCTCACCTTGAACCCACGCGAAGTGCCGTCGCCGTTGATCGGCAAGCCTGCGCCGGAATTTACCCTGCCGCAATTGCATGAGCCTCAGCAGATGTTTTCGCCGAAGGATCTGACCGGCAAGGTCTGGTTGCTGAACGTGTGGGCCTCCTGGTGCGGAGGCTGCAAAGAGGAACATCCGGTCCTCATGCAACTCGCCACATCCGGGGAGGTGCCCATCTATGGCATGGACTACAAGGATCGAAGGGAAGAAGCGCTGACCTGGTTGAGACAGTGGGGGAATCCATATCCGGTCATCGCGGTGGATGAGTCTGGGCGGGTGGGCATCAATTACGGCGTCTACGGGGTGCCGGAAACTTACGTGATCGATAAGTCCGGGGTGATCCGCTACAAGCAGATCGGCCCGCTGGATCAGGACACCGTGCAGCGGAAGGTTCTGCCTCTGGTGCGGGAGTTACAACAACCATGAGACGCCTCTTGGTGGCCCTGCTCTTGATCCCCTGCCTCGTGTCGGCAGAAGAAGCCAAGCCGCTCGCTGAGAATCCACAGGCTGAGGCGCGCCTGAAAGCACTCGCCGTCGAACTCCGTTGCCTGGTCTGTCAGAACCAGACGTTGGCCGATTCGAACGCACCACTCGCCGAAGACTTACGCCGCGAAGTCCGCGAGATGATCGCCAAGAACATGAGCGACCAAGAGATCGTCGACTTCCTCGTCGCGCGCTACGGCGACTTCGTGTTGTATCGCCCTCCGCTCAACACCACGACGACGCTCCTCTGGCTGGGACCGTTCCTCTTACTCGTGGCCGGTGGCACGACATTCGTGCTCGCGTTGCGGCGCAGAGCGAGGAAGCTGATCGAGCCGGCCCTCTCCGATGAGGACCATCGCACAGTCGAGCAACTGCTCTCGGAAGGATCCAATCGCCCATGATCCTCACGTTCTGGCTCATTGCATCGGCCATGACCCTGCTCGTGGTCGGTCCGCTCTTGTGGCCGTTGCTGAAACGGACACCTGCTGTCTCAACGGGAGAGCGTGAACAACGATCGGCGGTCTACCGGCAACAGTTTGCCGAACTGGATGAGGACCGCAAGCATGGGGTGTTGAACGACGAACAGTACCAGCAGGCGCGGCGTGAGTTGGAGCGCCGTCTGCTCGACGAGACCGGGCGTACGAACACCGCGCCTATGGTGGCGCGACGGCAGGTCAACAGCCGGTTGATGGCGGCTGCGCTGGCCGTCATCGTTCCCACGGCAAGTGCGGCGTTGTACTGGAAGATCGGGAATCCGCTCGCGATCACGCACCCCCCTGTCCCCGCGATGTCGGCCCAAGGAAATTCGGAGTATGACCACCAGAGTTCTGAAGGGCTCGATGCGCTGTCGGAACGTCTCAAGCGAAAACTTGAGCAAACCCCCAACGACGGGGTGGGATGGGCGCTCCTTGCCCGTTCGTACGTGGAAATGGGGCGGCACACCGACGCAGTGGCGATCTACGAAAAAGCCATGCAACTGATTCCCGATGATGCCCAGTTGCTCGCCGATTATGCCGATGCCTTGGGTGTCCTCCATGGCCGCACGTTGGAGGGGAAGCCCGAAGTCGTGATTCAACAGGCGCTGAAGATCGATCCACGCAATGTGAAGGCGCTGATGTTGGCAGGGACCGTGGCCTATGACCGCAAGGACTATCTGCGGGCAGCTCGATTGTGGGAACAGGCGCAAGCCAACCTCCCTGTCGATGCAGAGCCGGAGGTGACGCAAGAACTGATGGCCGGTATCGCAGAAGCCAAGAGCCTCGCCGACGGAGGCCAAAAGGTCATGACGGCGAATTCAGCATCAGCAGCCCCGGCCAAACCGGCCCCTCACGCGCGTGCCATCAGCGGCAACGTGAGTGTGGCGCCGAGCCTGGCCGAGAAAGGGTCGCCGGCGGACACGTTGTTCGTGTTTGCACGCGAGACGAACGGCCCGCCCATGCCGGTCGCGATCGTGCGCGCGACGAAGAACGATTTGCCGTTCACGTTCCGGCTCGATGATTCAAACAGCCCGATGCCGGCCAGGAAACTGTCTGAAGCGGGAACCGTCGTGATTGTGGCGCGTCTGTCGAAATCCGGCAACGCGATGCCCGTCAGCGGAGACCTGCAGGGCACGAGCAAGCCGGTCACCCCGGGCACGGACGGCCTCAGCATCGTCATCGACACCGAAATTCCGTAGAACCGGTAGACCGTATGTCCCTTTCCCTCATCACCCTGCTGTATCTCCTCCCAATAATCCTTGCGTTATTGCTGTACCACCGGCGCCATCGGAACAAAGAGACTCGCTATCGTGCCCGCCTAGAGGAGTCGGTCAAGTCGGGAATCCCCGAGCCCCTGACGCTGCATCCGGTCATTGACCCCAACAAGTGTCTCGGTTCGGGCGCCTGCGTGAGAGCCTGTCCTGAGCACGCGCTCGGTATCGTGAGGGGGAAAGCGGTGCTGGTCGAGCCGGATCATTGCATCGGGCACGGCGCCTGCGAGACGGCCTGTCCCCTGGAAGCGATTCAGTTGGTGTTCGGCACGGAAAAACGGGGCATCGATATTCCTCACGTGAAACCGACCTTCGAAACCAACGTCCCCGGGATCTTCATCGCCGGCGAGTTGGGTGGGATGGGGCTGATACGCAAGGGGGTCGATCAGGGAGCGCGGGCGATAGAGTCCATCCGGAAAAACAAAGGGAGCGCCAATGAGCTGGACGTTGTCATCGTCGGCGCGGGACCGGCCGGCATCTCCGCATCGCTGGGCGCCAAAGAGGCCGGGTTACGCTTTGTGACGGTCGAGCAGGAAGATGGCCTCGGTGGCTCGGTCTACCATTACCCGCGTCGGAAACTGGCCATGACGGCGCCGATGAAGCTGCCTATCGTCGGCAAGTTCAACAAGTACGAGATCAGTAAGGAGGAGCTGCTCGAGTTCTGGAACCGCATTGCCCGTGATCATGGCCTCACGATCAATTTCACTGAACGCATGGAGGCGATCACAAAGACGGGAAGCGGATTCGTCGTGAAGACCTCAAAGAATAACTATAAGACGAAGAACATTCTCCTCGCGATTGGCCGGCGCGGCACGCCGCGCAAGCTGGGTGTGCCCGGCGAAGAGCAACCGAAAGTCGTCTATCGTCTGATCGATGCGGAACAGTACAAAGGCCGGCATGTCTTGGTGGTGGGAGGCGGCGACAGCGCCGCCGAAGCGGCTCTGGCTATTGCTGCGGAGAGCGGCACGACCGTATCGGTCTCCTGTCGAGGGGATGCAATCTTCACCCTCCCCAAGGAAAAGAACCGGCAGCAACTCAAGCAGTGCGTTGCCCAAGGCAAGGTCAAGGTGTTCCCGAATGCCGACGTGCAACAGATAGGGAAAGACACTGTGACCATCGAACATGAAGGCAAGGCCATTGAGCTGAAAAACGATGCCGTCATTGTCTGCGCCGGAGGCACCCTCCCCACCCCCATGCTCAAAGAAATCGGCGTCATGGTGGAGACCTATTACGGCACGCCGGTCGCACGTTGAGGCCGACCTCACGCTAGGATTCGCCATCCAACCGTTCTTCAAAGTGATAGATGCCCATTCCGAGGCGGACCCGTCCGGTTCCCTTGGAGGAGGGGTTCACATCGCGATCACGATGGGAGAGCCACCGGTCCATCGCTTCCAAGAATTCCTGGGCCTGGGCGACGGCGAGCACGCGAAATTCTTTCGCTGCCTCGACAGGAACGTTGTCATACATGACCTTTCGCTGAACGCGCGGCTTCGTTGGATCTTGGTAGAGGTTATGATCGATGGTCGCGATGAGATCTGCGGTATCGGTCCCGAGCACGTTCAGTTTTTCCGCAGAACCCTTCTGGGGAATATACCCGCGCGAGAGGAGACAGATCCGTCCGTCCCGAAGCTGCTTGACGGCTCCGACCCGTAAGAGCTCATCCAACACCGCGCGTACCGGAATATCGCCGCTATAGCGTTTAACCAGTTCGGAGAAGGATGCGTGTGTATCTTCCATGCGTAACGGGAAGGGATGACCCTTTCCGTCTCCAAAGTCCGGGTCTCGCACCCAGCCGGTGATCACGCGGGCGGCGCGGTTGTATTGTTCCGCCGTCGCCGCGTCGCTCCGTACAGGCTCCCGTAGAATTCGCTGGACCTCTTTACGGGTCAGCCCAGTCAAGATGGATATCCTGGATATCGTTTGCTTTTTTTTTGCGATCCCGAACTCGGCGCGTGCGACCTCGACATAGACCTGCTTGGCCAATTCAGCGAAGGTCTTATGGGACACGCTATGACGAAGGAGGATTCGGACCAGGGGACGGAGGAGCGTGAGGGTGGCGACCGAAAGGGATTGGCGATGGGTAGGTTTCACAAGGGTGGGACATTATTCACAACACCGTTCCAAGTCAAGGGGGCGTAAGATCGGATGGAACTGCCTGACGAGACACCGAGTCTCGAAGAGAATCTGCCGCCGGCGTTCCGTTGCCTCAAGGAGAGGGCTCCAGAGGATAAGAGCCGTGCTTGGTGTACGATTATCCTCCAGCCCGCTCGAAACGGTCGCGAATGCGCAGCAGCAGCGTGCGCAGTTGCTCGGCCTCGTTCTTCGTAAGCGCCCGCTCGAAATAAGGACGGATGAACGCGATGTGTGCAGCAAACGTCTTCCGAAAGAGCGCGTCTCCCTTCTCGGTCAGACGGATCTTCTTGGCGCGCCGATCACCCGCCACCGGCTCGCGATGGATCAGTCCTTTGGCAACCAGCCGGTCCAGGACGCCGGTTAACGTCCCCTTCGTCACTAACGTGGCCGCGGACAGTTCGGCGCAGGTCAGGCCGTCGGTATCGCCGAGCGTGGCGATCACATCGAACTGCGACGGGGTGAGCCGCAAGGACTTGATGTGGCGGCTGTCCGTCCGCCAGAAGGCCAGATAGGCCTCCACGAGCGGACGCACAACTTTGAGGTAGGGGTCATCCTTCAGGTCGGGCACATCCATGAATGGAGGGTAGTCCTAACTAGGATGAGAATCAAGAGAGATGCGGTCGAAGTTCTCTCGGCAACGCACGTGCCTGACCGGAACATGACGTTGACGTCATGGAGCCGGCTCCCTATCATGCAGACCACGATGACTCGCGGTTCACAGCCAGGCCAAGCGAATCTGACTGCGATCCTGCTGGCAGTCGGCGCGATTGTGGCCGGTGTCTGGATATGGAAACGCCTGCCGACCGACACGCAGGAGGCGATCATCGACCGGGCGATCCCGGCGGTTCTTGCGGGGTTGGTCGTCTTGGCCGGCTTGGGGGCGGTGTTCCGGCAGGTTCGTCGTCGCTGGAGGCGGCGTCGAGAACGAGACCGGCTCATCCGTGCATTCGAGCGCGCGCAGTCTCCGGAGAAACGGCTGGAGCTGGCATTTGCCATGATCGAAGTGAACGAGTATCAACCGGACGGTCTTGAGGCGATTGCGCCGGCTCTCCGCGAACTGTTTGCCGCCACTCTGACCCGCGCCCTGGGCGATAAACAGCATCGCATTCGCGGCATGGCCGCCAGCCATCTTGGAGTGCTGCAAGACAAGGCGTCTCTCCCGCTCCTGCTGAGGGCGTTGGAGGACGATCATGCGTATGTCCGGTCTTGCGCGGCGTTGGGGCTGGGCCGCATGCGTGCGGTGGAGGCGAAGGAGAAGCTGGCTGAAGTGATGAAGGAGGACTGGGATCAGACCGTGCGGAGTCGGGCTAGGGAAGCGCTGGAACGGATGGCATGAAGACAGGTTGAGGCTGGCCTCAACCTGATGTCCGGTCCGTCCAGTCGATCACCAGGATCTCGGGCGGGCATTGCCACCGGATCGGTAACAAGGACCATCCGAGTCCGCGGTTGACATAGAGGCGATGTGGCTCCCGGTGATGGAATCCGCTCAGTCGCCCGTTGCATCCGGGAGGGAGCCAGAAGGGCGGGACGCCGGGAAGTTTCCACTGTCCCCCGTGGCTGTGCCCGCAGAGAATCAGATCGGTGTGGTGCCGGTCGGTGAGCTGATCGAGGATGTTCGGAGCATGCGCGAGCAGGAGCGTGAACCGGCCGGCTGCGGACGGTGGAAGACAACGGATGTCGGCTCGATGCAGCGAGGGGTCATCGACCCCGACGATCGCAAGCTCCCCGCCCGGCACTGGGATGAACGTGGCCTGATTGATCAGCAAGACGATTTTGTCGCGGTCCGCCCTGGCGGTGAAGTCGTCGATGGAGACGCCGCTATAATGGTCGTGGTTGCCCAAAATCATGTACACCGGCGCAACCTCGCGCAGAGCCGCGAGAAAACGAAAGAGATGCGGGAGGCCGTCCGAGACGTTCACCAAGTCGCCGGTGACGAAAATCCAGTCGGGATGCAGGTCGGCAATGGCGCTGATCAGCGAGTCATGCCGGGGCTGGTACCGATCGAGATGGAGATCGCTGATTTGCACGCCGCGTCGCCCAGCCAATGGGCTGTGCGTGCAGGTGATACGGGAGACTTCGGCGGCGTTCAGGCCTAGCCCCCACTGAGGAAGCCGGTTGAAGGCGTGATGCAGGGGCTGGCTGATCCAGTGGCCGGCGACGACCCGCGCGCGTTCTTGCCAGTGCAGGAGTCGAGCGATCATTCCATCACCCGATGCAGTTCGGCCTGGTCCGTGTCCGTGAAGCGATAGCCCTGGTCGTAGAGGCGGCCCATGCCGGCCATCAGTTGATCGAGTCCCACGGTATGATGGAGGCTGTCGAATGTCTCTGTGAGGGCAGCCAGATGGGTCGTGGCGGGGAGGGATGGGTCGGACGCCAGGTCGAGCGATCGCAGCACGTCGCGCAGCTCGGTGGCGTTATATTCCCCGTCGTCGTTCCCGTCGCTCACGAGCGCGAACTCATAGAACGTCAAGCTCAGCGAGAGCGTGGACTGGGTCCGACTAAATGATTCGCGAACGTCGTCCAGGCCTCGGGGATAGAGCAGGTCGCAGTCCGACTCGGAGGCGGCAGGGTGAGCCCAGGCCACTCCTTCCACTTGGGGACGAAGCGGCTTCTGTTTCTGGCGCTTGTAGAACCATTCCGTACAACGACTGGCTTCTGCAAAGGCCTGCTTATCGGAGACGACCTGCTTCCGGATATGGTGGGTGAACAGGCGGAACAGGTCTTGGGTGGTGGCGGATTGAGCCGGCGCCGGTGAAAGAGTGAGACCGGCGCAGACCACGAGGATGAGAGACGATAGAATCGTCCGGCCGGCCTGCGGAAGAGCCGAGTCCGGCCTCGGCTGAGAATGGAAACTCAAGGATGACATGCCTCCTGGGACGTGGTCATGGAAAGTATAACATGTGGGAGCCTGCCGAACCGGCGTAGCTGGATGATGGAGACGATGCCCTTGCCCTATCTCACCGCCCAGGTCCCCGGCGTCGGCGGGCGAATCCGGAAGACGCCGGAGGATTTTCGCGTCGAGGAGCGGCCGTTGTATCTGCCCTGCGGTGAGGGCGAACACCTGTACCTTCGCGTGACCAAGCGGGAACTCTCGACTCCCGACCTGGTCTTGCGGCTGTCCTCGACATTAGGAGTCAAGGCGCGGTGCATCGGTGTCGCGGGATTGAAGGATGCCCATGCGGTCACGACGCAGCTCGTGTCGGTGCAAGGGACGGCGCCGGAACGGATCGCACAACTTCGCTTGGACGATCAATTACTCTCTATCGATGTGCTGGGGCGGCATCGGAACCGGCTGCGAACCGGCCATCATGCAGGCAATCGGTTTCACCTGGTCGTGCGGGATGTCGATCCAATCGCCGAGGAATCCGTTCCCTCGGTGCTCGACGAACTCGTTCGCCGCGGGGTGCCGAATTATTTTGGCCCGCAGCGGCAGGGACGGCACGGGTTGAACTACCGGCTCGGCGCGGCGCTTCTCACCGACCAGGTCCGCCGAGCGAACATGAGTCGCTCGAAACGACTCTGGTACCTGCACGCGTATCAGTCCTTTCTGTTTAATCACATCGTGGCGCGTCGGATCGACCGGCTCGATCGGGTGCTGGTCGGCGATTGGGCCATGAAGGTCGCCAACGGCGCCTGCTTTCCGGTCGAGGACGCGGTGGCCGAGCAGCCTCGTGCCGAACGGTTTGAGATCAGTCCGACGGGCCCGTTGTTTGGGTCGCGTGCGCCTTGGGCGACAGGGGAACCGGGCGACATGGAGCGAGCCGTCGTGTCCGAAGCCGGCACCACGCCGGAGTCGCTGAGCCAAGCGGCGGCCGAGTGTGGATTCCGCGGCGAGCGGCGGGCCTTGCGCGTTCGGCTCGACGATCTCGACTGGTCTTTCAAGGACCATGTCCTCAATCTGGCCTTTTCACTTCCCCCCGGTGCCTATGCCACCAGCGTGTTGCGCGAACTGATGAAACTCCCCGAACCTCACGGGATGTGACGCTGCGTCAGACTCCACGGCTCAGCGCTCTGTGTCGAAAACACATTCCGGTCTGCCGCCGGCGATCCAGCGTGGTAGAATTTACCGTGAGAATGCTGCGTTCGGAGTGCCACGATGACGCATGACCAAGAGACCGTTGTCCTGCATGGCCATATCATCGATTCCCTGATTCTGCCCAAGGTGCTGGACAGGATCTTGGTCATGGGGGGGAGCTTCGACCTTCAGGAGGTCGCCATCGGCAAGACTCGTGAAGAAACGTCTTGCGCGAAGATCGTGGTGCGAGCGCCTTCTGCCAAGCTGCTGGGGGAGATTCTACGGGCTATCCAACCCCATGGCGCGTCGGTTGAGCGGGAACTCGATTGTCAGGTCGAAGCGGCCCCGGCGGACGGCGTGTTCCCAGAACAGTTCTATGCCACCACCCACTTGCCTACGCAGGTCAGGCTGCAGGGGCAATGGATCGATGTCGAGCGGACCGAGATGGATCTCGGGATTCGGGTGGATGCCGGCAAGACCGCCGCGTGTACCGTTCCCATGGGGGAGGTGACACGAGGCGAGTTCATCGTGACAGGTCGAACGGGCATCCGGGTGACCCCGCTGCCACGGCCGCAAGAGCGGGATGTCTTCAGTTTTATGGAGTCTCAGGTGTCGGCGGAGCGGCCGCATGGGCCCATCATTGCGGACGTGGCGAAGCGCATGCGACTGCTACGCGAAGGCCATCGGGCAGGTCGCCCCGATTGCAAGGTCCTGCTGGCCGGTGGTCCGGCGATCGTTCACGCGGGTGGGCGTGAGGCTCTGGCCTGGCTGATCGAAGCCGGATTTGTTCACGTGCTGTTCTGCGGCAATGCGCTGGCCGCGCACGACATGGAAGCGGATCTGTACGGCACGTCTTTGGGATATGGGCTTTCTGCCGGTCGAGCGGTCCCGCATGGGCATGAGCATCATCTCCGGACCATCAATCGTATCCGTGCGATCGGCAGCATCGCTGCCGCGGTCGAATCGGGCGTCATCGAGCACGGCATCATGGCGGCCTGTGTTCGTCATCGGGTCGAAGTCGTGATGGCGGGAACGATCCGCGATGATGGGCCCTTGCCCGACGTGATCACGGATTCGGTGAAAGCTCAGGCAGCCATGCGGGCCGCGATTCCCGGTGTCGGATTAGCCTTACTGGTGGCGTCGACTCTCCACGCCGTGGCGACCGGAAATCTCTTGCCGGCTGCGATCCCTACGGTCTGTGTGGACGTCAATCCCGCCGTCCCGACCAAGCTGGCTGACCGAGGCAGTTTCCAGGCCGTCGGCTTGGTGATGGATGCCGCCTCCTTCTTGGGCGAGCTCGCACGTGAGCTGGGGTGGCCACGATGAGCCGACTCCTGGTCTGTCCACCGGACTATTTTCGAATCGACTACGAGATCAATCCGTGGATGCGCCGGTCCAACGGAGTCGATCCCGAGCGGGCCGTGCAGCAGTGGCATCGGCTCATGCAGGTGCTCGAACAGGATGTGGGAGTGGCGCTGGAACGCATGCAGCCGGTGCCGGGGTTGCCGGACTTGGTGTTCACGGCTAACGCGGGGGTAGTGGTCGGGCGCAAGGTTGTGACGAGCCGCTTCCGCCATCCCGAGCGGCAACGGGAGGAAGCGCATTTTGAAGCGTGGTTTCGGGAACATGGATATGAAGTGATTACGTTGGGCGAGAGTCTGTATTTCGAAGGCGCCGGCGATCTTCTTGGATTTTCCGATGTCTGGTTCGGTGGCTACCAGCAGCGCTCAGTGATCCGCGCCTACCCCTATCTGAGCGAATTGTTCGGGCGTGAAGTGATTCCCGTCGAACTCGTCGATGGCCGGTTCTATCATTTAGATACCTGCTTCTGTCCCTTGAGCGGCGGTGAGCTCCTGTATTTCCCTTCGGCGTTTGACCGCTATGGGCAGGCCGCGATTGCCGACCGGGTCGATGCCAAGCGCCGTCTGGTCGTCCCCGAAGCAGAAGCGCTCAAGTTTGCTTGCAACGCCGTCTGCGTCGGAAAGCATGTCGTCCTGCCGGCCGGCTGTCCCCATACCGAGCAGCTCCTCGAAGCACGTGGCTATCAACCCCACCCGGTTCCGCTTGACGAGTTCATGAAGTCCGGCGGCTCGGCGAAGTGTCTGACGCTCGCCCTGGACTAAGGCCCCACGGATTACCGGCCTGGACCCATGACCCGTGATCATCCCGCTGGCACTATATCCTCCTGCCCTCAAGTTTTTCCCACAGGGACCGATATGCTAGGCATAGAGTCGATTGGCTCTATCTCACACGGCGTACAACACACTGGAGGGACGATGAAAAACCGATGGCTTCGAGTGGTCGACAATCAAGTGGGTGCGAGTGCGGTGGAGTATTCCCTTCTCGTGGCGCTGATCGCGGTGGCGATTATCGCGTCGGTCACCTTGCTGGGCTCGAAGATCACGAAAGTGTTTACACTCATTGCCGGCAAGTTCTAGTTTCCCTTCTCCTGTGCCCGTTCTCTTGCCGTGATCCCCACGACCAAGGCTGTGTCAGCCTTCCTGCAGCTCTCACCGAACGCTCCTCAGATTGGGCTCGTGGTGCCGGAGCGCCTGTGCCGGCACCGTTCAAGATTCCTACAATCCAGCCGATACGGTTCGTGACGGTCTGTGTTCGCTGGAGACAGTTGTAATCGCACCCGGAGTGGAGTGCGCACACCCGCTGTCCTGTCAAGATCCTTCACCGAGGAGCAGCGATGATGACCCTGCAACGACGTGCCTCCCTCTTCATGGCAGTGGCCATACTCCTGGCGGGGCTTGCGAGCGTCTGGGCGTACCGATGGCTTCAGCGCGTTGAAACGGAACTGCGCGATGAGATCCAGGGAACGAATCGAGCGCAATCGGTCGTGGTGGTGAACGAGGATCTGCCGGCAGGAACAGCGATCTCGGCGCAGTCGGTTCGCCTGGTGTCGTTACCCGCCGAGGCGATTCCGGACGGCGTGTTCGACGACGCGAATCGGGTATCGGGAAGAATCGCCGTCTCGCCGCTTCGACGCAACGAGCCGGTCCTTGAGTCCAAGTTGGCTCCGCCCGAGGTCACCCGTGGGGGCATCGCAGCCCTGACCAGCCAAGACAAGCGCGCCATCGCCGTGCATGTCGACGAAGTCGTCGCCGTGGCCGGCTTCATCCAGCCGGGCGATCGAGTCGACGTCTTGGCGACGTTGCATACCGATAGCGACAAGAGCCGGCCCGTGACGAAGACAATACTGGAAAACGTGCCGGTGCTGGCCACCGGCGGGAATGCCGGAGTCGCGCCGAAGGTCTCGACGGCGGGTAACGCCGAGGGGCCTCATGTCATGACGTTGGAAGTCAGCCCGGATGAGGCGGAAAAGCTGACGCTCGCGGCGTCCGAAGGAAGAATCCATCTCGTGTTGCGCCATCCGTTGAATAGGGAGACGGCCGATACCGTCGGCGCGACAGTGGAGGGACTGTTGGGCCGTCGCGGAGAACCGATCGTTCCTGCGTCGGCCGGTGCCGCCGCTTTCAAGGACAAGGGACCGAGCAATGAATCGGAGGCACGGGCCGCGCCGCCGGTGTCCCGCGCCTCCGTTCCTCGGCAACAGGGGACGCCGCAACCGGTTTCGCGGGTGGAGATGATACGAGGACAGCAGCGAAGTGAAGTGCAGTTTGCGGACACTTCCACAACCGGGGCCCGTCCATGATTGTGCCCGCTGAACAGAGAGAGCGGCGGATCCTCGACAGTCCGTCTTGGAAGGCGTTGCTCCTGGCAGCCTCGATCCTGCTGGGTGGTTCCAGCGATGGTCGGGCCCAAGACGGAGTTTCGTCTTCGACGGGGATCAAGAGCGCAAAGTCCATGCAGGTGGTCGTGGGAAAGTCGCTGGTGTACGAGAGCCCGGTTCCCTTCATGCGGGCCTCCCTCGCGAATCCCGGGATTGCCGACGCCCTTGTGATCTCCCCGCGGCAGCTGTACGTGATGGGCAAGACCGTGGGAATCACCAATCTCATGTTGTGGGGAAAAGACGGGCGCGTGGCGGCTGCGCATGATGTGGAGGTTGCGCCGGACCTCGTGCAACTGAAGGGGCAGCTCCATCAACTGCTCCCCGATGAGACCCAGATACAGGTCACGGCGACGCACGATCATGTGACGTTGAGCGGCACGATCGGGAGCGCGGTCCGCCTGAATCAAGTTCTCACTCTCGCGGAGGCCTACGCGCCGAAGAAAGTGGTGAACCTGCTCCAGGTCAGCGGCGTCCAGCAAGTGATGCTGGAGGTCCGGGTGGCGGAAATGGACCGGACTCTGCTGCGGCGCTTGGGTCTCAACGCGACGTTCACCGACGGGACGGGGAGGAGCTTCGGCGTGTCGGTGCTGAGGAATCTGACGTCGCTGCTCTCTCCCACGGACAACAATGCGGTGATCAGCCCCGGCGCCTTCGCCGCCGCCGCGCCACCCTTCGGAATCGGGCTGGGCCAAGCCGTCAACGCGCTGTTTCGGTTCCAGAGCGGATCGTCCACCTGGACCGGCTTCATCGATGCGCTGAAAGAGAACAATCTGGCCAAGGTGCTGGCCGAGCCGACGTTGGTGGCGATCAGCGGGCAGGATGCGAGCTTTCTCGCCGGAGGGGAGTTTCCTATCCCGGTGCCCCAAGCGTTCGGCGTCACGACGGTTCAATTCAAGAAATTCGGCGTGCAACTGAATTTTACTCCCGTGGTGCTCGACCAACGCCGCATGAGCATTACCGTCACGCCTGAAGTCTCCGAGTTGAACTTCGCGAACGGGCTCGTCCTCCAGGGCTTCACTGTCCCCTCCATCAATACCCGGCGGGCGTCCACGGTGATCGAGTTGGGGGATGGGCAGAGCTTCGCCATTGCCGGCTTGCTGCGCGACCAGGTGCGGGAAATCGTCTCCAAGTATCCGGTCCTCGGCGACATCCCCATCTTGGGGGCCCTCTTCCGGAGTTCGCAGTTTCAGAAGAACGAGACCGAACTCATTATCGTGGTCACGCCGCATCTGGTCGTGCCGACGACCGAGGCGAAACTGCCCCTGCCGACGGGGCGCTTCATCGAACCGGATGATTTCGATTTTTATGTGATGGGACGTATGCAAAGCGCCGGGCCCCCTCTGCGCCCCCGTGGGGCACGCCCCATTCCAGAGGAACGCCTCGAAGGGCCGGTCGGGCACGTGATGCCGTAAGGAAGATCAACCAATGCGGATCGTACCGAGCGAGGCCCACCGCAGCATCCAGGTCGGGCACGTGATGCCGTAAGGAAGATCAACCAATGCGGATCGTGCTGAGCGAGGACCGCCGCAGCATCCAGGTCGGGCACGTGATGCCGTAAGGAGGATCAACCGATGGGACAACACTGGCACATTGCGGGGGCTCTGCTGGGCGGCCTGCTGTGGATGAGCGGCGGGTGTTCGAGCGCCACGTCCTTGTCGGAAGACTTTGGCGAATCGACGGCGACGGCGGTGCAGGTCCAACGTCTCCGCGACCAGCCGGTCGAGCCGACGGGAGTGATTCCCGTTCTGGAAGGACAGCCTGCGGACCGAGTCATGCAGCGGTATATCCAGTCGTTCGATCGTCCGGCCACGGCAGCGCCTCCTGGAATTCTCGCGCCGGCAACTGGGAGTTCTGGAAGTATGGGGCTGGGGGAATAGGTTGACGGAAGGCGAGAGCCATCATGGGGAGAGCGGCGCTGCGGGATGAAGAGGGACGCGGAGACGGAGCACGTGGCGTCCGCCTCAGTCGGTCGGGTGTAGCTGGACGACTGTTCAAAGAGACGTCCGGCGCAGCCGCCGTGGAATTTGCGCTGGTCTTGCCGCTGCTGCTGATGCTGATTCTGGGCATGGTCGAATTTGGAACACTTTTTTACCGGCAAGCGATCATCTCCTGGTCGAGTCGCGAAGCCGCGCGGACCGGCATTGTGCAGGTCACTCCGAAACCGACGGCCGGCCAGGTTGAGGCGGTGGTGTCGTCCGTTCTGAGCAAGGCCAGCCTCGGCACGAGCACGGTGGCGGTTACGGTCACGGGCGCCGGGGGCGCCTTCGGAACCGATCTCACGGTGCTGGTCGAATCCCCCTATCGGTTTCAGTTCTTGCCTGCTCTGGTGCCGGGCATGCCTTCATCCGTGACTCTTCGAGGTCGAACGGTGATGAAAAATGAATAACGCGCCCCGTCGAACAGCTACGCCCCGGTCGGTGTTATCGGCACGCCGCCCACAGGCTCTGGCCGACGGGTCGGACCAGCAAGGCGCCGTCGCGGTCCTCGTCGCCCTGTCGCTCACGGTCCTGATCCCCATGCTGGCGTTGGTGCTCGACATCGGACAGGCTCTCGTCGTCAAACAATCGCTCCAGAACCTCGCCGATGCTGCGGCACTCGCCGGTGCACGACAGTTAGGACGTGTCTATGAAGTGACACCACCGACGGGGGCAGGCGGGACCCTGCCGGCCGCTGGGATCGGGCAAGTGAATGGGGCGGTTGCAGACGTGGGTGGAAAGAATCAGCCGCCTCATCACACGGCTTCCGTGCTGTCGAATCTCGGAGTATGGAACGCGACGTCCCACACGCTGGCTGGAGGAGGGGCCTTGCCGGACGGTGTGCATGTCTCGGCGCAGACACACGTGCCGACCTTTGTGGCGTCGGCCGTGGGCGTCAAGACTATTGCGGTGTCTGCTGATGCCACGGCCGCCTTGACCGGTTTGTCACAAGTGCCCGCGGGAAGTCTTGCCCTTCCCTTTGGAGTCGCTCGGGGCTGGTTCAGCGGCAAGGGCAAGGGATGGGCGAGCCAATCCTTTACGCTCACCAAGAATGGAACGAGCCCTGTCTGTGCAGCCTGGAGCACGTTTACTCAGACACCCGCGACACAGCAGCAACTGCAAACGATCGTGAAGGGAATTCGGACCGGCGGGTATATCAGTCCAATCGCCAACAGCGGGCAGACGCAGTTTCAGTTTCTTGGCGCGAAGCCCGGCACGGCATTTACCGAACTGCAATCACTGTACAAGAGCAGGAAGGATCCGAAAACGGGAGACTGGCTCACCGTCGTGCCCGTCTATGATCGAGGGACCTGTGTGGCCGCAACCGGCCCCGCCACAATCGCGGGATTCGCCACCGTGAGGCTCAATCAGAAAAGCAGCAACCAGTTGTCGGCGACGGTCGTCACCGATCAGATTCAGATCGGGCGCGGCGGCGGAACGGACTATGGGACGAAGGGGAGCATTCCCGGCCTGGTGAACTAGAGAGACACCGATGACCACGGACGCAACGAGCCAAGCCCCACGCGCCAAGCTGGTGTGTGTCCTCGGCGCCGCAGGAGGGGTCGGAGCATCGACCGTCGCAGCCAACCTGGCCGTCTCACTTCAACAGGTTCACGGCACTCAGTCGGTCGCGGTGGTGGATACGACGCTCGCGGGCGGCGATCTGCCGCTGTTGCTGGGGGTATCGCTGGGCACCAGTCTTCGCCCGCTGCCGACCGATCCGCAGCACGTCGACGAGGCGCTCCTCATGAACGCGTTGGCCAAACATGCCTCGGGCGTTCACCTCTTGCACCTGGGACAGAACAGCCCCCTGAGACCGGTCGCGGAACAGGCGGTCTTGGTACGGACGCTCGAACTCATGGCGCGATGGTATGACTGGATCGTCCTGGACTGCGGATGCATGACGGAGAAAGTGGCTCACGCCGTGATCCCCCACGCCGGCACGGTGCTGATCGTGGCAACCCTGGCGCTCCCAGCCGCGCAACGCGCGAAGCAGTTGGCGGAACTGCTCATCGAGGCCGGCGTCCCGCGCGGAAAAATGGTGGCGGTGATCAATCGATACCGAGAGGACGATGCGACATACCAGCGCCAGTTGAAACCGCTCCTCCCCTGCCGAGTCGGCGCCTATCTGCCTGATTCACCGGAGCCGGCCCGCGAGGCCCTGATCAATGGGGTACTGCTGGTGGCCGTTGACTCGCGCGCCGCGCTCGCATGCTGCTATGGGGAGTTGGCTGCTTCCCTGAGCGGACAGTCGGCGGGCGCCTCGGATCGGAAGCCCCAAGGGTTGCTTCAGACCTTCCAGGCCCGATTCATGGGGAAACGCCGTGCGGCATGACGACTCTGTGATCGATCGAGGTGAGCGGCGCCATGTCTGAACAGACCGCATCTGCCACGGATGTGCATGCCATCAAGGCTCGCGTTCACTCGTTGCTGTTGGAGCGACTGGATTTCTCCGTCATGGCCGTCGGAGAGCCGGAGGCCATTCGTTCGCAACTCTCCATCTTGATCATGCAGATTCTCGAAGAGCTGGACGCGACGCTCACCGTGGCCGAGCTTCAGCAGGTCGTCCGCGAGATTCAGCACGACGTACTCGGCCTCGGACCCTTGGAATTGTTGCTGGAGGACCCCACCGTTTCGGACATCTTGGTGAATACCTGCCGGCAGATCTACATCGAGCGGGGCGGCCGGCTGGTACAGACGGATCAGCGGTTTCGCGACAACCAGCATCTGCGGGAAGTCATCGAGAAGATCGTGTCGGCGGTCGGGCGGCGCATCGACGAATCGTCTCCGATGGTGGATGCGCGGCTCCCCGACGGATCGCGGGTCAACGCCATCGTGCCTCCGCTCGCCATCGACGGCCCGATTCTCTCCATCCGCAAGTTCAGCAAGAACATGCTGGCCCTGGAGGATTTGGTGCGGATGCGCGCGCTGACGGCGGGCATCGGCGAGCTCCTCAAGGGAATCGTGCAGGCGCGGCTGAGCGTGGTGATCTCGGGTGGAACCGGGTCCGGCAAGACCACGATGTTGAATCTGCTCTCCGGCTTCATCCCGCCCACGGAGCGGATCATCACCATCGAGGACTCCGCCGAGCTCCAGCTTCGCCAGGACCATGTCGTGCGGCTCGAAACCAGGCCGGCAAACGTGGAAGGGAAGGGCGAAGTGACGCAGCGCGTCTTGGTGCGGAACAGTCTGCGGATGAGGCCGGACCGGATCATTCTGGGAGAAGTCCGGTCGGATGAAGCGCTCGACATGTTGCAGGCGATGAACACGGGCCACGATGGATCGCTGGCGACCGTGCATGCCAATACGCCGCAGGATGCCGTCGCCCGGATCGAGACCATGGTGGCGATGGGCGGTCTCGACATCCCGCCGCACGCGGTGCGTCAACAGATCGCGTCGGCGATTCAGGTGGTGATACAAGTGCAGCGGCTCTCCGACGGCAGCCGAAAACTCATTTCACTTCAAGAAGTGCACGGTCTCAAAGACAGTAACATTGAACTGCGCGAGATCTTCAGATTCGAACAAGTGGGGCTCGATGATCAAGGACGAGTGAACGGTCGATTCAGGTCCACCGGTGTGGTGCCGACATTTCTGGAACGGTTGAAAGTCCGTGGCTTCGCCGTGAAGCAGGAGCTCTTCGATCCTCGGCATGTGGAGGACTGTTGAGCATGCCCGCGCTCATTGCCGGTCTCACCTTTCTCGGTATGGTGTGCGGGCTGCTTGCCGTGCGGAGCTGGATCACGGCCCGGGCTCAGGCCGGTGAGTCCAGCTCCTCGGACGACGTCGGGTTTGCACTCCCGCTCGACGCGCTGCCGATCACGCGCTCGCTTTCGACGGCGGGAAAGGGCGCAGGTGGGCTCTTCCGCGATGCCTGGGCCCCCGTTCTGACGTGGCCGGCCGGGCAGGGCACGTCACGCCCCTCGGCGATCCTCGGGCTGGGGCTCGGCGGCATGATCGCGATCGGAGCCCTGCTCGCGGTCGGCGTGCCGCTGTTGTTCGTCGGGTCAGGGGGGCTCGCCGTCTTACTCGGACCGCCGATCCGTCTCGCCCGGCAACGGCGCGCCCGTGTGCGTCGGTTCGAGCAACTCTTCCCCGACACGCTGGAACTGATGAGCCGGTCGCTTCGGGCCGGACACGCGCTGCTGGAGAGCATCAGCATCGTCGCGCAGGAGGCGGCGGAACCGGTCAAGAGCGAGTTCGAACGGGTCGCACAGGAAGTCCGGTTCGGCGTGAGTCTTCCCGATTCCCTTAAGGCGATGGCCACGCGAGTGGAATCGCGAGAGCTGAACTTTTTCGTGACGTCGCTTCTGATCCAGCGGGAGACGGGAGGCAATCTCGCCGGCATCATTGACTTCATCAGCCAGCTCACGCGCAAGCGCTTCGAACTGGAACTGCGGATACGCGCCGTGTCCGCAGAAGGGCGGCTGTCCGTGGGGACGATCTTCGCGCTGCCCTTCGCGGTCGGCGGGCTGTTGTGGTTGTTGAATCCCGGATATCTGGCGCCGCTCTTCGAGCATCCGGTGGGCCGTGCGATGACGGTCACGGGAGTGGCGCTGTCCTTGATCGGGATGGTCATCACCAGGCGCATGGTCGCGCCGCAAGGGTGAAAGGGATCGTCGTGGACGGACGCCTCGGCATCAGTGTCTTGGTCTTCGCCGGCTGTGCGGCAGGGTTCTGGGGCGTCTGTGCCTGGGCCGAACGCCGGTATCAGGTTATGCGCTGGCGCACACATGTGATCGGGCGCTCCGACCGGCGCACCATCCAGGATCTGTTCGCCGACTGGTTGTCCCACGGCGTCCACTGGCTCGAATCCGTCGGCCGGATGCTCGACGCGAAGGCGGGAGGCGAGGTGACGCATCTGCCGAATCGCTTTACCACGGCGGGGTATCGCAATCCATGCATTCCCTTTATGTTGCACGGCGCCAAGATTGCCGGACTGATCGGCTTCCCGTGTCTGTGGGGTAGCCTGGGAGCGTTGGTCTTTCACGCGGTCGCTCCGGCGGCGGTCTGGATGGGTGGGGTCGGCATGGCGTTCTGTGGATGGTACGGGCCGGATCTGTGGCTGCGCCGGTTGGCTGAGCAGCGCAAGAGAAGGATCGAGCGCGGGTTTCCCGATGCGCTGGATCTGATGGTCGTGTGCGTCGAGGCAGGGTTGGCGTTAGACCCCGCGCTCCGCCGCGTCGGAACCGAATTGCGCATCGGTCACCGCGAACTCAGCGAGGAATTGAGTCTTCTTTCGGTGGAACTCCAGGCGGGGCGGGCACGGGCGGAGGCCATGCGGAGGTTCGGCCTCAGAACGGACATCGACGAAGTGAAGAATTTCGTCGCGCTGCTCGTGCAAACGGAGCGGTTCGGGACGGGGTTGGCGCAATCCCTCCGCGTTCATTCGGAGGCGATTCGTCGCCGCCACCAGCTCAGGGCGGAGGAACTCGCGTCGCAGCTTCCTGTGAAGATGCTGTTCCCGCTCGTGTTCTTCGTTTTGCCGTTGCTCTTCATCATCCTGGTCGGGCCGATTCTTCTTCGAGGCGTGCAGTCCATGTTGCCCGGCGCTGCCGGGTAGGAGCGCGGCGGGCGGGACGAGCGGGAAAGGCGAGATCCGAGGTTCGAAGTTCTGGGTTCTGAGTTCTGGGTTCTGAGTTCTGAGTTCTGAGTTCTGAGTTCTGAGTTCTGAGTTCCGGAAACCTCGAACTTCGAACCTCGAACCCAGAACCCTCGCCCGTCCCGCGTGTCAACATGGTTTTTAGGCAGTGGAGGATGAGTATGAAACGGATGTTGGCGGTGATCTTTCTAGGTCTGATGACATCGAGCGTGGCCGGATGTGGATTCGGCGCGACCGCTTCGGTCAAGAAATCGCCCGCATCTGCGGACAGGAATGCGGAGACGACGCACGAAACGGAGGAGGCGGAGGCCCCATCGGTCGCGCACGACACGCCGGCCGCCGACGAGTACGAGCAACTCGGCGATACCTATGTGCGGCAGGGGAACTGGACTCTGGCGCTGTTGCAGTACGATCACGTGTTGAAGTCGGCGCCCCGTCACGCACGCGTCCGACACAAGAAATATCTGTTGTTTCTCGCGAACGGACTCCATGCCGACGCCGTCGCCGGATTTCGCGCGCTGGTTCGGGAACAACCGCACGATCCGCACGCGTGGGAGGGCCTCGGCCGGTCGCTCCTCCAAGCGGGGCAGGAGGCGCAGGCCGAGGAAGCCTTACGTCGAGCCGTACAAGAGAACGCGCGACTCTGGAGAGCGCATGCCCTGTTGGGGGTGCTCTACGATCTTCGCCAAGAACATGGCCGGGCGGTGGCGGCCTATCGGATCGCGCTTGAGCTGAAGCCCGACCGCCTCGATGTCCGTAACAATCTTGGGCATGCCTACTACCTCATGGGCGACTATCGCAAGGCGATCGAGGAATACACGTTTGCCAAGAAACGGGGATACTCCGAGGCGACCATTCATAATAACCTCGGTCTCGCGCTGGCAAAGACAGGGGCGTACAGAGACGCGCTGGCTGCGTTTCGGCTGGGCGGGACGGAGCCGCAAGCCTTCAACAATCTCGGCATCGTGTATCTCGAAGCCGGGCAGGCGGCCAACGCGGTGGTCTGTTTCCGGAAGGCGATCGACGCCAATCCCAAATTCGATCAGCGGGCCAATGAGCATCTCGCGTTTGCGCAATCTGTTCTGCAGCAAGAACGCGCGCATCGGAGCCTTCGGCCGGAACAGGGAACGAACGCCTGCTCATAACATTCCTCGCGCGCCGACCTGCTCCCTCTTTCGAGCGGGCTAGGAGCCTGTCCAACATTGCCTGTCGGACAGGCTCCTAACGTTTCCGAAACAAGAACGATCCGTACAGCCCTGCGATGGCGATCGTCACCAGTTCGATAGTGAGCAGAAGGCGGCTGACGATCGCCTGAGGGGAAGGTGGGCTGAGGATGAAGGAGAATCCCAAGAACTCCGGCGGCTGCGACGGCGGACTTTCCCACGGGGGAACGAGCAAGGCGAGGAGAAGCGCCGCTACCATCGCGTAGAGGATCTGCAAATTGAGCTGTTCGCCGCCGGCGTTTGGAGGAGAACTGGATCCCGATGTCGATGAATCAAGCCGCGCCCCGCACTGGGTGCAGAAGCGATAGATTTCAGGAAGGAGCCGGCCGCAGGCCTGACAGGTCTTCACAGCATCCTTCTCCACATCTGAATGAGAAGGCCTAGATTAAGCCAGAGCGCGATCTGTTTCCAGTCCCTCGGGAGGATGGGAGGAATGATCCGTATCACCTCTGGGTGATACGGATGATGGATGTTGTGGAAGTAGCCAGTGACTAGAAGTGGTACCCGATGCCGAACACGAAGTTGTGCATATTGTAGGTTGCGTTGAACCCAAAGAGTGCCGGGTTCTCGCTAAAGTGCAGCCTCACGTGGTTGTACTTCCACTCCGCAAAGGCGGTCCACCGGCGGGTCATGTAGTATTGCACGCCGAGCTGAGCATTGAGCCCAAGCCTGGTGCTCGACTGAGAACCGTCTGAAGTGCTCACGCGCGCAAAGAAAATTCCAGGGCCGATGGCGGCGTAGGGTTGCAACCGAGTCTTTGGGTAACGCACGACCAGGTTCATCGGAGCCCAGGTAAGCACCCGAAGATGGGCGCCCGGTATCTCACCAGTTGCCTGGCCTCCTCTGATCGTCGGGCTTGGAGGAACGGTGAACGTCATGGGCTGCTGCTTAATGTGCGGTGTCACGTTGAACATCTCTGTCTCGAGGCCGAACCACCGAGCCGCTGGGAAGAAGAAGCCTGCTTTCGCTCCGTACAGGATCGAGCTCTTCAGCGCGTTATCGGAGACCGTAACGCCGGACAAACCGCCGGTGAGATCGATGTTCGTCAGTCCCTTCCCGATGGAGGGCACGGCCACACCGAATTGTCCGGCGATGTAGGCTTCCCCATACGCGAGGGATTGGCCAAGCACGGTCACCGTGGTCAGGAGGCCGGCGGCCACTAGGCTCGAACATAGGCGTTTCTTCAGGCGAATCATCGCAAAACCTCTCATTTCATCGTGGATTGATTCCCCACTGCCGTGCAGTCTCTTCTCGATGGGGAGGCCTCTCGGCTTACGCGTGCCCATGCTGCTGAGCAAGCCACGTGCCACGGGGAGGCTTGAAATATCTTCTCAATCATATCGGTCGGAGGCCTATGCGCAAAGCAATTGTGAAGAGTCTGCAGAGACCTATAGAGTGCCGGCCGTTCGTTGACAGTCTGAAGAGGCGGTTCCTATAATCCGCTTGGCCTTGGCGGGATGTCGAAAATCTCTTCCAGCGGCGTTCATACGTCGCTCTCATGAACCGCGAAGCGTCTCTCGCTTGGAAGTTTCAAGTTGCTCGTTTCTGGTTTCACGTTTCGGATTCTTCGGGCAACTTGAAACCTGAAACTCGAAACCAGAAACCCGTGGCGACGAACAAAAAGGACGGCCTTTCTGAGATTCTGGTAGGGTAGCCAATTCACTACATGCAGACTATTAACCGAATCGGTGTCATCGGAGCCGGCGCGTGGGGAACTGCGCTGGCCAAGCATCTTGCTGAAAAGGGCCTCGACGTCCGGCTGTGGGCCTACGAAACGGACGTCGTCGATTCCGTCACGACGAAACGGGAGAATGCACTCTACCTGCCGGGCGTGCCGCTTCCGCCGTCGCTCGTTGCGACCAATTCCCTTGCGCAGGCCGTCGGGGACCGTGATGGCCTCCTCTTCGCGGTGCCCTCGCATGTGGCCAGGGCGGTGCTGGTGCGGATGGCGCCTCTTTTGACCGCGCCGATCCCCTTGATCAGCGCGACGAAAGGTGTGGAAGAGGATTCCCTGAAGCTGATGACGCAGGTGATGACGGACGTGCTATCGCCGGAGATGGAACGGATGGTGATGGTCCTCTCTGGACCGAGTTTCGCGTCCGAAGTGAGCCGCGGTCAGCCCACGGCGGTCTGCTTAGCCGGAGAGAATCCTGAACTCGTCGGGACGTTTCAACACGTATTCATGACGGCGATGTTTCGAGTCTATGCCGATGGCGACGTCATCGGCGTTGAGCTTGGCGGCGCGCTCAAGAACGTGATGGCCTTGGCCGCCGGCGTGGTGGATGGCTTGGGGCTCGGGCACAACGCGCGAGCGGCGCTGATCACACGAGGCTTGGCGGAAATGGTCCGGTTGGGGACGGCGATGGGCGCGGACCAGAGGACGTTTTATGGGTTGTCCGGCGTCGGTGACCTCGTGCTCACCTGTACCGGCGCGTTGAGCCGTAACCATACAGTCGGAGTGCGGCTGGGAAAGGGCGAGCGTCTCGAGGCGATTCTCGCGAGCATGCAAGCTGTGGCGGAGGGTGTCCGCACCGCCCGCGCAGCGCTGGGGTTGGCGAGGCGGCATGGGGTCGAGATGCCCATCGTGCAGGAGATCAACGCCGTGTTGTTCGACGGCAAGCGGTGCGGGAAAGCCGTCGGTGATCTGATGATGCGAGAAGCCAAGCCCGAAAAGGGCACCGCATGAATCAGCACCAGTTGAAGGTGTTGCTGGAGCAGCTTCGCACTGGAACGCTCAGCGTCGAGGCGACGATACGGCGTCTGCGGACGTTGCCCTACGAAGATCTGGGATTCGCCTCGCTCGACCATCACCGCTCGCTCCGGCAAGGATTTCCGGAGGTCATTTTCTGCGAAGGAAAGACGAAGGCGCAGGTGGTCGCCATCGCCCGCGCGCTCCTAAAAAAAACAGGGTCGCTGTTGGCGACTCGCGTGGAGCCGGCGATCGCGAACGCGCTGAAGCGGCTCGATCGTCGGGCGGTCTATCACGATGCGGCGCGGGTGGTGGCCATTCGCGATGTCAAGCGGCGCGGGCAGGGGCGCGTACTAGTTCTGACCGCCGGCACAGCGGATATCCCTGTTGCAGAGGAAGCGCGGGTGACGGCGGAGGTGATGGGGAGCCGGGTCGAGACACTCTATGATGTGGGAGTGGCCGGCCTTCATCGGCTGCTGGACCGCCGCGACCGATTTCTCGACGCGAATGTGGTCGTGGTGGTGGCAGGCATGGACGGGGTGTTGCCGAGCGTGGTGGGGGGATTCGTGGACTGTCCGGTGATTGCGGTGCCGACGAGCCGGGGCTACGGAGCCAGTTTTGGCGGCCTCGCGGCGCTGCTGACGATGCTGAATTCCTGCGCGGCCGGGGTGGGAGTGATGAATATCGATAACGGATTCGGCGCCGGATGTTTGGCGCACCGGATCAATATGCAGGGAGAGAAATAAGCTGTCAGCGATCGGCTTTCAGCTTTCTGAGTGCTGACGGCTGAGAGCTGATGGCTATTTCACGACCAGCGTCCCGCGTCGAGGCCAGGCCACCATCTGCGTCCGCGCTCCCTTCTCGCCCATCGTCAATAACTTCGCGCGCACTTGGTAGTCATACGCTCCGGCCGGAGCGACCCGCCGGTGCTGATCGTTCCCGTCCCACGTCAAGATCACCAGAACGCGCGGCAGATTGTCGTGGGCGTTTTCCTCGCCCGGCCCCGACCCTTGCGCAGATGGTGCAGCGCTATCGAGCAAGGATTCGACAGGTTTCCGATCCGACAAGAAACGAAGCGAGGTCTTGGAGGGTGAACTGACCAGAGAGGAAACCTCGAGGACGGTAGCCCCGTTCAATTCTTTGGGGAGCTGAACCGTCACGGCAAACTCCAGTGCGCTCTGGCCCGGCGCATAAGGATTCGGCGATATTTTTAGTTCAAGGATCTTCAACTCCGGTTCCGGTCGCGGCGCGGGGTTGTGTTTGCTCTTCGCCCATCCGTCTGGTGCGCCTAGACCCAGCCAGGCGACAAGTAGTGCGATCGTGGCGAACCATGCGAGCGGCCGGTGGGAGACGCGAGTCGTCATGGTGAAATTGTGCGGTCTTGGGGACATGGAATTGTGAGAGTCTGTTCGTGGGTACATGAAGGGAGACTCTGTCCAGGTAACATAGCAGGGAGGTCCTGTCAATCAATGATGGTAAGCGTGATGCCATCCTCATTTCTCGTCACCCAGACGAATCACGAGTCCTTAGCCCTAGCCCCTGGCCTCGCGTTTCTGTAAGATGGCCGTCCAAGATACGTGTGCGGTGTGAACGTCGTGAGCAACCACCTCCATTTTGACTGTTTCTCCGGGGTCAGCGGCGACATGGTACTCGGCGCGCTTGTCGATGCCGGGCTCTCCTTCAAGGAGCTCGTCGACGGCCTGAAGGGACTTCGTCTGCCAGGGTTCTCTCTGACCCGCAAGAAGGTCATGCGCGGAGCGGTCCATGCCACGAAGGTCGATGTCCACACCAAGAAAGGATTCGAGAAACCGCTGTCGCCGGCACGAATCAGACAGATCGTGCGAGCGAGCGCACTCCCTCAGCCGGTGAAGGAACGCACCCTCACCGTGTTCGATCATCTGGCAGAGGCTGAAGGAGTGAGCCACGGGGTGCGTCCCAGCCACGTTCATTTTCATGAAGTCGGCGTGGTGGATTCGTTCGTGGACGTGGTCGGGGCGATGCTCGGATGCCATCTGCTGGGGGTGACGCGCATCACGGCCTCTCCCGTGAATGTCGGCAGCGGGACCGTGAAGTCGTCTCATGGGCTGTTGCCGGTGCCAGGGCCGGCCGTGGCCGCGTTAGCTCGCGGCATCCCGATCTACAGTGGCGGGCCGACGCAGGAACTCACCACGCCGACCGGCCTGGCGCTGCTGCGAACAGTGGTTGAGGAGTATTGCCCGCTCCCGCTCTTGAGGCCGACGGCGATCGGCTATGGTGCCGGTTCTGCCGATCCGAAGAACTGGCCGAACGTCTTGCGGGTGTTCGTCGGACCGGTGCCCGCAGGGGCCGGAGGGCTGAGCGACATGGTCGTGCAGTTGGAGACGAATCTCGACGATCTGAACCCGCAAGCCTATGAATTGGTCATGGAGCGGCTGTTTGGCGCCGGCGCATTGGATGTCACCCTTACGCCGGTCATGATGAAACGCGGACGTCCCGGGATCGTCCTGGCGGCGCTGGTCTCGCGTGAGAAAACCGAGGCGGCCCTCGGCGTGCTGTTTCGTGACACGACTGCCTTGGGTGTCCGTGTTCAGGAGGTGCAGCGACGCCTCTTGCCCCGGCAATTTGCCGTCGTTCGCGTGCGGGGCAGCGAGGTGAGAATCAAGCTGGCTGAGTCGGACCGAGGCGAGACGAAGGCGGCGCCCGAGTATCTCGACTGCAAGCGGATTGCGGAACAGACGGGACGTCCGCTCAAGGACGTGATGGAAGAAGCCGCGTTTGCCTACAGGCAAACGCAAGGCAAAAGTAAGAAGGCAAAAGTAAAACAGTAAGAAGAGTGACCGACACTTTTACCTTTTGCCTTAGGAGTTCTCTCGTGACCGTTCTGCTCTATGCGGGGATGTTCGTGGCTTCCGTCGCGGTGACCCTGGGCGGCTGCACGCTCTTTACCAACGGGATCGAATGGCTGGGGAGACGGCTGAAGGTCTCGGAGGGGGCGGTCGGGAGTATCTTCGCCGCCATCGGGACCACGCTGCCGGAAACCTCGATTCCCGTCATCGCGATCTTTTTCGGCACAGGGCAGGAGCGAACCGACGTGGGGCTCGGGGCGATCCTCGGGGCGCCCTTCATGCTCAGCACGTTGGTGTTGCCTATTCTGGCGCTGTTGCTTCTTGTGTACGCCAGGCTTGGGAAACGGCCGGCGAGCTTCAAGCTCGACTATCGCGAGGTGCGCACCGACTTGGTGTTCTTTCTTGTTGCGTATGGGTTGGCGCTGGCCTGCGTCTTCGTGCCGTCGAGGCCGGTGCATGCGGGGGCTGCTCTGCTGCTGGTCGGGCTCTACCTCCATTATATGCGCCTGAAATTCTCGGCAACGGATGAGGAGGGGAGTGAAGGGGATTTGGATCCGCTCTTCTTCGCGCGCCGCGCGACAACCCCGTCATTCTTGATGATCGGCATTCAGGGGTTGGTTGGTTTGATTGGCCTTGCGGGAGGCGCGCATCTATTCGTCACGGCCGCCAAATCCATCGCGTCCGAACTGAGCGTGTCGCCGCTGCTGTTGGCGCTCCTCATCGCGCCTCTCGCGACGGAGCTGCCTGAGATGTCGAACAGCTTCCTATGGCTCTACCGAAAGAAGGATCGTCTCGCTGTCGGCAACGTGACGGGCGCGATGGTGTTTCAGGGAACGTTTCCAGTGTCGGTGGGGCTTGTAGGGACTGAATGGGCGCTGGCCCCTTCCGCGCTCGTGACGATGGCCCTTGCGATGGTGGCGGTGGGGGCCAGCGCCCTGCAAATCCTGTTGGGCGGCCATTGGCGTCCGTGGCTGTTGAGTGGATGCGCGCTGCTGTATCTCGGGTATACGATGTATCTCTACGCTTTTTGAAGATGTGATGAGTGATGGGTGAAGGGTGATGAGTAGTAAGAAAAACAGGACACAGTCGAGCGGCAAGCCGCTGCTGGGGATTACGATGGGCGATCCGGCCGGCATCGGGCCGGAAGTGATCGTCAAGGCGCTGGCCGGCCGAGCACTGCGACGTCTCTGTCGCCCGATCGTGATCGGATCGTCCTCCGTGCTGGAGCGGACGATCAAGAGCCTGAAGCTCCCGCTGAAGATCGTCCGCATCAGCGGGCATGAAGACCGAGTCTGGAAACATAACGAAGTGGCGGTGCTCGATCCACTCGATCAGCCACTGGGGCGGTTCAGAATTGGTGTCGCCGCGGACAACACCGGTGCTGCCTCCGTCTCCTTTATTAAGAAAAGTGTCGAGCTGGCGGAGGCCGGCTGTATCGCCGGCATCGTGACGGCTCCTATTAATAAGGAGGCGATCAACCTGGCCGGTTGCCACTACCCCGGCCACACGGAACTGCTGGCCGATCTGACGCGGAGTAAAGAGTCCGGCATGATGATCGTGGGCGGGCCGCTGAAGATCATGTTCGTCACGACGCATGTGGCGATCAAGGACCTGTCAGCGGCGTTAACTCCCGAACGAATCGCCAAAGCAATCCGGCTCGCGCATCTGGGGCTGACACAGTATTTCGGGATCAAGAAGCCGAAGATCGGCCTGGCGGCGCTCAATCCGCATGCCGGCGAGCATGGACTGTTCGGGGACGAGGAGCAGACGAGTATTCTGCCTGCTGCGAGGCAGGCTCGTGCGGCCGGCATCCAGGTCAGCGATCCGCTGCCGGCGGATACGTTATTCGGCAAAGCGGTGCGCGGGGCGTTCGATGGGGTGGTGGCCCTGTATCATGACCAGGGCTTGATTCCGCTGAAGCTTGTGGCCTTCGGGACCTGTGTGAATGTGACGGTTGGGCTGCCGATCATCCGCACATCGGTCGATCACGGCACGGCCTACGATATTGCCGGCAAGGGCGTGGCCGATCCCGGCAGTCTGGTAGAAGCCGTGCGGTTGGCGGCGACGCTGGCGGGAACGCGTGTCGCCACGGGAGGCAGGGCGCGTAAGAAGTAACCGGGTGAAGGAGGGGACTTGATGTCCGATCAAGGCCAGGCTTCGGAGATGCTCCAGCGGCAAATCAAAGAACTCGACGCGATTGCGGAACAGACGACGTCCGACTTGAATACCGTCGCGGGAAGCGAACGCATCGCGAAATGGAAAATCAAAACGGTCCCTTTATTGGCGCGGTTCCTTGGGCAGAAAGAAGCGCAAGAATTTGACGGCAAGCGGCCGGGACCGTCGTTCACAAGCGATCTCCTGGAGGAATTCGGGGACGAAGTAGATTTGTATCGAAGTTATCTCGTCGCGTTGTCGAAGAAGGTCGGCACCGCGTCACCGCCCGCTGGTTGAGTGAGTTCATCCGGTCCTATGCCCTCTCGCCTCCCTCCGGCCCTGAAGCGTCTCGGCCAGCATTTCCTCATCGACCAGAACATCGTGCGCAAGATCGTTGCGCTGGCCGCGATCCAGCCGGGCGAGACGGTCCTGGAGGTCGGCCCCGGTCGCGGTATTCTCACCAAGGCGCTCTGCGCGGTCGCTGAACGAGTGATCGCGGTCGAAATCGATCCTCAACTGTCTGCTTATCTTACGGAATCGCTTGCCGGCTGCCGGAATCTCGATCTCCGCTGCGGGGACGCGCTGGAGTTTGAGTACGATTCGCTGCCGGATCGGACGGCGGTCGTGGCCAACCTTCCCTACTACGCATCGACTCCGTTGCTGATGAAGTTCCTGGATGTCCGCTCCCGCATCGCACGCATGGTGATTATGCTGCAGGCCGAAGTGGCAGAACGGCTTGTCGCGAAACCGGGCACGCGCGACTATGGGGTGTTGTCCGTGTTTGCACAATGTCGAGCCGATATCGCGTTGGGGTTTCGCGTGTCGCCGAATTGCTTTCGTCCTCGTCCCGAGGTGGCGTCGGCGGTGGTCCGGCTTGACCGGCGTTCCGTTGCGCCGGTCAGCGATGAATTGCATCCCACCTTCACGCGCGTCGTGCGGGCCGCCTTCGCCCATCGCCGCAAGACGTTGACCAACTCGCTGCGCGACGAAGGGCTGGAGGCCGGCGTCGTCTCCCGTGTGCTGGCGGCCGCCGGCATCGTGCCGTCGCGTCGGGCGGAGACCTTGACCATCGATGAGTTTATTGCGCTCGCCGGGGTGCTGGGCTCAGGCGAATTCTGAATTCTGAATTCTGAATTATGAATTACCGACCGACAATTCATAATTCCTAATTCAGAATTCAGAATTCGCGCCTCCGGCGCGTTGCCCCTTGCCCCATGCCCATGATGGTGCTACGATCCCGTGCATGGGTGCAGCCACCACGGCAAAACGCGGTGACGCCCGCAAGGTCCCCTCTCCGCCTTCTCATCTCCAGCGTGAAGTGATCGGCGTGCTGCTGATCACGGTCAGCCTGTTGACGCTGCTGAGCCTGCTGTCGTTCGTGCCGGACGATGCGAAGGCTGTTGCGGGATCCTCTGCTGCGGCGGGACAACCCCGCAACATGATCGGCTCCGCCGGCGCCCTGTGGGCAGCGGTCTGTTTCCATTTGATCGGGGGGGCTGCGTACCTCTTTCCTTTCCTGCTCGGGCTGATGGGGGTGCGCTGCTTCACCCAGAGTCCCCTCACCGTGCGGCTCAAGAACGGCGTGAGCTCCCTGGCCGCGGTCATGTTCCTGGGCGCGCTTTTCCATCTTGAATTCACTGCGGTTCCAACGATCTCCAGCGGCCTCGTCAACCGAGGGATGGCGGGCGGTATCATCGGCCAGGTCGTCGCCGACGGACTGCGAGGCTTGTTTGCCACTACGGGGGCGCATATCCTCGTGCTGGCCGGGCTTGTTGTGGCGCTGCTCCTCACCGCTCCGATTTCGCTCACGGGACTGTTGCAGCGTCTCCCGGCCTGGTGGAACGCCACCCGTCTGCGCGTGGCAGCGCTGATGCCTGAACAGGGTGACGACGAGGCCGAACCCGACTCACCGAAACGAGCGAGAACCAAAACAGGAAAAGCCAACCGCTCGTCTGTGGCCGACTCTGTCGAGGAGCCGGCTCTTATCCGGAGTCAGGCACAGGACATGGAGTTGCCACGCATACAGCTTCCCACGAAGTCTGAGAAGAAGGAGTGGGATATCGAGGAGCCGGCGTCTGAAGTCGTATCGGCACAGCCGGTGGCGGGCGGGTATCTTCTGCCGGACCCGGCCGAGTTGCTCAGCGATCCGTCCGGTCCCTTGGCGCGGATGAGCGAGGAGGAGCTGAAGGCCCAATCGGAAGTTTTAACCCGCGCGCTGAAGAGCTTCGCGGTCGATGGAAAGGTGACGGATGTGCGCCCGGGTCCCGTCGTCACCATGTATGAATTCGAGCCGGCGCCCGGCACGAAAGTCGCGCGCATCGTCAACCTGGCCGATGATCTGGCGCTGGCGCTGAAAGCGATCAGCCTTCGCATCGTGGCACCGCTGCCCGGTAAGTCGGTGGTGGGCATCGAAGTGCCGAACCCCTATCGGGAAACGGTCTCTCTGAAGGAGGTGGTGACCGGCGATGCGTTTGCACGCGCTCGTTCGAAGCTGACGCTGGCGTTGGGCAAGGATATTTTCGGCGCGCCCGTTTCCGCCGATCTCAAGACCATGCCGCATCTCTTGGTGGCCGGTGCAACCGGCGCGGGCAAGAGCGTCAGCCTGAACACGATGCTGATGAGCATTCTCTTGAATGCAAGGCCCGATGAAGTGAAATTGCTATTGATCGACCCCAAGATGTTGGAGTTCCAAACCTATGAAGGCATCCCGCATCTCCTTCGGCCGGTGATCACGGACCCGAAGTCGGCCGCTCGCGGCCTAGGATGGGTGGTGCAGGAAATGGAACGGCGGTACAAGCTGTTGGCCGAGGCAGGGGTCCGCAATATCGACGCCTATAACCGGAAGGTCGCGGACGCGCAGGGCTTGTTGCCTGAGATGCCGATGAGCGGCGGTTCCGGACAGGCCGAATTGCCGATGCAGTTCCTCTCTGAAGAAGCACGGCTCTCCGCCGGGGAAACGCTGATTCCAGATGGAAGCCCAGGGTCGATGACAATGCCTCCCACTCCGCCTGAGCCGTTGCCCTATATCGTCGTCATGATCGATGAGTTGGCCGACCTCATGATGGTGGCTCCGAAAGACGTCGAGGATAAAATCGCGCGACTGGCGCAGATGGCCCGCGCCTCGGGGATCCATCTGGTGTTGGCGACCCAGCGGCCCTCCGTCGATGTGCTGACGGGGTTGATTAAGGCGAACTTTCCGGCCCGGATTGCCTTTCAGGTGTCGTCGAAAACGGATTCGCGCACGATCCTGGATGCCAACGGAGCGGAAGCGTTGCTCGGGCGAGGGGACATGCTCTATCTCGCGTCAGGCACCGGCCGGCTGATGCGCCTTCACGGTTCCTTCGTGTCCGATGACGACGTCCGGCGGGTGGTGGAGTTTGTGAAAGGGCAGGCCTCGCCGAGCTACTGCCAGGAACTCCAGGCCTTGAAACAAGAAGAGGCCGCCGAGGAAGAAGCGCAGGATGAAGTCTACGAGCAGGCGAAGGATCTGGTGCTCTCGACCGGCCAGGCGTCTGCGTCGCTGATCCAGCGGCGGCTGCGTGTCGGGTATCCTCGTGCGGCGCGCATGATCGAGCGGATGGAAGAGGAGGGATTGGTCGGGGCGCCGGGGCGCGATGGGCGGCGGGAAGTGATTGGGCGGCGCGGGCCGGTGGTTGATGCGAATGTATGAAGCGGGCCAGGCGGGCCGCTGTGCTCGCAGAACGCGCACGATACAGCCGTGCTCGTTCGATGCGCGCAGTGGCGGCCCGCCTGGCCCGCTTTGCACAACGAGATTGACTGCGGCTCTTGTACTCACGCTGTTTGGTCTGTGGTCAGCGTCACCGGCCTTCGCCGTTGGTGAGGAAAGTGACGAGCAGGCGCTGAAGGAGGCGCAGGAGGTCGTTCGTCATATTCAGGCGCGGTACGAGCAGACGAAGGATTTGCAGGCGGACTTCATTCAGAAAACCAGGATCGAGGGCTTCGCGACGCCGGTCTCGTCATCCGGGCGGGTCTATATCAAGAAGCCAGGCCGTCTCCGCTGGGACTATCTTGACCCGGCGGGCGAAGAGATTTACGTGAATAAAGAGGATGTGAAGATGTACGTGCCGGAGCATAAGCAAGTGTTGATCGGCAAGTTGACGCAGATGGCCGCGTCGCAGGCGCCGTTACAGCTCCTGCAAGGCGTCGCGAAGATCAACGAGGAGTTCGACGTCCAGCCGACGCCCACGAAGGGCAAACGCGCCGGTGTCGCACGATCGGTGACGCTGGTGCCGAAGCTGAAGGATGGCGAGGCGGGAGGGACGCTTCAACGGATCGTCGTGGACGTGTTCCCCAAGACCTACTTTCTGAAGACCGTCGCACTCCATGAATCGAGCGGCAACGTCGCGACGTTTGAATTTTCAGATTTGAAAGCGAATACCGGGCTCAAAGACGAGTTATTCGAGCTCAAGGCTCCGGCGGACGTAGAAGTCGTCAAAGCGCCGACGCTAAGCGCCCCATAGGGGCGCAGGTCTGAGTTGAGAGTTCTGAGTTATAAGTTAACTCAAGACTCAGAACTCAGAACTCAGAACTGAAAAGTGGCGTTTATAAGGGTGAGGAGTGAGAGGCCTCACGAGTCAGCGTCGGTCACGCCACGAATTGATCCTTGAATAAGGTGTGGTGCTTGACCGCGCGCTTGATGACTGTGAGCAATTGTTCCTTCTCGACCGGTTTCACGAGATAATCACTCACTCCCAGCTTCAACAGCGACACGGCCAGTTCGACATTCGGATAGCCGGTGAGGACGACGACGGGCACCGACGGATATTGACTCCGGAAATAGGCAATGGCGTCCACCCCGTTGATGTTGGGCATCCGGATGTCACAGAGGATCGTATCCACCAACAGTGGATTGTCCCCTTCGTTCAGCGTCCGAATGGCCTGCTCGCCATCCTCCGCTTCGATCACGTCGTAGCCGGCTTTTCTCAACGATACACAGATGGGCTTTCTCACCGGCGCTTCGTCGTCGACGACGAGTACGCGCCCTTCCCGGCCGATCATCCCGTTGCTGGTCATAGTGGTCATGGTCTCTCCCTTGGTTAGAGCGTCCCGGCTGGGAACCGGATGATGAACGTCGTACCCTTCTGCTCCTCACTCTCTACGTGCAGCGTGCCCCCATACTTGGTGGCGATCTTGTAGACGATACCGAGTCCCAGCCCGGTCCCTTTGCCGGGCTCCTTCGTCGTAAAGAAGGGATCGAAAATCTTGTGGAGGATGGCTTTGGGGATGCCACAGCCGGTATCGGAAATACGCACCGCCGTCCGATCTCCCTCCCGGCACGTGTCCAAGGTCAGCCGGCCCTGTCCCTTCATGGCCTGCACGGCGTTGGTGATCACATTCACGAACAGTTGTTCGATCTCGGTCTTGCGGGCAGAGAGAAACGGGATGGGCGCGAAGCGCGTCACCACTTCCACATGGCCGAAATGCGGTCCTCGTTGCACCATTTTGACGGCCTCGGTGAGCTGCTCATGGAGATCGACCGGCCGTTCACCATCCCGGGAAGGAGCGCGCGCATAGCCTGCGAAATCGCGGACGACATCCGAGACGTGCTTGGCATAACCCACAATCTCTCCAGCATATGCTCGGACGTTCGTCAGGTCCTCTTCCTCCACGATGAGTTCAGCCATGCTCATGATCGCCTGGGCCGGATTGTTGATCTCGTGGGCCATTCCGGAGACCAAGGTGCCGAGGGTGGAAAGTTTTTCCGCCTGGACCAGTTGATCCTGTAAGCGCCGCTCCTCTGTCATATCCCAAATGACGAGACCGGTCTGCGGACGTTCGCTCCCGTGAATGGCGACAGGAAAGAGTCGATACCGAAACACACGTTCGCCCGCCTCAAAGTCGGAATCCTGCTGGTCGTAGGTGCTGGTCGTCCCTGCCGCATCGAGCTGTTGCTGAAGTCGGTGGCGAACCGCTTCCTTCATGGGAAGCGACTCTGGAAGACGACATCCGATGAGGGGCGTCGCGGGGTGTCCGAAGTCCCGTTGCGCCAGGGCGTTGGCATAGATGATGTGGTGGCTCCAGTCGCTGATCAAGATGGCGCCTGGCAGACCGGCGAGAATGTGTTCTGTCTCCTCGTAGGCCCGGCGGAGCGCCTCGTCCGCTCTCTTTTTCTCGATGAATTGCGCGATCTTGATCCCGATGTCGGACATCGTCTGCATGAGGTGACTGTCCGTGGCGCGGACGCTGCGTGAAAAGAATTCAATGACGCCGTGCAACCCTCCACCGGCGCGAACCGGAAACGCGAAGGCACTGTGGAGTCCCAGGCGGGCGGCGCCAGGCGCGCGCGGGAAATTCTGATCTTGGACCACGTCGAGGATCCAGGCCGGTTGCCCGTCGTCCCAGACCCGGCCGGGAAGGCCGACGCCCGGAGGGAGCCTGGTGGCACGACTCACGGCGAGGAACTCGTCAAACCCGGCCGAAGGGGGCTGCCAACCGGCGACACAGCGCAGCTCGTTGGCCTGGGAATCGATCCGCCACAGCAGGCCGATGTCCCAGCCGACGGTCTTGCAGACCGCCGCGAGGAGATTCGGGATCGCCTCGTCGAGGGTGTCGGCCGACGCGAGGATATGGCTCACGGCAAGCTGGACCTGTTGCAAGGTGTCGATCCGTTTACGTTCGGTAATGTCTCGGAAGACGACGACCGCTCCAACGAGCGTATCGTGCTCTCGGATAGGCGTACTCACGTATTCGACCGGGAAACTCGTCTTATCCTTCCGCCAGAAGACTTCGTGATCGACATGGTGAATCAGGCCGTCTTGAAACGCCGCGTAGATGGGACAGTCCTGGCGCGGGTATGGTGTGCCATCCACGTGAGAATGGTGCAGGACCGCATGCATCGGTCGGCCGATGAGGTCGTCCATGTCCCAGCCAAGCATCCGCGCGGCGGCTGGATTGACGAACGTCGTCAGCCCTTGGGCGTCCAGGCCGTAAATTCCCTCGCCGGCCGAGTTGAGGAGCAACCGATTGTGCCGGTGCAATCGTTCCAGCTCCGCTCCTGCTCGTGTACGTTCGGTGATGTCGCGGATGATGCCGCTGAAAAAGTGACCTTCTTTGGCCTTCCAGCAGGCGAGCGACAGTTCCAAGGGAAACTCATGGCCCTGCTTCGTCAGGCCCACGAACTCGATCGTTTTCCCTGCAAGGTGGAATTGCCCCGTTCTGACCACGCGCGCGAGACCCTGTTCATGTGCATGCCGGTAACGTGCCGGCATCAAGACCGTCAGCGGCCGGCCAAGCACCTCGGCCTTGGAGTAGCCGAAGACCCGTTCAGCGGCGGGGTTCCACGAAATGATGTAGCCCCCGTGGTCGGCGAGGACAATGGCATCGGTCGCCGATTCCACGAGCGCACGGAACCGTTCCTCGCTGGCGCGCAACGCCTGCTCCACATGCTCTGTGCGAACGGCGAGATTCTTGACGGACACCGCGCGGCGAAGAATGGCTTTGAGCTCCTGCGAGTTATAGGGCTTCGTGAGATAGGCAAACGCGCCTCTTGCCAGGGAACCGATGGTGTTGTCGTCGTTCGCGTGTCCGGTCAGCACGATGATCGGCAGGTTCGGGTCCAGTTCCATCATGATTTTCAAGACCGACAACCCGTCCAGATCGGGCAGTTGGATATCCAATAAGGCAGCGCCAAAGCGCTTCTGGCGGACCTGTTCAACGGCCTCTGTGCCTTGGCCGACGCTCTCCACGTCGTATCCTTCGAACAGGAGCAGATCGCTCAGGGTCTCGCGGATATCCGGATCGTCATCGACGATGAGGACAGGTGGGGAAGGCATCATGAGACTCCTCCCGGTTCAACAAGAGGCAAGCCGGCCCGCTTACGGTGACCAAGGGTCTTCGGCTCTTGCTTCAGTACAACGCAACCCCTGTGCCATGCGAGGCACGGAAAATCCTGCCGCGAGACAACATGAAAACGCATTGATTGAGCGAGGAAAATCACGGGTGCGTGGGTCTAGAATGATGGGGGATGAGGGGGCAGAACGAGAGGGGCGGTATCGTATCTAATACGGTGGTTATCGGATGCGATACAGGTCCTGGTGGGGAAGTTCTGAGTGCTGAGTCTTGAGTGCTGAGTTTTCAGAGATCCGTTAACTCAGCACTCAAGACTCAGCACTCAGCACTCAGGTTCTTTAAGACTGGCGTGGATTCACCGGGATCGTGAAGCAGAAGCGAGTCCCTTCCCCGAGCGTGCTGTCCACCCAGATATCCCCTCCATGCAACTTCACCAGGCTCCTGGTGATAAAAAGCCCCAGTTGCGCGCCTTGCGATCCTGGTTGGATCGATTCCACTTTAGAAAATTCATTGAAGACTTTGGGGAGCTCATGCAGGGCGATTCCGCAGCCCGTGTCCGCGACGCACACCTCGACGAAGCCGTCGGTCCTCACTGTGAGGGCGATGCTCACGCGGCCTCCTCTCGGTGTGAACTTCAGGGCGTTACCGAGTAGGTTCCAGAGAACCTGCTCCAGCTTGTCCCGATCCGCTCGCACCGGCGGACGCGATGCGGGAGTCTCGATCGTCTTGCTTTCCAAGAGGACTCCCTTTTCAGCAGCCACAGTCTGCAAGCTCTCGACGACCTCCGCGACAAGACTGCTGAGGCAGACAGGTTCCAGGTTCAAATCGAGACGGCCGATATCGATCCTGGACCAATCCAGGAGCTGGTTGATGATCCGTGTCAGACGTTCCACGTTGTGCTTCACCCGTTTCAGGTAATGCGTTTGTCGTTCCGTGATCGGGCCGGTCAACCCGTCCAGCATGTTTTCGACAAAGCCTCTGATCGAGGTCATCGGCGTCCGGAGCTCGTGCGACGCCACCGAGACGAATTTAGTCCGGCGCCGGTCGTGTTCCCGCAGCCGCTCGTTCGCCGACTGCAGTTCGCGCGTCCGTTCCTCCACCCGCTGTTCCAGATGTTGGGTCAAGGCTCCCAGCTCCGAGTAGGCTCTCGCATTATCGATGGCCACGGCCACGTGGCTCGCCACGGTCATGAGCAGATCCAGGTCCTCCTGCGAGCAGGGGTGCGGGCCTCGGTCCGCAGCGAGATAGCCGAGTACCCGAAGCTGGCTGCGGAGGGGGACGCCGATGAACGACGTGACTCCGACCTGTCGAGCCAGCGCGAGCACCGAGGGATGCATACGATGCGCCACTGCCTCGATGTCGGGGACGAGCAGCGGTTTGCCGTGGAGGAGCATGTCGGCATCGGTGCTGCCGTCGTCCTGCACCGGGAGCACAATTCGGCGAGCGGCCTGCTCCACCGCGTCGGACACTCCGGCCACCTGTCCGACCGTGGCCACGCCTCGCTCGCCGTCGTAGAGCATCAGCAGCATGTGCGAAAATCCTAAGTTGTGAATCAGCAGATCCAGCACCGTACCGAGCAGCTTATTCAAATCGAGCGTGGAGGTGATCGCGGCGCCGGTTTGGTTCAGTGTGGTCAACTGCGTGATTTGCTTGCGAATCGTCTCCACATTGGCCGAGATCGCTTTGTTGCGTTCGGCGAGGGAGAGCGTCATGAGATTAAACAGGGCCGTGAGCTGGCCGACTTCATCCCTGGTGGTCGGCGCCACGGAAGCGGTCAAGTTACCCCCGGAGACCTGGTGGGCCACCGCAGCCAGGCTTCGCAGCGGAGTGACGATGCGGTCTGTGAGAAAGAGCGTCCCGACAATGCCGCCCGCGATGACGACCAGCGTCAGCAGCGCGATGCTCCAGATCACGTTGCTCAAAGCTCGCCGCATCGCCGCCTGGGTCAGACCGATCTGAACGATCCCATACACCTTGTCGGGAGGTTCCGTTGCTGAACCCTGTGCCCGGAGAGTGTCCTGAGATTCGGAGGGGAAGAGTTCCAGGAGCGGTTCCGATTGATGCCGACGCCGGATCGCCACCGCAAAGTCCAACACGGTTTCTCCGCCGGCTGCGACAAAGGACGTGATGACCGGCTCGCCGGCTGTCGAGTCCAACAACCTGCGTGCGATGTCGGGGTCCGGATACAGAGGGGCGCCGGGGGAGCGGCTCAACGTCTTCGCGTCCTTCAACGTCCCCTTGGTCCTCGACACCAACCGTGTCCCGTCTTCGTCCGTCATCACGGCGTAGATGACTTCCTCAACCTCCATCGTGCCGTCCATGAACCGTTGGAGGAATGCCGTGTCGGCGGTGATGAGGGGGTAACGGCTGTTGTGGGCGAGATTCTTGACCAGGATCGACCCGAGACGAGTCAATTGGGTGGTCAACGACTCGCGCTTGTTTTCGATGAAGTACCAACTCAGACCGAAGCCGGTCGCGATCAGAATGAGACTCACGAACGCAACGAACTTCGTCCGCAAACTGACGAAGCGAGCGTGGTCGTTCGGAGGGATGGGGGAATCGGGATTGCTCATGACCGGACCCTGCTCAATAGGTTTCATCGGCACGATTTTCCACGTCTTTCGGGATCTCGATGCCAAGAAATCGCGCGGTCTTCATGTTGAGCGTCATCTTGATGCGATCGGCCGGTACAGGTTTCAACGGGAGCGACGCCTGGCCGTCGAGAATTTTTCGAGCCAGTTGCCCTGCTTGCCGGCCGACATCGCCATAGTTCACCGAGAGGCTCATGAGCGCCCCGCTCCGGACGAACTCCGGGGAGAATCCAATCACCGGCACCGTCTGGTCGAGCGCGCTGTTCAGAATGAACCGAAGGGATTCGTCTGTCAAAACGGTGGAGTCCGGCGCGAGCCACAACGCGCCGATGGTCGGGAGGAGGCTCCTGAGCGCAGTCGGAACGTCCTTCTCGGACGTCACCTGACTCGCCACCAGGTCGAATCCGCGTGCTGTGGCGTGGCGGCGAGCGTCCTCGATGGTCTGAGCGGTTTTCGACGGGTCATACAGGACGCCGATTCGTTTCACCCCCGGCAGGGCGGAGCGGATGGCGCTGAACTGGCGGTCCAGCGGTACCTCGAACAGGACGCCCGTCATATTGGGCGGAGCGAGGTCGTGCTTCGCCGGGTCCAGCACCATCGTGAAAATGATCGGCGTGTCGACGATCTCCAGCTTGGAGGCCATCGCCGCTTTGAGGCCGACGGCCAGCACGAGCGTCGCGTCGGACGCGCGAATCTGTCGAGCGAGTTTACGCCCTCGCTCAAGGTCGCCCTCGAGGTTGTATTCGTGGAACGTGGTGCCGTTGGGGGCCACGGCTTTAAAGCCGCTCACGGCCTGGTTGTAGGCCGAAATGTCCGACGATTTGAGAATGGCGATGTCGGCGGCTGTGGCGGGGAGGGGGAGCAATCCTGTGCCCGCGCCGATTGATAGCAGCAGGCAGACAGAGAGGATCATGTCGGCGGAAGATCGACCTCTCACCAGGGTGGCCTCCTCAATGCCCTCTTTCCACTCGGCTCTCAACACTCAGGACTCAGAACTCAGAACTCAGAACTTCCTCATCAGGCCCGTTTGCGCGCCGTGATGTCACGAACGGTCCCCAGCACCCGTTGAGCTGATCCGTGCAAGTCCCGATGGACGGTTCCCGACCAGTTCACCCAGTGCAACGTGCCGTCCGGCCACACGACACGGTGCTCGAATTCGAGGTCAGCCTGTCCTTCCAACGCCTGTTGGATCGTTCGCAGGACCGAGCCGCGATCCTCCCAATAGATCAACTCCAGATACGCCGCGTGGGTGCGGGGAAGCGAACCAGGTTGGAGGCCGAAGAAGGCGCCCACTCCTTCCGACCAGAACACAGTGCCGGTTCGGACGTTCCAGTCCCAGATCCCTATGTTGGATCCGGCCAACGCGAGCCGCAGGCGCTCTTCGTTGGCGCGAAGCTCGTCCTCGGCTTGTTTGCGATCCGTGATGCACTGCAGCGACCCGGCCATGCGGAGCAAGCGGCCTTGCTCATCCCAGATGGCCTGACCACGGGCTCTGAACCAGTGGTAGAGTTCCTGTTTGGTCAGGAGCCGGTACTCGACGTCGTAGGGTTCCTTCCGTTCGATGTGCGCGGTGAGCGCGGCGAAGACCCGCTCGGTGTCGTCGGGATGCAGGCGCGACGACCAGCTCTCGAGCACGTCGGGAAATTCCTTCTCGGAGAACCCCAGCATCTGTTTGAAGCGGAGAGACCACCAGACGGGTGTGTGCGGCGAGGACCAATGCTGGTCGGGCAGCGGCCGGCCGTCCCACAGGCCGTCGGTGGAGCCACGCACGGCGAGGTCGAGACGTTCCTGGCTTTCCCGCAGCGCCGTCTCCGCTCGCTTGCGCTCCGAGATGTCGCGGATAATGCCGCTGTAGAAGGATCCGGTCGTCGTAGTCCAGGTCGCGAACGACAAGTCGATCGGAAATTCAGACCCGTCCGCCCGCACGCCGTGCAGCTCAATCACTTTCCCGATCAGGCGAGGCCGGCCCATGGTCCGGAGGCGTCTGAGACCCCGTTCATGGGCCGCGTGATAGCGCTCCGGCATCAGCAGCGTCAGCGATTGCCCAATGACCTCGGACTCCGCGTACCCGAACAGTCGCGATGCCGCCCGGTTCCAGGAGATGATCCGGCCCTGTTGATCGGCGAGAACAATCGCGTCCGTGGCGGATTCGACCAGAGACCGGAACCGTTCTTCGCTCTCGGACAATTCGTGCTCGACACGCTCAGCGCGGTGCGTGAGGACCTG
This sequence comes from uncultured Nitrospiraceae bacterium, assembly GCA_964555285.1. Taxonomy (GTDB): domain Bacteria; phylum Nitrospirota; class Nitrospiria; order Nitrospirales; family Nitrospiraceae; genus JBBIQV01. Next base: position 49,323 of record CAZKRM010000003.1, read on the forward strand.
GACTCCGATGGCGCGTTGGAGCGTGGCACGCAGTTCGCCCCGATTGTACGGCTTGGTCAGGTAGGCGAAGGCACCCTCCATCAGCGTGCCGACCGTGCGCTCCGCCGAGGTGAAGGCCGTGAGGACGATCACGGGCAAGGTCCGATCCACTTTCTGGAGCACCTTCAGCACAGATATGCCGTCTCCATCCGGCAAGTTGAGATCCAGCAGCACGGCGTTGTAGTGACGCTGCTGCACGCAGGCGATCGCCTCCGCGCAGGTCCCGGAGGAGTCCACCTGATAGCCGTCGTGCCGCAGCAGGTCTTCCAAGCCGAGGACGATGTCCGGATCGTCGTCTACGATGAGAATGGTGTGTTCAGACGTTGCGGTCGTCATGGCGACCTCCGCGAGCGGGACGTCCTGAATGTTGAATTCCAACTGCGGAGTTAGGCTGGGTTAGTTCTGAGTGCTGAGTTCTGAGTGCTGAGTTCTGAGTGCTGAGTTCTGAGTTGGACTTGGAGAGTGCTGAGTGCTGAGTGCTGGGTTCTGAGTTTGAATTGAGAGAAGTCAGCTTGCCTCGCGTGGTCAGGATGATGCTGTTCAGCACCGTCACTATCTCATGACAGTCCTTGAGTAACCCAACGAGTTGCGCCTTGGTGAGTACTTCGGATTCGCCCAAGAGTCGAAGCCAGTACCTTGTTTCTCGCGCCTCCTTCGCCGCGATGGATATCTTAGAGAGGAAGTCCTTCCCGCTCTGTCCACCGAGCGCTTCTTCCACATTTGCCCCGATTGAAGTCCCAGAGCGCAGCAGTTGCTTGGACAGTACAAACTCTTTATGGTCGCTCTGCAGCCGTCGGCTGAAACGCACAATCTCAACCGCAAAAGCGAAACTCTTCTCTTGAACAATGCTTCTACTCATATGCTTTCTCTTCCCCTTTCCCCTAACTCAGCACTCAGCACTCAGCACTCAGAACTTCTCTTTCAGCTTTTCTGGCCAACTCAGAACTCATAACTCAGCACTCAGAACTTCACGGTGACCCATCCCATCACCCGGCTGCCGATGGTATCGCCCAACGGGTGTTCCTTATGCTTGTCGTTGAGCGCGTTGAAGGCCGTGACGGCGACTTCCGCCTTGTCGTGCCAGAAGCGGTAGCCCCCGCGGAGGTTCAGGAGGTTGTAGCTGCCGACGCGTTCGAATGGCGGAGTTACGCCGGGAGGGAAAAATGGCGCAAAGGTTGTGAATGCTTGCCCTAGCGGGTAGGTGGCAGCGCCCACGTGATAGAGTCCAGTTTCAGCATTCAAGCCGTTTTCCCACTCTCCCCGAAGGCCGATGTTGAACTTGTATCGCGGCATGCCCCGACGGCTGAACCCTGTGAAGGTCTGGCCGAATTCTTGATAGGAGTAATTGGCGAAGCCGGTGAGCCAACTCGTGGCAAGAAACTCAATGCCTGCCTCTCCGCCATAAATGTCTGCTGTCCCACCGTTTATCGATAAAACTGGGTCGGTAATGCCTGGGCCAGAAGCACGGAACGCGATCAGATCAGAGAGGTGATTGAAAAAAAGATCGACACGGGTCCGAAGGCGATGCTTGAAGGACCATCCCTGATAGCCGAGTTCATAGGACACGATATTCTCTGGAGAGGTGTTTGGTGATCCGAGCACGAGAAAGGATGTCGTAAAACCTCCGATGGTAACTGGGTTACGAGCGTCAAGCTTTTCATCGACGAAAGTCGGGGGACGGTAGGCTACGGAGACTGCTGCTCGGAACGTATGGTCTTGAACAGGTCTGTACAGAAAAGCGACCCGTGGGCTTACCGTAGGATTAACGAAGGTGTCTAAGTCGTAGCGGAGCCCCGCCACTACGGTTATCTCCTGGGAGGCTTTCCACTCATCATGGAAGTAAAGCCCCAGGCGGTCCTCCCGACTGAATTGCGAAATGAAACTATACGACAAGGTGTTGTGCCGGTAGTTGACACCATAGGTGAGTCGATTTGAAGATCCCAACTCCACCATGTGTTGGGCCTCCACGTTATAGGTGTTGGCGCGTGTAGTCGCTGCAGAATTGCCGTTGCGATCTGTGACTTGCAGGAAACTTGCTAATAATGGGTCAGTGGTCGTTCTATTGGTGTCAGAGTATCCTGCCCACCATGACCGAAGGATAAAGTTCTGGCGCTCATAGGAGACATTTGCATATTTCTGTGCAGGTTGATCATATCCGTTGGCAACCTCGGAGATAGGGCCATCGAAACGATTCGAATCGACCACGCCACCCGAGACTGTGAGTTTCGAACCCTCCGGCAGAGCATACTCCGTTTGGATGTTCAGCTTCTGTGAGCGAAACGCGAGCGCATCACGGTTGCGCCATTGCTGGTTCTGGTCTCGGCCGATCGACAGTCGGTAGCCGAATTTGCCTTGGGTCCCAGCATGGATGGCTGCGCTGCTGAGGGTTCCCAGTTCTCCACCACCGAATTGCAGTGTAGTGCCTTTCATCTCTTCAGGCGATTTTGTGATGATGTTGATGACACCATCGAACGCATTAAATCCGTATACCGAGGAGGCTGGCCCTTTGAGCACTTCAATCCGCTTGATCTCTGGCAACGTGACGGGAAGAAGCTTCCAAAACACTATTCCTGCGGCATCGATATAGATAGACCGTCCATCGACCATCACCAGCATTTTGTTAGCTTGAAGCTGATTGTCGCCGCGCGCGCTGACATTAAAGTCCGCTCCTGTGGTTTGCATGACCTCGATACCGGGAACACGACGTAGCAGAGTTGGGATATCCGTCGCGCCGGAGTGGCGGATGTCTTCATCCGTGATGACGTACACGTTTGACGGTGCCTCCGAGATCGGCTGCTCATGCCGCACCGCAATGCTGACGGTCTCTTCCTTCAGAAATTGCAGTTCCTCCGCGATGCCTTGCGCGCTCGCTTCCGGCAGCTCAGCCGCAGGTACATCTAGAGGCGGACTGGCTGCGAGACTCACGGTCAGCAACGATGCCAACAACGGATGCCCCTGTTTGGCGAGAGGAGTCATAGCCGCAACTCCTTCCTCCGGCCTCCTGCTCCCAACTCAGCACTCAGCACTTTGTTTTCTCGTTCCCCAACTCAGCACTTATAACTCAGAACTTCTCTTTCAGCTTTTCTGGCCAACTCAGAACTTATAACTCAGCACTCAGAACTTCACGGTGACCCATCCCATCACCCGGCTGCCGATGGTATCGCCCAACGGGTGTTCCTTATGCTTGTCGTTGAGCGCGTTGAAGGCCGTGACGGCGACTTCTGCCTTATCGTGCCAGAAGCGATAGCCGCCCCGGAGGTTGACGAGCGTGTAGCTGTCCACTTTCGTGCTCGGGGTGGTATTCGCAGGGGCCAGCTGAGTAAAGAAGTCGGAAATCGGATAGGTGGCAGATCCGACATAATGGACCGCGGCTTCCGCGCTCAGGCCGTTGGTCCATTCGCCGCGCAGGCCGGCGTTGACCTTGAAGCTTGGCGCGCCGCGCCGAGCGGTTCCCGCGAAGCTTTGCCGTCCGATCTGTTGGTATGCGACGTTGCTGAATCCGCTCAACCAGTTCGTCGCCAGGTACTCCAGACCGGCTTCCCCGCCGTAGATATCGCCGACCCCCGAGTTGGCATTCGTGATGAGGCTGGGGCTGGTGCGTTGCAGGTCGATGAGATTGGACAGGTGGTTGAAGAAGAGATCCGCGCGCGCCCGCAGCCGGTGTTTCAGATACCAGCCTTGATAGCCCAGCTCGTAGGAGACGATCTGTTCCGGCTCCAGGTTCGTCGAGCCTTGAATGGGAATCGGGGTGAAGGTGGGCGCCGCTGACGACCGCAGCGCCTCATGTGTTTCAAACAGCGTGGGGGGGCGGTAGGCGACGGACATCTCGATGCGGAAGGTGTGATCGGCCGCCGGCGTATACAGCAGGGCCACGCGCGGGCTCCACTGTGCGTGAATGAAGGTATCGAGATCGTAGCGCACGCCGGCCACGAGCGTCAGGACGTCGGCGGCCTTCCATTCGTCTTGCAGGTACAGGCCCAGCCGATTCTCGCTCTGGGCGCTGGAGATGCTGTTGCCGGAGAAGGTGTTGAGCCGGTAATTGATCCCGTACGTCAGGCGGTTCGAGGAACCGAACTGAAGCGCGTGCTGTCCGGTGAGGTTGTAGGTATTCCCCAAAAAATTGAGCGTGGGACTGTCCTTGGCATCGGTCGTCCGGAGGTTCCCTCCGAGCGCGGGATGGTTGACGATGAGGCTCGTCGCATCGAATTGGTTCCACCACAGCCGAAGAAACGCGTCCGATCGCTCGTACGCCACATAGGCATAGGGGAGCTTGACGTCCGAGGTCAGGCTGAGCGTGCGCTGAACCGGCCCATCGAACCGGTTCATGTCCACGAAGCCGCCATCGACCGAGAGCGTCGAGTCGCCGGTGACCGCGTACTCGGTGTGCGCATTGAACTTGTAGGACCGGAAGGCCACGCCATCGCGATGGCGCCACTGCTGGTTCTGGTCCTCTCCAAATGAGAGGCGGTAGCCGAGCTTGCCGTGGGTGCCGGCATGAATGGCTGACGAGGTGATGGTGCCTAATTCGCCTCCGCCGACCTGGATGGTGGTGCCCTTCATCGCTTCGGGCGATTTCGTGACGATGTTGATGACGCCGTCGTAGGCGTTGAATCCGTACACCGCCGCTGCCGGGCCTTTCAGGACCTCGATGCGCTGAATCTCAGGAAGCGTGACCGGAATCCCTTTCCAGAAGACGAACCCCTGGGCGTCTTCATAAATGGACCGGCCGTCTACAAGGACGAGGAGCTTGTTCGCCAGTATCTGGTTGTCGCCGCGGACGCCGACATTGTACTCCGCCCCCGTCATCTGCATGACCTCGAGGCCAGGGACTCGTCGCAGGACAGTCGGGAGATCGGTGGCGCCGGAATGGCGGATATCCTCGTCGGTGACGACGTAGACATTCCCCGGCGCCTGGGAGATCGGCTGTTCGTGCAAGACCGCGATGCTGACGGTCTCCTCTTGAAGCAATCGCAGCTCCTCGCTCGGTTCATTCGGGGAGCTGTCGAGTGGTTCCGCCATCGCGAACCTGGCTCCTGTCGGCTCAACCAGTCCGACCAACGAGGCGATCAGCGTGCATCGGAGCAGACTCAGGAACAGGCCTCTCAGCGATGACGATTCTCGAACCATCGACGAATGCCTGATCCTTGCGACTGTCCCATCGACGTCCTGTCGAAAGAGTACAAGTCATGCGATGATAAAAACATGGGACTAAGCAAACTGTGTGCTCATCCCCTGATGATGACAAACCTCATAGAAATATATGTTGTTCCAGGTAAAAACAATCAATTGCGGCGGCTTCTAGCGCGGAAGGAGATGGGGAGGCGCTAGGCTTGGAGGGGGGAGGTTATCCATCTGGATACGAGGGCGTATTCGATTGGATACGGGATTCCGTGCCGTCCGTGGTCTGCCGGGTTTCAATTCCCTACGACGTTTGGGGAAGGGTGCCGCATTCGCCCTCTCCATGGCATCGAGTTTGTGGGTCAACGCCATACAGACGACCTTGGCGATCGTCATCCCAGGAGTCCAGTACACCGCGTTTCGGAGACGTTCAAGAACCTCTGTCGGGACGTTGATGGTCACGCGCTGCTTTCTGCGTGGCTTCGAATTGAGAGGCTGGCTCCACCGTCCATTCCCTTGCAGTGGTTCGGTGAGCAAGGGAGTCTTCATTTGGCTCATCGACAATCCTCCTCCCGTGTCTCTGGGCAGCCCGTGCTCATACTTCAATCGCCTCAATCGGCTCTGGATGCCAACCACAGCACACAGCAACACCCATGCCGAGATTCGCGCCGGCTGCGCGGTTGAGTGGAATGCAGGACTCAGCAGTTTTTCAAGCAGATCGAAATGGAAGACACGCGGACATCACTGTGGGCGACGGGAAGGAGAGCAGCGGGTGTATCGAAAAAGATGCCGTCGAGTATCCGAACCGATAATGCACTGATCTTCAATTTGTCCAGGAGGACCGATTGGGAGTTATCGCCTTCGCCGGTATCTGCGAGGACCAGGAAGTTGAATTCTTCGGGCAGTGCCACGTTGAGTGAAAGTGGAAGACCCCGGTGAAGACTTCGGCACGGCGCGCTCGTAATCGCTCAACGATGCCGACTCTCAGCCGGGGCGTATAGTCATAGGCAAGCGCGAGAACGTGCCGTCGGCTCTTGAACCAATTCTTTGGATTCCTCCAGGAAAATCCCATCTGCTCCTCCCTCAAGAGCGTTCGCTCCCGGCACTCATGTGTCGAGTTCCGCCAGCATGATCGGAAACACATCCCTCGCCGCATTCTTGCCGATGAAGACGTCCAGATGTCCGTAGCCGGGTAGGACGTGCAGCGAGTGATAGTTCCGGCGGTAGCGGTTAAAAAAGTCGTAACTGTGTTCTTGGCTTTGCTTGCGGAAGCAATTGTTCTTCTCGCCGGCGAAGAAGGCGATGCGGGCATCGGTCTTTGGCTTCTGGGCCGCAAAGTCGTCCGGCAAGACATCAAAGTCTTGTCCTCTCGACACCTTGACCAGGTTGCCTTTGGTGAAACAGCGATCCATCTGTTGGAAGAACGTCAAGGGCACTTTCCCGAATTCCTGCTTGATCCACTCGTGGGTCTCGTAGGTCAGGTTCTCGTGAATCCACAACACTGGGATTGGGAAACCGACCCCATAGGAGAAGCTCGAAATCTTGCACACGAGGTTCATGCACTCGTGGTGAGTCAACCGGACGAGCAGCACGATCAGCTTGGCCATCGCATTCGGTGGCGGGACGGTTGTTCCCCACTGCGCATCGAAATACTCTGTGAGTCGGCTCACGATCCCGAGCGCAAGTTTTGACTTGATATAGGTGGCCTGGGGCACGACGGGATGCAGCGAGACCGCATTGCTGATGATGGTGGTCACCTGTGGCACGAGGCCTGCCACGACTGATTCCATGAAGCTCGTCGATCCCTGGCAATGGATGACCGCTTTGATGTGCGTGCTGCCGGTTGCCTCAACGACTGTTTTGACTGCCTGAGGGTGATCGTAGAGCGCCGCATGGTCTAGGTTCCACAGCGGCGGTGTTCCGAGGTCGATACTGGCTCTCCAGTTTTCAAGCCAGACGTCGTAGCCGTTCGCGACCAAGTATTCGACGAAGTTCGGCCGTACCGGAGGGCGAAAGAGGTTGGCACGCACGCCTGCCCCATGTACCAACAACACGGGGCCTTTGGTGGGGGAGTCGGACTTGTCCCGGACGTTGATGAGCGTACACTTGTATCCGTCCCCGGCCGTAAACGGCACCACCCGTTCGGTCAACATAGTCGGCTCTCCTCACATGAGGTCGGCGATACGTTCTGCTAATGCCGCGATGGTCTTGGACGGATTCAGCCCGATGGCTTTGGGAATGATCGCCCCATCGGCGACATACAATCCTGGATAGCCAAAGACTTCACCGCGATGATCGACGACACCATTGGCCGGCGTGATGCCCAGGTTGCAGCCGCCCAGCGGATGAGGGGTCATGAGCAACCGCAACAGCGACCAGGTCGTCGGGACCGGCCAGCCGTTGGTCGCCTTTGCGAGGCGCTTGTGCATGGCCGCCATCGCGTTGAACACGCTCACGGAGCGCGCCGGGTTCCAATCTAATGTCAGCTTTCTTCGCCGCCAGCATCTGCGCAGGTGCAGGCGGCCATTTGCCGCATCCACACTTTGCCCGAACCAGGGCATCAACGGAGTCCATCTGCAGAAGATCTCCTTGGGGAATCCGCCGTCCTCGATGAACAGCGGTTCGCCCTCACCGCTACCGTCGAGAAAATCGATGGCACAGGTGATCGTCGGCCCTTCTGAGGGGGCCACTCGGCGCTTCCAGTGAAATGCCGGAGTCAACACATCACCGTTGGAACTCCAGTTGTAGCCCAGGAAGCGGCTTACATTGGGAAGCGTCTTGTATTCATCGCGGCAGCGGAGCAGTAATTCGGTCGTTCCGATCGATCCTGCCGCCACAATGACCCGCTCGGCTGTTTCGTAGCCGCTGATGAGCCGTCCTGTTTCCCGATCAATCCGATCGAACGTGACATGGTAGCCTTGCCCCAGATCGTTCTGGTCGCGTGGTTCGATTGTTCTGACCACATGGAGCGGCCTGATCGTTGCGCCATGCTGCTCTGCCTGAGGGAGATAATTCAGGTCCAAGGTGTTCCTTGCTCCCACAGGACAGCCGATTACGCACATGCCGCAATGGACACAGGTGCCTTGTTGCTGCCCCTGTGCGTTGGTCCAGGGTCTCGAATGCGATGGGCTGAAGGGATTCGGGAGGGTGTAGTTCCAGTGTGGATCGAAGGTCACGGCAAGATCGACGGGCCGAAAGCGCTTGCCATAGCCTAGATGGTTCGCTGCTTGTTGCATGAGCCGGTATCGTTCCGTGAGTTGGTTCGGCGGGATCGGTCGCGGTTGCAGCATGCGACTGACTTGGGCGTAATAGGGTTGCAAAGCCGAATAGGTGATCTGCGGCGGCCAACCGGAGTTGAAGACCTCGGGCTTGGCATCGATGGAGACGTTGGCATAAATCAGTGAGCCACCCCCGACACCGCAGCCTTGCGCCACCCACATCTTGCGAAACAGGCGGAAGTCCAGCCAGCCGTTGTATTTCGCCGGTTTGTTGTGGCCCCAAAACAGCGTTCTGAAGTCCCAGGGGCTGCGCGGATAATTCGTCGCATTCCACTTGCGTCCCCGTTCGAGAACCAACACGCGCATGCCTTTCTCCGCGAGGCGGCACGCAGTCACGGCGCCGCCGAAGCCGCTACCAATGACAATGACGTCGTATGCGTGAGGCATGGGCCGCCCTCCGGTTGGTTATCGCTTGAGATAGGTATCCCACAACTGTACGAGAAAGAACTGACCGAACACACAGAGACCTTGGAGCGTCTCAAGGGCCGATCTCGCCTCCGTAATACGCATGGAGAAGAGTTGCGTGGTGAAACCGGGAAGGCTAATCCTCAAAATTCCTGCCCCGATCACCGGTCCGGTTCTATCGGTGCCTTCATGAAGCTGGGTGAAGAGAGTGGTCGTGTCCGGCCAAAGGTCAAAACCGAGATCATCCTCAACCTCTTTTCTGCCGGCCAAGTAGTAGTCCTTCCCCTCGTAGCTGAAGGGGAGTTCGTAGATCATCCGTTTGCGTTTGGTGTTTCCAAATGGAGCAAAGAGGTTGAACCGTCCCGTTCGAGCTTCCATCGTGCCCCGAAAGCGTGAGAAGGGACCGGAAAAGATGATGTGGCCTTGGAGCGTCCCACGATGCTGCTCGTCGCAAATAAACCGATCCAGGTTGTCAATCGTCACGGTCGGGCGGATGGTCAGTTTGGTGCCCAGTTGCTTCCCCTGTTGCGCACCGGTCTGAGGGACCGTCTCGTCCAGAGAAAACCAGCCTGCCATGGTTTCGCGAAAGGTGAGGCCCGGCATTGTGCTGCCCTCCTTCTCAATCCTCATTCGGCGGCGGCGATCCGGCTCAATGCCGGCAACTCGGTGAAACTTTCACCGTGCGTCGGTCAATAATGCAGCGTCAGCCAGCCCATGACACGGCTGCCGATGGTCTCGCCCACCGGATTTTCTTTGTGCCGATCGTTGAGCGCGTTGAAGGCGGACACTGCCACCTCAGCCTTATCACGCCAGAACTGATAGCCCACCCGGATATTCAGCAGGTTGTAGCTGCCGATCCGAGCCGGCGGAGGCGTCGCACCGAACCGCTGTAAGTCAAAGAAGGTGGGGTCAACGGGATACACCGCAGCCCCGTAATAGTGGTACGCCACTTCACCATTGAGCCCGTTGCTCCATTCGCCCCGCAGCCCCGCATTCGCTTTGAACCGAGGCGCTCCGCGTTGAACTCGGCTGGTGAACGTCTGGCTGATCTCCTGGTACGAATAGTTCGCGAATCCGCTCAACCAACTCGTGGCGAGGAACTCCACGCCGGCTTCGCCTCCGTAGATGTCGGCGCTCCCTCCGCTGTTGGTGTTGGCCGCAGTCGTTGCCGTGGGGCTGGTCACCCCGATCAGGTCGGAGATATGGTTGAAGAACAGATCCAGCCGCGTCCGTAAGCGGTGCTTCAGGTACCACCCCTGATACCCGGTTTCGTAGGAGATGATCTGTTCGGGCTTGAGGTTCGGGTTCGGGAGACCGGTCGTGATCCTTCCCAAGGCCACCGGCCGGGTGTCTAAGTGCGTCTCCAGCAGGGTCGGGGGGCGATAGGCCACGGAGACCGATGCACGCAGGGTGTGATCCTCGGCAAGTGTGTAGAGGGCTGCGACGCGCGGGCTGATAGTGGGATTGATCTCCGTATGGAGGTCGTACCGGAGCCCAGCGACAAACGTGAGGGCTTGGGTCGCATGCCACTCATCCTGGAGATACAGCCCGAAGCGATCTTCAAAAGTAGAAGTGTCGATGATTGTGCTGGACAGCGTGTTGTGTCGGTAGTTGACGCCATAGGTCAGCCGGTTCGTGGACCCGAGGTCGATCGTATGCTGCGCTTCGACGTTGTAGGAGTTGTTGAGGAATGCTGCGTTCGGGGCGTTGTTGCGATTACGAATCTGCACGAGCCCTACCAGGCCCTGATTGGTGAGGAAGTCGGCCATGGTATCGAACTGTCGCCACCAGGTACGGATAAAAAAATTGGGGCGTTCGTACATCGCGTTGATGTATCCATCCGTGAACTGGCCGTTCAGCGTGGCGCGTTCGGTGACCGGACCCTCAAATCGGTTCGCGTCCACAAGTCCGCCCGACACGGAGAGTTTGGAATCGTTCGTCAGCGCATAGTCGGTCTGCGCGTTGAACTTGTAGGTGCGAAACGCGAGCCCATCGCGGTTTTTCCACTGCTGGTTCTGATCCTCACCGACGGAGAGTCGGTATCCAAGCTTGCCTTGTATGCCCGCGTGGACGGCCGCGCTGGAGATCGTGCCGTATTCACCGGCTCCGAACTGGAGGGTCGTGCCCTTCATCTGCTCAGGCGATTTTGTGATGATATTGATCACGCCATCGAAGGCGTTGAATCCATACACCGCCGCCGCCGGGCCTTTCAGGACCTCGATGCGCTTAATTTCCGGCAAGGTCACAGGGATAGCTTTCCAGAAGACGGAGCCTTGCACATCCACGTAAATTGAGCGCCCATCCACGAGCACGAGGATCTTATTGGCGAAGACCTGGTTATCGCCTCGCATGCCGACAGTGAAGTCCGCGCCCGTCATCTGCATCACTTCCATCCCGGGGATGCGTCGAAGAATGGTCGGAAGTTCGGTGGCCCCGGAGTGACGAATATCTTCGTCGGTAATCACATAGACGTTGGAAGGAGCCTGTGAGATCGGCTGCTCGTGTCGAGCCGCGATGCTGACGCTTTCTTCCTTCAGCAAGTTGAGTTCTTCGGCCAATTCCGGCGAGGTAGGGGGCGAAGGAGCGTCTACGTGGGTGGTGCTGTCTGGAACTTCCTGGTTCTGCTGATCGGGGTTTGGTTGAGCAACGGCGTGCGGAGGAATCGCTATGAAGGAAGCCAGAAGACTAACGAGCAATGCCGTGAGGCTGGTGAGAGGGCGTTCGAGATAATGGAAGAGTTTCAGGTCCGTGAACCGGGTCTTGCAATAAGAGTGTGGAGCCCGAGTAGCCATCCGTGGCGACTCCTTGTGGCTCATCTCAGCGCAACTTAGCCGAGCAGGATCACGCGCTGAACAACAGTAGTGATGGACACGTAGTTATGCGCATTCCTGAACTTTTGCAAGGGCCTTGATGCGATGCAAAGCCATGCGTGCGTTTAGGTCTTGATTCGTCGTGCTCGGCGTGGCAGACTGCTGCGTTAATTGCTGTCATTCTATCTCAGTCCCCGCCTTTTTCTCCGGAATTGAATCCGTACACCACGTCCCACTGAACTTCTCCCAGCTACGAGAAAGAGAGGGCCGCGCCCTCAGTGATGGAGAAGGCGCGGCCCCACTGGCGTAGGCGATGAGGCAGCTTGTCTTCCGGATGGGCACGATCCGGAGACACCTTTCGCTCTCTGTCGGCCGCCTCTCGGCACCGTGAGCAAGAGGATGGGGATGGCCAATGAAGGGTAGGCCGATGGGCCGGCGGGAGGGAACAGAACGTAGGGTTCGGCTTACTGGTGCAGATGCTTCATGGCGGCGGCGCAGAGGATGGCAGAGGATGATTGACAGGTATGAATTATCGGCGGTGGGCCGTGCGCCCATGCATTCTCAGAACACGACGCGCTTATGAAAGGATTTCGGCGAGGGGTAGCGTGAGGTTTGGGAGAAGGGGTGTGGTGAGGGAGTCGTTCGCTTCTTTAGAGAGTTCAGCGGCACGAATGTATCCCTTGTCGGTCATTCTGTAGATTTTGATGGTCTCGAGCTCCGGATCAACGATCCAATACTCCTGGATGCCAAAATGTTCGTAGCGCTTACGTTTGGTCACTTCGTCGGTCTTCCGAGTGCCGGGGGACAGAATTTCTACGACTAAATCGGGTCCCCCCTCGATGCGTGCTTCACCGATGATCGAACTACGAGCTGCTGAGACAAACAGCACGTCCGGCTCGACGACATCCACTTCGGAGAGGACTACGTCGTATGGCGCACAGAACACTTCGCCGAGGCGATGTCGAGTCACGAATGCATCCAGAGCCGTGGTTAACTTGCGCGAAATCCTTTGATGTTTTGTGATTGGCGCAGGCGTCACAAAATGGTCCCCATCAATCAGTTCATGGCGCTTTCCGTCGTCAGGGAAGAGGAGATAATCCTCGAAGGTCAGCTTGACTGACCGGGTTGGGGGGGGCATGGCGACCTCGAATCATTCGGTGGAACCAGCGAAAGTTTAACAGCCCAGCGGTGAAAACTCAAGAAAGGTGGGAGCCGAAACGTGCCCCTCACTGATGCAGGTGCTTCATCGCGGCGGCGCAGAGGATGATGAAGAATCCCATCCACAGCGCAGCCCGTTGGTAGGGAATGGCTTCGTAGCCTTCCTCCCCTTCAGCCTGTTCTTCCTTCTCCGGCTGAAAAATCACCGTGTAGAGGAAGAGCGTGAGCAAACAGAGGACGAGGAAGAGTTTGACGAAGAAGACGGTGAGATATTTCGCGTGGTGTTGCACGCCGTCGCCGGTCTGGGAAATGAGGAGCTGATTCACATAGTGGAGATTGACCCCGCCCGTAAACAGCAGCACGACCAGGAGGATTCCCGCCACCCGCTTGTAGTGTCTGTAGAACGCGTCGGTGATGGGCTTGACGTACTCTTCCGGCACCCCGGCGGTTTTGAGGCCCGGCGTGACGGCCATCACGAGGAACGCCAATCCGCCGATCCAAATCACGGCCGACAATAAATGAAACCAGTGGTTGATGATGGGGATGAGCTGGCCGATATCGATCAGGAGACTTTGTTGGGTGTCCACTCTGCTAAACCAGTGCTGAGTTTTGAGTGCTGAGTTTTGAGTTGTAACTTCTGAGCCCTAGACACTCAGAACTCATAACTCAGCACTCAGAACTTAAAAACAGGCGTGTCGTTGCCGAACCGCTTCTTCCTCAGTTCTTCCATCAATTCGACGGTGATGAGTTGAATGCCCTGTTCCCCGGCATGGCGCTCGACGCCCTTCTTCACCATCGCCCGCAAGAAATAGGGAATCCGGTTGAGCCGCGTTTGAGAGGCCTCATCCCACGCGACGGCGCTCTCTTCCGGCGTGTTAAAGGCCACGCGAATTTTCTCGCCGCCTTTCGGCGTATAGAGACACCACTGGTCTTCATCCAGCCAGTCGCCGTGGTCCACGTAGGGGCGTGCCCGGCAGCCGCCGCAGATGTCGGTGTACTCGCAATCGCCGCATTTGCCTTTCAGTTGTGGGTAGCGGAAGGAATTGAAGATGTCCGACTTCTCCCACAGATCGACGAAGCTCGACTCGCGGACATTCCCGGCTGACAGCGGCATGTAGGGGCAGGGGGTCAACCCGCCGTTCGGCGTGACGCGCGCATAGTTGGTGCCGGCGAGGCAGCCGCCACCCATGTAGCCTGTCGCTTTCGTGATCGGGGAGTGCGGATCTTTTTCGTAGGCCAGCCGTTTGAAATGCGGCGCGCACCGTGCCCGTACCAACATCTCTTTGTACTTGTCCTGGCAGTCGACCAGGTAGCCGAGCACCTCTTCGTACTGGGCCGGGGTGATGTCGGTCAGTTCTTCGCCGCGCCCGGTGCAGACCATGAAGAAGACATTGAGCACCTTGGCGCCAAGCCGGTGCGACCAGTCGATCACATCGGGAAGTTCCTGGTAATTCATCGGCTGCGCGCTGAAGTGCACTTGGAACTGGAGCCCGTTCCGCTTGCAGGCTTCGATGCCGGCTACAGCCGCTTCCCACGCGCCGGGCACCCCTCGGAAGCGATTGTGTTTCCGGGGATCGAGCGAATCGATGCTGATGCCCATGCCCATCACGCCGATCTCGACCAGGTCCTTGGCCATCCGGTCGTTGATCAACATGCCGTTGGTCCCGAAGACCACCATGAAGCCGAGCTTCACGGCATGGCTGGCAATGTCGAGAATGTCGGGGCGAACCAGCGGTTCGCCGCCGGTGATGACCAGCAAGCAGCCCTTATTGACCTCGGCAATCTGATCGATGAGGCGAACGCACTCTTCGGTTGAGAGTTCGTCGTGCCCGCCGCCGGCCTTGGTCGTCGCGTCCAGGTAGCAGTGGTCGCACTTCAGATTGCAGCGCTTCGTGAGGTTGAGCGCGATCAGATAGGGTTTGAAGTCGTCAACGGTTCGGCCGTCTCTTAAACTGGTAGAGTTTAGAACAGGGAGAGACTTGGACATGCTTGAGCAGTTCTGAGTTCTGAGTGTTGAGTTCTGAGTTGAGGTTGAGAACTCAGAACTCATAACTGATTAGGTGCTCTTGCCGCTGAGACCGGCGATCATCTCCTTCAGATTGCCCGTCTTCATCGCCTCGGCCATGTAGCTCTTGGATTGCTCGATGCCCTCATTGGCCACCTCGATGGTGATGACGGTGGTGCCGATCTTGTCGGCATGTTTCTGAATAAGGGCGCGGGTGCAGTCGCGCATGAACCCTTCAGGAGCCCGTTCGAGCCGTGCCTGCGCGTCAGCGGTCCAGGTATAGGGAGAGGCAGGTTCAGCCGCGTGGCCGTTCCCGTTTCCATTGCCGTTCTCGTGCGAGGGTGTCGCGCCGTTGGTGCCATGAGCGGCGGCTGCCACGGCGGCCTGGACTTCTGTTGGAGCACCGGTTCCCTTATTCGCGAAGATGGGGGTGTAGTCTTCCGACGCGGCTTCCTCGATCATCGGCGCGGCAAATTCCAACGTGATCGTGGTCATGCCGAGCTTGCGGGCGCTCTTCTCGATCTTGGCCTTGGCGCGTCGGCGTTGGAAGCCGGCCGGGACCGCGCGGATCGCTTCTTTCGCGTCCTTGGTCCACTGCATCGGTACGCCGTCGTAAGCGACATCGGTTTCGAGGGTCCCCTCGGCCTTGGCTGCCGCGTCAAAGATGGTCTTATCCACTTGCTTGAACCGATCCCCTGCAGCCCCGCAGACGGGACATTTGACCGGCGTGTCGCCCTTGCCGATGTAGCCGCAGCCATCGCACACGAAATAGTTCTGGGTCATCCGGTCGAGATAGGCCTGTGTCGTGTTGCCGGGCTTCGGCTTCTCCTCAACGATCTCGGCCATCATGCCGCTGAGCCGGTTGCCCATGAGGTCTTTGGCGACCGTGTCATCGGCTTT
>CAZKRM010000003.1:65045-151399 GCA_964555285.1 uncultured Nitrospiraceae bacterium
CCCGCCGTATCGAGGCTGCCGCCGAGGGCCTTCATCGCTTCCATCGCGCCCTTGGGCAAGATGTGCCCGACCGCCGCATCCACGACGGTGTTGCTGACGATGGTATGGCCTTTCTCGATGGCATACCGGTGGATCGCGGTCTTGGCCACGCCCCTCGCGAACACCGGAATTCTTTCCATCCGCCGGAGCGCTTCTTCGGTCCAGGCGATCGTGTACTCGGCCTGGGTATCGAGGGGCGGCACGAATTTTCGGTTGGAGACCAGGATGTTGCACGGAGCGGCCCTCAAGAGATTTTCCGTGTTGCTGCCGATGTCCATGTCCTCATCGCTGTGCACGCCGATCCGCCCGACGATCAACAACGCCGGGATGTCCTTGCGCACGTATTGAATGATTTTCTCGAACGCCTTGCCGTCCAGCAAAGTCGTCTTCACATCGGTCTGCTCGGCTTGAGCCAACTCGCGGGAGATATCCAGATGCGACTGGTAGATCTTTGCGAGTCCGCTGTCGATGATCTCTTCATGGAGCTTTTCCTGCTCCTTGAAGCGGAACACTTTGCCGGCTTCCTCGTTGAGCACGCCGGAGATGCTGTGGAACGCGGCGTAGTGGAAATAGGGGTCGAAGGCCGAGATGGCTTCGACCGGCATGCCGAAGGCCTTGCCCAACGCCAAGCCGGTCATCAGACCGCCGAAGGAATAGGGGCTGCCGTCTACCGCCACCACGATTCTCCCGCCGGTCATGAGCTGTGTCTGCTTGATGATCAGCATGTCCGAATTCCGCACGCGGCGAAGCACGCGTTCGGTATTGCTGCCGATCACACTGTCTTTGACCGCGCCGACGCCCAATGCGCCCATGATCACGAGATCGTAGGCGTTCGTATTGATATCTTCGGCCAGGACTTTCCAGTTCCGGCCTTCCAATGAGCGGCGCTCCAACGGCAGGTTGGCTTCCGTACATTTCTTGTCGACGAAGTCGAGGTAGGAGTCCGTGATGATTTGCAACCCACGGGTAATCAAGGAGTCATGTACTTGGCGCTGCCGGTCCAATTCCTTCTCGTCGTGGTATTCCTCCGGCAGTCCCGCCTCCATCTGCTTAAACCGCTTGTCGTGCATCTTGGCGGCATAGACGTGGCTGCCCACAATCTTGGAGCCGAAGGTTTTGGCCAGGTGGATGCCGGTCTCGACGGCTGTATTGGAGTGGTCGGAGTTATCGACCGGGATATAGATAGTCTTATACATTCAGGCGCCTCCTTCAGGAGCTTTTCTTGCCGGGGGAGACCGTCATAATTTCCAGATAATCCAAACGGTTGAAATCATCCCCAGCCTAAAATGAGGAGGGATGATAGCACTGGGGTTACGAGGAATGCAAGGCGGTGAGGCCAGTCTCGGTCCCGATGGCAAATCAGCGAGCGGAACTGATAGCAGGATGATCAGAGGGTTGAGCGGAAGAAGCAGGAGATTGACGTGATCGAAGAATTTCTTCCAACGTCAGCAAGGCGTCCCTGCCTGAGTTACCCTCGATGCCGCGGCTCAAGCTGCCATCAGCATACGTCGTTTCTGGTGTGCTGGATGACTCCGGGTGGCTGGTCTGTGAGAGGGACCCGGTCCAGGATCGGGGATCGCGGCTGCCTTGTTTGCGTTCCCAGGCGGTCAAACAGGCCTTTGCAATGATCTTATTCAGCGGGGCCGGGTTATAGAGGAGCTTGCGGATACTGGTCGGCGTCAACATCAAGGGGTTGTACCCGGCGGACAGGTAGCCTTCCTCCAGGAGCCGGTGTTCAAGGTCCGTATTCGGTTGGATTCCCAGGAAGAACATCAAGGGGAAGACCCGCTCCTCTCCCAGGATCGACGCCACCTTCTTGTAGGATTCCACACTCTGGAGCAGTGACTCCTCCGTTTCCTTCGGGCTGTTCAGGGAGTAATTCAGAATGATCTTCCCCTTGAAGCCCGCTTCGGCGAGGTAGCGGCACCCATCATAGAGGCGTTCGAGCTTGAAGCCCATGTGGAGGTTGTTGAGGACTTCCTGGGAGCCGGACGTGATGGCGACTTCCAGATCGCCGACGCCCGAGCGGACCATCAGTTTGGCGAGTTCCGGCGTCATGAGCGAGGTCCGGATGTAGCCGGACCATTCGATCTCCAGTTTCTCGCTGAGAATTCGCTCTAGAATCTCGGTGCATTGCGGGTAGGCTTCCTTGCCGGTGATGAATTGGGCATCCGTGAACCAGAACCGTCGCGCCCCCCACTGGTGATAATGTTGCGAGATGTCGCGCACGACCATCTCCGGCGGCCGGTAGCGGACCCGCTTCCCTTCAATATAGGGATAGAGGCAGAACGCGCAGTCGTAGGGGCAGCCGCGTTTGGTCTGGACACCGATGGATTCTTCGACGTACTCGCGATACTGAGGGAAGATCGACGTCAGATAGGGAAGATCGACCGTGAGGGCATCCAGCCTGGCCGGCGCACGTTGCTCCCCTTTGAGCGTCTTCTTTCCGTCGCGCATGATGTAACGCTCGCCATCGAGAGACTGTCCCTCGATCACTTTCAGGATGGCGTCTTCACCCTCGCCAAGAATGCCGATCGTTCCTTCCGGCAGCTTCCCAATGAGCTGATCGGCAAACGCCGTGAAGGCGCCGCCCCCGATCATGACCTGGGCTTTGGGAAACTCTTTGCGGATCAGCCAGGGGTAGGACAGGTTCGCCTGGATGTGGCTGTAGTAACGATAGAGCTGCTTCAGGCCTGCGAAGGAGGCCATGACCCGCTTAATCGGGTTGCTCGCAAAGTAGAAATTGAACGCGTGTTCGAGTGAGGCATCCCCCTCATGGGGCGAAAAGATCTGAATGTCGCGCCAGGAAAAGCAGACGAGGTCCGGCTTGAACTCGGCGGCGGCATCGCGGACGGCGCTCGTCCGTTGCGATTCAGGGAACAGAGAAAGGTCGAGGATGCGTTGCCGGACTTCCGGCTTCCGTCGATGGATGAAATCCGCCAGATAGGTCGCGCCGATGGGGTAGACCTTCTTGCAGGGGAGGAAGACGTAGAGGACCGATTTCAATTAGAGCCCCATTGATTCATTGGACCATTGCACCATTTTCAATGAAACAATCGTCAATGATGCAATGATTCAATCTCAATCCCTATTTGGTCGCCACGTGGATCGCGACGATCCCGCCGCACAAATTGCGATACTCGATACGACTGAAGCCGGCCTCGCGCAGCAACGAACACAGTCGTTCTTGGTTGGGGAATGTCCTGATCGAGGCAGGGAGGTAATGGTAGACCCCGGTCCGGTCGTGCGCGACGAGCGTGCCGATGCGAGGGAGGAGCCGAAAGGAATACCAATCGTACAGGCCGGCGAGCCAGCGACGCGGGGGCTGCGAAAATTCCAGACAGACGAAACGACCGCCCGGTTTCAACACCCGACGAATCTCACAGAGCGCGCTCATGAGATTGCCCACGTTCCGCATGCAAAAGCCGGTCGTCACCGCATCGAAGCTCCCGTCGCGAAACCCCAGCGTCTCGGCGTTGGCGCGCAGGCAACTGACCCGCTGATTCAATCCGCGGTGTGCGATCTTCTTGGCGCCTTCCCGGAGCATGGCATCGTTCAGATCGGTGGCCACCACATGGCCGTTCGATCCCATGCGAGGCTCGATCAAGAGGGCCAGATCGGCAGTGCCGGCGCCGACATCGAGCGCGCGGCCGTGCTGGACGGTCGGGACATAGCCGGCCGCGATCTGCTTCCACCGATGATGCAGCCCGAAACTCAGGACGGAATTATTCAGGTCGTAGAAGCGGGCGATGGCCGTGAACATCCGCTGCACGGCATCCTCGCGGGCCTTCCCGGACCATGACGAGACGGTCTTGGCGGCGGCCTCAGTCGGCGGGCGATCCTGCACCGGTGGCTCCTCCAGCTGTACCATGCCGAGGAGGTAGCACCTGCCTCCAGGCTTTGTCAAGGTAAGCGGGGACGCCCGTGCGACAAGCTATTGTCCGAGCCGATGAAGCCTGTTATCCTCAAGCGCCTTTCGTCCGATGCTCCTGCGCCATCGGTCCATCTCTCTCACGCGTCGGGCCTCCGCCGCTGAAGGATCGTGTGTGCACATGTGATGATCCATCACGCCTTCACGAGCAATCTTGCGTGGATCATGCCCCATCCTTCGTGGAGGCACGATGAGGGCGGTCGCCTTCAGAGGCTGCACGATGGTTGACGGAACGTGGCGGTCAAAAACCTCTCTTCCCCTGGTGCTGCTCGTCTGTTTTGCCACCGCGGTGGGACTGGGGCTGTATGCCTTGGCATCCTTGCGAACCGTGATGGCGCACGAGCGAGGGGCGGACCTGGCCAGGACAGCCGCCAGAGTCGCCGACACGATGGACCGCCTCCTGTTCGAGCGGGCCGGGGACATCCAGGCATTTGCCGACGATGTCATCATCCGGGAAGGCCTCCCGGACGACAAGAGAAGGAAGCTCCTCACCTACAAACGGCTCTACGGCTATTACTCGTGGATCGCCGTGATCGATGAGAACGGCCGGATCGTGGCTGCAACCGACACCCCGTCGGCGCAATCAGACGATACGCGGCTGAGGGCATCAGCCGAGCGCGACAGGGATGTGAGCCGGCAAGACTGGTTTCAGGAGGTTCGTCGAACCGGTACACTGCATCTTCGAGACGCAGAACTTTCTCCGGAATCCGGTGCGGTGCCGGCGGTGGGGTTCTCCGCTCCAATCCGGGGGCCACACGGCGACGTGCGAGGAGTCGTGACCAGCCGGATGCCGCTTGAGGCATTCCGATCCGTGTTCGAGCACGAGGGGAGTTTGCGAGATAGGGAAGGAGAAGCCTTCGAGTGGCTGATCATGGATCGGCGCGGCAGGATCGTCAGCGAAGCGCATCAGAAAGACATGTCGCCGACCAATTTGTTGGAACTGGGAGTGCGTTCTGCAATCAGCGCTGTCGAAGCGGGCCAGGGCAAGGTCGGTTTCTTGGAAGAAACGCATCTTCGCCGACAGGTGCCCGTGCTCACCGGCTATGCCAGGACACGAGGCTATGCAAGCTTTCCGGGCTTCGACTGGACCGTCTTCGTCCGTCTTGACCGTCACCGGGCCTATGCGCCGATCAACCGGCTCGTGTGGACGGTCGGCGCGATCGGACTCCTGGTGACTGCTCCACTCACGGCATTTGGAGCCTGGGCGTCATGGAAGCTGGCCTCGGAACACCGCGAGGTGGTGCAGGCGCGCCAGGTCCTGGAAGAGTCGGTCGCCGAGCTGTCGCGTTCCAATGCCGAGCTGCAACAGTTCGCCTATGTCGCTTCGCACGACCTGCAAGAGCCGCTCCGGATGGTGGCCAGTTACACGCAGCTTCTGGCGAAGCGCTACAAAGGCAAACTGGATGCCGATGCGGATGAGTTCATCGGGTATGCCGTTGAGGGAGCCATGCGCATGCAGAGGCTGATTCAGGACCTGCTGGCCTATTCCCGAATCGGCACGAAGGGCCACGATTTCGAACCCGTTGCCGTGGAGATGATCGTCAACCGCGCCCTGCACAATTTACAGACGGCGGTGGAAGAGAATCACGCGGTGGCGACCCACGACCCCCTGCCGACGATCATGGCGGACGAGCGCCAACTGGTGCAACTCTTTCAGAACCTGATCGGCAACGCCATCAAATTCCACGGGAAGGAGCCTCCGCGTATTCACGTGTCCGCTCAGCAAAAGGCCGGCGAGTGGGTCTTCTCCGTCCGCGATAACGGGATCGGGGTCGATCCTCAATACGCCGATCGGATCTTCTTGCTCTTTCAACGTCTGCACAACCGGGCGGAATATCCGGGCACGGGGATCGGCCTGGCGATCTGCAAAAAAATCGTCGAGCGCCACGGCGGACGCATCTGGGTGGAGTCCCGGCTCGGCCAGGGCGCCGCTTTTTACTTCACCGTCCCGACCCACGGATCGAGCCAAGCGAGTCGAACGCCCGGAGCCGCACTTCACGCGGACACCGGGCTTTCTGTGGGGACACGGACTGGATGAGGAGGAGGATGAGGAGCAATAACGCGATGTGCCGGACACTTGCAATAAACAAAGGAGTCAACACATGATGGCTGTCCCTGAGCTTGTGCGACCGGTTGAGATTCTCCTGATCGAAGACAATCCCGGCGATGTCCGCCTGACCATGGAGGCCCTCACCGCAGCCAAGGTGCTCAACAGACTGTCGGTGGTCAAAGACGGCGTCGAGGCCCTGGCCTTCCTGCGCCGGCAGAGCCCATACGCCGACGCCGCGCGGCCCCATCTCATTCTGCTCGATCTGAACCTCCCCAAGAAGGACGGGCGCGAGGTGCTGGCTGAAATCAAAGCGGATGACAAGCTGAAGCGCATCCCGGTGGTCATCCTGACGACCTCGCAGGACGAACAAGACGTGTTCAAGAGTTACGATCTCCATGCCAACTGTTACATCACCAAGCCCGTGGACCTCGAGCAGTTCATCACGGTGGTGAAGTCGGTCGAGGAGTTCTGGCTGGGGATCGTGGTGCTGCCGGTGAATGGAACGAGCGAGACTCGGTGAGGATGGCCCATGCACATTCTGCTGGTGGAAGACAACCCCGGCGACGCCCGGCTGTTGCATGAATACTTGAACGACACGGACGCCTGCCGGTTCCAGATGGTCCACGTGGATCGGCTCTCCTCCGGCCTGGAGCGCCTGGCAGAGTCGAGGTTCGACGCCGTCCTGCTGGACCTCTCGCTCTCGGACAGTTGCGGGCTGGAGACGCTCACCACCATGCGTGCAGCGGCGACCGGGATTCCGATCGTCGTGCTGACCGGTATCGACGATGAAACCCTCGGGCTCCGGTTAGTCCAGGCCGGGGCGCAGGACTATCTGGTCAAAGGACAGGTGACCAGCCATCTGCTGATCCGATCCCTGCGCTATGCCGTCGAGCGCAAACGATTGGAGCAGGCTCTGGACGGACTGCTGGCAGGGACGGCCTCCGTCGTCGGGCAAGAATTTTTCTCCGAGTTAGTCCGTCATATGGCCACGGCGCTTCATGCCCGTTTTGCCCTGGTCACGGAACGTGTAGGCGGTCAGCCGTCTCGACTCCGCGCCTTGGCTGTGTGGGTGGATGGCGCATGGGGCGAGAACTTCGAATATGATATCGCGGGCACACCGTGCGAGGTGGTGCTGCGAGAGGGCTCGGCCTACTTTCCAACCCGCGTGTGTGGAGAATTTCCGAACGATCATGACTTGGCTCGCCTGAAGGCGGAGTCCTACATGGGTGTGGTGCTGCGCGGGAAGTCAGGGCACCCGATCGGCCACCTGTGCATTGTCCATGATCAACCGCTGGCTTCTCAGTTCCGCACGGCAACCATCATGGCGATCTTTGCCGCACGAGCCGCGGCGGAACTGGAGCGCACGTGGGCGGATGAGAATCTGCGGCGCAGCGAAGCAAGCCTCGTCCAGGCGCAGCGCATCGCCCACCTCGGCAACTGGGACCTCGACCTTGTCCACAATGACCTACGATGGTCGGACGAGATTTACCGGATTTTCGAGATCAACCCGGCGCAATTCGGCGCCTCGTACGAAGCCTTCCTGGACACGGTGCACCCCGAGGATCGAGACTTCGTGAACAAGGCCTACACAGAATCCGTCAGGAACAAGACCGTGTATAACATCGTCCATCGCCTCCTCATGAAAGACGGCCGGGTCAAGCACGTGAACGAACGGTGCGAAACGTTCTATGACGAGGCTGGAACGCCCGTGCGCTCCGTCGGGACCGTGCAGGACATCACCGAACGCAAGCGGGTGGAGCAGGCTTTGCGAGAGAGCGAGCACGCCGTCCGTCTGGCCTTCGAGGAGCGCGAGCGGATCAGCCAAGACCTGCACGACGGTATTCTTCAGTCGCTCTACGCCGCCGGCATGGGATTAGAGGCCGGCAAACTGATCATGGCCAAGGCGCCGCGGAAAGCGGCCGATGAGCTTGATCGCGCGATCGAGCTCTTAAATGGGGTGGTCCGAGAAGTCCGCGAGTTCATTCCTCGTCTGGGGCACCACCCCGCCGAGGAGTTCGATCTGGAGCGCGCGTTGCACACCCTTGTCGAGTCGATGAGAGGGGGACATCCCGAACCCTTTCAGGTGAACATCGATTCGGCCGCCGCCCGCCGAGTGTCGAAGGAGCAAGGAATCCAGGTCCTGAATATCGTGCGGGAGGCCGTCAGTAACAGCTTGCGCCATGCCCGGGCGCAGACGCGGTCGGTTCGGTTGCGCCCCTGGCGGAAGGCGGTGCGCGTCGAGGTGTGCGACGACGGAGCCGGCTTCCGGGTGTCGTCGCTTGCCAAGCGGGGGATGGGACTGGGTAATATGACCTCGCGTGCCGTCAAGATCGGCGGGCGACTCAGCATTGATTCCCAGCCGGGTAAAGGAACCAGGGTCATCCTGGACCTTCCACAAGAGGTGCTCCATGGCCGCGCGGAGAGCGACACTCATTCGCCTGTTCCTGGTCGATGATCACGAGGTCGTGCGGATCGGCCTGCGGCGCGTGAAATCCTCGCCTCCTGCCGCACGACGAAAGTCCTGTTCCTGACCAGCTACCTCGACGATGACACCGTCCTGGCGGCCATGCTCTCCGGCGCCCAGGGCTATGTGCTCAAGGACATCAAGCTGGACATGCTGATCGAGGCCATCAAAACGGTGGCGGCAGGCCGGCCGATGCTTGACCCGCGCGTGACGAAACACACGATGACCTGGCTGCGGACTCTGTCGAACCCCGAGGCCACACCCACGCAGACAGCCCTGTCCCCGCAAGAACAACGCATCCTGCCCTTGGTGGCCGAGGGAAAAACCAACAAGGAAATCGCGGTGGCGTTAACGCTGAGCGACAAGACCGTGAAGAACTACCTCGCCAACATCTTCGTCAAGCTGCGGATCACGCGACGGTCCCAGGCCGCCGCGCTGTACGCGAAACGCTCCATGTGACAAGGGCTGCTCAGCCCATGCGGCATGGAGCGATCTTCTACTGAGCCGGCAGCCGCTGCGCGCCGACCAACGCCGGCACATCATTGGCGCCGTCTTCGATCAAGGACGCGGGCGCGTCTCGGTAAAGTTTTTCGATCGGGCACTCCCGGCTGAGACCGTTACCGCCGAAGAATTGCAACTCGGCGCGGAACCGGATCTTACTTACCGGCGCGTTTCAACACCTCCGATACCTCCTGATCTTCCAGGACCGGGACGATCGTCAGTTCCAACACATCGCTCCACATCAGCGCGAATTCGGTCAAGGCCTGCGGGTTCTCGCTGTCCAGTAACGCATAACCGCCGCTGAAATCGGCGCTGGTCCAGCGTCCCAACAACTTGGCCCCTTGGGGCGGCTGCCCTCCCGTCTTCTGGAATCGGGCAATGGCCTCGTTCCGCTTTTCCTTATCGGATGGAATGGTGTAGGTCTGCATGAATTTCATGATGTCCCTCCTTCTTTGAGTGGTTGCCGGAGATTATTGCTCTCTTAATCTCATCCGCTGCCGATGAAAAACCGACTAGCTGTCGCTATGTTTAGCTCATCCAGGCAACCGCCCTGCCTCACATTGAACCGAGGGTGCCTCAGAGACTCCTCCCTATCCGATCGTCTTGATGCTTTCAATCAGCCGTGTAAGCCCTTCATCCAAAACCGTGCGGTCGATCGTGAGGGGCGGCATGAGTTGGATGTTGCTCTGGTGATCGCACACAATGTGCAGATCCCGTTTGAACGCTTGCTGCACCATCATCTCCACACCTTCCGCATCCTTCTCTTTGGTCTCCTTGTTGTTCACGATGTCGAGACCGATTTCCATGCCCACACCGCGAATGTCCCCGACCTTGGGATGATCCGCCAGTTCCTTCTTGAGGCGACTCACGATGTACTCCCCATCCCGTTTGGCCTTCTTCCACACTTCGTCACGCTGATGAATCTGGAGCGTTCGGAGCGCGGCGGCACAGGCCACCGGCGTCCAGCCAAAAGTCGATAGCAAGATGGTCTTGGCACAGGTAGCCTCCGCAATGTCTTCACGCGTGACCATCGAGCCGATAGGGGCGGCACCGTTGGAACTCGCCTTGGCAAAGGTCACAATATCCGGGGTGATCCCTCCCAGTTCCAGGCCAAACAGCGCCCCGCAGCGGGAGAAGCCGGTTCCGACTTCATCCAGAATCATCAAGGTCCCGTATTGCTCCGTCAGCTTTCTCACCAGTGGCAGATAACCACTGGGGGCGACATAGGTGGAGCCCCACCCCGTGATAATCCCGGCCTCTGTGAAGACGGCCGCCACATCTCGCCCGGAAAGAGCTTTTTCCAGTTCGCCGGCAAACTCCTGGAGAACGCGCTCTGGAGACTTGTCGGTCCTATAGGTCTGGGGGTAGGGGAGTTGAACGAAGTCGGGAACCGGTGGGCCAGGAAACCCGATCGCGAGCGTACTGACGGACTGACCGTGATAGGTCTCTTGAAACCCGACGATCTTATTCCGTCCGGTGAACGCTCGGGCGGTCTTGATGGCCATCTCGTTGGCTTCGGTCCCGCCGGTGGCTCGACCAACCGCGGTGAGCGGCGCCGGCAGCGCGCCGGTCAAGAGCGCGGCATACTCGTTTTGCGCGGCATCGGCCGTCCACATGGGAGCATACGTGTTCTTTTTGACCTGAAGGACCAGCGCCTCGGCCACTTCCGGGTGATTCCAGCCGAGATTGGTGGTGTTCCAGCCGGAGGTGAAGTCGATGAGTTTCTTCCCGTTCTTTGTCCAGAGATGACTGCCCTCAGCCCGTTCCATGTCAAACGACCAGTCGAGGTACATGTTGTAAATGATGTGATTGTTAATCATGCTCCCTCCAGAGCTTCAGACGACCTGCTATCCCTGCAGTTGCGCCATCATCGCGGCTGGGTTCCAATAGCCCCACATGGTTTCAATCTTGCCGCTTTCATTCACTTCGAATACATCGATCCCCTCGAAGACGACCTCTCGGCCATTCTTGCCGATGCCGCGCCCCGTGAACTTCACGGCGGCCCGGTTGCCCGACACGAAGACATGGTCTTCCGTCAGGCCGACCTTCTGGAACGATCCGGCGATCCCCAGGAAGAACCGGCGCAACGCCGCTTGGCCCTGCAGGGGAGCAGGAGCCGCCGGTTCGTAGCTGGTCGCATGCTCCGCAAAGCACGCGACCCACGCATCCGGGTCCATGTGTCGCGTCGCGGTAAAATACCGGGCCACGACCGCCTGAATCGTCTCAGATGCCATCTCCGATCCTCCTTCCCACGAGTGAATCGTTTCTGGAATATGATTGCCAGGCTCTCACCTGAATTACGAGACCGCTCGTCGTTTGGATTCCTCCTCGCGACACAGGCCTTTGCGATCGTGTTCTGCGCCTGTCCGCCGCAAGCCATTCCCGATCGGACTCATTTGAGATCAGTCTCCCACAGGAATGTCGGGCTAGCAGCGGAACTATGGGGTCCTTGCCTGACTGGTGTAGCTCAACCCGACCGACGAGAGAGATCAGACGCCGGGTAGGGCGGGAGGATCGAATGGGGGTTTGGGAGGGAGTTTGATGCCGGCTTGGCCGAGCAGAATCGTCACGGCCATTTTGAGTTGAGCGACCTCGATATTGAGGGATTCGATTTTGGCTTGCTGGAGATCGACTTTGCTACTGAGGGCTTGAACTTTGTCTTGGAGTCGAAGGACATCGCGAAAGGCATCCCAGGCTTTTTCCGCCCATCCCGTTACGCATATCCTTTCTCTTTCATCCAGATCTCGAGTTGTGCCATGCGGCGATTGGAAGCATCGTAATGGGCGATCGTGCGATCGATCGCCTGCTCGGCTGAATGAGTGCCCTCTTTCACCTTACTGAGAAGGACCTCAAAAGCGGCCTCTTCTTCTTGTGCCTTTTTGTCAAATCGAGCCATGGCGGTTCGGGCAAATTCACTGATGGAGCTAAAGCCGTAGGATTTGGCCTTTTTGGCGAAACGGCTCTTGTCAACCTTCGTGACCAGAACCGGGATGCGTTCGGTGGCAGTAGGCATAAGACCTCCATGGGAACATGTGCTTGCAGAGCACATGTGCAGTCTATGGCAGGCTGTTAGAGCTGTCAAGCAGGTGAGTGGCCTGGAGATAGCACATCATGATGAGTGCGTTTTTTGGAGCACAGGCGTCCAGGAAAAGGTCGAGGGACCCACTGGGTTCGCGATCAAAGACCCCTTTTGTGCTCCTCGATTGACGATTGACCAATGACGAATGACCATCGACGCCTTCCCTGCCCCAATCCGCGATTGCAGCAGAAGCGCACTGAATCATGCGGGCTAGAATTGCATTTTCAGCGATGCCGTTCCCAGATGCACATACGCCCGATAGGTTCCGTTCACGGTGGGGTTGAGATTCGTGGTAATGGTCCGGGGCTCGTAGATCCATTCCTGATAGGCCAGGTCGAGCCCCAGCGCTTTAGGCCAGAATCGCGACCTCTCGGCCCCTCCGCAAGTGATCAGTCCAAAGAATTTCCCGCCATCTCTGCAGAGAAATCCTGCACCAATCGAAATGGTATCCGCCGACAGGGAAATGGTCCCCGGATTGAACGTCGCATCGGGAATCGGATTGTCGGTTCGCGTATACCCGGCGCGGGCTGCCACATCCCAATGCGGCAGCCAGGAGGGATTGAGCCATTTGTACTCGGTGCCGACTGAGACCACCGGGACAGTCTTCCAATTTTGCGGTTGCGGGAGCACGGCGCCGTTGGACAACTGCACATCGAAATTCTTGACGGATTTCCATCCGACATATTCGACATCGACTTCCACTTTCCACTCACGTTCCAAATCCCGAACCGGCCAGAGCGCGACCGCGCCTCGATAGATCTGCGGCAACACGAGCGTGGTGGAGGCATCGGCCACTTTGCCCCCGTTCACCAAGAACGACCCGTTGAGAGGAAGCGCGGCTTGACTGGTATAGATGAGCCCGACGGACGCGAGCGGTTTCCCCTCTGCGTTGCGAAAGGGCGTATAGAGCAGGCTGCCGGTAAATCCGGCGCCCGTTCCCTTGCTGCTGAACTCGAATGAAGCACCGGCCGGAATCCCGAGCCCCCCAGGCCAGATCAGTCGTTGCTCGACATGCCCCTCGCCGAGGAAACTTGCAAAGGTATAGATATCGGCACTGAGACCAAAGGCAATCTGATCGTTCAGCTTGTAGGCGATGGTGGGCTTGATGTCGATGAGGGGTAAGGTGGAGAAGGTCGAGGCACTGTTAAATTGCCCGTCGACCGCATACCGGGTGTTGAGTCCATAGGGACTGGTGAGCCCAATGCCAACGGTGACGTCGGAGAGGCTTTTCCACCCAACGGCACCCAGGTTGGCACTCACATAACCATGACTGGGCGGAGGAAACGCCACGCTGCCTCCCATATCGCCTCGAACATCGACCCCCACTGGACTCTTATATTTGATGGACCCGCCCAACAGAGCCGTTCCCGCCAGCACTTGCACACCCTCCACTTGGCTCAACCCAGCCGGGTTGAAATGAATCGCAGATGCATCGTCGGCCTGGGCGCTGAACGCGTTCCCTTGGCCGGCAGCAGCAGCACCCTGCGGTTGGAACCGAATGGCCTGGGCCAATGCCACCGGCGGGAGTGATAAGACAAGAATCACCCACCACGTGCAGAGGAGACGGATCACAACTTTGCGAATCCTTTCGAAACGGAGGGCTAAGATTTTAGACCGGCGATGGTACTGAGCGGCAGTTGGCTTGTCCAGCTAAGAAACAAGCAGCATGACTTACGAGCTAGAGCCGTTTGGCCCTAGCTCGTTTTATGAACGGACCTATTTCTTCTTTCTTGACGACTGCGTATACTTGCCGCGTCTGAAGCTGGGAATCTTCCTCACACGCGGGCGCCCCATGACCGCAAGCGCAAAACGGCCGTTCCCCAATCAGCTCTTCGAGCAGCTTTCGAAGCGGGAGTGTCAGCACGCGCTGGAGGTCTTCCACTACGCGGCCCAAGCAGAAACTTCTGAGGACGTTAGAGACGTACTGATCCGGTTTCAAGGACTCTTCCCATTCGATCGTCTACTCGGTGGGCTGGCACGCCTCGGTCCTGGCGGAAGGTTTGAGGGCTTCACGAACGTTGTCAATGTGAGTTATCCGGACGAATGGCTCTACCTCTACTGGAAGAACGGGTACGCCGAAGTTGACCCCGTGTTCCGAGCGGTCTCCCGGTCTCCCGGCACCCAGGTCTGGAAACAGACCTACCAGCAAGCGACGTCCAAAGAGGAAATAGACTTCATCGAAACCGCCAGAGGGTTTGGTCTGGCTGACGGAATCACCACCGGCTCAGTCGACCCGACTTGCGGCCTCGCCACGTTTTGTTCCTTTGCAGGAGGAGAGGACATCGACGCTGAGCGGTATGCTCAACTCGTGGAGTACCTTGGGCACCATCTGCATCTCGCCCTCATGAGAACAGCGCGGAAGAATGCTCCCGCGACGGACAAGTGCGTGAAAGAACTGTCCCCGCGCGAGGTGACCATCCTGAATTGGATAAAGAACGGCAAAACGAACTGGGAAGTCGGCCAGATTCTTGGTATGACGGAACGGACCGTGCGATTCCATGTAGCGAGCATCT
Organism: uncultured Nitrospiraceae bacterium; assembly: GCA_964555285.1. Classification (GTDB taxonomy): domain Bacteria; phylum Nitrospirota; class Nitrospiria; order Nitrospirales; family Nitrospiraceae; genus JBBIQV01. The sequence continues at coordinate 79,623 of CAZKRM010000003.1, forward strand.
TTTCCAAACTCGATGTGACCTCGCGCTCACAGGCAGTCGCCGCAGCCATGGAACACGGACTTCCCATCCTGCACGGTCTTCCGAGCGCGATTTAGTATCGGCCAGCCTACCGGCTCCGTCGGCCTCTCACCTATCCTCAGCGCCGTCTCCGGAACAGCGATTGTCACGCCGCGTTCCACTGCTCGCGATAGTCCGGCGAGGCAGCGGGCTCTTCGAAGGATGTCCGGTCCCGCTGAGCCACGGGCGATGCCTCTACCGTCGAAATCCATTCCAGCATGTCTGGACGCTTCCGCTCGCTGATCGTACGGAATTCATTCAGGTCGAGGAGTGCGGCGATAGAAAGCGCCTCCGCCGGCGGCAGCGCGACCGGTTCCCCAATGGCGTGACAGGGCCACCCCATCCACTGGACGACACGGAGCAATCTATGCTCCACAACCATGTAGGTGTACCGAACGTCGTTGGCGAGGCACCACTGATACATCCCTTTGAACACCGTACGCATCAACTTCGCTGACAAACCCCGGTCTGTAATGCTGGGATCGACCGCCAGGCGTGTGATCTCCGCCGTATCACATTCCTTGCTCACGCGATGAGACCCGACCAGACAGGCGCTGAATTCGCTCTCGATCATAAAGGGAACCGGTGCCTGCGTCATGCGGACGATGCCGAGGAGTTGCCCCCACTCTGAAAACACGCCGATCGACGTGCTCCACGTATCATACACATCCGACTCGAGCCGGTGCTCCGTTTCAGGCACCCATTGCAGACGTTCCGCGAAGACGCGGTGGCGGAGCGCATAGGATTGCCGCAACTCTTCCTCCGTCTCCAGCGTCTTGACCACCAACTCGCCCTCGGAGAAGGCCAGCTTCTTCATCCCTGTCACAACCGCTTCGTTCATGGGCGCCTCCTTCGTTGATCGGTTCATGCTAAGCGGCAACGGAGGCGCATCGTCCCAGAATCACAACCGCTAGGTCACCTGGCGACTCCGCCAGGTGACAGGAACCGGGAGTGAGAGTTAGATAAGGGACCCGTCGGGGATTATGTGCTTGAATAAGAAGCCGTCTGCTTCTCGGAAAGACGAAGGAGGGGTATGTGAGCGATGAACGTCACGGGCTTCGGGTGATTGATGGCCTGCGGCAGGCAACATGCGCCGTGCCGCTGGGATCTTCCGCTCGCGTGCCGGGTCCTTCTCACCCTCCGCGCAGCGTCCCGAATCATCCCTCCGCGCACAAGGCCTCGCCGGACCTCGCGCTGGCGATCCATGCGACCGAACAGCGTCTCAGCAAACTCCTCCAAGATCGCGACCGGATGGGACGCGATCTGCACGATTGCGTGCTGCAATCGCTGTATGCCATCGGCCTCAGTCTGGACGCGGCTCGTCGGATGGACAACCGGGCACCGAAGAAGGCCAAGGTACAGACCGATCATGCGGTGGAGCAGTTGAATCGACTCATTCATGAGATCCGTGGACTGATCATCGGATTGCAATCGGATACGGTGCGGGAGTTCGATTTCATGGCCGAACTCCAGGCTCTGGCCCAGGTGTACCACCAGGTCGGAGCGATGCACATCGATCTTGCGGTCAATGAATCCGTCGCTCGTCTGCTCACGCTCGACGAGAAGCAGCAGATCGCATTGATCGCGCGGGAAGCGCTCAGCAACAGCGTGCGTCACGGAAAAGCGCGCCGCGCCGCCATCTCGCTGCGACGAGCCGGACCGGCGGTTCGATTTGAGGTCACCGACGATGGAATCGGATTTCGACAGACGAACCGCGCCCGGTTCGGGTATGGCCTCAGCAATATGGAGGCGCGGGCGCGCCAACTCGGAGGCCGTCTCCAGCTTCGTTCGCAACCGGGTCGAGGGACCGACGTCGTGGTCGAACTCCCCATCGAGCAGCCGGTCGCCGTTCAATGACTCGCAAAGACATCCGCGTGCTCATTGTGGACGACCACGAAGTGGTGCGGACCGGGCTGCGCACCGTGATCGGTCTTGTCCCCGGGATACGCGTCGTGGGGGATTGCGGGACCGCCGCGGAAGCGGTCGGCATTGCGAGCCGGCGCCGCCCGCACGTCGTCCTGCTCGATATCAAACTGCCCGACATGTCCGGGATCGAAGCCTGCGGGAAAATTCTGAAGGGCGCACCCAAGACGCAGATCCTCGTCTTGAGCAGCTATGCCGAAGAGGCCACGGTCGTCTCTTCCATCAGACATGGCGCTCACGGGTACGCCTTGAAAGATATCCGGACGGATGATCTCATTCGCGCCATTCGAACGGTGGCGGCAGGGCAGGGATACCTCGACCAGCGAATTACTCGGCAGACCTTGGGCTGGATCAAGACCCACGGGATGATGGAGACCCATCACCCCCCCCAGCATGGGCTCTCGCCCCAAGAAGAGCGGATTCTCCCGCTTGTCGTGCAAGGACAGACCAACAAGGAAATCGCCGCTGCGCTGGGGCTCAGCGATAAGACGGTCAAAAATTATCTCGCCAACATTTATGACAAACTTCACGTCCACTGCCGGTCCCAGGCGGCGGCAGTCTATGCCAAACGCCGGACAAACTGAACGCACCGCCGGCCTTTGCTGCTCGATGAAATCGCTCCGATGCATCCTTCCTCGCCTCCGCCTGCAGGGCTGATGCGTTGCCCTTCCTCACAAATTGACAGGACGCGATCCAGTGACTAGGATACGCGCGCTTCAGCAGACTTGATGGCCTGCATAGTGGCCGCCGAAGCTGAACCATCCACTGATCGGGGTGGACACACGAAGGAGGGAACGTGTCGGAGAGTCATGCACCGCAAGCCGTGACGGACAAGATGAAAGGCGGAGTCGCCCACCACATCGAGCACGTCTTCGAGGTCGTCGTCTTCGCGAGCCGATGGATTCAAGCCCCGCTCTATGGCGGTCTCATCGTGGCGGAGCTCCTCTACGCCTACAAGTTCCTCGCCGAGCTGTGGGAGATGGTCCACCACATCCGGCAGCTCGAAGAAACCATTTTCATGCTCGGGGTGCTCTCGCTGATCGATATCACCATGGTGGCCAACTTGCTCACGATGGTGATCATCGGGGGCTATGCCACCTTCGTGAGCAAGCTCGAGCTGGAGGATCATCCCGATCGACCTGAATGGCTGACGCACGTCGACCCCGGCACCATCAAGATCAAGCTGGCGGCATCGTTGATCGGTATCTCCAGCATCCACCTGCTCAAGGCGTTCGTGGATGTGGCGAACGAATCGCCTGAGCACATCAAGTGGAAGATTTTTATTCATATGACGTTCCTCGGCTCGGCTATTCTGCTCGCCTGGACCGACAAACTGATGCTGAAGGACCGGAAACATTAACCCGGGTTACGACGGCTCTGATGCGCGTGCCGTATCTGCCCTCGGTATGCATTCGATACCCTGCTGTATCTCAGTTGATAAGGGGCGCGGTCTGCTAGCCCGCCTTCAGCATCTGTGGCGGATGACTCACGGCCTGCCCGGTCGGATCGACTTTGTGGCTCGCTCCCTTCATCGGGAACAAGACCGTAAACGGCTCTCGAACTCCGACCGTCTTGCTGAAATTCTGGAGCCGTAGAATCATGGACTGATTCACTTCCTGGCCTTTGGACGCGAGCAGGACATCTTGACTGGATTGGATGTCTTCGGCCAGGACCATGCCGCACGTAAGGTCGGCCACAACGGCCGTCCTCATCTCATACTTGATCTCCTGAGCAAAGGCCGCTTTCAACGCCTCCACCACCGTCGGATCGTACCAACCTTTTCGTTGTTTCAGTTGGTCGAACGCCTCGGTTTTCGTCTTGCCGGCGGATTCGAGGGCGTCGAAATCCAGGGCCACTTTCAGAATCCGGGCCTCCATCGGAATCTCGTTGCCCTGCCGCTTGTCGCCGGGGACGCCGTAGCCGTCGAAATACTTGTCTTGATTCCGAATAATGTCCGCCACCCGCTTCATCCGGGGAATTTGCGTGATCAAGTCGGCGGCCAGGAACGGATGTTGGTTGTACAGTTGCGTTTCCTCGGGCGTCAGCGCCTCTCCTCGATACACCTTCTTGAGGACCGATTCCGGAAGGATCACGCATCCGATCTGGGACAACATGGCGGCGGTCTTGATGGGCCACAACTCGGACACGTGAAGATTCGCCGCGATCAACTCGACGTACCGGGTAATTCGAGACGATCGCCCGAACGCTTCAGGATTGACCAAGGCTAAGATCTCGCACAGCACTTCGATGCTGCCGCTGAGCGTGTGCTCCAACAGCACGCGTTCAGCGGTGATGAGGTGGTGCTGCGTCAGAGCGGCCCTGAGCGCGCTGCCGAACAACTCCGACGTGCAGGGCTTCGTTAAGAATCGGAAGATCTGGCCCTGATTGATCGCCTCGATCGCCGCCGTAAGCTCGGCGTTGCCCGTCAACAGCATGCGCACGGTGTCGGGCTCGTGGGCACGGACTTTTGCGAGAAACTCGACCCCGTTCATCCCCGGCATTTGCAGATCGGACACCACGACGGCGAAAGGGCCCTGCTCCGTCACCATCCGAAGCCCCTGCTCAGGCCCGACGGCGGTTTCCAGCTTGAACTCTTTCCGAAGCTGGCGCTTGTACCCCTCTAAGATGTTGGGATCGTCGTCCACACAGAGAATCGCGTCAGCCATGTGCCTTCTCCTTCTCCGCCGCCTGCTGACATGTGCGGGACACTTCTCGCCAGTGCGGCAGCCGGTCGGCCAATTCCAGCTCGCGTAGATAGTCCATATCGATCGGCGACGGAACGTCCCCTGTCGCCTGCTGGGACAGCTCCTGCTGCAACACGTTTGCCGTATGGACCGCCGTCAGGGGGCTGAAGGTTTTCACGACGCAATCCGCCGGCCGGTGATGGAACGCCACCGCTTCCACGATCGGATCGCCCAACCCCCAGAGTCCCAGCAGGTAGGCCCCGACCTCCGCATGGGTGGCCCCGAACTCCTGACGTTCGACCTCCCACACCGGAAGGCCCTTCTCATGCGCGGTCTTGAGCGTGACGTCGTATCGCTCCATCACATTGGCCGCGAACACGAGAATCCCCACGTCATGGAGCAGTCCCGCCGTATAGGCCTGGTCGATGACCAGGGCCGGCGCGCGTTCGGCCTTCGCAATCGCACGGGCAAGCGAACCGGTTTCCAGGCTCTCCTCCCACAGGCGGTCCATGTTGAAGCGCGAACCGCGGGCGGAGGTAAACCGCGAAAAGACGTGCACCGTCAAGACGAGCGCCTGCACCGTATCCAACCCCAACAAATTTACCGCTTGCTCCGCCGTCGACACCGTGCCGTGCAACCCGAAGTAGGCCGAGTTCACCAACTGGAGTATTTTCGCGGTCATGCCCATATCCTTGGAAATGATCGCACCGATGGCCTGGAGCGAAGACGTCTTGGATTCCGCCTCCTTCCTGATCTCGGCATAGAGGGTCGGCTGACTGGGGATCTGTTGCATCCCCGTCACCAGCCGTCGCAGCGAGTCGTTCCCGAGCAACTCTCGCAGGGCACAGGCCCGCATCACGGCGGCTTGTAACAGCTCGGTCTCGCAGGGCTTCGCCAGGTATTGATGGGTGGCGCTGATGGACTGGTAGATCATCTCCTGACCCGAGTGGCCGGACAGCACGATTCTGACGATCTGCGGGTATCGCCGCTGCACCTCATTCAGGAGCTGCGCGCCGTCCATGCCCGGCATGCGCATGTCGGACACCACGACGTCGAACGGCGCCTGTTCCAGCGTCTTCAACGCCTCCTCGCCGCTGGTCACGAACGTCATGCTCCACTCGTGCCGCATGGCGCGCAGCGACCGCTTGAGCCCGTCGAGCAGTTTCGGCTCGTCGTCCACGAACAGCAGATGCTTCATTGTGCTCCACTGGGTTAGGGGTTCGAGGTTCTGAGTTCTGAGTTCTGAGTTCCGGAAACCTCGAACCCCCGTCCGTCTCGTGCGGCTATCATCCTCAGGCCGCGAGCGCCTCATCGGTGAACCGCCCGCGGATCTCTCGGAAGGCGTCGAGAGATCGTTCGAACACCCCGTACACGGCCGGATCGAAATGACTCCCGACTTTCTCCTTCATCATGCCCAGGACGGTGTCCTCCGCGAAGGCCGGCTTGTACGGCCGTTCTGAACTCAGCGCGTCATACACATCCGCCACGGCGACGATGCGCGATGCTATCGGGATCGTGTCCCCCGCGAGTTTCTGCGGGTACCCGGTGCCGTCCCACCACTCATGATGCGTCAGGGCGATCGAGGAGGCCATGGCGAGAAAGGGGTTCCTCTTGCCGTCCGTCGCATCCGGCGATCCGACCTCCGACACCGCCGCGAATGGGGACCATCGCCATACGTCCTGCCGGAGGATGTCGGCTCCGATGACACAGTGCCGCCTCATGATCGTCCACTCAGCCGGCGTGAGCTTGCGAGGCTGCAACAAAATGCCGTCCGGGATTCCGATCTTGCCGATATCGTGCAAGGGGCTGGTCAGGAAGATCATGTCGGCGAACTCGCGCGGCATCCCGAGCGACTCGGCAAGGATCCGACAATACGATCCCACGCGCACGATGTGGTTGCCCGTTTGCTCGTCCCGAAACTCGGCGACCCGACCGAGCCGCCAGATCAGGTCGAGCCGAGACTCATTCAGCGCCTGGGTGCGTTCCACGACCTTCCGCTCCAGGGTCTCGTTCTGTGTTCTGATCTCGTCCTGATAGGTCTTGAGCCGGAGGGCGTTGCGGATGCGCGCGGTCAGGTCGTCGGCGTCGATCGGCTTGCTGAGGAGATCCGTCGCCCCTTCGTCCAGCGCGCGCCGCTTGAAGTCCCGCTCGCTCGCCCCGGTCATCATGATGACCGGCACGCGGCAAAAGACCGGCGAGCGCGAGATCGCGTGGAGCAGATCGAACCCGGTCCGGCCGGGCATCTGGACATCCGCCACCACGGTATCGACGGTCGTGGTCTCGAGACAGCGTAGCGCGTCGTCGACGCTCGTCACGAACGTCATCTCCCATCCTTCATGGTGGAGGCGCAGTATCCTCCGGAGTCCGTCGAGAAAGCTCGGATCGTCGTCGACGAAGACCACGCGAGGCTTCATCGCACACCTTCTTCGACCGACTTGGCCGACGATGCGTGAAGCGGCAGGCGGATGATGAAGGTGGTCCCTTTGCCGACCTCGCTTTCTACCCTGATCGTCCCCTGATGCTTGTCCACCACCACGGAGCGCGCGATGGCCAGCCCTTGGCCGGTTCCCTTCCCGACACCCTTGGTCGTAAAGAACGGATCGAAGATCTTGTGCCGGATCGCCTCCGGAATCCCTGTGCCGGTGTCCGTGATACGAATCTCGGCGAAGGTCCCGGCGAGACCTGTGGCGATCGTGATGGTTCCCTTCCGGCCCGTGCCCTTGGCGGCGTCGGCGATGGCGTGCGTCGCGTTGACGATCATGTTCAGCACCACCTGGTTGAATTCCCCCACCAGGCAGGGCACCGGAGGGAGGGACGGATCGAGTTGGGTGCGCAGATCGGCGACATACTTCCATTCATTCCGCGCCACCGTCACGGTGCTTTCGATGGCCTTATTGAGATTGACCGCCGCCTTTTCCGTGTTTCCCGGATGGGCGAATTCTTTCATCGCCCGCACGATCGTCGCCACCCGGTCGATGCCTTCAGCGGATTGCGCGATGGCCTTCGGGATTTCGGCGAGGAGATACTCCAAGTCGGCCTCGCGGTTGGCCGCCTCGCACGTCTCGGTGAGGTCCTGCGGGCAGGGTCCGGCCTTGGCCGCCGTCAGTAGGCGCTCGTACTGCTCGATCACGCGGGCGATATCGGAGAACGAGTCGGACAGGAAGCGCACGTTGTCCCCGACGAACTGAGTCGGCGTGTTGATTTCGTGGGCGATCCCGGCCGCCAGTTGCCCGATGGATTCGAGTTTTTGCGCCTGCGTCAATTCCCGTTCCAGAATCAGGCGATCCGTCATGTCCTCGCCCATGATGATGTAGCCGACGCCCCGGTCTTCGCAGAGCGGTGAGATGGTCAACTTGACGAATCTCTCCTTCGCTCCGGGACCGGTCAACCGAATCTTCTCCAACCGGACCGTCGTCAGCGTGTCACCGGCTTTTCTCATGGCTCCGAGTACCTCATCCCACCCCCACTCGATCGGCAGATCGCGCAAGGGTCGGTCAAGTGCATCCCTCAGGGAGATTCTGAAGATATCTTCCGCTCGACCGGTCCATTCGCTGATGGTCCCCCGATCGGTGACTCCGATAAAGAAGGCTTCCACCGTCGCGAGGATCTGAGCCTTCTCCCGCGCAGCCTGTTCAGCCCGCTCCTTGGCATCTCTCAGATGCTGCTCCGCTCGCTTGCGTTCCGAGATGTCCCGAAGGATCACCGTATAGGTGGTCTCTGCCGTCAGGCTGACTTTGGCAATACTCGCTTCGGCAGAGAACTCCTCGCCGTTTTTGCGGAGGCCGACCACTTCCCTTCGCGAGCCCATCTCTCTGGACGGACTCGAGGACACGCCGAATTCGTGGATGTGCCGGCTATGCGCCTGGGCGAACCGACTCGGCAGGAGTATGTCGATCGGCTGACCGAGCGCTTCGCTGGGCGCATACCCGAAGACTTTCGATGCCCCCTGGTTGAACAGCGTGATCCGGTGGGCCTCGTTCATCGAGATGATCGCCTCTTCAGCAATATCGAGGATGCCCGCAAACCGCGCTTCCGATCGGCGCAAGGTTTGCTTGGCCTGCTTGCGGGCCAAGAACTGCGATATCTGTGCTCCGAGGCTGTCGAACGTGTCCAGGATCTTCTGGTCGGGCGGCCGAAGGGCGGTGGCAAAGAATTCCATCACCCCGTCAACCCGATCATCCAGGGTGAACGGAAACGCGAACGCCGCATGCAATCCGGCTCTGACGGCGAAGGGGGCGCGGGGGAAATTGCCGTCGCGCGTCACGTCGGAAATCCACTCGACCTGTCTGTTCTTCCACACCCGACCGGGGAGCCCAACCCCCGCGACGAAGCTGCTTTGCCTGGTTCGTTCGATGAACGGGGCGTAGTCTGTTTCCCGGTCGGTCCAGACCTCAGCGCAGCGCAGCGCGTGGGATTCCCCATCCATCCTCCACATGACGCCCACATTCCAGTTGAGAGTCTGGCAGACAATCTTCAGAATGTCCGGAGCGGCGTCCTCGAGCGTGCGTGATTCCAACAAGAGTTGCGTGACGGTGTGCTCCGCGCTCCGCAGGCGTTCATCGTGCTTGCGGGCCGTGATATCCCGTGCAAAGGCGCTGAACGTGAAGCCCCTTTTCGTCTCGACCGGGGTGACGCTGAGTTCGATCGGGAACAGGCGACCTTCCCTGTGCCACCCCTCGATCTCGATGCGTTTATTGAGGATCGGCCCCGTGCCGGTCGCCAAGAAGCGCTGCATCCCGCGTGCATGAGCTTCGCGGTAGCCGGGAGGAATAATGACGTCGGACAGGCGTTGTCCCACCACTTCCCCGCCGGCCCATCCGAAGATCCGTTCCGCTTGAGGGTTCCACCCGATGATCGTCCCTTGCTGGTCCATCAGGATGTGGGCGTCCAACGCATTCGCGATGATGGCCCGGGTGGTCTCTTCACCATGATGGAGCGCCTCGAACGCCAGTTTGCTGTCCGTGATGTTTTCATGGGAGACGACCAGCCGGAGACGGCCGTTGACGTCGAACCGCGAGAGACGAACCACGAACCAGCGTCGTTCACCCGGGCTATGGCACGGGTATTCGACCGCACAGACCTCGCGCGCACCGCCCATGACCGAGCGGATCCCCTCCGCCACCCGTTCGGCCTCTTCCGAACCGGCGGCAGCCGCAGACTCACAGACCGTGAGGTAGTTACAGCCGATTGAGGAGTTCGGGTCGCGCAACTGATTGCCGTCTGCGAACTGCCGCCATGCGCTGTTGACGGCGATGATGATTCCCTGGTCATCCAGAATGGCGATGTGGGCCGTGAGGGCATCCAAGGTGCATTGGAGGAACTGCTGCGACTCTTCCAGAGTCGATTGCGCACGCCCGGCATGCTCCCGGCGGTACGTGGAGCCTCTGAGCGACGCGAGAACAAAGCTGGCGGCCTTTTTCAGCATCCTGCTAGAAGAACCACGCCATTGGCTCCGGCCTGAACGACGGGATCTGAACGATCGGAAGGATCGTCGTTCGGCCGACCGTCAAGGAACGACTCTCCGAGGGTTATCGGCAGATTCGGGAGAAAAGTTAAGACAGCTCCTCCCGTACCGCGTCGAGTAGTTGCTCGCGCGTAAAGGGTTTGGACAGCGTTCGCCGAGCACCCAGCATTTTCGCAATGTTCAGAACGTCCATGGTACCTTTGAACCCGCCGCCGGACATCGCAATGACTCGGATTCCGGGATGCGCGCGGCGCAGCTCCCCGATGGTTTCTAGGCCCTCCTTCTCCGGCATGAACATGTCGAGCAGGATCAGGTCGGCCGGCGAATTCTCAAGCTGTTTCAGCCCTCGCCCGCCGTCGCCGGCTTCCATGATGGTGTAGCCTTCCTTGTGTAGGGTTCGGCGTAAGGAATCTCTGAGGTTGTCGTCGTCGTCGATGATGAGAATGGATGGCATCGCCCCTCCCGCTCGTGGCTGCCGGAACCGCGCGCCGTGACCGGCGCAGCATAATGAATTATCGGCCTCGCAACCGAGAAGCTTGAGCAGAGGGAGGGAGATTCGGGCGAGCTATTGATAGGCGGGGGTGACATGTCCCTGGGCGTCCTGCCAATGCGGGATCCAGGCTAAGGCGACGAGTCGGACGGAGATGTTGGCTTTGATCGGCTTGAGTGCGACGGTCTCCAGCTCACCGGTCATGCGATCGATGGATGCTGCAAGCGCTTCAGTTTCGGTCTTGAACTGGGCATCGAGATCGACAATCTGCTGATCAATCGCAGCAATATTTTCCTCTGCCAGGGTCACATCCTTAGAATCCTTCATTACTCGACCAGCACCGCGCGCTACAGTTGTGGCTTTGCCAATTGTTGTGGCGCTGATAGTTTTTCGCCCTAGAAATGCTCCAAGAATTGTCGCACCGACTGAAATAGCAGTCTGAATCTGGCTCTGCTTGACCTGTTCAGCCTCCCGTTCTCTCGTTTGCTCCGCTCGCCTTCTGCGTTCCTGCAACGCAGCTAGCTTTGGAGCATACTTCTGCCGGAGTTTCTCCTTCTGCTGGTCTAGCTGCTCTCGGGCCATCTGTTGAAGTCGAACGCGAAAATCTCGCTCAGACTCTCCAGGCTTAGACACCTCCTTAAAAGTCCGGCTCTTCAGGAGTTCAACTTTGTGAATCCGATAGAGCCAGCCCGCGAAGTCTTTACTCCATGCTTCATAGTTCTTACCTTTACTGGCGGCAGCTGGAAGTGCCATGTACTGAGCTTGCTCCCGAGGATTCTTCTCAAGATCGGCGACAGCAATTTCAACTTTACTCGCATCGTTCCAGTCGATTGGAGCGGGACTGTCCGTCATCGGTGCGAGGAAAGTGCATTCCTCCGTTACGTCTACACCAGCCTTTGCGTCCGCCACGCGGACCTGTGCCGACCCAAGCAGCATGGGTTTATAGAGCAGGCGAGTTTCGCTGGGTTGACTGCCACGAACAGGGATGAAGTACTGGGGAACGTCTGGTGGTAATACAGGCCGACCCGAGGGCTGAGCATTAGCTGTGGAGTTGAGAGGCTTGCTTTCTGAGGTGAGCACGGCTGCTGGCGATGCTGCGACCTTTTGAGGGTCCATTAACGTCTTGATCTGATTGCGTGTGAGCGGGCCTCGCAAGTAGGAAAGTGTCCATCGTGTCTGGAAGATGCTTGGTGCGTCCTCGTGAACGTTATTCATTAGAAAGATCCGGGTTCCCAGTCCTGCTAAGATCTCTTCCATTTTTTGCCTATCGAATTTCGCGCCTGAACTCGCCGACGCTCCTTCGAGCCCTTCGAGCACCCGCGCTTTATCGCGCTCGGTTTGCAATCGTCCAATGAACCAGGTGCCGGTATTGGCGAGCCCCTTGTAATCGAGATCGACAGGGTTCTGCGTCGCCAAGACAACGCCAAGCCCAAAAGCCCGCGCCTGTTTCAACAGCGTGAGCAGCGGCAACTTCGAGGGAGGATTGGCCACCGGCGGGAAGTAGCCGAAGATTTCATCCATATAGAGGATGGCGCGCAAACTCGTCGTCCCAGACTGCGCTCGCATCCAGCCGACCATCTGACTCAGCAAGAGGGTCACGAAGAACATGCGCTCGGCGTCATTCAGATGCGCGATCGAAACAATCGCCATGCGTGGCTTGCCGGATGACGTGTAGAGCAACGACTGAACATCGAGCGCCTCTCCCTCCAGCCATGATTGAAACCCCGGCGCAGCGAGCAGATTGTTGAGTTTCATGGCCAGCGCAAAACGATCTTTCGACGGGAAGAACGAATCGACGTCCATCACGCCGATCTTCGCCACCGGCGGCGACTGGATGGAGTGGATGAGCGCCGCGAGGTCAATGTCTTCTTCCTTCTTCCAGGTGTGGTCGAAGATGGTCGAGATAAGAATGTGCTCGCGGCTTTGAATCGGATCGGCCTCGACCCCGAGGAGACCGAGCAGGCTGGTCGCAGTCGTACTGATTCGCTCGCGGAACAATTCGGCATCGTTTCGCACGTCGGCAGCCGGCGCCGCGAACGACTTCAGGATTGAGACGGGCAGACCGGCATTGCTGCCCGGCGTGTAGATGGCGAAGTCCGCCGCGTCCCGCAGACGCTGGATGCGCGCACCGTCCTGTCCCCACTCGCCAAGCCCCTTCTTCCACAGTTCTGCTTGCTGAGCGGCAAAGTCCGCCGGAGAAAGGCCTTTCTTCCGCGCATCATCCTCGTTGATCCAAGGCGCGAAGTCTTCGCCGCGGAGCTGAGGGAAGGTGAGCAACAGATTCGCCAGGTCTCCTTTGGGATCGATGACGATCGCGGGGATGCCGTCGATTGCCGCTTCTTCAAGCAGGCCGATGCACAAGCCGGTCTTGCCGCTGCCGGTCATCCCGACGCAGACTGCGTGGGTCACGAGATCTTTGGAGTCGTAGAGCAGCCAGCCCGGCTTCAGTTTCTTTTTCGCTAGGTCGTAGGGGCGACCCAGGTAGAACACGCCGAGCTTTTCAAAGTCCTGCATGGTCCTTCCTTATAGTTCTGAGTGATGAGTGCTGAGTTATGAGTTACAAGGCGCAACTCAAGACTCATAATTCAGAATTCAGAACTCCGCATGCCGCATGCGGTTACCATTCCTTAAAGATCACGAACACCGCGCCGACCATCATGCCGAAGCCGACAAGATAATTCCATTTCAGTTCTTCTTTGAGATAGAGGACCGAAAAGACGCAAAACACGACGAGGGTAATCACTTCCTGGATGGTTTTCAATTGGGCAGCGGTGAATTCGTAGTGGCCGATGCGATTGGCCGGCACCTGGAAACAATACTCGAGGAGGGCAATGCCCCAGCTCACGGCAATCGCAGTCCACAAGGGCGTGTCCTTGTACTTCAAATGCCCGTACCAGGCAAAGGTCATGAAGATGTTGGAAATCGTCAGCAGCAATATGGTGTGCATATACTCCTGCTATTGAGGTGAGGATGGCAGACAGATTCTCGTTGAAGATCTAAACCGCCAAATCGAACGGCAGGTCACTGATGTCTCTTAGACGGCGGCCATGAACTAATTGCATAAGCACTTCCAATTGATCCAAGTTGTCGACCTTCTTGACAGCCTCGACCAATTCCGCAAGTGCCATGTGATACACACAATCGATGTCGCCGGTTCCCACAGCGATCGATGAGAGGCGGGTCGGCATCGGCTCTGCCGTAACCGCCATAATGTGGGGAGTTCTGCCCTTTCTATTCCGGATCAAGTTCAAAGCTTCCGTGCGGGTGTTCTGTGCTCGATCACTCCGAATGGTCCACTTACATGAGACGCTCGCATGAAGAATCCGGCCGGCAGGGGGATTGTTGGCTATACGAAGTGGGGTCAGAGTGGAAACCTTGTCGCCATCAGCTATAACAGTGCCCTTGCTGTTAATCGTGGCGTCTGTGACCGGCTTCCGGCCTATCACTATATCGGGTGTGATCAAGTAATCTCCGCTAAGCGCCGTTGACAACGCCGGCTCATTCTTCAAGCGCTTTAGCAATGCGTCCAGAGCCGCCAAGTGCTCATACTGATCAAAGGCGGCAATACCGGCATCAGCCTGCGACGCAGAGAAAATCCAATCACCCGATCGGAGATGATGCAGACCTGTGAATGATGCATTAATGAACGACATGGTCAGCTGACTAAAGAGGGCACCCGCCGTCTGCCCATCAGGAGGGGCTTGGCATAAAGGATAGCCTAATATCTCGACGAGCCGGAGAGATATTGCTACGCTCGTTTTGCTTCCCTTGTCCGCCAGACTGGGGACTCCCTCTTTCAATCCCAGAATGTCGCGGCAGATTTCCCTATGGTACTGCTGCCTCAGCTCCTGGATAGTCATTGATCCCTAAAGCCTTTCCTAATGGATTTCGGCGATAACCCGACCCGTCTAAATCGAGAAACGAGTTTCTCTTCTGAAATCTGCCCGCAGGTCCAGAAAGTCAGAACCTTCCATCCCTTTCGACGCAATTGTCTCCTTTGCCGCTCATCCCTTCTTTTGTTGTTGGATATTTTCTCACGCCAAAAAGCTCTGTTGGTCGCGGGCAAGGACGCGCGACGGCAGTTCTTATGACCGTGCCAAAAACATCCGTTCATGAAAATAACCACGTTCTCCCGTTTCAAAACAAAGTCCGGTGAGCCGGGCAAATCTTTTCTGTGACGCTGGGGCCTATATCCGAACCTTTTCAGAACTAGACAGAGGGCCTTTTCCGGAGAGGTATTCCTCCCTGCAATCCGCGACATGATTTGTGACCGTTTCTTCTTGGAAAAGACGTCGGCCACTCAACACCTGAAATCGTCAAGACGTTCTGGACTGAGCAGGGATGGCGTGAAAGGCAAGATGCTCTGCTACGACCTCGGCGATTTTTCCAGCCAGCAAAGGAGGGACCGCATTTCCTATTTGCTTCGCAACTTCAATCTTGGTTCCGAGAAAACGGAAACCGTCGGGGAAAGACTGGAGCCTTGCAGCTTCCCTGTGAGAGATGGGCCTATCTTGGCGGGGATGAAGATAGCGTCCCTTCTCAGGCTTGAAGAATTCCGTTCGAATAGTAAACGCTGGACGGTCCCACCACAGTCGACCGAAAAGATCCGTACCCCCTGATTTCTTTCGAAGCCAACAATCTGGAGTAAGATCAGGCCGTTTCCGTTGAAGATCCAGCCTATTCCCTCCCTCAGGGATGCAATGATACCTAGCTAAACTCTGCGATGTTGGAGTTCGTCCAAAATGAAGGTCTAATGGTGGGTCAACAAGTCCTACCTTGATGTCGGTACCGGCAGGTTTTGGGAGATCACCTATTGCCCTACCCACAGTTTCCCAGGGGAGCAACCCGGCTGAAAACAAACTGGAAATCTTCTGCGGGTCGCGGTGTGTTGCGATCGGCATGTGAGGCATACCCAATAAACTTGCGATGACGATCGCTCGCCTCCTGCGCTGCGGGACACCGTAGTCCGCACTGTTCAGGATTCCACTCACTAACTTATAACCCATTCGTTCTGCGTGGACCCGAATGTTTCTGAACTCTTCAGATGAGAGAAGCTCTGCAACATTCTCCATGACAAACACAAGCGGCATCACACCCTCAATGACCCGCATGTATGCTCTCCAGAGTTCTTTTCTCGGATCACCGGATCGTCGTTTGTTCAAAAGGCTGAACCCTTGGCATGGCGGGCCACCTATGACAACCTCTGCTTCAGGAAATCGAAATCCGGTGTTACTCAGAAAACTGTTGATGTCTCCATGTAGGCAATGGTCACCGAAGTTCGCATTGTACGTCTTAGCAGCATGCATATCGAAATCGTTTGCAAAGATAGGCTCGAATTTTCCGGTCTTTACAAAGCCCGACGTGAAGCCGCCGGCACCACAGAAAAGATCAATTACTCTATACTTCCTTCTTGCGTATGGTGTCTCTTCTTCCGCGACAATATAGTTTCCATAGCACTTGGAAATAACACGAACCGAAGAGCCCCCGGCGCCTTTACGCAGGGATGCACTATTCCAGTATGTATATGAGCGAGAACTGGGTGGGGGAGAGCGTTGGGAGGATTTTTTCTTGCGCTTCACTGTGCTAGTCGATAATGGACATAGTGCTTATCCGGTTGACTCAGCATGGCACAATATCTTGTAGAGCGCCGGCATGGGTCGCCTGATATTTCGAGGTCTGCTGAGCTAACCGGATAAGCACTATAGACATTTTGCGATTGAGTCAGGCTCTTCGCTTTCGCCATGGTCCAAGTGACGACTCCGCAGTTGGAGAACTATATATAGGGGCTCAGGAAAAAGTCAACCCAACATATCGACTAATGTAGTGAGCGACAGAAGTTTTCACCCGAGCACAGGTTTGGGGTAAGGTCTTGCAATACAACAATGTGTGAGTGCCAGACCTGTCCCACAGCCGTTCAGACCAAACAAGAAACTCGGAACTCGAAACTCCGGCGGGTGGATGACGAACGACGCTTCACGAACGACCCGCCTGCCGGAGCCCGGCGGCGGGCAGGCGGGCGACGTGTCGGACAGGCTTCTGATTCATCTCATTACCATTGTGATTTATCCATTATCCACAAGCCCTAATTTGGCCAGGCGTGACCTGATGGCGCCTCTTGTTCTGTTGAATGTGTGTGCGAGGCCGGCGACCGAAGAACCGTTTGCAAAGAGTTCCCGCAATTGCTCATCCTGCGCCTTGTCCCACGGCAAATAGGCATTGGGGTGGCGTGCTCTGATTGCGTCGAAACCCGATGACGGAGGAGTCTCCCGAGTCATCGGTTCGTTGAATTGGATCGTCCCCCCGCATGCGCGAAGGAATCGCTCATGCCTGGCCGTCATCTCATTTCCAGTTATTCTGCCGAATGTGCGCGCCGCCTGCTCCGACTGCGCCTGGAACTCGGCATCTTTGGCCAAGACGTCCGGGTGTACCCGAAACGCGCGCTCGGTCCAGCCGAGCAGATGCAGGCCCGACAGTCGCCTGATGCGCGAGAGCGCGACATAGCCCTGTCCGAATTCAAACACTTCGCGCAAATCCATCACCGCTTCGTCCAAGCTCATCCCTTGGCTTTTATGCACGGTGATCGCCCACGCAAGCCTCAGCGGCACTTGCGTAATGCGCGCGCGGATGGCTCCCTGCTCCTCCACCGCCCAGTCCATCGGCTCGACCTCAATCCTTCTTCCGCTTCGCGTTCTGACGATCGGATGGCCGTACTGGCGATCAAATTCTTCGACCGCTCCCAGCGTCCCGTTCACGAACCCCTCTTTCAGATTGTTCTTCGTGAACATCACCGCCGCGCCGACTTTCAGACGCAGCGTCTCGGGCGACAGACACCCCTTCTTCAGCGCAGCGACGAGCGCGTCCGGGCCTTGCGAGGTCATGGGATAGACGCGCGGCTCGCCGGGGAGCTGAGCAAGGATGCCGTCATTCACACGATCCACATCGACATTGTGCGAAAAGAGTTTCGGCGCGGCCTTCGGCGCATCCTGAGGCTGGACGGTTCTGCTGGTCAGACAGCGCACGTGATCGGCGTCAAACGCATTGCGCCGAATGGCCGAGAGCACAGCCAGAAACTCGCTGTCGTCCTGCCGGTGCTGTTCGGTGAGATAGCAGACCATCAGGTTGGCTTCTTTCCATGCAGGAGAGTCATAGGCGAACCGGGCCGATGACGCTTCCATGAACAGGTTCGGCGAGTCATGTCCGATTTCCGGTTTGACAATCGGCGGCAACTGGAAAAAGTCGCCGACCAGGACCACTTGCATGCCGCCGAACGGCTCTGAACTCTCTTTGATCTCGCGACACACGGCATCGACCATTGCGAGGACCTCGGCAGCAAGCATGGATACTTCGTCGATGATCAGCACCTTGGCGCGCCGGACACGCTTGGCGATCGGCTTGCTTGATGCGATGGCGCGAAGATCGGATCGGCCCAATGTCGTTTTAATGCCGATGCCGCTCCACGAGTGAATCGTCAGCCCGCCGATGTGCGTCGCGGCGATGCCTGTTGAAGCCGTGATGGCCGCCTCGATCCCTCGCGCGCGCAAATAGGCGACATACTCGTTGATCGTGTGCGTCTTGCCGGACCCGGGCTCGCCGGTCACGAACACGTTGGAGCCTGTCTTCAATATGGAGAGTGCCTCAGACTGAGTCATCGACGGCTGATCCGAGTTGTCCTTCCTGTGTTCAACAGATGCGCGATCACCCGTAACCTCACCCTTCTCAGAGTCCCGCCTCTCTCAACACCTGCCCCGTATACGATCGCTTCGATTTCGCAATTTCTTTTGGCGGTCCCTCAGTCACAATCTCGCCGCCTCGGTCGCCGCCCTCCGGCCCGAGGTCGATGATCCAATCGGCATTCCTGATGACATCGAGATTGTGTTCGATCACCAGGACCGTGTTGCCCGCGTCCGTCAGCCGATCGAGCACGTCCAGCAGACGCTGAATGTCGGCGAAGTGCAGGCCGGTGGTCGGCTCGTCCAGAATGTAGAGCGTGCGGCCGGTCGGACGTTTGGAAAGTTCCCGCGAGAGCTTCACCCGTTGCGCCTCGCCGCCGGAGAGCGTCGTGGCAGACTGGCCGAGCTTCACATAGTGCAGACCGACATCGTGCAGCGTCTGCAACTTTCTCTTGATGTAGTGAATGGGCTCGAAGAACTCCAGCGCATCGTCCACCGTCATGTTCAGTATATCGGCGATGCTGCGGCCCTTATAAAGGATGTCCAGCGTCTCCCGGTTGTAGCGCTGCCCCTTGCACACTTCGCAGGTCACGTAGACATCCGGCAGGAAGTGCATTTCGATTTTGATCAGCCCATCCCCCTGGCAGGCTTCACAACGCCCCCCTTTCACGTTGAAACTGTAGCGCCCAGGCTTGTACCCGCGGACGCGTGATTCGGGCAGGTTCGAAAACAGATCGCGGATGAATGAGAAGAGGCCGGTGTAGGTGGCAGGGTTCGACCGCGGTGTCCGACCGATCGGCGACTGGTCGATATCGATCACTTTATCCAGCGCGTCGACTCCCGCCAATTCCTTGCACCCGTCGATCTTCGGCTTTTTCTGGTAGAGGAGCTGCGACAGGGAATGGAACAGCACTTCGAGGACCAGTGTGCTCTTGCCAGACCCGGACACGCCGGTGACGCAGGTGAGGAAGCCGAGCGGAATCTGCGCGGTGATACCTTTGAGGTTGTGCTTCTTCGCGCCGATGACACTCAGAAAGCCCCTCGGCTTTCGCTCGCGGGTCGGCAGACTGACGCGCTGCTCGCCTCGAAGATATTGCCCCGTGAGCGAAGCCGGATTGGCCATCACCTCAGCCGGTGTGCCTTGTGCGACCACCTGTCCTCCATGCGAACCGGCTCCCGGCCCCAGGTCGAGAATATGGTCGGCAGCCATCATCGTTTCGGCATCGTGTTCGACCACGACGACGGTGTTCCCAAGGTCGCGTAAGCGAAGGAGCGTCTGGAGCAGCCGCCGGTTGTCACGCTGGTGCAGGCCGATGGATGGTTCGTCCAAGATATACAGGACCCCGACCAAGCCCGACCCGATCTGCGTCGCCAACCTGATTCGCTGCCCTTCCCCCCCGGAGAGTGTGGCTGCCGGCCGATCCAGCGTCAGGTAATCCAGGCCCACGTTCACCAGGAATCCCAGCCGCTCGCGAATCTCTTTCAAGATGCGCTGAGCGATGAGCAATTCGCGCTCGGTGAACGTCAACGACGTGAAGAAGTCGGCGGCGGCGCGAACCGACAACTCGGTGACCTCTGAGATGGACGTGCGCCCGATCTTGACCGAGAGACTCTCCGGTTTCAGCCTGGCGCCTTTGCACATCGGGCAGAGCTCCAGCAGCGTGAAGTCTTCGTCTTCCGGACAGTCGGGGGTCACCGCATAGCCGATGCCGTCGCAGGCGGGACAGGCGCCGTGCGGACTATTAAAGGAGAAGACGCGCGGGGTGATTTCCGGATAACTCACGCCGCAGCGAATGCAGGCCAGCTTCTCGCTGTAGAGCGATGTCTTGCCGCCTTCGGCCAGCACCCCGACCAGTCCGCCCGCCAGCTTCAACGACGTTTCCACCGAGTCGGCCAGCCGGCGAGCGAGCGCATCGCCGGGCTTCATCACGAGCCGATCGACGACGATCTCAATCGTGTGTTTCTTCTGTTTGTCGAGCGCGATGTCGTCGCCCAGATCCACGAGTTGACCGTCGATCCGCGCCCGCACGTAGCCGGCCCGCCGCATCTCCAGCAGCTCTTTTCGGTATTCGCCCTTCCGCCCACGCACGAGGGGAGCCAGAATCTGGAACTTCGTCCCTTCCGGGAGCGCACTGATGGTGTCCACCATCTGCTGAACGGTTTGAGCGCTGATTTCCTCCCCGCACTGGAAGCAGAATGGCCGGCCCACTCTGGCGAACAACAGCCGGAGATAGTCGTAAATCTCGGTGACGGTTCCCACGGTCGAACGAGGATTGTGGCTGGTGCTCTTTTGTTCGATGGAGATGGCGGGCGACAGCCCTTCGATGGAATCCACGTCCGGCTTGCCCATCTGTTCCAAGAACTGGCGGGCGTAGGCCGAGAGCGACTCGACGTACCGGCGCTGGCCCTCGGCATAGATCGTGTCGAAGGCCAGGGAGGACTTGCCCGACCCGCTCAAGCCGGTGATGACGACGAGTCGATCGCGCGGAATCTCGACGTCGAGATTCTTGAGGTTGTGCTCCCGCGCGCCTTTGATGATGATCGAACCACTCATAAAAAAAGGGCTCTCCGAATTTCGACGACTGTTCGCTCGTCAATGCCCAGCTCCGAGAACGCTTCATCGGGGGCTTGGGCGATCTTCTCAACGCTGCCGAACTGTTTCAAGAGGCGATTGCGTCTGATTTCGCCGACGCCGATGATCTGATCGAGCTTCGAAGCGATCAACGCCTTCCCGCGCAGCTTGCGGTGGTAGGTAATGGCGAAGCGGTGGGCCTCGTCGCGAATACGCTGCAGCAGGTGCGTGGCGGGAGCAGTCGGTTTCAGGACGATCGGATTCTTTCGACCTGCGAGAAAGACGCGCTCTTCTTTCTCACCGCGCGCCTTGGCGAGGCCGATGACGGGAAGGTCTTGGCACCCGACTTGTCGCAGGCCTTCGATGGCGGCGGCGAGCTGGCCGAGCCCGCCGTCGATCAATACGAGGTCGGGTCGTGGTAAATTTTCCGCTTCGCCATAACGCCGGACGACGGCTTCCTTCATACTGGCGAAGTCGTTCGCGCCGGTGACGGACCGGATCTTGAACTTCCGATAATCGGCCTTCTTCGCCTGTCCCTCTTCCCAGACGACCATCGAGGCGACGGACTGGTTGCCCATCGTATTCGAAATGTCGAACCCTTCGATGCGGCGTGGAGTCCTGTCTAAACGGAGCAGCCGCTTCAACTCTTCTGTCGCGTGCCGATCGAGTGCTTCGTTGCGCAGATGCTCGGCGACCGCGGCGGTCGCGTTTTCCTCGGCGAGCAAGACCAACTGATGTTTCGTGCCGCGTTCCGGGGCGATGACGCGTACCGTCTCACCTCGCTTCTGGGTCAGCCACTGTTCGATCAGCGCAGATTCCACCAGCGGAGTGGGAACCAGCAGTTCTTTCGGTGGCTGGCCATCCTTGTTGTAGAACTGCTCGATGACCGAACGGACCAATTCCTCGTCTGCGGCGTCGGCGGACTGCGGCCAGAAGAAGTCTTTCCGGCCGATGAGGAGGCCACCGCGCACGAACAGCATTTGGAGGTCCACAGCAGTGCCTTGCCTCGCCAGACCGATGACGTCCTGATCGGTCGAGGCGGTCTGAGTGATCCGTTGCTTCTCCAGTGTCCGTTCGATCTTAAAGAGTCGGTCTCGCAGCCGCGCCGCTTCCTCGAAGTCTTCCCGGTCTGCCGCTGCTCCCATCTGAGACCGGATGTCGTCCAGCAGTTCCGTGTCGCGTCCCTCTAGGAACTGCCGGACCTGCTTCACGATCCGGTGGTACTCGTCGCGCGTCTGGTGGCCGGTGCAGGGCGCCATGCAGCGCTTAATCTCGAATTCGATGCAAGCCCGATCGGCCTTGCCGTCGATCTCGATGGTACAGGTGGCGAGCGGGAACGCTTTCTTGATCACTTTGAGCGTTTCCCGCAACGCTCCGGCCGGGGTGTACGGCCCGTAGTACAGCGCGCCGTCTTTCTGCACCCGGCGGACGATCGAGAGCCGCGGGAAGTTCTCTTTGATGGGAAGACGCAGATAGGGGTACTGCTTGTCGTCCCGCAAGACGACGTTGAACCGTGGGCGGTAGCGTTTGACGAGGTTACTCTCGAGGATCAATGCCTCTAGTTCGGAGCGTGTGACCATGGTCTCAAGATCGGCGATCTGCCCGACTAAGAGACTCGTCTTGGGGGTGGGGTCGGCCCCGCGTTGAAAATAAGACCGAACACGATCGGCCAGAACCGCGGCCTTGCCGATGTAGAGCATCTCCCCCTTCGAGCTTTTGAACAGGTACACCCCCGGCTTGTCGGGGAGATGGTCGAGCTTGGATTGGAGGTCTGTAGAAAGAGGCATGGCGCTATCAGCTTTCAGCTATCAGCAGTTGGCCAGAGAAACTAGCCATGCTGACTGCCATCATTCTACGGCGTAGAAGGTGGGTGGGCAACCTGGGTTCAGGAATCCGAAGCTGATAGCTGACGGCTGATCGCTGCTTAGCGCAGCCCGCGCACAAACGAGGGACTCAAGGTACCTCGCGCCACTTCGGCAACGGGGCCCTTCATGGTCAGATTGAAATCCGGTGCGACCTGAATGTTCAAGGCGCCGCCCGGCATCTTGACGGCGACCGGACTCTGGACCAGTCCCAATCGAACCGCCGCGCTCGCCGCGGCACAGGAAGAAGAGCCGGACGCCTGCGTTTCGCCGGCGCCGCGTTCCCAGATGAGGATGAAGATGTCCTTCGGGCCGGTGGGCACCGCAAGCTGAACATTGGTCCGTTTCGGGAACAGGGGATGATGTTCCAGCTCAGGGCCTAAAACGAGAAGTTCGTCTCGCGTCCACTGCGCTCCCTTTGGTTTGAAGATCACGCAATGGGGGTTGCCGACACTGACACCCGTAAACCTGAACTCCTGACCGGCGACGGTGATTCGCTGGCCGATGAGTTCATCGGCTGCGAGCGTGCAGGGCAGGGCGGCCGCCTTGAAGGTGGCCTGTCCCATCTCCACGGTCACGGCACTGGCGTCACCGTGCCGGTCTCTGTGGAGCTCGATCGACACGAGACCGCCTTTCGTGTCCACCGTGAAATGCTTGCGACGCGTTTTGTTCGTCGCGTGGAGATACCGCGCGAAGATCCGCAGCCCATTGCCGGACTTTTCCGCTTCGCTGCCGTCCGGATTGAAAATACGTAAACCAAAGTCGGCCTTCTTCGAGGGCACCAACGCCAAGATGCCGTCGCTGCCGAGGCCCCAATGTCGGTCGCATATCGCCCGGACGTTCGCCGGGGTCAATTTGAACGTCAGTTCCTTGGGGTCCATGACCAGGTAATCGTTACCGAGACCGTGCCCACGAAAAAAGCCGTTCTTCATACAGGTGTCCCTTCTCGTCTCTCGTCGTTGGTGCTTCGTCTCTCGTCGTTCGTTCGAGGTTCGAGGTCCGAAGTTCGAGGTTTCCGGAACTTCGAACCCCGAACCTCGAACCTCCGATCACGCTTCACGAGTTTCTGGCGCTTCACAGGTTTCAGACGATCGCCGTCCCCGGCGGTCGCTCGATCAACTCGACCTCGTAGCCGTCCGGAGCATCGATGAAGAGGAAGCGGCTACCGGAGGAGGTGCGGGTCGGGCCGTCGGTGATCTTGATCTGTTTCGACTCCAGGGTGCGGATCGTGTCGTCAAGGTTCTCGACTTCAAATGCAAGATGAACCAGGTCCTCCTGCACTTTCACCGGTCCGCTCGGCGGAAAGCTGCACAGCTCGATCAGCTCCTCGCTGTTCGGGACTTTAAGAAACGCGAGATGCGATCCTCGTGGCGAAACTTTTCGCTCCATCACATCGAGACCCAACACCCCGGTATAGAAGTTGATCGTCTGGTCCATGTCGCTGACCCGCATGCGGGTGTGAAGGAGTTTCTTCACGCGCATCGGTGTCCTCCAATTTTCACTTGGCCCTGGCCGGTCCAGCCGTCTTGCGGAGCAGGATCTCGGCGGTCCCTGGGATCAGAAAATTCGGCATGGGGCCGATTTCCTGGTAGCCCTGCTTCTTGTAAAAGCGCCTGGCGCTGTCGTTGAAGTCCGAGACGCAGGCGAACAGATTCTTGGTTCGTGCGAACACGGTCGCTTCGATCTGTGCGAGCAGTTGTCCGCCTAAGCCCTTTCCCTGTGCCCAAGGCGCAATCCCCAGGAGCTCGAGATAATCTCCCATGAGGAATTTCTGTCGGAGCAGCGCGATGCCGGCGACCTTTCCCTGATACTCGATGACGAATCCATCCCGGCCTTGGGGAAGCGGCGTGAACAGGCGATCCCAGTCGGCGGCCCCATAGCCCAAGCGTTTCCAGGGGTCCGATCCCGCCAGCAACTCCACGACCGCGTCACGGTCTTCAGGTTGCATCGAGCGAATGGAGGTCGGCGCTATTTTGCCTGTCGGCTGCATGTGAGCAACTCGGAGACCGTGACTGGTTTGAGATTGTTCCCAGGAAGAAAGTCGATCGCGAGATCCTCGATGACTTCTTTCGTATGCTTCCCCTTCCCGTTGGCATGAAACACGATGATGCTGCCGGGCTTCGTGCGCCGCTTCACGCGATCGAGAATCTGCTCCGTCGCCAAGAGCGGGTCCGGGTCCCCGGATTCGATATTCCATTGGATGAACTGCAAGCCCAGAGCTTTGACCACCTCGACCGTGAGATCGTTGTACTCCCCGTAGGGCGGCCTGAACAGCGCTGTCCGTCGCGCGTAGCGCGTCTTCAGCAGCGTGACCGGCCCTAGAATTTCCCGGCGTTGCTCCTCCTCCGAGTGCAGCGGCAGATGCGCGTGCACGTCGCCGTGCGTGCCCACTTCAAAGAACGGAACTTCCAAGAGACGTTTCACTTCAGGATCGTGCTTGGCAATCCATTTGCCGGACATGAAAAAGGTGGCGGGCACGTGGTTCTCGATCAGGAACGTGATCAATTCCACATCGAAGCCGCCGGCTTTCCGGACGGGACAGAGGTCGAACGTCAGTGCCACTGCCTTGCAGGTCGGCGGTCCCGACTTGATCACTTGCGCGGCGCTGGTCTGTGGCTCCATTACGGCGAGCAGGATCGAGAACAGCACACCGATGGCCGTCAGTCGTTCAGCATTCATAGCCGAGAGTATACCTGAAGGCACGCCGGGGAGACAGGTTGACGGTGTGAGCAATCGGCTGTTACCGTGAGCGCATGCACGGTCCGGATTGGCAAATTGGTCGCATCTTCGGCATTCCCATTCGCATCCACGCGTCCTGGTTTCTCGTGTTTCTGTTCGTCACCTGGACTTTGGCGACCGGCTATCTCCCGGAGATGCTCCCCGGATTGAACCCCGCTCGGTACTGGGGCATGGGCGGGATCGCGGCGGTGCTGTTGTTCGTCTCCGTCCTGCTGCACGAGCTCGGTCATTCCTATGTCGCGTTGCGCTACCGGATTCCTATCGGGCAGATCACGCTCTTCGTGTTCGGCGGAATGGCGCAGATGAAGCGGGAACCGCCGGGGCCGCGCGCGGAGTTTTTAATCGCCATGGCCGGGCCTGTGGTCAGCTTTGCCCTGGGCGCCCTCTGTTTCGGGTTCGTTTCGTTGGCTGAATCCGCGGCGCCGGTTCCTCGACTACGGGGGCTGCTTGTACTGGGAGGATTGTTGGGGATGGTGAACGTTCAGCTCGGCCTCTTCAATCTGATTCCGGGATTTCCCCTCGATGGCGGGCGCGCGCTGCGAGCCGGTTTCTGGGCCTGGAATAAGGATTTCGACCGCGCGACGAGCCATGCGTCGATGATCGGGCTGGGTGTCGCCGTCCTGATCGGGTTACTGGGAGCCTCGCTGATGGTCGCCGCTCTGTCCGGCCTCCTGCCGACCGCGCTTGCGACCAACGGCGGGTGGATCGTTGTGGTGGGTGCGTTTCTGTTTGTGGCGGCGCGCGCCAGTCAACGGCAGGCCGCGCTCCGGTCGGCGCTGGCGTCGGTCTGCGTACGCGATCTCATGGTACGGACGGTGGTCACGCTCCCTCCGGATCTCACGCTTGACGTGGCCGTGAATCAATACTTCCTTCCGCTCGGGTACGGTGGGTTTCCCGTGTCGGCAGAAGGGCACCTCGTTGGACTGCTGACCGTGCGGGAAGTCCAAGCGTTGCCCACTTCCCTGTGGCCGTGGCGCCGCGTGCGCGAGGTGATGGTGCCGGTGGCAACTCCTCTCGTGGTATCGCCGGGAACATCCGTGGTGACGGCACTCGATCGAATGCTCCAGCAGGGGTCGGATCGCTTGATCGTGATGGAGGGGGACCGACTCGTCGGGCTGGTCACGCGCTCGGCTATCGGACATTATCTCCAGCTTCGCGGCCAGCAGAGATCGTGAGGGTAAAAAGTGGTGTTGAGTGAGGGGATGTCCTTTCTTTACCCCTCACCCCTCACGGTTACTCGTCCGCGCGGGCCGCGGAGAGATTTTGGGCGATGGCGACTCGGACGAGATGGACCGCGAGGAAGAAGCCGTAGACGACGCAGAAAAAATTGAAGGCGACGCGATAGAAATCCACCAAGAGCACCGGCAAGCACAGGGCGAACAACAAGCTGGCGATCAAGGTCGCGAAGGTCAGACGGCGGCAGAACTCGTACGACGGCTCTTTTCCGATCGGCTTCAAGGCCCGTGCGTAACGCGCCGCACGTTCGAGTCGCGCCTCGCGAAGATCGGATTCCGGTGGCCCCCAATAGCGCAGTGCCAAGTACCCACCCACAATCGCCAGCCAGGGGGCGGCCCACAACGGCCAATAGGCCGCGCCGGCATACTGTTCCGACGTCACCAACGTGGCAAACGAGGGCGCATAGAGCAGTCCCATCACCAGCGGGAGGACACGCTCGTCACGCGGCCGGTCTCCGTCGGGCCCTCCGTGGATCAACTCCCGCTCGAACAAGGGATAGCCGTACTTCAGCACGACCAGCGCGATGGCGGCGCTCATCGTTTTGTCCGGAATGTAGCGGATGCAGTTTTGCAGCCAGTTCACGATGGTCCAGCCGAGGCTTTCTCCCCACGTAACCCCGAATAGCACCTCGAGAGACGTGCCCACGGTGTTTTGCCACTGAATGACGCGTTGGTTCAGGGTTTCCGCCACCTCGGGGTTCAGCGCGAACACGGACGTTTCACCCAGCGCCGCCTGGACCAGCGTGCCGGGAACGCTCATCGCCACCGCTCCGAGCACGCCGAACGTGAACAGGAACCAGGCATGTGAAAACGCCGAGCTTTTTCCTGCGCGCAGATACTTTCCGAACCCGGCGCGTCGGGCCATGTAGCCCCAGAAGAACGCGCCGGTCATGTTGACCAGGGACCAGGGGAAGATGACCACGTCCGCTCCGGTTTCCGGGTAGAGGAGCCAGTTCACCATGGAATTGGACAGCAAGGCAACGATGGCGCCCCACCAGGGGCCGAGCAGAAAAGACACGAGCGCTGTGCCGGTCATGTCGAGGAATAGAATGCTGTGCAGGTGGCGGCTCAGCGTCAGCCCAAGATAGTTCAGGAGCACGCCGGCGGCGACGATCACGCTGGTTTCGTACAGGAACAGATAGGAGGCTTTCTGGAAAAGCCTGGCGTCGAAGGGTTCTGCGCGACTCGTGGGCTCAGTCTGGGCACGCTCGGCAGCACTGGGCTTCTTGCCCTCTTTGCTTTTGCCGAGCCGATCTTGAATGTTCAGCAGCTTCTCCATGATAGAGAGGATGGCTGCCATAAAAGCGGCCAGGGTCCCGCCGATCATGAGCACGTCTTTGTCGAAGTTGTCCATCATAGAGGTGTTTCCTCAATCCCTGCACGCTGGTGGCAGCGTGCATTCCTAGCGTAGGCAATTCTAGCCAGGAAGCGCGTTCCGCGCCAGAAAAAGGCTTGAACTGTGCAACCTCCGAATGTCAGGGAGAGCTGGCCGGGATTGTTCGCAGTTGAAACAATCGCGTCACGACTGCGCCGAGCAGCAGCAGGAGGGCCGAGTAGTAGATCCACAACAGCAGCAGCACGACTTCGAGGAGCGTGCCGTAGAGGCGATTGTAGACCGTGGCTTGCTGGGTGTAGGCGGCGAAGAGGCACTTGGCGGCCACCCAGAGTAACGCAAAGACGGTGGCGCCGATGGCTGCGTCGCGCCAGGTCGGGCGCTGTCTGGGCAGCGACCGGTACAGAGTGGTCACGGTCGCGAGGGCGAGCAGAAACGGCAGCGTGTAGGTCAGCAAGAAGTGATGCGCGTAGACCGCCACAAGGTCCAGGCCCCACAAGTGGGGTGTGAGGGAAATAAGAAAGCCGATCATGTGGGTGGCGACATAGGAGACGACGAGAAGCAGGCTGAACGCGCCGAGCAAGACGACGGCGACAACGGTCGAAATCAGCGTGTGCCGAAGGGCGGAGGTGCTGAATACCACATTGACGGCATAGTCCAGTTCATAGAAGACGGACGCGCCGAGCCAGGCGAGGGTCAGGAACACCACCCAGCGCACGCTCTCCAGTTCGCCGGCGCGCCGGATCTGATGGGCCAGCCCTTCCCCTAGAATGGGCAGGAAGCCCTTGAGGAGGCTGAGAAGGAATCCTTCCCCGAGTACCTCCTGGCTCACGAGCAAGTTGATGCCGTATTGGAGCAAAAACACCAGAGGGAACAGGGACAAGAGCGAGAAGAACGCCAGCGACGCCGCCAGACTGGCGCACCCGTAGTGACGGAAGGCGACCGCCACCTCCCCAAGGAAATGCAGGGCGGCTGCGCCTCGTTGGAGCGTGAGACGGAATGCCGATCTGGGAGCGGAATCTTCAGCCCAGTCCACGGGCACGAGCCTACCACGAGACACGAAGTTTCGCACTGATTTGGAAAGACTGCGGCGGACCTACTTCAGCGGCAGCGCAGCCTGGGTGGCGAGCGAGACGAGGGAATTGGGGAAGAGCCCGAAGAAGACGGTGCCGGCAAGGGCGCAGGCCAGCACGATCGAGAGGGCCGGCGACGCCACGAGTGTCGGGATGGCGCTGGTCGAGGGCTCCGGTTCTCGCATGTACATGACCATCACCACGCGCAGGTAGTAGTAGGCGGAGACCGCGGCGAAGATGAGGGCCACGACCGCCAGCCAGGTCAATCCCGCGTTGACGGCCGCCATGAACACGTAGAACTTTCCGATGAACCCGGCAGTCGGTGGAATGCCGGCAAGCGAGACCATGAAGACCAGCATGAGAAACGCGGCGAGCGGTTGTCGCTTGGCCAGGCCGGTGAAATCTTCAATCTCATCCCCTTCGAGCCCTCCCTTCCGCAGCATCGCGACCACCGAGAACGCACCCAGGGTCATGAACGCATAAATCGCAATGTACAGCATCACGCTGGCCATCCCTGACGTCTCGCCGGCGTCCTGCCCGGCTCGGCCGACCACCACCACGCCGATGAGCGCGTAGCCCGCATGCGCGATGCTGGAATAGGCCAGCATGCGCTTGATGTTGGTCTGGACGATCGCGACGACGTTGCCGAGCACGAGGGTCAGCAGGCAGATGACAAGAAAGAGCGCGTACCAATCGGCTTTCAACCCGCCGAGCCCTTCCACGAAGACGCGGAGGAACGCGCCGAAGCCGGCGGCCTTGGACGCCACGGCCATAAAGGCGGTCACCGACGTGGGTGACCCTTCGTACACATCCGGCGTCCACATGTGGAATGGGACGACCGCGAGCTTGAAGCCGAAGCCGACGGTCAACAGAATCATGGCCAGCGTGAGCGTGGGATCGCCTATGCCGTTCGTGCCGACGGCTGCCGCGATGGCCGACAACCTGGTGCTGCCCGCCACGCCGAACAGCAGCGAAATGCCGTACAGCAGGATGCCGGATGAGAAGGCGCCGAGCACGAAGTACTTCGCGGACGCTTCGAGCGAACGAGGATCCGAGCGCTTCAATCCTGCCATCACGTACAGAGACAGCGACATCAATTCCATGCCCAGGTAGATCGTCAGGAGGTCGGCCGCCGAGACCATCACCATCATGCCGGACAGCGCCAGCAGGATGAACCCGTAGTATTCGCCGAGGTGCAGCCGTTCGGCCTTCAGGTAGGGGAGCGAGAGGAGGATGGTTAAGCCGGTGACGACGTAGAGCAGCAGTTTCCAGAAGCAGGCGTAGGGATCGACGATGACCAGGTCGCTGAAGGCCGACACGCGCAGAGGCATCTGCGAGGACGTGACACCTACACAGATGGCCAGTGCAGCGAGACACAGCCACGCCAGCGTGTCTTTCTTCGATGAGGGCGTGATCGGATCGAGCGCAAGCACCAGGCAGGCGGCTGCCACGATGATGAGCTCAGGGAGCACCGCGATGAGGTCGGCGATGGGAAGCGTCATGACTCAATATCCGGTGATCGTAGGCGAAGGGCTATCAGTCCTCACATCGCCACGCGCCCATCGCCTCGTGCCTGTTGCTGCCGCCACATCGCGATCTTGCAGGTCTGCTCCTTCGATGATGTGCGCCACGCTGGCGTGCATGCGCGTCAAGATGGGATTCGGGAAGAGTCCGATCCAGAAGACCATCGCGACCAGCGGGACCATGATGGCCATCTCTCTGGGGTTGAGATCGCGCAGGTGCGCCGCGTGGCGCCGGCTGGGAGTCCCGAAGGCGACGCGCTGTACCATCCAAAGAAGATAGGCAGCAGCGAGGATGATACCCACTGAGGCAAAGACGGCGGCGACCTTGCTCCACAGGAACGTGCCCACCAGGACGAGGAACTCGCCGACAAAGCTGTTCGTTCCCGGCAGCCCCAACGACGACAAGGCAAAGATCACGAGCACCGTGGCATAGCGGGGCATCGGCTTCGAGAGGCCCGTGTTGTCGGCGATGAGCCGGCTGTGGGTTCGCTCGTAAATCGCGCCGACGCAGAGGAACAGCGCTCCCGTTGTGATGCCGTGATTCACCATTTGCAGGACGGCTCCTTCGATGCCCTGCACGTTCAACGTGAAGATGCCGAGCGTGACGAATCCCATGTGGCTGACGCTGGAATAGGCGATGAGCTTCTTGAGATCGTTCTGCGCCAGCGCCATGTAGGCGCCGTAAATGATGGCGACGATCGAGAGCGCGACCATGAACGGGGTGAACGTCGCGGTCGCATCGGGCAGCATGGGCAAGGTGAAGCGCAAGAAGCCGTAGGTCCCCATCTTCAACAGCACGCTGGCCAGAATGACGCTGCCGGCCGTGGGCGCTTCGACGTGCGCGTCCGGCAACCACGTATGGAACGGGAACATCGGAACCTTCACGGCGAAGGCGGCAAAGAAGGCCCAGAACAGCCAGCTCTGCAACGACGCGCCGTAGTTCCCGCGACTGAGGGCGAGAATGTCGAACGTGTGTCCGCCTTGGAAGTACAGGACGAGAATGGCGACAAGCAGCAGCACGCTGCCGGCCAACGTGTAGAGGAAGAACTTGATGGCGGCATAGAGGCGATTCGGGCCACCCCACACGCCGATCAGCAGGTACATGGGAACCAGCATCGCTTCCCAGAACACATAGAAGAGCACGAAGTCCAGCGCGACGAAGACGCCCAGCATGGCCGTTTCCATCATGAGGAGCACTGCCATGAATGAGCGGACCCTGGTTTCGATTGCGCGCCAGGAGGCCAACACACAGAACGGTGTGAGGAACGTGGTCAGCAGCACCAAGGGCAAGCTGACCCCGTCCATCCCGAGGCTGTAGTGAATGGGAGGCGACGTGATCCAGGCCACGTGCTCCGTGAATTGCATCTGTCCGGACGCGGGATCGAAGAGCCACCAGAGCGGCAGCGAGACGAGAAAGGTCGCCACGGCCACGGCCAAGGCGATCCAGCGAACGGCCGCCTCCTCTAAGAAGAAGAGGGTCACCGCGCCCACGAGGGGTAGGAACACGACCACGCTGAGCCAGGGAAATGTCGTTGCGTCTGTCATGAACCGATTGCCTTTTTCATTGTTACTTTTGCCTTCCTACTAGAGCAGCAGGTACGCGGTTACAATCACAACAGCACCGACCGCCATGCCCAGCGCATAGTGCTGGGTTTGCCCGCTCTGCATCAGTCGCAGCAGCCACCCGCCCCAGGCGAAGGCCCTCGCGACGCCGTTCACGGCGGCGTCGATCAGATTCACATCCACATGCTTCCACAGATTCGTGGCTGTGACGAACGTAGGCCGCACGACGATCTGGTCGTAGGCCTCGTCCACGTACCACTTGTTGAGCGAGCCCTGATACACAGTCCGCCACTGCTGCGCGAGCCGATCGGGCAGGCCGGGGTTCATCACATAGACATAGTAGGCGCCCGCGATGCCGGCCAGGCCCATCACCGTCGCGATGGCCATGATGCCGAGCGCCGCTGGACCGCCGTGCTGGGAGGATTGGTGTTCGCCGCCAGGAAAGGCCGGTTCCAAGAATCCGGGAATGCCCAGGTAACCGGTGACGACGCTCAGCACCGCCAGAATCATCAGCGGAATGGTGATCGTCTGCGACGGTTCGTGGATGTGTCCAGCGTGATGGGGATCGACCCGCGACGTGCCCCAGAAGGTCACGAACACCAGACGAAAACTATAGAAGGCGGTCATCAAGGCCGTCAGCAATCCGACAATCGTGAGCAGTTGCCCCAAGGGACCGGCGGACCAGGCGGAGACGAGCAGATCGTCCTTGCTGAAGAATCCGGCGGTCAACGGGAACCCGGCCAATGCGAGCGAGCCGATGACGAAGGTCCAATAGGTGACGGGCAACTTGTCTCTCAGCCCGCCCATGCGGCGCATGTCCTGTTCGTGGTGCAGGGCGATGATCACCGAGCCGCAGCCGAGGAAGAGCAAGGCCTTGAACGCGCCATGGGTCAAGAGGTGATACATCCCGGCGGCGTAGGCCCCGAGGCCGCACGCCATCATCATGTAGCCGAGCTGGCTGACGGTCGAGTAGGCGACGACGCGTTTGATGTCGGTCTGTGTCAAGGCGATGGTCGCGCCCAGGAGCATCGTGGCGCCACCCACGAGGGCAACCACGGTCATGGCAGTCGGTGAGAGGTTGTAGAGCGGCGCGAGCCGCGCCACCATGAAGACACCGGCTGTGACCATGGTGGCGGCGTGGATCAGGGCGGAGATCGGCGTCGGGCCTTCCATGGCGTCAGGCAACCAGACGTGCAGCGGCACTTGCGCGGATTTGCCGATGGCGCCGGTGAAGAGCAGCAGGCAGATCAGCGTGAGGGTGGACACTTCCCATGTGCCGCCGAAGGGGTGGAGAAGGTTCATCGCATCGCCGGCGAAGTCCTTTGCGCGTGGGAATACCTCCTGGTACTCCAGCGAGCCGAAGCTATACCAGACGAGCAACAGCCCCAGCATGAACCCGAAATCGCCGATCCGGTTCACGATGAAGGCTTTGGTTGCCGCGGAACAGGCCGATGGTCGTTCGTACCAATGGCCGATCAAGAGGTACGAACACAGACCGACGGCTTCCCAGAACACGAACAGTTGAAGCAGGTTGTTCGCCATCACCAGCATCAACATGGAGAAGGTGAAGAGCGCGATGTACGCGAAGAACCGCGCATAGCCCGGCTCGCTGTGCATGTACCCGATGGTGTACACGTGCACCAGCGAACTCACGCCGGTGACGAGCAGGAGCATGACGGCTGTCAGGCGGTCGATCGAAAGGCCAAGTTCGACCTCGAGCTCGCCGGAAGTCAGCCAGGTGTAGAGGGGCACGGTCGTATGGTGTCCTCCAGCGACGTCGAAGAGGACCAAGACGGAGAGGAGAAAGGACACCACCACTGCGGGCACCGCGACGAGATGGGCCTTGTCCTTGATCCAGTGGCCGGCGATGCCGAGGATGAGGAAGGCGGCGAAGGGGAGGAATGGGATCAGCGCGTACATCATAATAGATTCAACGATGAACGATGAATGATGAATGATGAAGTGTAGCCAGGGAATTTTTGCGAACTGTCCTGCGTTCAGTGTTCATCGTTCAGCGTTCACCATTTTAGTAGCTGAAACTCGTCCACGTTGATCGTCGATTTGGCCCGGTAGAGCGCGATGATGATGGCCAGGCCGACTCCGACTTCGGCCGCGGCCACCGTGAGGGTAAAGAACACGAACACCTGGCCGGCCACGCTGTGAAAGTAGTGCGAGAAGGCCACGAAGTTGATGTTCGTCGCGTTCAGCATGAGTTCCACCGACAGAAGAATCAGGATGATGTTGCGTCGGATGAGGACGCCCACTGCCCCCGTGATGAACACGACGGCGCTCAGGACCAAATAGTATGATAAGGGAATGCTCATAGTTCTGAGTTCTGAGTTTTGGGTTCTGAGTTAATAGGCGCTACATGGCATGGCAAATCATTCTGTGGTTCGAGTTATTCATCCCGGTAAAAAACTCAGAACTGAGAACTCATAACTCAGAACTCACTGTTCAGTGATGCCGATGTCCTTCTTCGCGAGCACGATCGCGCCGATCATCGCGACCAGGAGAATCAACGAGGCGACCTCGAACGGGAACAGATACGTCGAATACAACACCTCTCCAATGGCCTCCGTGTTGCCTGCTGCGTCAACCGCCTGCTGAGGTGGGAGAGACGTTGTCTCCGGCGCCACCTTCCGCTGGAAGGCCAACAGAAGGAGCTCCGTCAAGATGGTCACGCCGAGAAAGCCTGCGACCGGCAACTGCGCGTGGTAACGGTCCTCCCGCTTTACATTGAGCAGCATGACGACAAACAGGTACAGCACCAGGATGGCGCCGGCATAGACGATGATTTGGACCGCTGCGAGAAACTCGGCGTGCAACGTTACGTAGAGGCCCGCCACGTGGAAGAACATGATGAGGAGAGAGAGCACGCTGTAAATGGGATTCCGGAACGCGACGACCAGAACAGATGTCAGCGCGATCACGCCGGCGAAGTAAAAGAAAAAAAGGTGTTCCACGTCGCGTTAGCCCGGCTTTTGCGGTAACTGTTTGAACGCGACGTTGAAGAAGGCCACGTTCGGATGCTGCAACTCCAGCCGCTTTTCGCGGATCGGGAACGAGCGGTCGCCGATCGCCAGGAGTTGCTGTTTATTCAAGTGCAGCTGCCGCTTGTCGTAGACGGACCACTCGAACTCGCGCGTCATGCCGAGTGCGTCCACCGGACAGGCATCCACGCAGAGCCCGCAGAAGAGGCAACGCGTCATGTCCATGGAATATTCCTTGGAATAGCGCTTCGTAGGCTCGCCCGGCACTTCGGCACTGACCACGCGAATGACCCGCGACGGGCAGGCCGCTTCACAGAGGTCGCAGCCCACGCACTTCTCGGTGCCGTCGTCGTAGCGCAGCAGGGCCAGCATGCCGCGGTAATTGTCCGGCAACGTCCTCTTCTCATGCGGATACTGCAAGGTGATCGGGTTGTAATGGAGGAAATGTTTCATCGTCGACGTCATCCCGACGAGAATCTCGTAGAACGTGATGGTCTTCAGCCAGCTCTTGAAATTAAATTTTTTCATTGGACCATTGCATCATTGATTCATTGAGAGAACCGGTTTTTCAAAATCGGCAATGAACAAATCCTTCAATGAATCAATTCCCCCTCATCCCCCCGGGGAACAGGTATGCCGCGATGGATGTCACCAGAATGTTGCCCAGCGCGATCGGCAGCATCACCTTCCAGCCGAAGCGCATCAGCTGGTCGTAACGAAGGCGCGGCAACGTGGCGCGGAGCCAGAAGAACAAGAACAAGAAGAAGTAGACCTTGCCGGTGAACCAGACCACGTTTTCGGCCCAGGCGAGATTGGGGAATCCGATCACATTTCCGACGATCGTACCGGGATAGGGCGCGTTCCACCCGCCGAGGAAGAGCACCGCGGCGACGCAGGACACCAGGATCATGTTGGCGTACTCGGCCATAAAGTAAAACGCGAAGCGCATGCCGCTGTACTCGGTAAAAAATCCGGCCACCAGCTCGCTCTCCGCTTCGGGGAGGTCGAAGGGCACACGGTTCGTTTCCGCCACCGAGGAGATCACGAAAACCACAAAGGCAAAAATCTGTGGCGCGGGCATGGCGATGACGTACCAGTGCCAGAACCCGCCGGCCTGGGACTCCGCAATCTTGACGAGGCTGAGCGTGCCGGCCAGCAGGAGCACGCCGACAATGGCGAGTCCGACATTCAGCTCGTAGCTGATGATCTGGGCGGCGGAACGCAGGCCTCCCAGCAACGAGTATTTGCTGTTCGAGGCCCATCCGCCGAGGATGATGCCGTAGGCGCCGATCGAGGTGAAGGCCAAGATGTAGAGGATGCCGATGTTGATGTCGCTGATGACGAAGGGTTTCACGTGGAGGCCGAACAGGTCGACCGTCACGTCGGGGCCGAACGGAATGACGGCGAAGCCGATCAACGCAGGCACCAGCGCGAGAATCGGCGCCATGCTGAACAGAAACTTGTTCGCGCCGGCCGGGACGATGTCCTCCTTAAAGAACAGTTTGAGGCCGTCGGCAATCGGCTGGAGGATGCCGTACGGGCCGACTTCCATGGGGCCCATGCGGTCCTGCATCCATCCCAGGACCTTCCGCTCGAGGAGGGTCAAGATCATGACGGTCAGCAAGACCACTCCCATCACGGCAGCAATCTGAAGCAAGGACACTGCGAGTCGCAAGCCGAGTTCACCCACGGTTCCTCCAAAGTCGTGAATCGTAAATCGCAGGAGCAGTCGCGGCTCACATTTCACGAATCACGTTTCACGAATCACGTTTCACGATCTGTAACACGTTCCACTTTCACCTGTGCCGACTTGAAGTACGGCGTCTTCGTCGTCGGGTCCACCGACCAGCCGACGAGCTGTTTGATCTCTTCGTCGAAATGCTCGGGAAACAACGCCACACCCTCCGGCACCCGATCCGCCGGTTTGACCGTCGTCGTCATGCTGCCTTGTTCCGTGGAGACTCGAATCCGGTCTCCGTCGCTCAGGCCTCGTTTCTCTGCGTCGACCGAACACATACTGAGCGCGCCGCCGGGTTGAATCTGCATGAGACCCTTTGAGCGCGTGGACAACTTGCCCGAATGGAACAGCGTTTGCCCCACCAGCAGCGTCAGGCTCCCGTCCGCGTGGGCCGGCTTCCGGACGAGTGCATACCGCGTCGAGAGATCGGCAGCGAAGCCCTCCGTGAGATACTGCTCCAAGACCGCGTGATCGACTTTCGATGGGGTGGGAGCCGGACCCAAGAGCCCATAGCCGGGAATGAGGCTGCGCATCTCCTTCAGGATTTCTCGCGCGTCCCCGTATTCCAACGGCATTCCCAACAGCACGGACAGGGCCGAGAACACTTCCCAATCGGGCCGGCTCTCGCCGATCGGGTCGATGGCCTGTCGGACTGCCTGCACGTGGCCTTCGCTGTTGGTGAAGGTGCCGTGCTTTTCTGCATACGAGCAGGCCGGTAGCACGACATGCGCGAGTCGAGCGGTCTCGGTCAGGAACAGTTCCTGACACACCAGCAGCTCCAGCTTGGCGAGTGCGTCCTGGGCATTTGCAGCCGTGGGCAGGGTCCCAACGGGGTTTTCGCCCACGACGAACATCGCTTTCAAACGGCCGGTCCGCGCATCCTCGATCATTTCGGTGAGGGTGGCGCCGGAGCCTTTTGGTATTTCTTCCTTCCAGAGATTCGTGAAGCGCTCGCGCGCAGCTCGATCGTTCAGGTCGCTGGGGCCGGGTAGGAACTCGGCCACCGTGCCCATTTCCACCGCCCCCTGGTCGTTGTTCTCTTCGGCTAAGGGCGCGAGGCCGCAGCCCTGTTGGTTGAGTTTCCCTGTCAGCAATAACAAGTCGAACAGGTTGGTGGTCACCGTCGAACCGCCCGGGTGGCGTAAGACGCCCGGGCCGATCAGGATGATGACGCGGCGTCCACCGGCAATCACCCGCGCCGCCTCCTGCATCTGCGCGGCGGTGGCCCCCGTTGCCTGTTCCAGCTCGGTCCATGACAGATGCTGGATTGCCTCATGAACGGCCTGCACAAAACCGGCCGCGTGCTGGGCAAAGCCCGCCTCGACCAGGTAGCCCTCCACGACCGCCTTCAGAAGGCCGAGCACCAGACTGCCAAATTGCGCCGGCGTAGCCGGAAGGTGGTGGGTTGCGAGATTGGCGATGTTGCTGATGGTGCCGATAGCCGGCTGCAAGGTCTCGATCGTCACGAGCGTGGCGCCGTGCTTCTTCACCGCCTCTTTGACCTTGAGGCCTGTGATCGGGTTCGTCTCGGTGATGTTGGTGCCGACGAGCAACAGCGTGTCCGCGGCGACGATATCCTCGAACGTGACCGTCCAGCGGTGGGTGCCCTGGATGCGGCGCATGGCCTGAATGCCGTTGATATGCCCATATCGGGCGCTGCTGTCGAGGCGATTCGTGCCGATCGCCAGCCGCATGAACTTCTGGAAGAGGTACAGGTCTTCGTTGGTGCAGCGTGAGGAGATGAGGCCGCCGAATGCGTCGGGACCATGCGCCATCTTGAGGCGGAGCGCCTGTTCTGCGATGTGCTCCAGCGCTTCTTCCCACGTGGTTTCCACGAGCCGGCCGTTCCGCCTGATCAGCGGGTGCTTGAGGCGGTCCGGATGGCTTGTGGCATGGAAGCCGAAAAACCCGCGCGCGCAGAGGTCGCCATTGTTGCGGCCGGCGCCGTGGGCGGAGTTCACCTCGATCAGTTCGTTGTTCTTGGTTTGGAGCGTGATCTGGCAGCCGTCGCCGCAGTAGGTGCAGATGGTGTCGGCCCGCTTGAGCATCCAGGGGCGGTACTCGTACATGGAGAGCCGGCTGGTGATGGCGCCGACCGGGCAAATTTGCACGCAGCCGCCGCAGAACTCGCAGTCCAAGGGGTGGGCGCCGAAGTGTTTGATCTCGGTCATGGTGCCGCGTCCGGACGGCGCGAGCGCTTTCACGTCCATGACCTCGTCGCAGTACCGCACGCAGCGCAGACATTGCACGCAGCGGTTCATCTGCGTCTCGATCAGCGGGCTGAAATACTCTTTCTGAAAGATTCGTTTGGTTTCGACGAACCGGCTGGTCGTCGGTGTGTACTGGTGCGAGAAATCTTGCAGATCGCAACGACCGCCCTGATCGCAGACCGGGCAGTCGAGCGGATGATTCGCCAGGATGAATTCAAGCACCGATTTGTGCGCGTCGTTGACGACGGTGGTAGCCGTGCGCACGCTCATTCCTTCGGCGACCGGCGTGCTGCAGGAGGTCTGCAGCTTGGGCATTTTTTCGATCTCCACCAGGCACATGCGGCAGTTCGCGTCCGGCTTCAGTTTCGGGTGGTAGCAAAAATGCGGAATCATCACGCCCACCCGGCGTGCCGCTTCGATGACGAGCGTCCCCTTCGGGACCGTCACGGAAATGCCGTCGATCGTCAACCGGACTGTGTCAGCCGCCTTGTCTGCCATATCTCACACCAGAAATTGTTTCATGGATTCATTGACGATTGATTCATTTCAATGACCCAATGACTCAATGGTGCGATCGTCAATTTCGGATTAATGCCTCGCCGCTGTCGGTTCCGGTCTAAGGAGGTTGGCCGCCTCGGCGGCGTGAATCAGTTTCACATACTCGTGGCGCCAGTGCTTGAGTGTGCTCATGATCGGCGCCACTTCGGCATCCCCGAACGCGCAGACCGTGCGGCCCGCGATGTTCTTGCACAGATCGGCCAAGGTTGCAAGGTCCTCCATCCGGCCCCGTTTGGCCACAATCCGGCGCATGGTCTGGACCAGCCACGAGCTGCCTTCCCGGCAGGGGCTGCACTTCCCGCACGACTCGTGATAGAAGAATTCCATCAGGCGCAGTGCGGCCCACACCATGCTGGTGCCTTCTTCCATGACGGTGACGCCGCCGGACCCCAGCATCGAGCCGGCCTGGGCGACCGATTCGAAATCCAACTTCACGTCGAGATGGTCCGGGGTCAGAAACGGGGCGGACGCGCCTCCGGGAATGAAGGCCTTCAGCTTCTTGT
This sequence comes from uncultured Nitrospiraceae bacterium, assembly GCA_964555285.1. Lineage (GTDB taxonomy): Bacteria > Nitrospirota > Nitrospiria > Nitrospirales > Nitrospiraceae > JBBIQV01. The sequence goes on from CAZKRM010000003.1 coordinate 119,810, forward strand.
CGCCTCGCATGCCGCCCGCCTGCTCATAGATCAATTCGCGGCAGGTGATTCCCATCGGCACTTCATAGTTGCCCGGACGCTTCACATGGCCGCTGACGCAGAAAATTCTCGTGCCGGTACTCTTCGGCGGCGACCCGATGGAGGCGAACCACTCGGGGCCCCGGGTCATAATGTGCGGCAGGTTGGCCAGCGTCTCCACGTTGTTCACGACGGTCGGCTTGCCGTAGAGACCGTGGGTGGCGGGGAAGGGCGGTTTCACTCTCGGCAATCCGCGTTTTCCTTCCAGCGATTCCAGCAGCGCCGTTTCTTCCCCGCAGATGTAGGCGCCGGCTCCCCGGTGAACCCAGATGTCGATCGCAATCCCTGTCCCAAGCACGTTCTTGCCGACGAGGCCGGCGGTTCTCGCCTCGGATAACGCGCGTTCCAGAATGTTGGCGCCCAGCACGAATTCGCCCCGGATATAGATGTAGGCGGACTCGGCTCCGATGGCGTAACAGGCAAGGGCGATCCCTTCCAGGACCTGATGGGGGTCGCGCTCAATCAGTTGACGGTCTTTAAACGTACCTGGCTCGCTTTCGTCCGCGTTGCAACAGAGGTAGCGCGGACCCTGATAGTCTTTGGGGAGGAAGCCCCACTTGACCCCCGTCGGGAATCCGGCTCCGCCGCGTCCGCGCAGCCCGGATTTCATGACTGTCGTGGTGACATCACTCGGGGAAATCTTCCCCACGACCTTGCGCAGGGCTTGATAGCCGTCTGCCCGCTCGTAGTCGGCCAGCGAGCCGCCGTAGCCCGGCTGCATCATGTTTTTCAGTAAAACGGGTTCATGCTTCGGCATTACACAATCAGTGAAAAGTTAGGTGTGAGGAGTAAGTAGCTTTAGCTCCACACTTTTAACCCATTACTTTTCACTCCTCACCTGTTCCCGTTCCGGCCACATGAAAGGACCGGTCTTCAAGGGAGACGTCCCATCGCGTTTCAAGTCGGCCAAAATCCGGTCGACTGTGTCTTCCGTCAGCCGCTCATAATAATCGTCGTTGATCTGCATCATGGGCCCGGTGCCGCAGGCGGCCAAACATTCCACCGTGCTGAGCGTGAAAAGCCCATCCGCGGTCGTCTCCCCCGGCTTGATGCCTAATTTGGCGCGAAGCCACCCGACCAGGGTGTCGGAGCCCACAAGGGCGCACATGAGCGACTTGCACACCTGAACGTGGAATTTCCCCACAGGCTTGAGATTGAGCATGGTATAGAAGGTCGCGGTCTCGTAGACTTGAGGGGGTGTCAAGTTCAGAAGGCCCGCGATCTCTTTCATCGCCGCTTCGCTGATGTAGCCGTCCTCCCGCTGCGCCAGATAGAGCAACGGGATCAACGCCGACCGCTTCACCGGATAGCGCGACAGGATGCTGTCTATTTCCGTTTTGTATTTTTCCAGCAACATCTTCGCATCCATCAGAGTTCTGAGTTATGAGTGCTGAGTTCTGAGTCCTAAGATAAACTCAGAACTCAAAATTCAGAACTCAGCACTTTCGTATCATCTGTCGCATTCCCCCATCACGATGTCGTACGTTCCAAAGATCGTAATGATGTCCGAGATGAGATAGCCTCGGGCCATGTGATCGAAGGCCCCCATGTGCACGAACGACGGGGAGCGGATCTTGAGCCGGTAGGGGCGTGGGCTGCCGTCGCTGATGATGAAGAAGCCCAGCTCGCCTTTCGGCGCCTCTGTCCCGCAGTAGGTCTCCGCCTTGGGCGGCTTGAACCCTTGGGTGAAGATGATGAAATGGTGGATCAGGCTCTCCATGTCCCGCATGACCAATTCCTTGCGCGGCGGAATCACGTGCGGAACGTCCGCCATGATCGCGCCCTGCGGCATCTGGTCGAGGCATTGCTTGATGATGCGGGTGCTCTGTCGCATCTCCTCCATCCGGACCCAGTACCGGTCATAGGTGTCGCCGCGTTTCCCGACGGGCACTTCCCACTCCACCTTGTCGTACGCGCCATAGGGTTCGTACTTGCGAATATCGTAGGCCACGCCGGACCCGCGCAACGTCGGGCCGGTCAGGCCGAAATTGATGGCGTCTTCCGCCGAGATCACCGCCACGTTCTTCGTGCGGCCCAACCAGATACGATTCGACATGATGAGCGAGTCGTACTCATTGATCTTTTCGTGGAAGGTCTCCAGGAACGTTTTGAGACGCGCCGCCAAGTCCGGCGAGAAGTCGCTGTCCACGCCGCCGATCCGGTAATAGTTGAGCGTCAGTCTGGCGCCGCAGAGCTTCTCGAACAGGTCCAACAGAATCTCGCGCTCACGGAAGGTCCAGAAGAAGACCGTCATGGCGCCGATGTCGAGCGCCTGCGTACCGAGCCAGAACAGGTGGCCGATAATCCGTTGCATCTCCGCGACGACCGTACGGATGTATTCCGCACGCTCCGGCACCTTGAGGCACAGCAATTTCTCGACGGCGCGGACGTAGGCATAGTTGTTCGCCATGGCGCAGACGTAGTCCAGCCGGTCGGTGTGCGGGATGATCTGCATGTAGTGGAGACCCTCGGCTAGTTTTTCCACGCCACGGTGGAGGTAGCCGAGGTCGGGCGTCGCCTTCACGATCCGCTCGCCGTCGAGTTCGAGTACGACGCGCAACACGCCGTGCGTGCTGGGGTGTTGCGGCCCCATGTTGAGCAGCAGCTCTTCGCGTCTCGTCGATCCGCTCGTGCCGTTGCCGGCCACGAATGCGCGCCTGTTCTCAGCGGAGATTTCTCTCTCCGTGCTCTCGACGGGCGGGGCGTCCAGCCGGGGAATGAACGGAAACGAGCTGCGCCAGCCTCTCCCTTCGGTCGGGAAATCCTTCCGGAGCGGGTACCCCTCGTCGTAATCCTCCGGCATCAGGATGCGCCGCAGGTCCGGGTGGCCGGAGAAACGGATGCCCATCAGGTCATAGACCTCGCGCTCCAGAAACTCGGCGCCCTTCCAGATGCCGGTGACCGATGGGATCGAAGGGTTCTCTTCGGTCACTCGGGCCTTCAACCGGATGCGTCGTCGGTGGGGCAGAGAGTGCAGGTGGTAGATCACCTCGAACCGTTCGGGATCGTCCGGGTAGTCGGCCGAGCAGATGTCGGTGAGGTGGTCGAACGTGGCTTCGGGCGAATCGTGCAGAAACCTCGCCACGTCGACGATCCGGTGCGCAGCGACGCGGACGGACACTTCCGAGCGTTCCGTATCTGCCTCGACGGAGAGGACCGCGTCCGGAAACTTGGCCATCAGGGTTTCAAGCAGAGATTGCATGGTTACTTCACAAACACCTTTTCCCGCTGGATCTTCTCTTGCAACTTGAGCAGGCCGTCGATCAGCGCTTCCGGCCGGGGCGGGCAGCCCGGAATGTACACGTCTACCGGGACGATCTGGTCGACTCCCTGCACCACGGCATAGCTGTTGTAATGATTGCCGGAGGTGGCGCAGGAGCCCATCGAAATCACGTAGCGCGGCTCGGGCATCTGGTCGTAGATGCGACGGATCACCGGAGCCATCTTCCGACAGACCGTGCCGGCCACGATCATGAGGTCGGACTGGCGCGGCGATGCGCGGAAGACCCCGGCCCCGAAGCGATCGATGTCGTACCGGGACGACACGCTGGCGATCATTTCAATCGCGCAGCAGGCCAGCCCGAACGTCATGGGCCACAACGCCGACTTCCGCGACCAACCGACCAGGGCATCCAGGTTGGTCGTGATAATGTTCGGCTCAAACTGACGCTCTAGGAGACTCACTTCGTTCGCTCCGGTGCTGAGTGCTGAGTTGGGTCCGAAACTCAAGACTCAGAACTCAGAACTTAGAACTCATAACTGCTCGCCTTCAGCGAGCTAGTCCCACTCCAGCGCCCCTTTTTTCCAGGCGTACCAGAATCCGACCACTAGGATCCCGATGAAGAGCGCCATCTCAATTAAGCCTACCAGCCCCAGCTTTCTGAACGCGACGGCCCAGGGAAACATGAACACGATCTCGATGTCGAAGATCACGAACAGCATCGCGATGATGTAGTATCGCATCGGAAACTGGACGCGCGCGTCGGAAAACAGCGGGCTCCCGCTTTCGTACGGCGCCAGCTTGGCGCGGTATGGACGGTTCGGGCGCACGAGCGCTCCGATCAGGAGTTGTACCACCCCGAACGCCAAGGCGATGACGATAAAGATGAGGATCGGGAGATAGTTCAGCGGAACTGCTTCGTTGCCCATAGGTTCGTTATTCGTGAAACGTGAATCGTTATTCGCAAGACCGAATTGAACGCCCGCGTCGTCTTCCCGATTAACGATTAACGGTTAACGTCTTCTCCTTCGCCATGCCAGCCGTCAATGCCGAGCCGAAGAACGGCTGAAACTTCAGTCCATCCAGCTCAGGCCGTGCCATCCCTTTGTGTTGAATCAGCACCTTGAATGTCCGGCCCATGCCTTCCGGGCGGAGCAACTGAATCGCCGCGTAGAACTCGGGCGACTCCGGTTGCATGGTTTCCAGCATCTGCTCCACGCCCAGGCTCATCAGAAAGCTCATCTGGTTGGTAAATCCCGTCGTGCTCAGCCCTGCTTCTTCGCCCACTGTGGCCAAACTGCTGAAGTCCACGTGGGCCGTCATGTCCTGCTCACCCACTCGGGTATAAGGATCTTCTGACGCGGTCTGGTGGTAATAACAAAGCAACGTGCCCTGCGCGCGATCCGGGCCGTACAAATCTTGTGCGGTGTGGCCGTAGTCGATCGTAATCACCATGCCGCGCGCGAGGCCGCGCGCCACGTCGCGCATCCATTTCAGAGCCTCCAGATTGATCTCGGTGCGGTAGCCATCGGATAGCGCCGGCGCGAAGCGCTGGAGGTAGTGTTCGAGTTCGAGCGTCGATAATGGACCCAACGTCTCGGTGAACTTGTCGTTCTGCCGGGCGACGTACATCTCCTGTGGCCGGCCATTGACGATCTGGATCCGGTGGACGGGGAACGCATCGACCAGCTCATTGGACAGGAACAAACCGATGACACTCTGCGAAGAGAAGTCCGACAGGTTCGTCACCCAGGCCACAGGACCGCCTGATCCTGCCCAGAGGGCAAGATTCCGGCGCTGCACATCGCGCATGGCCGGGCTGCGCTCGATCAGGATATAGCGGAGTCGGTGGAACAAAGACGCAGAGGACCGTGAGCAGGCGGCCAGAAAGTCTCTCGCCAGCAAGCCTTTGCCGGGCCCCATCTCCACGACAGTAAAAGGATCAGGGTGTTCGAGAATTTCATCGAGCTGGATCGTTTGCGTAGCGAGCGCTTCGCCAAGAATCGGATGGACGTCCGAACTGGTGTAGAAATCACCGGACCATCCAATACGTTCGGTGTGCGGGTGGCTGGTCGGCCGGACGTAGTAGCCGAACGCGGGGTGGTAGAGGGCCAACTCCATGAACCGGGCAAAGGTGATCGGTCCGGAGCGAGCAATTTCAGCAGCGATGTCGGTGACTAACCCCGGGTGCCCCGTGTTCAAGGGTAGACCTCTATCGTCGCGCTGAGAGCAGCGTGTCCCCCGAACGGAAGAGACCCCCACCCCTCGCGCTATTCGAGCCGAAAGCGGCGTTACATTAGCCTTTGAATCAGAGGCAAGTCAAGGTGAAAACCGCTGGAATGGCCGATAGATCGGGATCTTCGAGGTGTGTGAAAACGGAGGGGAAGGAGCGGGCTAGACCGGCTTCTCGGCAATGTAGTCGATGTATTTCCAGAACTCTTTCGCTTCTTCTTCGGTCAGCACGACGGGCGTGTTGTTTGCGGCTCCTGCAAAGTGGACTTTCACGTTCGTCGTGTCGTGCCACTCCTGCACCTCGCAGTAGGTCACGTTGTCGAGGTTGATCGCCCGGGTGCCGATCTTAATAAAGTGCACGAGGCCCTCTCACGTCTCCATCCATTCCTCAATCAACGGGGATGTTGGGCTGGCTCCGACTGCGCGCGTCGAGCGAGCGCTTTCAGAAGCGCGGGCTCCGCGAGCAAGGGAGCCTCACCCAACACCCCAGCCCCCCTTCACGCTCCGTGGCACTTCTTGAACTTCTTCCCGCTGCCGCAGGGGCAGGGATCGTTGCGGCCGACTTTGTCTTGGGCGCGGTGGACAGTGTGCGGCGCAGCCGGTTCATCGCCGCGATTGAGGGACAGCCGCACGGGGGCCTGTGGTGTGGGCGGGGACGTCGGCGCGTCGCTTTTGACGGCTTGTACGCGGAAGAGACGGTCGAGCACGTCGGCCTGGATGCGGTCCATCATGCCGGCGAACATGTCGAACCCTTCGCGCTTGTATTCGATCAGGGGGTCTTTCTGGCCGTAGCCGCGCAGGCCGATGCCGTCGCGGAGCTGATCCATGCCCAGCAAGTGGTCTTTCCAGTGGTGGTCGATGACTTGGAGAAGCAGAATCTTTTCAAGGTACCGCATGAGGTCGGAGCTTAGCTCCTGCTCTTTCCGGGCATAGGCGGCCCGTACTTGCTTCTGCAGATCTTCAAGCAGCGCCTCGCGGCCGTGTTCCTTAAAATGGTCGGCGGGATCGCCGGCGCCGTGGGCGATGTCCAGCCCGAACTGGCCGTGCATGGCCTCGCTGAGTCCTTTGAAATCCCATTCCTCCGGGTATTGGTCGGCCGGGCAGTAGACCTCGGCATAGCCGGTCACCACGTCCGTCATCATCTCGCGTATATCTTCCGCGATGTTCTCGCCGGCGAGCACGGCGCGCCGATGCTGGTAAATGACCTCGCGCTGCTTGTTCATGACGTCGTCGTATTCGAGGAGTTGCTTGCGGATTTCGAAGTTATGGCCTTCGACCTTCTTCTGCGCGTTCTCGATCGCACGGGTCACCATGCGGTGCTCGATGGGAATGCCTTCCTCCATGCCCAGCTTGAGCATGAGGTTGGAAATGCGCTCGGAGGCGAAAATCCTGAGCAGATCGTCTTCCAGCGAGAGATAGAAGCGTGAGGAGCCGGGGTCGCCCTGTCGGCCGGCGCGTCCGCGGAGCTGATTGTCGATGCGACGGCTCTCGTGTCGTTCGGTGCCGAGGATGTGCAGGCCGCCTGCCGCCAGGACCTCCTGCTTGTCCCTCTCGCAGTCGGCCTTGATCTCTTCGTAGACGACGAGCTTGCGGTCGTCCGGCAGGTGCTCGTCCTGATAGAGCACGCGCTTGAACAGGAAGTCGGGATTCCCGCCGAGGAGAATGTCGGTGCCCCGACCCGCCATGTTGGTCGCGATGGTCACGGCGTTCTTGCGGCCGGCCTGGGCGATGATCTCCGCTTCCTTCTCGTGGAACTTCGCGTTCAGCACATTGTGCTTGACGCCGTGGCGGCTGAGATAGCCGGCAAGCCGTTCCGATTTCTCGATGGAGATCGTGCCCACCAGCACCGGTTGGCCGCGCTTGTAGCAGTCCTCGATCTCTTCCACGATCGCGGTGAACTTTTCCTTCTCCGTCCGGTAGATGACGTCTGCGTAGTCCTTCCGGATCATCGAGCGATTCGTCGGGACCACGTTCACGTCCAGGTTGTAGATTTTTGCGAACTCGCCCGCTTCCGTGTCCGCCGTGCCGGTCATGCCGGCGAGCTTCTTGTACATGCGGAAATAATTCTGGAACGTCACGGAGGCGAGCGTCTGGTTCTCGTTGGCGATCTTCACGCCCTCCTTGGCTTCCACGGCCTGGTGCAGCCCATCGCTCCAGCGTCGGCCCGGCATCAAGCGCCCGGTGAACTCATCGACGATGAGGACTTCGCCGTCTTTCACGACGTAGTCCACGTCGCGCTTGTAGAGCGCGTATGCCTGGAGCGCCTTCACAACGTGATGGACCAGGTCCATGTGCGCCAGGTCGTAGAGGTTCTCCACGCCGAGCAGCTTCTCGACCTTGATGTTGCCCTCTTCCGTGAGCGAGGCCGTCTTCGTTTTTTCCTCGATGGTGTAGTCGTGCTCGGCCTTGAGCTGTGGGATGATCGCGTTGATGCGATAGTAGAGGTCGGTCGATTGGTCCGTTGGGCCGGAGATGATCAAGGGCGTGCGGGCTTCGTCGATGAGGATGCTATCGACCTCGTCCACGATCGCGAAGTTCGGCTCCCGCTGCACGCACTGACTCAAATCGCTGACGATCAAATTATCCCGCAGGAAGTCGAACCCGTACTCGTTGTTCGTCCCGTAGGTGATGTCGGCGCGATAGGCCTCTTGCCTGGTGCAGGGGCGGAGATGTTGGAGCCGCTTGTCCGCCGCGTCGTAGGTCGGATCGAACAAGAAAGAGGCCTCGTGTTGGATCACGCCGACGGAGAGGCCCAGCGCGTGATAGATTTGGCCCATCCACTGCGCATCGCGCTTGGCGAGATAGTCGTTCACGGTGACCAGGTGCGCGCCGCGGCCGGCGAGGGCGTTCAGATACAGCGGCAGCGTGGCCACCAGCGTTTTCCCTTCGCCGGTTTTCATTTCTGCGATCCGGCCTCTATGCAGGATCATGCCGCCGATCAACTGCACATCGAAATGGCGCATGTTGAGCCGGCGCCGGGAGACTTCGCGACAGACGGCGAAGGCGTCCGGCAAGAGGTCGTCGAGCGACTCGCCGGCTTCCAGCCGCTTGCGGAACTCCTGAGACTTGTCCGTCAGTGCGTGATCCGACAGCGGAGTCAGGCTTGGTTCGATCGTATTGATGCGCGCCACGATCGGACGCAACGCCTTGATCTCGCGGTCGTTCTTGCTGCCGAAGAGAATGTTGAGGATGCGGGTGATCATCGACGGGGTTGACAAATATCAAGGTTTTCCAACCTCAAGCAGTATACAAGAAATCATACGGCAATCAATAACAAATCGGAGCCGGCCATGGCTTGACTGCGGCTCGCTGTTTGGCTACCATTCCGCCCCTGGATCGACAGCGATGATAAAAAAAGATACCGAAAAACTTCTTGCGCTCGCGTTGACTATCTGTGTGCTGTTGGGCATGGGGTTGGCCTATCCGCAGACGGTCGCGCATGCTGCGCATCATGCCCATCACCAGGCGGCGACGCACAGCACCGTCCTCTGCTCCTGGATGTGTGCGGCCGGACAGATGCTCGATGGAGCCCAGCTTGCCCCGCAGACGCACTTTGATCTTCTGACCTTCGATCTTGCAGTTGCCTTTCAAGAGCCTTCCAGTCAGTCAATCGAATCTCCGACCTCTCGCGGTCCTCCCGTTCTCTCCATTTGAATTCAGCTCGTCAGCGCTACGGTGTAGCCTTCAACACTCGGCCTCATGCTGAAGGTTGACTGCACCGCTTACAGTTTCTAGAGCGCAGTTAGATTGAGGGTCTGTCTGGAGACCCCAGGAGGACAACATGAGAGCGTGGCGCAAACAAGCAGTGTTGGGGGTTCTGGTGCTGGCGTGCCTGCTGTTGACCGACGGCAGCCACACGGTCTGGAGCATGGGTTCTCGGCCGCCACATGCCGGGCTCCCGGCGGCGGATTTTAGTCTCACGGATCTCGATGGGCGCACGCACCAGCTCGCGCAGTACCGCGGCAAGATCGTGCTCCTGAATTTCTGGGCGACCTGGTGCAAACCCTGCACGACGGAAATGCCGGCCATGCAGGCGTGCTATGACCGGTTGCGGGATAAGGGCTTCGTCGTGCTGGCGGTCAACGAACTGGAAGATGAAGCCAAGGTCCGAGAACACATCAAGGCCCACGGGCACACGTTTCCGGTGCTGATGGATCGCGACAACAAGATCGCGAACCTGTATGGCGTGTTCGGCCTGCCGGTCAGCGTGTTCATCGATGAACAGGGTGTGGTGCGGGAATACATCAAGGGCGGGTTGCTCACGGAGGAGAAGATCGTCGAAGTGGTCGGCCGGATTCAGAACCACGAGCCGTTGAAGACCGCCTCGGCACAGTAAAGGCTTATGATTCTTGCCGGTCGTCATCTTGTCGCCTGGGTGCTCGTCGGCTGCCTGCTGCTCATCGGCACCCTCGCGTACCCGCAGACGGTCGCGCATGCGACGCACCACGCGCACCATCAGACCGCTACCCACAGCTCGGTTCTCTGTTCCTGGATGTGTGCGGCGGGGCAGATGCTCGATGGAGTTCCGCTCGCTCCGCAGACGCGCTTCGATCTGCTCGCGTTTGATCTCGAAAGTGTTGTTCAAGAACCTGCCAGCCAGCCGGTCGAGTCGCCGACCTCCCGCGGTCCTCCCGTTCTCTCCATCTAGTCGGCTCTCACGATAATAGCGGGGTTTGGTGTGTCGAGCGCCACGTCTGTTCTGTCATCCGGAACGGGCTGAAGGCGGACACCCCAAGCCTCATGGACAAGAACGGGTGTGCCGCTCCAGCTCCGTGGGGAGGTGGAGCCGTTGCAAGGACAAGGGAGAGGACATGAACAGACGACTGGTTCGAATCGGCATTCTCGCGATCTTCGTATTGTGTGTCGGAGGTTTGTTCGGCGCGTCGCGTGCACAGGCCTCCTGCGGCGCAGTGACCTGTTTTGTGGTGATCGGGTCCCAGCAACAGGTTCCGCAAGAGGGTTTGCTGACCTTCAACACGATTTACAATTACACGCCGATGCGGCTGTTGGATGGGACCTCAGGGGTTATTCCGGCTATCGATCAGGCGCGGCGTCGTTTGATTCTCGATCACCATCAGGAAACGCGGACGATCACACAGACCGTGAACTTCGACCTCAACTACGGCATCACCGACCGGCTGGGAGTCCAAGTCACGATTCCCTATCTCTGGAGAACCCACAAGCATCTCGATGGACTGGGGGAAGAGGGACCAAACGGCGAAGGTGAACGTGTGAATTTCGCCGACAACAATGTCGGGGACATGACGATCATCACCAAGTACAACGTGCTCCCGACCTTGAGCAGCATGGTTGTCGCGGGGTTCGGCGTACAACTCCCAACCGGCAGTACGCAGACCCGAGATAGTGCCGGTCATGTTATGGAATCGCCGACCCAACTTGGTCGGGGAAACGTGGGACTCATCGGATCGATTTATCAGACCTACGAGCTGATTCCGAATCGGCTGAACCAGTTCGCCTTCGCGAGCTACCGGCATACGTTCCGCAACAACGACGGCTATCAATTCGGCGATGAGTATAACGTCAACGTCGGGGCCAACCTGGTGACAGTGCCCTGGTTCGTGCTCATGAGCCAGTTCAATTACCGGTATCTCACGCACGACAACATCAGCGCGTTGTTGGAGCGCTCACGCACGCCGGCAGATGGCGGATTTCCTGGTGAGACCATTGGGCTCGATTCAAATATCGCCAACCGTCGCGTGCCGAACACCGGTTCTACCTATTTCGCTTTTTCGCCGGGGTTTCAGGTCGATCTCGGCGGGCTGGTCGATTCGTCCTGGACGAAAATGACGTCGTTCTACTTCTACTCGCAGATTCCTGTCATGCGAGACTCCAATAATAATCTCGCGCAAGGAACCAGTTACATTTTTGGGCTTACACGCTCATTCCAAGTCCTGAAACTGTCGTGAGTCAAACTCGGATGTTCCGAGGAAGTTGCCATGAAAGCGGGAGTGCGCGAGCACATTAAGCAGCACGGCCACACGCTTCCCGTGCTGCCGGACAAGGACAATCGCGCGGCGAATCAGTAGGGCGTATTCGGCCTGCCGGTGATCGAATCATGAAGACCGCCTTGCGCAACATTCTTCTCTGGTCCCTGGCCGGGGCCTTCCTGGTGCTCAGCGGCGTGGCCTATCCGCAAGCGGTCGCGCACGCGGCCCATCATGCCCATCACAAGGCGACCACGCATGCGACCGTGTTCTGTTCCTGGACTTGCGCGACCACGGGCGCGGCAAGCACGGACGCAATCGTTCTCGACGGCTTCGCACTTGTGCAGATGGCGGCTCTCCCGTCGTCCAGTGCATCGCCGAACGTTCCGTCTCTCGGGCTACTGCCGTCTCGGGCCCCTCCGCCCGTTCTTTTCTAGCCAGTCCATCGATCTGTTTCTTTAACCAGTCTCGCGGTGCAATTCCGGTCTGCGCGCTCTCGGTCTATCGGGGTGTGATCTCGCCCCCGCGCCGAGCAGGCGCTGCGGCGTGCTACCGCCAACACAGAGGATACAAACTCATGAAGAAGTTGTGCGGTCGAGAGAACATGCTCGCTCTCTGTATGGCGCTTCTGGCGGGGCTGCTGTCGGCGGGAGGCGCGCAGGCCTCCTGCGGATCTGTAAGTTGTTTCGTCGTCATCGGTTCGCAGCAACAAGTCCCGCAAGCCGGCCTCCTTACGGTCAACGGCATCTACAATTACACGCCCAACGAGGCACCGCCTGGGCAAGGCGGCAGCATCCCCTTTTCCGATCAGGGCAATCGCCGGCTGACTCTCGCCAATCTCAACGTGAATCAGATCCGGACGCTCGTGCGGACCTACACGCTCGATATGAACTACGGGTTGACGGAGCGGATCGGCCTCCAGGTCACCGTCCCATACAAGCATGTCAGCGCCGATGCGAATCTGGGCCAACTTTCTTCCGTCCCCTACAGCGATAAGGGCATCGGCGACGTGCGTGTGACGATGAAATACAACGTGCTGCCGACCCTGCGCAGCATGGTGGTGGTCGGCTTTGGCGTCGACCTGCCGACCGGCGATTACAATCAACGGGCCTCGACCGGCGGACTGGCCGAATCCACCCTGCAATTAGGCCGTGGCAATGTTGGCCTTGTCCCGTCGCTGTATGAAAGCTACGAACTGATTCCACGCCGATTGAATCAATTCGCGCTCGTCAGCTACCGGCACACCTTCCGCAATAGCGATGGCTATCAGTTTGGAGACGAGGTGAACGTCAGCGGTGGCTTCAACATCATTCCGTTCGAATCGACCCCGTGGTTTGTTCTGACGCAGCAGGTCAATTATCGGTGGGTGCAGAACGATAGCCTGGAAGCGTCGTTGTTTCAGTTCGATCCTGGGATCGGGAGACCGGTTCTCCTGGATCCTCGCGTCTTTGACCGGAAGGTTCCGACCACGGGTTCGACCTACTTGGCGTACTCGCCGGGCATCATGCTGAATCTCTGGAACTACGCCTCAATGTATTTCATCGCGCAGATTCCGGTGGCGAGGGATTTCAACGGCAATCTGGAACAGCAACGGAGTTATGTGTTCGGTCTCACGAAATCGTTTCAACTGTTAGGTGGATCGTAGGCGAGAGAAACTGCATGGCCCCCACGGTCGAAGAGCATCGCTCCGACGCATCCCGTTGGAGGAGAATCCATCGCGGCGCCGCGCTGGTCTGTCTGGCCGCATGGTTCGCCGGCCTGCTCGCCGTGGCCTATGGCGGCCTCGCTCTGCAAGGAACGAAGCCGCACTGCCCACAAGGGGCTGCGCACACCGCTTCGCATGGGCAAGGCCATTGCGCCTGGCACTGCGACTGGCTGGAAGGTCACGCTGCGGCCGGCCGACTCGCCGGCTCCCCCCTCGCTTTCGTCGGGTATGTGACGGGAAGTGGGAACGACCGAAAACCCTTCAGCTACAGTGTCGCCGCCTGTCCTCCCCGTGGTCCTCCTTCCGTCGTCATCGCCTAAAACGCCTCCAAATCCGGCAAGAATTCGGTAAACACAGTGTCGCACGATCTCGCGGGTGCGAGATGGCGGCGCGATCACCTGTTTGCTCATGTCTCATTGGAGCTGGGCAGACCAAGAATGAACAAGTGAGGAAGGGACCATGACACGCGAAATGACGCAACGACAAATCAAGTCTTGGAAAATGACCGGCCTGCTCGGCCTGGCTTTGATCGGGTTGGCGGCCTGCAGCAGCGGGAGTGACCCAGCGCCTGCGTCGACCACAGGCGGCAGCGCGGGGCTGCAAGGGCCGCTCGTGTTTGTGAACAACACCGGAGATAAGACGCTGTCCAGCGTGGCCTTGAAGGGCGATTCCGGCAATACGGTGGTCGGCACGATTGCTGCGGCGGAATTCGAGAACGTAGCGCTTGGCGACATGCAGTTCTCTGGCGGCGAGTGGCTCTTCCTAAATTTAGGAGCAGCCAACAAAGTTGCGACGATCGATCCGCTCACCGGTGCAACTCCCGTTCACGAAGTAAACCTAGCGACCGGAACTCGCCCCGTTCATATCTATCGGGACCCGACGGACGGAGAAGTGATGTGGTCCATGAACGACGGCGATAACGCTACGGGCACGGCGACGCCGGGAGATGACCTCATCAATTGCAACAATGCGGCAAGGTCGGGTGGACCAGTCTTGGGCGGATCGGTCACGATTATGCATAATTCGCATCTTGGTCCAGGCGCACATCCGCCCACCGTCGAAAAGGTAGTGTGCGTCCTTGCCGACGGCCACAAGGTCGCCGCGTTCTCATCAGGGACAGGAATTCCGAAACGGGCCTTCGTCTCCAGTAATACCGCTGGAGAAATTGCCGTGATCGACAATGACCCCGCCTCTCCGACGAAGTGGCAACTGATCGGTCGAATCGATCTCTGCGACACGGCAAAGGAGGCAACGCGGACGACGCCCGCTGCGTGCGATGACGAATCGGCAACGCCACTGACGACTCCCTTTACGGTCAACAATGCCAGTCCGCACGGGATTCGGTGGTCGAACCTGACCAAGAAAGTTTACAGCATTCAAGAAAACTATCGGACGATTGTCGAGATCGATCCGAGCACGCGAGCGATCACCAACACGTTCGATCTGAGCGCGACGCCCTACACGTCCTATGGGATTACCCCGGACGGCCGGTTCCTGCTGCTGCGCGGCAGCACAACAGCTCCTGTGACGACAAAATTCGGGGTGATCGACCTGGGGACCGCGGTAACTCCCCGAACGGATTTCGTAACCCCGGAACAGGACGGCACGTCGTCCGGCTCATTCAAGTTTTCACCGGACCGGAAACGTCTCTACGTGCTGGCAGGAAATGCCGCCACTTCGACCAAGAAAGATCGCCTGTTCGCCTATGACTCTTCTGCGCTGCCGACCTTGACCCTCCTGAAGGAAACCATTCTGGTGGCGACGGGGGGGCATAGGATGGATGTATTGGCGCAAGGTGCAGCAGGGGCCGGTGAAGCCAAGTACATTGCCGTGTCGAACAACACAGACAATTCCGTGTCGATCATCAATGCCACGGATAACCTGATCAAGCAAACGGTGACCGTCGGACTCACTCCCGGTGCGGTCATGGTCTACTATCCCGGCGCGGCAGCGAGCGGGAACCAGGCGACCTCATCGCTGCTGCCTGGCCCTGGATCGCCTCCGGCTCAATCGGAAGGCGACGACGATCACGAGATGCCGGAGTGACCGCGAAGCATTACTATACAGTCTCGATGCGGGGAAACGTTGGTGTTTCCCCGCATCGCCGGCTGAATGCCGGTCGGCCGTTGGACGATGGAACAACAACTTTAACAAGGAGGATGCCCTCATGAGACACCGTCGATTGCTTCTTGCCGTGCTGGTGATCGTTGGGCTGGGGTTGGTAGTACCCGCAGCTCCCCTGTTGGCGGAAGGGAGCGGCGAGCATGTGAAAGAAACCATCAAGCACGCCAAAGAAGGGGTCGAGCATGAGAAGGAGGCGATCAAGCATTTAGAGGAGTCGGTCAAAGCGAGTGGCGATGCCCACGCCAAGGAGGCGCTGGAGCATGCCAAGGAAGCTGTGAAACATGCCGAAGAATCCCTCGCGCATGCGGAACAGGCGTCGCAATCCGGCAAGGCGAAGAAGGGCAAGTAACATCGACGAGGCACGGCGCGGAGTTCGCGCCGTGCCTCTCAGCTCAGTAGCCGGAGCCGGCTCGTTGATTTCATCCGCGTCACCGTTTTATAGTCCGCTAGCGTGTGAGCGTGCCCCCACTCGGTTCGGAGAGTCGGTCTCGCAGGCGGAGGAGACATGGGCGGGCTGAGGTCACGGTGGTGCAGACTCAGCATGATACTGGTCTCGTTGGGAGGGTACCTGCTCCTGTTCTCTCCTTTCGTCGACGTTGCATCGGGAGCCCAACCGGATGCCGCGAAGAAGCACTACGAACGGGGTGCGGCCTTGTTCCGGCAGGGCGATGCCGATGGGGCCGTCGAGGCCCTCAAAAAAGCCATCGAGCAGAACCCCCGGTTCGCAGACGCCTATCATCTGCTCGGTGTCGTCTATTTCCACGGCAAGCGCAAACCGACTGAGGCTGCGGAGGCCTTAGAGCGTGCGGTGAAGCTGAACCCCAATTCATCCGAGGCGCTCAATGATTTAGCCGACGTCTATGTCATGCAGGGGAAACCGGCTGAGGCTGAACGTGTGTTGACGAAGGCGATCGACCTCGCCCCGCACCGTGAAGATCCTTATCTCGATCTGGCGAAGCTGTATGAGGCACAACACAACCACCCGGCCGCGATCAAAGCCTACGAGCGGCTGCTCACCGTTCGCGCGGATCACACCGAGGCTCTCTACGCGCTGGCAACCCTCCATGATGCCCAGGGGGATACGCGGATGGCCCGCGAGTATCTCGCGCGTCTGACGAAGGCCAGTCCCAAGAATGCGAATGCGTGGTATCTGCTGGGGCGCATTGCGGAGCGGGGCAATGATCTCACGGAGGCCGCGACAGCCTATCGGCAGGCGGTGGCCGCCAAGCCGGACCTGGTCGATGCCCACTACAATCTTGGATTTATCTATCGCAGCCAGAACCGGCTGGGAGATGCGGAACGTGAATTTCTGGAAGTGCTGCGCTGGCGGCCGGAATATGCCGAGGCCCACATGAATCTCGGAGTGATTTATGCCAGCCTGAACAAGTTGGATGACGCCGAGCAGGCCTATGAACGGGCCGTGGCCTTGAAGCCGGAGTACGCCGAGGGGCATTACAACCTCGGCGTGTTCTACGAGTTGTACCGCAAGGACATGGCCAAAGCCCTCGCCCAATATCGCCGCTATCGCGATCTTGGGGGCCGTGACGAACGGGTGGAGCGCATTGTGGGGGTAGGAGGGAAGTAGACACTATACCGTTCACCAGTAGGGGTAGGGTCTCCAGTAGGGACTCCAGTACGGCCCCCAGTAGGGCATCATCGGTCGAGCGCGGATCATCGGGGCCTCTCCGGCGTGGAGTACTACTTTGAGTTGCCGGATCTCGATCACCGGGTAGGCGTAGTCGGTGTCGTCGAGCGGGAGCGTGATCGTTCCTGTGACGTCGCCGGTCACGGTGATGAATGTACCCGGCGGCAGCGTGGCCGGGTCGAGAAACTCTTTGTGCATACCCACGAACCGCCCCTGCGAGCGAGTCAGATCCCCGCTCGGTTGTTGTGACTCCTCCAACGGCAGCTGCAGCACCTCGATGCGGGTGCCTTCCTTCAACCGCCTCGCGCCGAGCACCCGTCCGCTCAGCATCACTTGTTGCCCTTTGTAGGAATCAGGGGTCGCTTTGAGTTGGATGAACGAGATACCTTCTTCCTGCGGGGGATGGTCGTAGGTGCTGGGGCTCGAGCTGCAGGCGGCGAGTCCGGCGGCGAGTCCCACGGCGATGAGCCTCAGTGTATTTCTGCCCGGCATGGTGGCATTATAACAAACACAATTGGTTGCCGGCATCTAGACTCACGTCCACGAGCCGGCTCCTATATATATAATGGTGGAAGGATGTTGGTGACGGCACTCAGCCTGTCTTGAGAAAGGAGCAGACTGCATGATTCTCGTGCACCCACGTAGATGGTTCTTGATCTTCTGTTTGCTCGCTCCCTTGGCGGGGGCGACCGGTCTTCCCTTGTCGGCCTCGGCGGGGAAGCCGGAACTCAAGGGAAAGTTCGAGTTACTGAAAGACGAGCACTCGACCCACCAAGCCGGCAAAGTGAAGCTGGCGGTGTTCGCCGACTTCTACTGTCCGCACTGTCATATGTTCGAAGAAACAGCCTTGCCTCTTCTTCACAAGGAGTTTGGGGACAAGCTGGATGTGACCATGGTCGGGTTCCCGGTCATTCACGGCAAGCTTCCCACGCCGTTCGATATGTACGAGCAGGCGAAGACGATGGGGAAAGGCCATGAGATGAAGAAGGTTCTGTTTCGCACCATTCACAAGGACAAGGTGACAGGAGTGTTGGATAAAACGATCCGCGATGTTCTGATCAAGGAAGTCGGGCTCGACCCTGTGGCATTCGAGTCAGGACTGACAAGCGGGAAACCGGCGAAGACGTTTGAAGACGGGCGGCGGTGGGGCGAGCGGATTCAGGTACACTCCACGCCGACATTGTTGCTCGACGGCAACATCAAGATTGAAGGTGCAAACCTGAACCCTGAGAATGCCATCACCGTTATTCGGAGCATTCTTGATGCGGACGGCAAGCGATGAACTGGAAAGTGCTGAGTGCTGAGTTCTGAGTGTTGAGTTGCAGTGGGTCAGAAAACTTAGAACTCAGAACTCTAAACTCAAGACTCCTTCTGAGGGGAGATGGCGATCGATCCGATCTGCGGCATGACTGTAGAGCCCGCGACTGCCGCGGGGCAGCAGGAGTTCAAAGGGAAGACCTATTATTTCTGTGGGCAGTCCTGCGCCGAGCGGTTTCGCGCGAGCCCGGAGCGATATGCCGAGACTCTGCCACTGATGATGGTTGACAGGCCGTCGATGAAGAAAATCCTGCCGATGATGCCGATGCCGGCGCCGGCTTCCGCCGGCGCCGGCGACATCGATCCCGTCTGCGGGATGACGGTGCAGCCGGCCACGGCCGCCGGATCCCATTCGTACAAGAGTACGACGTATTACTTCTGCTGCCAGGGCTGCCTGACGAAGTTCAAGGTGGATCCGGAGAAGTACCTCCAGAAATCGGCGGCTCCGCCGGCTTCTATGCCGGAGCATCTCGCGCCTGGTGCCAAGCAGGAATACGTCTGTCCCATGTGCCCAGAGGTCCATGCGGACAAGCCGAGCCCATGCCCGAAGTGCGGGATGGCGCTCGAGCCGGCAACCATCCTCCCTCTCGCCACGAAAACCGAGTATGTCTGCCCGATGCACCTGGAAGTGATCAAGTCGGAGCCTGGCTCTTGCCCACTCTGCGGCATGGCGTTGGAGCCAAGGACCGTGGCTGTTGAAGAGGAAGCCAACCCGGAACTCGTGGACATGAGCCGGCGGTTCTGGGTGAACCTTGGACCGGCGCTGATCGTGTTCGGCATTGCTATGTCGGATATGCTCCCAGGCCGGCCGCTGCAGCGGGTGTTATCGGGCGCAGCGATGAACTGGTTGCAGTGCCTCCTCGCGACGCCCGTGGTGATCTGGGGAGGATGGCCGTTCTTTCAACGCGGCTGGCAGTCTGTCCGGAACCTGAGTCCGAACATGTTCACGCTGATTGCCGTCGGGACTGGGACGGCCTATGTCTATAGCCTCGTGGCCACGGCACTGCAGGATCTGATCCCGCAGGCCTTTCACCGGCCTGACGGCACGCTGGCGGTCTATTTCGAAGCAGCCGCAGTCATCACGGTGCTGGTGGTGCTCGGTCAGGTGTTGGAACTCCGTGCGCGGAGCCGGACATCCAGCGCGATCCGCGCGCTGCTCGGTCTGGCGCCCAAAACGGCGCGGCTTGTGCGAGGTGATGGGCGCGAGGACGATATCCCGTTGGACCAGGTGAAGGTCGGCGACCGCCTGCGTGTCAGGCCCGGCGAGCGCGTGCCGGTGGATGGAATCGTGGTGGACGGCGGAACGGCGATTGATGAATCCATGATCACCGGCGAGCCGCTTCCAGTCGAGAAGATGGTAGGCGCGCGCGTGACCGGCGGAACGATCAACGGCAGCGGGAGCATCCTCATGCTGGCCGAGCGGGTCGGGTCGGATACGCTGCTTGCGCAGATCGTCCGCATGGTCAGTGAGGCGCAACGGAGTCGCGCGCCGATTCAACGGGTGGCGGATGTCGTGGCGGGGTACTTCGTGCCCGGTGTCGTGCTGGTCGCGATCCTCACGGCCATTGCCTGGACGCTGTGGGGGCCTGAGCCGCGAGCGGCCTATGCGCTGGTCAGCGCGGTGGCGGTCTTGATCATCGCCTGTCCCTGCGCGCTCGGGTTGGCCACTCCCATGTCGATTATGGTGGGCACAGGTCGTGGGGCGATGGCGGGTGTGCTCGTCAAGCAGGCTGAGGCGCTGGAGACGCTCGAAAAGGTGGACACACTGGTGTTCGACAAAACCGGTACGCTGACGGAGGGCAAACCCAAGCTGCTGACGATCCGATGTGTCCCACCGTGGAACGACATGGAGCTTCTCTCGCTCGTGGCGAGCCTGGAACGAGGCAGCGAACATCCGCTTGCTGCGGCCATTGTCGCAGGAGCGGAGACCCGTGGCGTGCCGATCGGGGCTGTGCAGGATTTCAAGTCCGTGACGGGTCAAGGTGTGATGGGCACGGTCAATGGACGAACCGTCGCCGTGGGAACGTCGAGTTTCCTCCGCGAGGAACTTGGCGTCAAGGGCAACAGTCTTTCGGTCTTGGACGAAGAAGCCGAGAGTCTTCGCCGGGATGGCCAGACGATCGTCTTCGTTGCGGTCGATGGACAGTCTGCCGGTCTGTTGGGCGTCGCGGACCCTATCAAGGCCTCGACACCCGAGGCGATTCGACTCCTGAAAGAGGAAGGGCTGCGGCTGATCATGTTGACCGGCGACCATCGCTCGACGGCCGGGGCGGTGGCTCGCCAATTGGGTCTCGACGAGGTGATCGCCGAGGTCCAGCCGGATCAGAAAGGGCAGATGGTCAAGGACCTTCAAACAGAAGGACGCATCGTGGCGATGGCCGGCGACGGGATCAACGATGCGCCGGCCTTGGCGCAGGCTCATGTGGGAATCGCGATGGGGACGGGGACCGACGTGGCCATGCAGAGCGCCGGGATCACGCTGGCGAAAGGGGATCTCCGCAGCCTCGCGCGCGCGCGGCGCTTGAGTCGAGCGACGATGCGGAACATCCGGCAAAATCTGTTCTTTGCCTTCGTCTATAACCTACTCGGAGTGCCGATTGCGGCCGGCGCGCTCTATCCAGTCTGGGGAGTGCTCTTAAGTCCCATGATCGCCAGCGCAGCGATGACATTCAGCTCCGTGTCGGTCATCTCCAACGCTCTGCGTCTGCGTCATGTCGAATTATGAGTGCTTGGTGCCTGAGCACGTGGTAAGCTCCACCGCGCTGCTATGAGGTTATTAATTCCAACAAGTCAGGGTGTCTTTCCACACGCGGATCTCCGCTGGGCCCTCGCCCTGCTGGCGTGCTTGTTCGCCGGTTGGGGGAACGTGTCTCCTGCCCTCGCAATCGGGCGGCTGATCCCCGTTGTCGGAGGGAGCGATCTTCAGGCGCAGGTCCGCTCGACTGCCGCCAAGGTCATCCCGGCCGTCGTCAGCATCGCCTCCACCGTGGTCGTCCACGATCAGGCCTTCAGCGACGAAGGGCTTCCCTTCGGGCTCTTTAAGGAGCCGCCGTCCCGCCGTCAATATGGCCAAGGCTCCGGGGTGATCGTTTCACAGGACGGCTACATCATCACCAACAATCACGTGGTGGCCGACGCCGTCGATGTCGAAGTCATTCTCGCCGACCGCCGGCAATATAAAGGCCGCGTCGTCGCCACCGATCCGAAAACCGATGTGGCGGTGGTCAAGATCAGCGCCACGGGGTTGCCGACTGTGCCCTGGGGCGATTCGAGTGCGCTGGCGGTCGGGGATTTCGTGCTCGCTATTGGGAATCCCTTGGGCCTGAGTCGGACCGTGACATTTGGGATCGTGAGCGCGGTGGGCCGCGCCGATGTCGGTGTGGCGGATTTTGAAGATTTCATCCAGACCGATGCGCCGATCAACCCCGGCAACTCCGGCGGCGCGTTGGTCAATATCAATGGCGAACTGGTCGGGATCAACACCGCGATCGCCAGTCCCACCGGCGGCAGCGTCGGCGTGGGCTTTGCCATCCCGAGCAATATGGCGCGGGCGGCGATGCAAAGCTTGATCAAAACCGGGCGCGTCATCCGCGGATTCCTCGGCGCTTCGACCCAAGACGTGACACCGCTGTTAGGGAAGATATTTCGTCTGCCCGATGTGAAAGGCGCGATTGTGACCGATCTCCAACCCAAGGGATCGGCCGAGAAGGCCGGCTTGCGTCGCGGCGATGTCGTCGTCCGCTTCGATGGGCGTGATGTGATGGATAACGGCCATCTGCGGAATCTGATCGCGGCCGCAGCCATCGGCAGCAAGCACCGCCTGGACATTATCCGCGACACGAGGCCGATGCAGGCAGAGCTCGTGATCCAGGAAGCGCCTCGTGAACGGGTGAAGCGCGCGACGGCTTCGTCACCCACTGAGGCCGCATCCCATCCACTTGCCGGCGTCATCGTGGACGACATTACCCCGGCGCTTGCCCGCCAGATGGACCTGAACGTCAACGCCGGCGTGGTCGTGACCGACGTGGAAGAGGGCAGCGTGGCGGAAGTATCCGGCCTCCAGCCGGGCGACATACTCGTCGAACTCAACCGGCAGCCTCTTCCGAACTTCTCCGTCTTCCAGCGTCTCGCCGAAGCCATCCGGCCGAACGACGTCGCCCTCCTGCTCGTCAACCGCCAGGGAACCGTGCTCTACGTGCCGATCCAAGGGGAGTAGGGAAGACAAAGCGGCTCAGTGGCCTCCTGTGCTCGCACAACGCGCACATCAGAATGTGATCGTTGGATGCGCGCAGGGGGAGGCCACTGAGCCGCTTTGCCAAGAGGAGAGGGGTGATGGGTAGACTTTGCGAAGGCTGATGAGCCATAGCAACAAAGGTGCTCGCTTGCTGCGCGTAGGGGGAAGCTACCCAACTACCTGCCGAGGAAGTGCTGTTCAGTTGCTCCTCAAGTCCTGGTGAAAACGATCCGAAAAAGGAGTGGTTCTGAGAAAGGGGAGCCTCGGCTGTGCGAAGGCGAAGACAGTATTTCCTGAAAGATACACTTCAATTTCGGCTTGTAGCCGTCAGTTTCGTGTATCAGTTGCTTATCCTGCTGGTCTTTGCAGGTGCGATCTTCGTACCGGTGGGAATACAACTGGAAGGGCCCATCCTGTCCTCCTCTCAGTTCCAAGAGGCTGCAGCGCAATTCCTGGTGCTGCACCGCAGGGTCTGGCCGCCGCTCATCATTACCTTAGTGCTCTTGACTCTTCATTCGGTGTTCTTCTCCCATCGAATCGCCGGCCCGCTGTACCGGTTCCATACCGTGTACAAAGCCGTTGCCAGAGGCGAGCTGACCGTGCGGACGGGCATTCGAAAGAGAGATTTTCTACAGAAAGAGGCCGACGCTCTGCGTGAAATGGTCGACGCACTCAGAGCCAAAATCGGCGATGTGCAAGCGAGCAGCGGCGAAGTGGCGGCTATCCTCACCGAGTTGGAGCGGGCCGCGACGAGCGGCTCTACGGAAGACCTTCGCCAAGCCATCGAGACGCTTCACAAGCGTGTGGAGAATCTGACCGCGACGATCGGGCGATTCAAAACCTGCGGCAGGAAACCCGCCGGCTCCGGGGCATAATCTGACCCCACGCCGGACCGGTTCGGCATTCCAGCGTCCCTCTCTCATCCGGCAACCGTATACCCTCTTTGTTATCCGTAGAAAAACAGTCCTTCATGGTAGTGCTCTGAGGAGAGAAGGGGGCTGGTCGTGAGATCGGCCTCAAGGTGGTTGACTTATGGGGAGATGGAGTGCTATGAATTTCAAAAACGTGCTACTCTCAGGTAGGCGAGATGAAACAACTGGTCCGTTTCGGCGTGTCGCTGGATCGCCAGCTGCTCGATGACTTCGATCGTCTGATCCAGCGGCGCCGCTATACCAATCGGTCGGAAGCCCTGCGCGACCTGATCCGCGACAATCTGGTCGGACAGCAGTGGGACGAGGACAAGGAGACGGTCGGCACAATTACTTTCGTCTATGACCATCATGTACGGGATTTGACAAGGAAGCTCACCGATATTCAGCACCGCTATCAGCCCCTCATCCTCTCCGGGATGCACGTGCATCTCGACCATAACCATTGTTTGGAGGTGCTGGTTGTGAAAGGGAAGGGATCTGAGGTCAAGAAGGTCTCCGACGCGCTGGTCAGCGTCAAAGGGGTCAAGCACGGGAAGCTGACCATGACGACGACGGGCAAAGGGTTGGGCTGAGTCAGCAGTGTTCGTTCTGCATTGGCGTCTTCACATCCTTCTTATCGTTCTGTTCGTTTCTCCCGCAATAGCTCACGATCCGGACGCAGACACGGTGGAAATCCAAGAAGTGTCCGTCGTCGGCGAGCAGCCGGTCGCCGCGTCGTCCCAACAGTTTATCCCGGACAAAGAATATCTCTTGCAGCCGCAAGGCCGGCCGGCCCAGGTGCTGCGCCTGATACCAGGATTTCTTGCCGTGGAACATTCCGGCGGGGCCGGCAAGGCCGATCAATATTTTCTGCGCGGGTTCGATGCCGATCACGGCACCGACGTGGCGTTCTTTGCAGACGGCATGCCGATCAATTTCCGGTCCCATGCGCATGGCCAGGGCTACACCGATCTGAATTTCATTATTCCGGAAACGATCGAGGGACTCGATGTCTACAAGGGGGCGTACCTGCCCGAGTATGGAGATTTCGCGACGGCAGGGGCCGTCAATTTCAAGACACGGGAAATAGTCAAGGAAGGAATCGTGCAGTTCGCTGGTGGCCAGTTCGATACCCAGCGGCATCTCTTGATGCTGTCCCCAACGAAAGACAAGGTCCGCACCTTGTTCGCGGCGGAGGGCTATTACACCAACGGCCCGTTCCAGAACGACAATCGCTACTTCCGGGCCAACCTCTTGGCGAAGGCCACGATGAATCCAACCGGACGGGACGAGTTGAGCGTGACCGCCACGTTTCATAAAGCGCAATGGAACGCCTCCGGCGAAATCCCGCTCCGGGCGGTGACGAACGGCTCGCTCGACCGCTTTGGG
Source organism: uncultured Nitrospiraceae bacterium (assembly GCA_964555285.1). GTDB lineage: Bacteria > Nitrospirota > Nitrospiria > Nitrospirales > Nitrospiraceae > JBBIQV01. The sequence goes on from CAZKRM010000003.1 coordinate 144,610, forward strand.
GCAATCGATCCATCAGAGGGAGGACGAACTACCCGCGCTACCAGCCGGCTTAACTATCACTACGACACCACCTCCGGCGGCCAGTTCTTCGCGAATGCGTACGCGCAGTACTACAAATTTGACCTCTTTACGAATTTCACCTTCTTCCTGAACGATCCAGTGAATGGAGATGGGTTCCAGCAGTCGGATCGGCGGGTCATCTACGGCGGAGATATGGGCTATCGGCAGACCGGCAAGTTCCTGGACATCGACAGCGCGGCGACGGTCGGAGTGCAGGCCAGGGTGGACAACATCCATGCGCGGCTGGGCACCCAAGCCAAACGGAATCCATTGGGCACGACGACGGACAGCGACATTCTCGAAGCCTCCTACTCGCCCTTTATGAAAGTCGAGCTGCAGCCGACCCCGTGGATGCGGTTTGCCGGAGGTGTCCGAACCGAGATATTTACGTTCGATGTGCGAAATCGTTGTCCCGACTGTACTGAGCAGCCAGCGGGGAGAACGTCCACGGCCTTGGTTCTGCCGAAGGCGAATCTCATCCTAGGGCCCTGGTTCAGCACGGAGTTCTTTGCCAATTATGGCGAAGGGTATCACAGCAACGATGCTCGGTCGGCTGTGGCTCCCGGCTCGTCGCCGCTCGCGCGGGCCAAGACGTATGAGGTCGGAGCCCGGTCCAAACCGTGGGGACCGGACGGGCTTGAGCTGATCGCCACGGCCTGGGCGCTCGAACTCCAATCCGAACTGGTGTTTGCCGGCGATGAGGGCACCACCGAAATTCGAGGAGCCTCACGCCGGCGTGGCATGGAGCTGGCCGCACGAGGGCAGATCATGGGCCCCCTATACTTCAACGGCAGCGTGACGTGGACGAAGGCGGAGTTCCGCAACGGCGGCGCGATTTCCTTAGCGCCGGAAATGACTGCCTACGGCGCGCTGCTCCTGCGATGGCCGGAGGGACTGAGTTCACAATTGCAGGCGACGTATCTGGGGGTCCGGCCGTTGAACGAAGATCGAAGTTTCAAGTCACCGTCATGGATCGACTTCGATCTGTCCGAACGGTATCAACTTCCCGTCAAGCTCTCGCATGGGCGGCTCGAAGCCTTTCTTTTCGTTCAGAACCTCCTCAATACGAAATGGGAGCAGGCCGTGTTTGCATTTCCGTCCCGGCTGCGAAACGAAACCGTACCGATCAACGACATTCACTTCGTCCCTGGCAACCCCCGGTTTGTGATGGGCGGCCTCGCATGGTATTTTTGAGCCGCTTGCGGCTAATGCTGAATGATGAATGTCGAATTTTGAATTGACAGATGCCGTTCGACCAATTCAACATTAAATATTGTCATGCGATCAATTGTATTACCGCGTGTCTATTTCAACCGGCCCACCGTAGAAGTGGCGCGGTCTCTCTTGGGGAAGTTCCTCTTGCGGGAGAACGGGGCCGGCACGATGGCGGCCAGAATCATCGAAGTGGAGGCCTATGTCGGTCTAGAAGATCAAGCCTGTCATGCGTCACGAGGGCGAACACAGCGGACTGACGTGATGTTTGGGTCGGCCGGCGTATCCTACGTCTATCTCATTTACGGGATGCACCACTGTTTCAATATCGTGACGGAGGAAGACGGCTATCCGGCTGCAGTCCTTGTGCGTGCGGTGGAGCTGGACTGTGAGTTAATCGACGGGCCGGGCCGGGTGTGCCGCCGACTCAACATTGATCGCTCGCTTAACCGTTTGGATTTGACTCGGGGGGAGAAACTCTGGCTTGAGGATCGAGGGGGTATTGTCAGAAAGGCTTCGATCGGCAGATATCCTCGGATCGGCGTCGATTACGCGGGTGAATGGGCCGCCAAGCTGTGGCGGTTCCGCTTGGAGCAGCCGGAGGTCTCGGAGCGGTCTGTTCCTGCGAGAAAGAGTCGTGCCAAGAAGAGTTGAACGTCAGGCTGGTCTCTTAGCAGGGATCAAACAAAACGGGGAAGCCGCATAGATATGCGGCTTCCCCGTTTTTCGTATCAGCTGAAGATTCAGCTATTGGATTTTCCGATCGCCGCTGATCTTTGTGGCTGAGGTCACTGGGGGCTCGATCTTAATCTGGGGCCCCTGGACATTGGGAAGACGGCCTGCGCCTTCCTTCTTAGTGATGCGCTGATTGTTGGGATCCGAGAGATTCTGAACAGCGTGGTTGTCATCAAATCCCGCAGACTTGAGCACGGCTTTCTCGCCGCTTGCGTTGGTCTGGCCGGGATCATTCGCCGTCGGCTGCCCGTTGACAGGGCTGCCGTCGTTCTTCATCGGATAGCCCTCATGCTTCGGCAATAAAGCCGGGTTCGCAGAGGCCAGGGAGAGCCCGAACAGCACACCTGCAACTGTTGCGACAGTGCCGATCAAGAATTTCATAGCCCTACTCCTTTGAAAGAATGTTGGCCGAAGAAATGTCGATTGAAGACGTATCGAGCGCGGGCATCTTAGCCGTCCCCGTACGGAGTGTCAAGAGTGAAAGAGAGAAGCTAATGGCCACGGCGTGGCGGACGGCGCCCCCGCCCACGGTGGCGGAAGGGGCCGCCTCGCGGCGGGACTCCCGGCAAGCGGATGGTGACGGTGGTGCCTTCGCCTGGGGCGCTGTCGATGGCGATATGTCCTTGATGTTCTTCGACAATTTTTTTGACCGTCGCCAACCCTAACCCTGTGCCCGAGCGTTTGGTGGTGAAAAACGGTTCAAAAAGTTTATCCGCATGTTCGGCCGGTATCGGAGCGCCGTCATTTTTCATCAGGATATGGACTTCGTACGCGCGGCCGGCGCGATGGTTCGCCAAAGCAATCTGCAGGTGCCCACCGGGGGTCATGGCCTCGATCGCGTTCTTGAAGATACTGAGGAAGACTTGCTGCATCTTCGCTTCGTCGCACCGGACCGGCAAAATATGAGCGGCGTAGTCCTTCGTGACTTGGATGCGCGTGACCTCCAGATCGGTGGCCACCACCGTCAACGCGTTCTCGATCACTTCCGGCACCCGGCAGAGACGCCGGTTCAACTCCAGCGGTTTGGCGAAGTCGAGAATCTCGTTCAGGATTGCTTCGATCCGAATCAGGTTGCGCATGGCGTTCTCGACGCGTGTTTGGGGATCGAAATCGAGAATGCCTTCGCCCGTGACTTCCTCCAGTTGTGCGCGGATCGAGGCGAGCGGCTCACGGACTTCCGTGGCTAAAAAGGCGCTGAACTCGCCGATGGCCGCTTGGCGTTCTTGCTTGCGGATCATCGGTTCCAAGGAAGCCGGGGTGGGCACGCTCGGTGGCTTGTCCCCCGATGCGGCAGTCGTTTCCATTGCAGGCTGTTCAACTGGGGCTTGCTGGAGTAGATCGACGAGTTTGTTGGTAATCGGCTCCAACGTTCTGGCGTCGGGGATGGCGTAGCGCTCCGCCTCTTTGGACCCGAGCGTGACCGTCCCGCCGACTTGTCCCCGGACGAAAAAGGGCACGACCAGCGACGACTGAAAACGATCCTTGTACAGGTACTTGTGGTCGAAGAAACGTCCTTGCGTGGAGGCGAGATCATGGTCCACGCGGGGCTTCCGGTGCCGGACTGCCCATCCCGCCGCTGAGCCGTCCAAGGCCAGACGTTGCCCCGGCTTGAGATCCTTCTTTTGGTCCTTGTGCTCGCTCTTCTGGTCGCCCGCGATACCCAAGACTTCCACACTGCCTGCCAGCGGGTCGTAATACGACGCCCACGCCCGGTCGAACGGCACGACTTGTCCGACTTCGTGGAGGAGCGCGACAACTTTCTCCTGTAAGTCCGGTGTTGCGTGGGAGGGCGGAGTGGCGAACAGTTCCGCCGTGGCGGTCGCTGCGGCGACCGGTTCATGGGCCACCAAAGAGCGGCTCAAGAGCACATGTGTATTGAAGAGCGATTCGCGTTCGAGAGCCTTGGTAATGTCCTCGCTCGCGGTGTCCATCAACGCTTTTTCTTTCTTTGCAAAGGTCGCGTTCTCCTTACGCCCGACAATCAAGTATCCGTAGATACGCTCTCGGTGGCGCAAGGGAATGCCGAGCAGCGCTTTCGCGCCGGGCGTGATCAGCCGAAGCCGAAAGGTTTTGGATCCTTCGCTGCCCTCCGATGGAGACAACGCATTCAGCGCAGCGTGAGAGGACAGTGTCCGCAAAATGGCCTGGACGTCCCGCGGTGTGAAGCCCCGGGCCACGTGGCCGACCAGCGGTCCTTGTTCTTGATGAAAGACGGCGGCGAGCGCGGCATCGACCGGCAGCTCGTTCAACGCGGTCGTCAAGGTCCGCTGGAGATGCGTCTCGGCTGGAGCTTTCGTCGGTTGTGGTGCGGCTGGCGGCATCGTGATGTGAGCGCATTGTAGCAGTCGGGGTGGGGCAATTCAAATGTTTGGTGTGCGAGGGCAAGGAGGCTCGCCCTGCGCTCCCGGAGCCCGGACGGTGGGTACGGGAGGGGAGTTGATTCGGGCCCCCTCCCGTGTCGAGCGCAGCTCGACCTAACAGATATCGGTGCTCGCTCGACGGCCGCGGCGGGGCGAACCTCCTTGCCCTCGCGTGGTTGTGATGTGAACGATGTGCTCGGTGGACGCGCACAGTGACGGCCTCCCGGCCCTCCCGCCTCGGGCAAGGGAGGAGAGGAGCCAAGAAAGCCGGACAATTCTCGGCCTAGTCCGGATTCACGATCCGCGGGGGGCGATCGGGTGGGGGGAACGATTCGATGTGTGGCGGCTCCATTCTCCAGATGTTGAGCAGGGTGCTGACGAGGCTGATGAGCAGCGCGCCCCACACGGAGGCCCAGAACCCGACCACCTCGAAGTCTTTCACCAAGTAGTCGGTCAGCTGGAGCAGCAGGGCGTTGATGAGAACGGTAAACAGACCAAACGAGAGCACGATCAGCGGCAACGCGAACAGGTAGAGAATCGGCCGCAGGAGAGTATTAAGGAATGTGAGCACCAGCACGGCAGCCAGGCCGGCGGAGAACGTCTGTGCTTCAACCCCCGGCACGATGGTGATCGCAAGGAAGACGGCGATGCCGGTCACAATGACCCGGATGGCCAGGGCATGGAAGCCTCCCTCCGCGAGGCCGAACCACTTACGACTGTGGAGATGAACAGTCGGCATCGCCTGACCATTTACTTCGCGGGAGGCTTCACGCTGGAGAATTGAATCTCCGTCGCTGTCAGAGCTTCTCCGGTCTTGGTCGTCTCGATCACGACGCGGTCGCCCACTTGAGGCAGGGACGGCGAGCCCGGTTTGCCCTTCGCCAGGTAATGTGTGGTCTTCGTCAGATAGACGGACACGGTGCCGTCCTTGGGGGTTTTGACTTCCACGTGCGTCGCGTCGATGGCCGTGACGGTGCCCAGGACGTGTTGTCCCGTCCCGTGCGCTGAGGCTGTCGTCGCGATGCTGAGGAGGAACAGAGCGAGGGAAAGCATTCTGAAGGTGGTCACCAGGCGCTCCTTTCGTAGCTGATCAATGATGATGGCTTTCGGGGGCGATCACCCCCGCTGCATCGTCCCCTTGGAGGAACCGGTCGAACGAGGCTTCCTCCTCGAGGTCTTTCTTCGTTTTCGGATTCAGGGCTTTCATCTCCTCTAATTCTTCCGGGCTGAGCTGAGGCAGGTGGCGGATGAAGTGCACCAACTTCCAACTGTCCAGGTCCTTCTCGGGGTCGCCGGAACCCCAGGCCGGCATGGCCGTGAACCGGATGCCGTTGTGGATGACGAAGAACAATTCTCCATCGGACAACGACTGAGTGTCGGTCAGGCGCAAGTCAGGGGCCTTCGGATACACGTTCTTGCCGATCGGGGTCTGCCCGCCGCCGTCGTTCCCATGGCAGGTCGCGCAGTGGTCGGCGAAGTGGGCCCGGCCGTCGGCTAATACTTGGGTACTCGGGATGACTGGATTTGGCTTATTGCGCCGCTCCACCGGAATGGCCAGGCGCCGGAGTTGGCGCGCCATCATGATCTCCAGCGCATGAGGTTCTGCTTTGGCGCTGAAGCCGGTGGTGAATAATTGAAAGCCGACCCAGCCGCCTCCGCCAAGCATCAGGAGAACGGCCACGACCAGCAGTGAGAGCAGTGTCTTGCGCATTTGATGGAGACCGTCGGATCGTTCCCACTATACAAATTCTGCCGGGCGAATGCCACCATCGGGAGCATTTGGGGATGGGGGCGAGAGGGCGGCGATCATGGCATGGTTCCGGCTCTCGCCGGCAATGGAAGTCTTTCTTGCGACCTACCACTTACGAGGGGTTGACAATACACTGTCTCGCGGCCTAGCGTAGCGCCCTCGGCTCGATGCCTGCGAAGCCGCACCCAGCGGGGCATCGGCGAATGGTGCGCGATGCAGCCTGCTGCGGTTCAACACTCTGTCACCTTCCCGCACGCGGCTTCCCGCTTGCACTCACTCACTCACTCACTCACTCACTCACTTCTCCCAGCCTAAGCGCATCGATCCGGTCTCACCGCGACAGGGGGGGCACGTCCTGCTGACGTGATCGCCCCGATGTCCACGACCACGTCGGTCTCGCACATCAATAAGAGTCTGAAGGCGCTCCTGACACTGGCGCTGCTCGCCTGTCTCTCCGGCTGCGGGCCGGCCCCATCGGGCGATGCGTCGAGCATCGGCACGAGCATGAGTGGGCCGGATTACGGGCACGAGGCGAGAGGCACGGGGCTAGAGGGGGGAGCGGCAGCAGTGCTCGTCCCCACCGCATCCGATCTTCCCTCTCGCCTCTCGCCCCTTGCCACTAGCCCCATACCCGCCGAGCAACGCGAGGCAGAGCCCCTCGTCGTGCCGGATT